>UQHT01000001.1 GCA_900540875.1 uncultured Collinsella sp.
TCTTTTACGTAAACACCGCATTGATTCGAACCTCGGTCGAGGCGCGGGCGTAAAGAAAACGCGGAGCGTTTTTAGCCCGCGGGCGAGCACGCCGGCAGGCGGGCGAAGCCGGTGCGGATCCGCGCAGCGGATGCGCGGAATCCTATACGCCGCACCATTTGAGATTAAAGCTCCCGGCAACGGGGGCTTTTCTTTTACGTAAACACCGCATTGATTCGAACCTCGGTCGAGGCGCGGGCGTAAAGCGGACGATTTCCTGTCGACTCGTGTAAGATTCCGAGTAGATGTCGCGACTAATTCGCGACCACTCCTTCTTCAAGCGACCGATCAGGGTGATACTTCGTGGCAGAGCGTCCGACATACAAGCTCAGGTTTCTCGATCCCAAAAAGCGCTTTCCGGCGATGCCCGAGCAGCCTGCGGGACGCTCATATGGCGTGGTCTGGAAACTCTTTGGCGAGGATCAGCATGAATCTTGCTATGTCGTCGAATTCGTTGGCAAAAGTCATGTGTCGCTTTTGGGCTACGTAAGCGTTTCGGGCGAGGTGTACAAGGTGGACCGCCCCGTCAGCGAGGCTCCGCTGCCCAACGATCCCGACATGGAACTGGTCCTTGACGAGTCGGATTCCAGTATTGGTGAGATTATGGTGAGGGGAGCAAACGGCACGATGCGCGTGCGCGCGCGAACCGTCGGCTCTCCCGAAGGTCCCATGCGCGAACAGTCCGATCACGAGACATGGAATTCGACCCGCTCCCTTCCTTACGGTGAGTTCATGGCCTCGATGTTCTTGCGCTACGTCATATTCGCCGATTCTGAAAACGCTGTCTTAGGCGCGGCAGACGGTGACGGCCTTGACGAGGGCATGAAAAATGCCGTCGACAAGATCAAACTTGTAAAACTCCCCGAGCCGGTTGAGGTACTGCTGGGTTTTGATTCCACGCCGCTGCCCGATGCAATCGAAACGTTGCTCTACCGCATTGACCATACAGATAATCCAGGTGGCATTGAGCGCTATGCCGCCGCTTTGATGGGTGAAGTCAATCTGCCTCGCCTGCGCACCATTGCGGCCAAAACCGAAATGAGCCTGGCGCGCATCGATCGCTCGAGGCTCTTTTATCTCAATTTTGACCGTAGCCTGCTGGACCAGGACGAGATCGATATCCTGCTTGCCGTCGAGAGCCGCCTGAACCGCCTATCGGGCATTCTTGAGCGTATTGGGGCAGGGTTGGGCCCCGTTGCCTCGTCGCCAAGCTTTGAGGGCTGCTCGCTCTTTGACCTATGGCACATCAGCAAGACGACAAACGACGTTCCTCGCCTGCTCGAAACGCTGTCGAATGACAACCCGTGGGCCAAGCCGGGGACGGTTGCGTGCCAGCCGGGTGGCGAGTGGGACGTTCGCACCCGCTTTGCACGTATCGTAGAAGCGCTCAACGTGGTCACGCGGCTCGATTACACCTATCGAGTGAACGTCGCCGAGGGCATCATGCTGGTGCGATTTGGCCGCACGGTTGTCGATGCTATGCCGCAGCGCGAATACGATGCTCAAGATGACGCCTGGCGCGAGGTAGATGAGCCTAAGCGCGCAGCATGGGCCACCGAGCACGATGCGCGTATTGCGCTTACACTCGCAGCGGCTTGCTTTGCCTCGGGTGCTCGCATCACGCGCTGCTACGTGCAGATTGCGGCTCCCGACGGCGAGCAGGGCGAGCGCGTTGTTAAAACGTACTCCTTTGGCCGTGCGGCTTATCTGGCCGATTGCGTTTCTGTCGCCAAGGATCTTGAGAGCATGGACATGGACGATATGCCGTGCAAGCGTGTGCTTGAGGCGTATGAGGCAGATGCGCCGGACATGATTGAGTCTGCAGAAGTTCACGCCCGACCACGTGATGACCATCGTCCATTGCCGCCTGCGCTTCGCGATTTACTGCTCGCTGATACGGCTGACGAGCTTGAGGTCATGGAGGAGGACAACGATCCGTATGTTGCCCGCGTCGTCGAGCTGCGCGAGCAATCCAAAGTTGACCGAGCTGGTGCTTTCGAGGGCTTTTCTCGCCTTGTCGAGGAACTGGAAGCCAAGTGTACTGTTGCTGAGCTTTTGGCGACGGGACCGGTGCAGACCCAGTTCTGCGACAACCAGCTGGTGCGTATGGTACTGCCGGTGTTGGAAGAGGACCGCTCTGTGCGAATCCTTCGTGCGCCCGATGCGCTGTACTTTGCCCAGCACGAGATCTGCAGCTTTTACGCCGAACAAGAGGACTTTGAGCGTGCACTGCCCGAGGTGCGTCGTCTCTACGATTTGGCGCGCTCGTCCATGCAGTCGCACTTTGCGCTCATCAACGTGCTAGCACGCCTGGAGCGCTATGACGAGATTATAGAGGTGGCGCGCCACGGCCTGCGCATTGCCAGCGACCGGCCTTCGATCGGCTACCTGTTCTATCGCCTGGCATTCGCCTACTGGAACTGCGACCAGCTCGAGCTGGCGCTGGCATGTTATCGCCTGGTGCCGCGCGGCGAGGAATCGGGCGGCAGTGCGCAGGAGGAAATGCAGGGCCTTATGAACGAGATGGGCGTCATCAAACCGCCCACGTTTGAGGGGGCTGTCGAGACCATCCGCAAGGCAGGTCTTGAGCTGCCGCCGGTGCCCGCCGTGACCAATCAACTCGCGGATGCCGCCGTGCAGCTCGTCGATAACGGCTTCTTTTTCTTGGCGCGCGGCTGCATCTACCAAATGTGGCGCACCATGGGCAACGACGAGCTCGGCTCCCTCAACCGCTCGCTGGGGTAGGAGCGGCATAGAAGGGCTGGACCGCGCTTGTCATCCCATTTGCTCGCCATGCCGACAAAACGAAGGGGCTACTGCTACCGGCGGTACCGGGAACATTTGCGTATAGATAAGGTATAACGAATTAAGTCGTAACGAATTAAAGTACGAATTACTGTATCGAGCAGGTCGCCGACAAATTGAATGGAGCCATTTGTATTGGCTCAGGTGGGTGGCTCCAGCAGGACCGGTAAGGTCAAAAGCGGCTAGGTCTGCTAAACCTGTTAAACTCTGCTAAAGTTGCTAAACTTTGCTAAAGTTGTTAAAACTAGCAGAGGAGGATTGAATGCCGAAAGCAATTAATCCCTTTAAGCCAACGGCGGGCATGAATCCGCCTGAGCTTATCGGGCGCGATGCTGTTTTGGATGACTTTGCCGAGGCACTAGAGAATGGTCCTGGTGCCCCCGATCGACTTATGCGCATCTCGGGTGTCCGAGGCACGGGCAAAACGGTGCTTCTCAACGCATTGGGCGATCTTGCGCGAAAAAAGGGATTCGAGGTCGTTGACGTGGCCTCAAATGCCGGTTTTTGCACTAGGATCCTCGAGGCTCTGCAGCGAAATGTTCGTCTTGAGTCAATGTCGATTTCCCCATCGATTTTAGGAGTCAGCCTCGGCTCCGTGGAGGTGTCAAAGTCGGCCTCTCATTTGGGCGAGGCGATGTACGATGCCGCGAAACGCGATGGCCTGTTCATTACGCTCGACGAGATTCAGGATGCCTCAACTGAGGAAATGCGCGAGCTGGGCAATGAGATGCAGCTTTTGATTCGCCAAGGGGCGAATGTCGCTTTTGCATTCGCTGGCTTGCCAACATCGGTGGATGGCGTGGTGGTTGATGATACCCTTACGTTCCTTCAGCGGGCAAAACATATCGAACTCACTCGTCTCTCCGATTTTGAAGTCGGCGGATCGTTTGAGGATACAATGAGACGAGCGGGCAAGGAGCTCGATGAAGACGCCGCTGAGCTATTAACAAAGGCGTCAGCAGGCTATCCCTTTATGGTCCAGTTGGTCGGATATTACGCTTGGCAGGCTGCTGCGCGCAGCGGGGCGGAGAGCGTGAACGAAGGGTCCGCGCGTACGGGTATCCAAGCAGCTCTTGATAGCTTTAATGCTATGGTGATTGCCCCGGCGCTGCGCAGGGTTTCAGAACGACAGTTTCAGTATCTCGCGGCAATGGCTCAATGCGAGGGCGATGAGATTGCCAACGGTGATATCGCCAAAAAGATGGGGCTGCCGGCGAACAAGGTCGGCTCGTATCGTAAACGTCTCATCGATGCGGGGTTGATTGAGCCTGCGGGCTATGGCTGTGTTTCGTTTGCAATTCCGTATATGCGCGACTATTTGTTGGAGGCGGTGCGGGAAAGGTAAAAATGGAATCGCTCCAAATTCCCTCTTGCCCAACTTCGGCTGTTTGGTTACTATAGAACGGCTGTTACGGAGAGCTGACCGAGAGGCCGAAGGTGCTCGCCTGCTAAGCGAGTATGCCCCAAAAGGGCATCTGGGGTTCGAATCCCCAGCTCTCCGCCAGTACGAATTTGAAGAAGGGTCCCATTTGGGGCCCTTTTTTTGTGGAGAAAAGAGGCTGGGGATTCGAACCCTCAAAAAATGAGGCGCCCCGTTGGACGCCTCATTTGGTTCGATGTGATATCGCTTTGGCCCTACACCTCGGGTGCCTTGGCGACGGTCTCGCTTTCTGCCGTGAGTGGGCGGTTGTCGATGCGGCGGCCCAGGCGGTCGAGCTTCACGAGTAGCCATTCAATGGGATTCGGCCCTGCCCCTTCCTCGTCGGCAACCAGGTCCATGACGGCGATCTTGGTGCCGTCCTGCTTGAGCGTAATGCTGCCCACCTTGTCGCCCACATGCACCGTGCCCGAAAGATCGTCGTAGCTAACCTTTTCGGTCACCTCGCCGGCAAGGGAAAACACGGTCGCTTGCGCCGTAGGATCGGCGAGTGTGGCGTCGATCGTCTTATCAGTCCAGTCGGTTTGACCGATGCGCGCCATAAGCGGGTTGCCGTTGGCGGTCTTTTCCTGCGTGTTGGCGATTGCGACCGTCACCTTGTGACCGTAGTACCAATTGGCAAGGGTTGCGGTATCGGTAAAGCGCTGGTCGGTGGTGGTGGAGTTCAAAACGACGGTGTAGATCTCGTCGCCATCGCGGTTGTAGGCACCCGTAAAGCAATAGCCTGCATCGTCGGTAGTGCCGGTCTTGCCACCGATGTTGCCATCTTGGCCCAGCAAATAGTTATGCGTGTCCATGGAATGCGAATGGTCGGTGCCGTCGGCGCCCGTGACCTCGATCCAGGAATCCTCGCTCGCTACGACCTCGCGGATCGTGTCGTTTTTCATGGCCTCCTGCATCATCAGCGCTACGTCGTGTGCGGTTGAGTGCATATCGCCAGCCCACTCATCAAAGTCCAGACCATGCGGGTTTTCAAAAAGCGTACCGGTGCAGCCGAGCTTCTTAGCGCGCTCGTTCATGGCCTTCACAAATGTGGCCTCGGCGTCTTTGGTCTTAGGGTCGATCTTCTTGCCCATATATTCGGCGAGCACGATGGCGGCGTCGTTGCCCGAGGGAATCATCAGGCCGCGCAGTGCCTGCTCCACGGTAAGCTCGTCACCTTCGAGCAAGCCGGCGGTCGAATTACCCACGGTGGCTGCGGCGTTGCTCACCGTGACCTTCTCGTCCATCTTGCAATTCTCGACGGTTAGGATCGCGGTCATGACCTTGGTGATCGAGGCGATTTTAACCTGCTCATCGGCGCCGCGCCCATAGTAGACGGTGCCGTCTTTGCCCATGACGAGCGCATTGGTCGCATCGATATCGGGCAGATTTTCGGCCGTGATGCCGCGCGCGTCGGCGGTTTTGCCGCAAACATTGTCGGTCGTGAGTACTTGGGCGCCGGCGACGGTGGGCACGCCAGCGGCAAGGGCGATAGCGCAGACAAAGCCGGCGGCAAGCTGAGCTGAGCGCTTTGCAAAAGAGGTGAGGGACTTCACAGATTTCGCTTTCGACGGGATGGTCTCTTCTGGAACTAGAGTATATCGTTTGCCGGCGTCGGCGATCATCGCGTGCGTGCGTGGCCCACATCCGCGCCCGAACGGGCACAAGGGTGCTTAAGGCCGACTTAATCACCCACGCTTGTTGTGTGTGGCATGCGCCCCCTCGGGCATAATGGAGCGCGAGAGGAGCACGCATGAACGAGCGCATTTTGGTAGTTGATGACGAAAAGGCCATCGCCGACTTGGTTGGTATCTACCTTACAAAAGAAGGCTTTGACGTACAGGTCGCCTATAGCGGGGCCGATGCTGCCAAGGCAATCTTGGAGCAGGAGTTCGATCTTGCGCTGCTGGATGTCATGCTGCCCGATATCGATGGGCTTGAGTTGCTGCGTACGATCCGTTCCAGCCATACCTATCCCGTGATCATGCTGACGGCGCGCGATGCCCAGCAAGACAAGATCGAGGGCCTTTCGCTTGGCGCGGACGATTACGTGGTTAAGCCGTTCCGTCCGCTTGAGCTCATCGCGCGCGTGCATGCTCAGCTTCGCCGCTACACCAGCTACGGTAGCCGCGCGCAGGTGGCCGAGTCGCCGATCATCCAGCTCGACGGCCTGGAGATCAACCGCGATGCTCGTTCCGTAATGGTGGACGGTGCGCCGGTGCGCCTCACGCCCATCGAGTATTCCATCTTGCTGTATCTGGTCGAGCATCGCGGCAGTGTGGTGGCCGTGGAGGATCTGTTCCGCGCGGTGTGGAACGAGGATTTTATGCCCGGCTCCAACAATACGGTGATGGTGCACATTCGCCACCTGCGCGAAAAGATCGGTGACGACGCTCAAAAGCCGCGCTTTATCAAAAACGTCTGGGGCGTCGGCTACATAATCGAATAACGCCTTTGATGGTGGGGAAGTGGACATGACAAAAGACGATAGGCAGGCATTCGAGGTGCCCGATCGACTCTTTGAATACGTGAGGTCGGTCGTCGACAACCGCGCGCTTGCAACGGTGCTGCTCTTTTTGCTGAGCCTGCTGCTGATTGGCATCGATAACATCGCTGGAATCTTGGCGGTGCTGCTTGTCGGCTTTTTGCTGATCGATCGATTTGAAATCGTACGCCGCTGCGTGGTGATTGGCGGTGCCGCGTGGGCCATGACGTTGGCGATTGGCGCCATGGCACTCGGCGGCATCGAAGGGCCGGTGCTGTTCGATGCCGGCTTTGTATTCAACATGCTTGGCTTTGTGCTGGCGCTTGCCGTGTGCGTGCTGTTCTTTTGCGGCCGCGCCCTGTACTACCAGGGCTATGAGCAGGGCGAGCAGCATGCCGATTGTGTGCTGGCCGCTCGTATTCAAGATCGCCTGATCGATCACCCCGACACCTGGGACAACATCGACGGCGACTTCCTGGAGGTCGAGGGCGCACTCAACCGTGTGCGCGATCGCGAGCGCAAGGTGCAACAGGCCTTGCGTGACGAGTCTCATCGCAAGGACGATCTGGTCACGTACTTGGCACATGACCTACGCACCCCGCTTGCCAGTGTGGTGGGCTATCTTTCGCTGCTGCAAGAGGCTCCTGAGCTGCCGGTTGAGCAACGTGCGCACTTTACGGGCGTGGCGCTCGACAAGGCGCACCGGCTCGATGCACTCATCGAAGAGTTCTTCGATATCACGCGCTTTGACTTCCACGATATCGTGCTCACGCGCGGCTATGTTGATCTGGGGTTGCTGCTGGCTCAGGTGGCTGACGAGTTCTATCCCATCCTCAACGAGCAACATAAGGAAGCCCAGGTTGATATTCGCGAGGACCTGACGGTGCTCGTGGATGGCGATAAGATGGCCCGCGTGTTTAACAACATCATGAAAAACGCCGTCGCCTATAGCTATGAGGGCTCGACTATCACGATTGAGGCCAGGCGCCAAGACGATGGCGGCGTGCGCGTGCGCTTTATCAATCAGGGCGATCCTATCCCTGCGGCTAAGCTCAAGGTGATCTTTGAGAAGTTCTATCGCCTGGATGCGGCGCGTGCGACCAATCGCGGTGGTGCCGGTTTGGGCCTTGCTATTGCCAAGGAGATCATCGCGGCACACGGCGGTACCGTTGCATGTGAATCGACGCCCGAACACACGATATTCACCATCGAGCTGCCCGCCGCATAGCTAGCGTGCCCTTACAAACACTTGACAATGTGCTCACGTGCGTATGAGCCGCGATTCCTACTATCGATACTGCTGAATTGATATCGATATGGAGGTGTGCGGTATGACGGCTGCTGCGGCTGTGGAGCCCACGGAGCTTGAAGAACTCATGGAAGCGCAGGCCGAGGCCGCGCATGAGCGCGAGGTTGGGGATGCGACTCGCCCCACGGCAGAGGATCTTGCCGCCTCGCCGACGCGCATCGACGTCGAGGGCCTCGACCTGTTCTATGGCGACCACCATGCGCTCAAGGACGTGAATATCAAGATCCGCGACAAGCAGATCACCTCGTTCATCGGGCCTTCGGGCTGCGGAAAGTCCACGTTGCTGCGCTGCTTTAACCGCATGAACGACGGCATCAAGGATTGCCGCATCGAGGGCAAGATCGCGCTCGATGGTCAAGATATCCTGGGCGATTGCGACATCTGCCGTTTGCGCCAGCGCGTGGGCATGGTGTTCCAACGCCCCAACCCATTTCCCATGAGCATCTACGACAACGTCGCCTACGGTCCTCGCGGTATGGGTGTGCGCGACCGCGCCGTGCTCGATGAGCTGGTCGAGGACTCCCTGCGTCGCGCTGCCCTGTGGGACGAGGTCAAGGACAAGCTCAAAGAGTCGGGCCTGGGTCTTTCGGGTGGACAGCAGCAGCGCCTGTGCATCGCCCGCGCACTTGCCGTGCAGCCCGACATTCTGCTGATGGACGAGCCGACTTCGGCACTCGACCCTGTGTCGACGTTGGTGGTGGAGCAGTTGGCCTGCGAGCTCAAGGAGACCTGCACGCTGGTGGTCGTGACGCACAACATGCAGCAGGCCGCGCGTATTTCCGATTCGGTTGCGTTCTTTTTGCTGGGTGAGCTGGTGGAGCACGCGCCCACCGCGCAACTCTTCAAGAATCCGTCCGATCCGCGCACCGCGGATTATTTGACGGGGCGTTTTGGCTGACGCTGTCTTTTACAGGTGCCTTTAGGGTTAAGATGCGGTCATGCCGGCCGCAAAGGGGTTCAACATGATCTATTACGTCGAGGACGATGACAACATCAGGGATTTGACGGTCTATGCGCTGCGCAAGCAGGGGATTGAGGCCGAAGGCTTTTCGTGCGACGGTGAGTTTAAGGCTGCCGTGGCGCGACGGGTACCCGATGCCGTCCTGCTCGACATCATGCTGCCCGATACCGATGGCTTGGCGATTATGCGTCGACTGCGTGCCGATCGCCTGACGGCGACGGTGCCCATCATGATGCTTACCGCCAAGGATACCGAGCTCGACAAGGTGATGGCGCTCGATGGCGGTGCCGACGATTACCTGACTAAGCCGTTTTCGCTCATGGAGCTTGCGAGCCGCTGCCGCGCACTGCTGCGTCGCGGCGGCATGGTCAAGCAGGCGAGCGATGTGCTCAGCGTGGGCGACATCGTGCTCTCGCCCAGCCATCGCGAGGTGACCGTTGCCGGCGAGCCGCTTAAGCTCACCCTGCGCGAGTTCGACCTGCTCGAGTACCTCATGCGCAAGCCCGGCGTGGTTTTTACCCGCGAGTCGTTGCTGCAGAGCGTGTGGGGCTGGGACTTCGACGGCGGTTCGCGCACCGTTGACGTGCACGTGCAGACGCTTCGCCAAAAACTGGGCGAGCATGCCAGCGCCATCGAGACCGTGCGCGGCGTGGGCTACCGCTTGGCCGAGCCTTCTGCCGGCGATGGTGCCAAAGGCGACGACACCGCGGCCACCGCATCGGAGGAGTAACCCGTGGTCTTCGCCCCCCAGGGAAAACATACGCTGTCGCACCGCGTTTTTGTGACGATCTTTGTCTGCGCCATGGCGGTTATCGTGGCGTTTACGGTGCTGGGTGCGTTCTTTGTGCAAAACACCTTGGCGGATGCCACGAGTGCCAATCTGGCGCAGGAAACCGAGCTCATTGCTGCCGCTCTCGACGAACAGCAGGAGCCCATCCCGTTCTTGCGTAGTCTCGATCGCGAGGACTTGCGCATCACGCTGATTAACAAGGATGGATCGGTTGCCTACGACAACGAGGCGTCGCCTTCCACACTGCCCAACCATGGCGATCGCCCCGAGGTCATCGAGGCCTTTGAGAGTGGTTTGGGTTCCGCGGAGCGCGCAAGCTCTACGCTCGACGAGATTATGCTGTATCGCGCCGTCGCCCTTGATAACGGCCAGGTTGTCCGCTTGGCGCAGGCCCAGCCTGGCGTTGCGGCGATTTTGCTGTCGATGGTGGCGCCGATGCTGCTTATCGCAGCAGCGGGTGCGGTACTCTCGTTTTTTATGGCGCGCCGCGAGTCCCGTGCCATCATCGCGCCGTTGCAAGAGGTGGATTTGGACCACCCACGCCGTAGCTATGAGCACGCCTATGCCGAGATGGTCCCCATGCTTGAGCGTATCGAGTCGCAGCGCCAGGAACTCAAGCGCCAAATGGCGGTGCTAGCGGACAACGACCGTATGCGCCGCGAGTTCACGGCGAATATCACCCATGAGCTCAAGACGCCGCTTACGGCGATTTCGGGCTATGCCGAGCTCATCGCAAACGGCATGGTCGAGGGCGAGGGCGACCTGCGCAACTTTGGCGGTCGCATCTATCGTGAGGCGGGCCGCTTGGCAGCGCTTGTCAACGATATCCTTACGCTGTCTAACTTGGACGAGGCCGAGCGTGCAGCTGAGGGCGAGGCGGTGCCCATTGGGTCCACGGAGCCTATTGAGCTCTCGCGTGCCATCTACGCGGTCGAGCAGCGTCTTGAACAGGTCGCCCGTCAGGCGAATGTGACGATAAGTCATGAGACCAAGCCTGTGGTCATCGAGGGCGTGTCGCGCTTGATTGACGAGCTCATCTATAATCTGGCAAGCAACGCCATCCGCTACAATCGACCCGGCGGTACGGTTACGCTGCAGTGCGGCACCAACGACGAAGGCCATCCGTTCCTTGCGGTCGCCGACACGGGAATCGGTATCGCGCCTGAAGAACAGGGCAAGGTATTTGAGCGGTTCTATCGCGTGGACAAGAGTAGGTCCAAGGCACGCGGCGGAACCGGTCTGGGGCTTGCCATTGTCAAGCATGCGGCCCTGTATCATCACGCCACGCTCGATCTGTCGAGCGAGTTGGGCGTGGGAACCACCATTACGGTGACGTTTCCCATACAGCAGGACGAGCCATTCGCATAGCGATACAACATAGATATTGATGTAGACGCCGCATTTGACTTTCGGGTGCGGCGTTGTTGTGCAATTTTACGATTGCTTCCGACATTTTTACAGGAGAGCCTGTTTCTTATGTATAGAGTTTGGTCTCGGTAAAAAGATGCGATAACATACGGACAGTTTTGTCAATCCGAACTGGGGAAATGAAAGGCAAGCTGCATGACCCTTCTCGAACTGTTCCAGCTGCTGAAGAAGCACCTTCAGCTGGTCATCACCCTTCCGGTGGTCTGCGCGATCGCCATGGGCATCGTGTCCTTCGTTGCGATGGACAACACCTATACCGCGACGACGAGCATGTACATTCTCGCCAAGACCGACGATAGCGGTCAGATGAGCTACAACGATCTCTCGGCGAGTCAGATGCTTTCCAACGATATCGCCACGCTGCTGGATAGCGATAGCGTTAAGAGCGGCGCAGCCAATGAACTGGGCCTCACCGATCTGGATGACTACAAGGTGTCTGTTTCCTCCGAGACCACCACGCGTGTCATTACGCTTTCGGTTACCGGCACCGATGCCAAGGAGACGGCTAAGGTCGCAAAGGCCATAGCTAGCTCGGTGAGTACGGTCGCTCAGAACGTCGGCGCTGCCCAGAGCATCAACGTTATCGACGAGGCTAAGACCCCCGAAGCCCCCAGCGGCCCCAAGCGTATGCTGTACGTTGCTGTCGCGTTCCTCGCGGGCATCTTTATCGCAGTTGCCTATGTCGTTTTGGCAGACATGCTCAACACCCGCATCCGCGGTGCCGAAGAGGCAGAAGAGCTCCTGGGCATTCCCGTTGTTGGCCGAATTCCGGCTATGAAAGGTGGTAAATAGGCATGGCTAAGGCAAAGAACACCGATAAGCTCGTTGTACAGAATGCCGCCAAGACCCTTCTGGCCAACATCCGCTTTGCGAGCGTGGACGACCCCATTCGCACCATCACCGTTACCTCCTCGATTCCCAACGAGGGCAAGTCTACGGTTTCCATTAACCTTGCTCAGGCAATTGCCACGAGTGGCAAGTCCGTGCTCCTGGTTGAGGCCGATATGCGCCGCAGGTCCCTTTCCGATATGCTCGGCGTTCGTTCGCGCGGCGGACTCTATGCGGTTCTTTCCGAGCAGATCTCCATTGACCAGGCAATTGTCGAGACGGGTCAGAAGAACTTCTACTTCCTCGATGCCGAGCCGCATATTCCCAATCCTGCCGACATCATCGTCTCTCACCGCTTTGCCAAGCTGGTAAAGGCACTGTCTGCTAAGTTCCAGTACGTCATCTTCGACGCTCCCCCGGTCGGCACCTTCATCGATGCTGCCGAGATTGCCAGCCTGACCGACGGCACGCTGTTCGTGGTGCGCGAGGACTTCACCAAGCGCGAGGAGGCGCTCAACGCCATCGGTCAGCTTAAGAAGTCCGAGAAGGTCAAGCTCATCGGTACCGTTATGAACTACTGCGAGACCGAGACCAGCGAGTACTACTACTCCTACTACACCAAGGACGGTAAGAAGGTTAAGAAGGGCTCCGACGATCAGGGGACTTCCAAAAAGGGCATCTTCACCAACCGAGCAAACGTTTAGTTGATTAAGGCTGACCTATGCGTGACATTCATTGCCATATCTTGCCGGGTGTAGACGACGGCGCCGCCGATCTCGATGAGAGCTTGGCGATGCTCGAGGCTGCCAAGCGGGCCGGTGTAACCAGAATCGTTTGCACTCCTCACTGCCGTGATCCCTATTTTGATTACGACAAGATGTGGGATGCCTTTGAGCTGCTGCGTGATAACGCTGACGGTTTTCCGCTCCAGATGGGCTTCGAGGTCAACCATCGAAAGCTCGTTGAGCTTGGTATCGATGCCGCGGAGCACTTGCATTTCGATGGGACCAACGAGTTTCTGCTCGAACTTTCGACGCATGCCGATGCGTATGCGTTTAGAGAGTACGAGAACACGATTTACGATTTGCAGTGCCGTGGCTACCAGGTGATCATCTCTCATCCTGAGCGCTATCGTGCGGTTCAAAAGGATGTAAGCGTGGCGGAGCGTCTGGTCGATATGGGCTGCAAGCTGCAGGCTTCGGCGGACTTTATTGCCGGCGGTCGCTTTGGTCGCGAGAAAAAGCCGGCACAGCGCCTGTTCGATCAGAACCTGTACAGCTTCATCGCGAGCGATGCCCATAACGTGGGTCATTACGACTGCCTGGCGAAGGCTCGCGCGAAGTTTAGCGTACGCGGAGCTCATTTTCGCTAAAATCTGTCCCTAACGTTCGCATTGAATGAAAGGGCAGCCATGGATATCCAACTTAAGACGGGATGCTTTGATGACGCGGCGTTGGTGCGCCGCGTCGTTTTTATGGACGAGCAGGGCTACGAGAATGAGTTCGACGCTATCGACGAGGATCCAAACTGCATTCATGTGACGCTCTATGTAGACGGCGAGCTTGCCGGTTGCTCGCGCGTGTTTCCCGAAGAGCTTGAGCGCGTGGCTGACGCAGAGGCCCCGGTGTTGCCGGCATGCGACATGGACGAAGGCGTTGCGGCGGGGGAGACCTACATTATGGGGCGCGTCGCCGTGCTGCCGGCTATGCGTCGTCGCGGACTGGCGAGTGCGATCGTGGAGACCAGTGCTTCGTGTGCACGCGATGCCGGCGCCAAGCTTATTAAGCTGCATGCGCAGGAATACGTGCTGCCGCTCTATGTAAAGGCGGGCTACACGCAAATTGCCCCGGTAGATTACGAAGACGAGGGCCAGCCCCATGTCTGGATGGCCAAGCGCGTAGATGGCAGATAGGGACGTTCCTTTTCTGCCGGCAGCTGGGGACACTCCTTGGCAATTGACGCATTGGAGCGCTCGGACATACAGTTTTTCGATTCCGTATGTATATATGCGCGCTATTGGGTTATAAAATCTAAGTCTGAACATAGCAGGTCTGCGATGCGGCTCGGGCAACCGGGCCGTTTTTGCGGACGGGGGTAGCGCGAAAGGACTGCACATGCGTCAATTTAAGACCGAGAGCAAAAAACTGCTCGACCTCATGATCAACTCCATCTACACCAATAAGGAAATCTTCCTGCGCGAGCTTATCTCTAACGCGAGCGACGCCGTCGACAAGCTCAACTTTAAGAGCCTGCAGGACCCGAGCGTCAAGATCGACCAGGGCGACCTGGCCATTCGCGTCTCCTTTGATAAAGACGCCCGCACCATTACCATCTCGGATAACGGCATTGGCATGACCGCCGAGGAGCTGGAGCGCAATCTGGGCACCATCGCCCATTCCGGCTCCGAGGAGTTTAAGACCGAGAACGCCGAGCAGCAGGGCTCCGATGTCGACATCATCGGTCAGTTTGGCGTGGGCTTCTACTCGGCTTTTATGGTCGCCAGCCATGTGAAGGTCGTCAGCCGCGCCTACGGCGAGGATGTCGCCCATGTGTGGGAATCCGACGGTCTTGAGGGCTACACCATCGAGGACGGCGAGCGCGCCGAGCACGGTACCGATGTCATCCTGACGCTGCGCGAGAACGAGAAGCTCGATGCCGACGGCGAGGCCGAGACCTACGATCGCTTCCTGACCGAGTGGGGTCTCAAGAGCCTGATTCAGCAGTACAGTAACTATGTGCGTTACCCGATCCAGATGATGGTGTCCAAGAGCCGCCAGAAACCCAAGCCCGAGGACGCCGGCGACGATTACAAGCCCGAGTACGAGGACTACCAGGAGCTCGAGACCGTCAATTCCATGACACCGATCTGGAAGAAGCACAGCTCCGATGTCGAGCAGAAGGACTACGACGAGTTCTACAAGTCCACGTTCCACGACTTTGACGATCCTGCGCGCACCATCAGCTTCCACGCCGAGGGCACGCTCGAGTACGATGCCCTGCTGTTTGTGCCGGGACGCGCGCCGTTCGATCTGTACAGCAAGGACTACGAGAAGGGTCTGGCGCTCTACAGCTCCAACGTCCTGATCATGGAGAAGTGCGACGACCTGCTGCCCGACTACTACAACTTTGTCCGCGGCGTCGTGGATTCCGCCGACGTGTCGCTCAACATCTCGCGCGAGACGCTGCAGCAGAACCGTCAGCTCAAGGCCATCGCCAAGCGTGTGGAAAAGAAGATTACCGCCGACCTTGAGGATATGCGTGACAACGACCGCGAGGCCTACGAGAAGTTCTTTGAGAACTTTGGCCGCGGTCTTAAGTACGGCATCTACTCGAGCTATGGCATGAAGGCCGATGAGCTCGCCGACCTGTTGCTGTTCTGGTCTGCCAAGGAACAGAAGATGATTACCCTGGCCGAGTATGCCAAGGGCATGCCTGAGGATCAGAAGGCCATCTACTACGCCGCCGGCGACTCGCGTGAGCGCTTGGCCAAGATGCCCGTGGTAAAGGGCGTGCTCGACCGCGGCTATGACGTGCTGCTGCTGACGCAGGATGTGGATGAGTTCACGTTCCAGGCTATGCGTGAGTACGTTGCCGCCGATATGCCCAAGATCTACGAGGACGATGCTGCCCGCGAGGCTGCCGAGAAGGCTGTGGCCGACGGTGCCGAGCCCGAGGTCGAGGATCGTCATCTAGAGCTCAAGAACGTTGCGACCGGTGATCTTGACCTGGCGACCGAGGACGAGAAGAAGGAGGCCGAGGACGCCACCAAGGAGAACGAGGACCTCTTTAGCGCTATGAAGGAGGCGCTCGGTGACAAGGTCGAGAAAGTCGCCGTCTCCGCGCGCCTGACCGATGCCCCCGCTTGTATCACCACCGAGGGCCCACTTTCGCTCGAGATGGAGAAGGTGCTCCAGAAGGGACCCGAGGGCGCGCCCGACGGCATGCCCAAGAGCCAGCGCGTGCTCGAGCTCAACGCCAAGCACCCGGTCTTTGACAAGCTTGTCGCTGCCCAGAAGGCAGGCGACGCCGACAAGATCAAGCAGTACTCCGGCCTGCTCTACGACCAGGCTTTGCTGGTCGAGGGCATCCTCCCCGAGGACCCCGTAGCCTTCGCGGCGGCTGTCTGCAACTTGATGTAGTTAAGTAGTTACGCCTTTGGTTCCGCCGTTCTAACGAACGGCAGACCGGTCGACGCTGCAAACGCCCCTAAGCGGCAATCTGACGTTCAATCGTCGGTCGCGTACCGAAGTACGCTTCCCTCCTCTTTCACGTCACCTTGCTCGCTTAGGGGCGTTTTCGCTGACTTATGCTCAACCGGCGACGCTTTCGTGGCCCTAAGTAGTCATCGGGGACGTTCTTGTTTGACTAGTCGTTTAAGAACGTTCCCAATGACTATTCGGATTGTTAATTTGTGCGGGTTGTGGTTTTGCGACCTGCTGAAATTTGAGATACTGTACAACTGTACGTTAACTAATCTTCGTAGTATATTGCTACCCGCAAAACTCAATACCATTGTGCTTCGAGACGCTAAAGCGCCTACGTACAATGGTTGTTGATAGTACGATTTGATTCAACGACAGGATGGATGGTCCAAGCGTGAGTCTCGGCAGCAAACTATCCGATGCAAAGGTCTCCTTTGCGATATTCAAGCGCGACATTAAGCGACTGCTTGTGAACCCCGTCGCCTTGGTGGTTACCCTGGGCGTGTGCGTTATCCCCTCGCTGTACGCTTGGTACAACATCGTGGCTAACTGGGATCCATATGGAAACACCCAGGGCATTAAAATCGCTATCGCCAACAACGATCAGGGCACCCAGAACGACCTAGTGGGCGAGCTCAATGCGGGCGACCAGGTCGTCGATCAGCTCAAGGAGAACGATCAGCTGGGCTGGACCTTCGTCGATTCGGCCGCCGATGCCAAAGAGGGCGTCGAGAGTGGTGAGTACTATGCGGCCATCGTAATCCCCAAGAACTTCTCCGACAATCTTGTTTCGATGCTCGATGGCAATTACCATCAGCCGAAGCTCACCTATTACGTCAACGAGAAGAAGAGCGCTATTGCGCCCAAGGTCACCGACACTGGTGCCAATACCATCGAGGAGCAGATCAACTCGGAGTTTGTCTCCACGGTGGGCGAGACCGTCGCGGGCATTGCCAAAGATGCTGGCATCGACCTTAAAGACAAGGCGACCCAGACCCGGGATTCGCTGGCGGGCTCGGTGTCCGAGGCGTCTGATACCCTGGGCGAAGTACGCGATTCCATCGGCGACATGAACACCGCCATCGACAAGACGAGCAGCTCGATTGCTTCGGCCGATGCTGCGCTGGCGGGCCTGCAGGGGCAGGCGCCCTCTCTAACGCAGGCGATCTCCCAGGGCAACGACCTGCTGGGCGAGGCTCGCGCCACGGCGGGCAACTCTATCACCTCGCTCTCCAAGGCACTCTCGGAAGGTAGCCTTGCACTCACCAAGACGTCAGCCTCCGCGAACGCTGCGATTGGCAAGCTAACGGGTACGGTCACATCTACGACCACCCGCATCGACAACTCGCTCGAGTCTCTCCAGGCGACGATCGATCACAATAAGGCCGTTATCGGGCACTTGGAGATTCTCGTTAATGACACGTCGACAGGTTCCGAGGAAATTGACGCGCGCATTGTATCGACCATCGATTCGCTTCGCGAGCAAAACCAGAAGCTGCAGAGCATCAAGGATGGCCTTTCTGCACAGTCGAGCGCCATGGCAAACGACGCTACGGCAATCTCGAACGCGAGCAACGCACTCAACGCGGCAATTCAGACCGGTACGGCTAACCTCGGTCAGGCTCAGACCGATCTGGGTCAGAACGCACTTCCGAAGGCTTCGAGCGCGCTTGACTCCTTTGCCGCCGTTTCGGGCGATTTGACCGGCATTGTGTCGGGTATGACCCCCACGATTGCGAACGCGCGTGGCACGCTGACCCAACTCGATGCGACGCTCAAACAGGCCAAGACCACACTGTCCCAGACCGACGACTCTCTTGCCAAGGTCCAGGACAGGCTCGCAACCGCCGCCAACGACATCGCGGCCCTGCAGACTTCTGAGTCCATGGGCGACCTGGCAGACCTGATGGACGTCGACGTCAATGACGTGGCAGATTTCATGGCATCTCCGGTTGAGCTGACGTCCAAGTCGATCTATCCGGTCAAGAGCTTTGGCTCGGGCATTGCCCCGTTCTATACCAACCTGGCGCTTTGGGTGGGCGGCTACGTGCTCATCGCCATCTACAAACTCGAGGTCGACCGCGAGGGCATCGGTAGCTTTACGGCGCGTCAGGGCTACTTTGGCCGCTGGCTGCTGCTGGTGATCCTGGGCGCGTTCCAGGCCATTATCGTTACGGTGGGCGACCTGGTCATTGGCGTTCAGTGCGTCAATCCGCTGCTCTTTGTGCTGGGCGGCATCGCTATCTCGTTCACCTACGTCAACATCATCTATGCGCTGTCCACTACCTTTAAGCATATCGGTAAAGCCATTGGCGTCATCCTCGTCATTGTGCAGATCCCCGGCTCGTCGGGCATGTATCCCATCGAGATGATGCCAGGTTTCTTCCAATGGCTGCATCCGCTGCTGCCCTTCACCTATGGCATCAACCTGCTGCGCGAGACCGTCGGTGGCATGTATTCGTTCAACTACCTGTTCAACCTGTGCATCCTGGGCGTGTTCCTTGCCATCGCACTCTTTATTGGCTTGCAGCTGCGTCCGCTGCTGCTCAACCTCAACCTGCTCTTTGACAAGCAGCTTTCCACGACGGGCCTCATGATCTGCGAGTCCAACGACCTGCCGCGCCAGCGCTATTCGCTGCGCACGGCCATGCGCGTCATGCTCGATTCGGATTCGTACCGTCGCGAGCTGCTCGATCATGCCGTGGCGTTTGAGCATCGCTACCCGTACTACATCAAGGGCGGTTTTGCCGCCGTGGTAGGCGTGCAGGTTCTGCTCTTTGTGCTTTCGACGGTGCTCGATATCGACAATAACGGCAAGATCATCCTGCTCGTTATCTGGATCATTTCGGTTATCGCCATCTGCGGCTGGCTCATCAACATCGAATACATCCGTGCGAGCCTCAATACCCAGATGCGTATCTCGGCGCTTTCGGACGAGGACCTTCGCCGCGAGATGCGCGAGCACACGGCTGCCATCCCTGCCGCCCGTCGCATGTTTGGTCTCAACGCCAGCGAGCGTGGCGCCAAGGGAGGCGAACAGCCTACGAGCCGTCTGTCGCATATCGGTGCGCATCGTAAGGCTCAAGATGCCGACGGCGCTGACAACGTAAACGGAAACGACGGGGACACCACCTCGCTTGGCAAGCACTCTAAAGGAGGTGAGGCATAAATGAAAAACATCCTGCACCTGTTTAAGCGCGATGTCCAAAACGTGTCTCGCTCCGTGATCGGCATGGTCGTCGTGATGGGCCTGATCATCGTGCCATGTCTCTATGCATGGTTTAACATCGCCGGAAGCTGGGATCCCTACGGCAATACCGGCAACCTTAAGATTGCAGTGGTCAACACCGATGAGGGTTACGAGAGCGATCTGATTCCCGTCGAGGTCAACGTGGGCGAAAACGTAACCGCCACCCTGCGCGGCAACGAGAACTTCGACTGGGTTGTACTCAACAATCGAGAAAAGGCCATCGAGGGCGTCAAATCGGGCGCATACTATGCGGCTGTCGTTATCCCTAAGACGTTTAGTGCCGATATGATGACGCTCTTTTCGACCGACGTGAAGCATGCCGATATCGAGTTCTACGAGAACCAGAAGGCCAACGCTATCGCACAGATCGTGACCGAGAAAGGGTCGAGCGCCGTCCAGAGCCAGGTTAACGAAACCTTTACCAAGACCATCACGACCATCGGTCTTAAAACCGTGTCCAGCCTGCTCGACTACATGAGCACCGATCAGGTCAGCAGCTTTATCGCCAACCTGTCCTCGACACTGGGCGATTCGGTCGAGGACCTGCAGGACGTTCAAGCCAACGCGACTTCGCTGGCGGGCATTTTGAGCTCCACGTCCGATTCACTGACATCGGCGGGCGGCATGCTCAAGCAGACGGGCACCGTTGATGAGTCGACGAAGCAGCTGATGGAGCACGCCAAGAGCGGCATCAATGATTCCAAGGAAGCGCTCAAGGCCGCCAACGATGCCGTTGACGCAGCGATTGACGGAAGCGCGGGCTCGTTCGACAACGTGTCCGCCGAGCTTGCGAAGGCATTCGATGCCGCGAATCAGCATGTTGACCTTACGGTGTCTCAGCTCAACGAAGCCGCAGCGGCGCTCAATACGCGTGCTGACGATATCGATGCGATGGCCGATCAGCTCCGCAACCTTGCCGACCAGGTGAGTGATGACAAGCTCAAAGACGGTCTCGAGTCCGCTGCGACGTCGCTGGGCAGAATTGCCGTGGAGTACCGCAACAATGCGAAGGACCTGACGGCGACCGCAAAGTCCCTTTCGGACGGCATGGCGGAGGTCAACAACTCGCGTGCCGAGGTCGACCAGGCCATCGCCGATGCCAAGGCGGGTATCTCGGGAGCCAAGTCCGACTACGATTCCACGTTCTCGGTTAAGGCCAAGGAGCTCAAGAAGACCATTTCGGGCGTTCTGGATTCCCTGAACGGTATCTCGGGTGACTTGGATAGCGCCGTGAGCGGTCTGACCGACGCCTCTGGTTCGCTCGCGAAGGGTCTCTCCAAGGCTGCAGGGCTCGTCGACAAGGCTTCTGACCAGCTGGGTGAGGCATCGGACAAGATCAGCGCGTTCAAGGACGAGCTCGACGGCGCCCTGATGTCGGGTGACCTGGCGACGATCAAGACGATGATCGGCAACGACCCCGAGGGTTTGGCCGTGTCGCTTTCCGGTCCCGTCGCGCTCGATCGTAAGCCGGTCTATCCAATCCGCAATTACGGTTCGGCCATGGCGCCGTTCTATACGATCCTGTCGCTGTGGGTGGGCTCGATCGTGCTGGCAGCCATGATGAAGGTCTCGGTTGACGACGAACTCATCAACGAGCTGATCCCCGTGCGCCTGCACGAGATCTACCTGGGCCGCTACCTGTTCTTTGGAGGTCTGGCCCTGCTGCAGGCGACACTCGTGTGCGCGGGCGACATCCTGTTCTTTGGCATCCAATGCGACAACCCGCTGCAGTTTGTACTTGCCGGCTGGGTCGCGAGTCTCGTGTTCTCCAATATCGTCTACACGCTCACCGTGTCGTTTGGTGATATCGGTAAGGCGCTCGCCGTCGTGCTGTTGGTTATGCAGGTCGGCGGTTCGGGCGGTACGTTCCCCATCGAGATGACCGGCCCTGTGTTCCAGGCGATCTATCCGTTCCTGCCGTTCACCCACGGCATCAACGCCATGCATGCCGCCATGGCTGGCGCCTACCATATGGAGTACTGGGTTGAACTTGGCATTCTGGCGAGCTATCTGATTCCGTCGCTGGCACTGGGCGTCGTCTTCCGCCGCCCGGTCATCAAAGCCAACGACTGGATTATCGAAAAGCTGGAGTCAACAAAGCTTATTTAGTACAGCAACGTTAACGCCGATGCAGCGCTAATGCCAGCGAGCGAGCCGCATTTGCGCCAAGGTGACGTGAAATGAAAGGGCGCTGACCTTCTGGTCGCGCCCTTGAAATTGAACGTCAGATTGGCGTGAATGCAGCTCGCGCAGCGTCGGCCGGTCCGCCGTTCGGTAGAACGGCGGAACAAAACGCTTTAGTGCGGTGAATTGCACGGGCTGCTTGGTTGTTGCTACAGTAGCGGGGCGTGCCGGGGGTCCGGCGCGTCCCGTTTTTATTTGACCATGAGGCGGCACGCAGCCATACGCGTGCGGACACCACGCCCAGATTGAGTGCGAGGATGTTCCATGGCCCAATACGCTGCCAACGAAATCGAAAACATGCCCGATAGCCCTGTAGCCCGTGAGGATTTGGGCGCGGGTGGTATTCCCCGGGGTGCCGGCGCACGCTCGCCGTTGTTCTGGAAAGTTCTACTGCTTTCGGTGGCGATTATCTGGGGCTACTCCTTTACCACTATGAAGGACGCACTCGACACCATTCCGGTGTTCGAGCTGGTCTATGTTCGCTTTCTCCCGGCATCACTGGTTATGTTTGCAATTTTCCATAAGCGCATCATCGCTCATTTCAATGCCCGCAACCTGATCGTCGGGCTTGGCATGGGCGCGCTCATGTGGGGTGCCTACGGTTTGCAGACGATCGGCCTGGCACAGACCACGGCGGGCAAGAGCGCTTTTTTGACCGGCACGTATTGCATCCTTGTGCCGTTTGCAAGCTATGTCCTGAGCGGTGAAAAGCTTACCCGGTATAACCTGGGTGCAGCGTTGTTGTGCCTGGCGGGTATTGGCCTGGTAGCGCTCGATAGCGTCGAGTTCAATGCCGGCGATGTTATTACCTTGGGCGGCGCGATCTTCTTCGCCATCCAGATGGCGGTGACTGCCAAGTACGGTCGCAAGATGGACATCAACGTCATCACGTTTTGGATGTTTGTGGGCAATGGCGTTTTGAGTTTAATCACGTCGCTGCTATTCGAGACTCAGGCGCCCCTCTCTGCATGGACGCCTGAGTTTATCGGTGTGGCTGTTTTCCTCTCGGTGGGCTGCACATGCGTGGCGCTGCTCGTCCAAAACGTCGGTTTGGCGCATGTCCCCGCCTCGACGGGCTCACTGCTTCTTTCGATGGAGTCGCCTTCGGGCGTGTTGTTTTCGGTGCTGCTGATGGGGGAGGCGCTCACCTCGCGCCTGCTCGCCGGCTTCGTGCTTATCTTCCTGTCGATTATCTTGAGCGAGACTCACTTCGATTTTTTGCGCAAAAAGCCGCGCCCGCAATTGTAAACAACTTGTTGCGCCGCCCTCTCGGGGCGGCATTTTTTATGCATCGCCCTTAAAGTTGTACCTTGCACTTTACGCTATCAAAGTGCTTGCTGCAAAAACGTTACTGGAGGGCATTTATGGCACCAGCTCTGTCCGATCTTCAACCGCAATCAGCGCCCAAGGCCACCGCAGCGGCGCAGGCCGCTATCGGTGACGGTCTCGTTGCAGAAGCTCAGGCTTTTGCAGACGAGACCGCTGTGTGGCGACACGATTTACACCAGATGCCCGAGCTGGGTAATAGTCTCCCGCAGACCTCTGCGTATATTCAAGCGCGCCTGACCGAGATGGAAATCCCATTTGCCACGCTCGTCGATGGTTCCTGTGTTGTGGGCCTTGTCGGCGCCGGTGCCGCCGCGGCCCAGGGCAATGGCGTCTGCACGGACGAACAGGCCGGTACGGTCATCATGCTTCGCGGCGACATGGATGCCCTGCCCGTTGTCGAGGAATCGGGCGAGCCTTTCGCTTCCACCAACGGCTGCATGCACGCTTGTGGCCACGATATGCATGCGACGGCGCTGCTCGGCGCGGCCCGTTTGCTCAAGGCCCGCGAGTCCGAGCTTGTCGACGCTAACGCCACAGTTAAGTTGTTGTTCCAGCCGGGCGAGGAAACCTTTGAGGGTGCCCGCGCCGCCATCGCCGACGGTCTGCTGCAGAACCCGCGTCCCCAGGCCGCCTTTGCCATGCATGTCAATAGCCAGTCGCCGCTTGGCCTGGTGCTCTATGGGAGTCCGGCGCTCTCGGGCGTGTACGGTTTCCGCATCACGCTGCAGGGCAAGGGTGGCCACGGTTCTAGCCCCGAGATCTGCATCGACCCCATCACGGCCGGCGTCCATGTGCACCTGGCGCTCCAGGAGCTTATCTCCCGCGAGGTGCCAGCGGCCAAGGAAGTCGCACTTACCGTTGGTAAGTTCGCTGGCGGCTTGGCGGCCAACGTCATCCCCGACACCTGTGTGCTCGAGGGAACGCTGCGCGGCTTCGATGTCGAGCTCATGACTCATCTCAAGGAGCGTATCGCGGAGGTCGTCAACGGCGTTGCCGCAACATATCGTACGCTGGCAACCATCGAGACGCTTTCGGACGTTCCGCCGCTCGTGCTCGACAGCGATATGACCCAGGCCTCGCTTGGCTACGTGGGCGCGGTGCTGCCCAAGGCTGCCTTCCTGCCGCTATTCCACGCCATGGCGAGCGAGGACTTCGCGTTGATCTCGAGCGAGATCCCGAGTGCGTACTTTACCGTGGGCGCTGCCGTGACTGATACGGACGAGCATTTTGCTCAGCATCATCCCAAGGCACGTTTTAGCGATGCCGAGCTTCCCCTTGGCGCCGCGGCTTATGCTGCCGTCGCTTTGGGCTACATCGCCGACCACCGGTAGCACCCAATCTTGCTACTCGTTTGCTTAAAAAGGAACAGTATGTCTCAGCAACGTAAGTTCTTCCCCGGCTGGCTCGTGGTGGCCGCCGGCTTTGTGATCATGGCCACGTGCTACATCATTTTCGTCAACTGCATGAGCCTGTTCCAGCCGTTGATCGTCAGCGACCTGGGCATTTCCCTTGCGCAGTACACCATCTCCAACGCCCACTATCGCCGCGTCTAAGCAGTTTGGCATGGCCGACCTGGGTAAGGTCACGGGCACCATCACCTCGCTCGAGATGGTTGGCGGCACGGTGGGCGCCATCGTCTCGGGAATACTGTTCGATGCCACGGGCTCCTTTACGAGCACATGGATCGTGTGCCTGGCGTGCTCGGTGGCAATGCTGGTGTTCCTGCTGGCGTCTGAGCCCATCGCGGCTAAGCTGCGCGCGAGCGTGGCGGGGGAGTAGGGACGACGTCGCTCGTAGCTCTTTGCCCCGTTTTGTCCGTGGCTGCCTTGGAAGCCGAATGGATGCTCGTACCGTCATTCGGTTTCCCATGCAGCCACGGGCTCAAGAGATGACCCGAAGTCTTTCCGTCCAACGGATTTTGTGATCCGAAGAGGCGGAAGGATTGCAGATTGTACGCTGCGGCGGTGCATCTGGCCGAACGAGTCCCCATACCCTCGTTCGGTCAGATGCACCGCCGCTGTTTGTGTTTGTGCCGTATAATGACCACTACCTATGACGCGATACAAAAGAAAGGTGTTTGCCCATGCAGGCACAGAAGGCGGAGGGAACCCGCGACCTTATCGGCGCCGAGATGCGCGCTTGGCAAAAGATGCAGCAGATCGCTGCCGGCGTGTTCGAGCCGTTTGGTTTTAAACCCATCGAGACGCCCGCGATCGAGCAGGTGGACGTCTTTGTCCACGGCATCGGCCAGTCGACCGACGTCGTGCGCAAGGAGATGTTCCGCGTCTTTAGCGGCGCCAACCTGGAGCGCGTCTTTACCGAGGGCACCGACACAAAACTCAAGCCCAAGCAGCGCCTGGCGCTTCGTCCCGAGGGCACGGCCGGTGTGGTGCGCGCAGTCGTGGAGAACAACCTGGTGCCCCAGGGCTCCACGCCGTTTAAGGCTTACTACGCCGAGGCCATGTTCCGCGGCGAGCGTCCCCAGAAGGGCCGCCTGCGTCAGTTCCACCAGGTGGGTATCGAGTGGCTCGGCGCTCCCGATCCGGCGGCAGACGCCGAGTGCATCATCATGCTCATGGAGTTCTACAAGCGCCTGGGCTTCGATCTTTCCAAGCTCCGTCTGCTCATTAACTCGATGGGCGACGCTCAGTGCCGTCCGGCTTACCGCGAGCAGGTCAAGCAGTTTATCCTCGATCACGCTGACGAGATGTGTGACGAGTGCCGCGAGCGCGCCGAGCTCAACCCGCTGCGTGCCTTCGACTGCAAGAACGACCACTGCCGCGAGATCATGGCCGACGCGCCGCTGATGGGCGACAACCTGTGCGACGAGTGCCGCGAGCACTACGAGCAGGTCAAGCGCTATCTGGATGCCGCCGGTATCGAGTATGTCGAGGATCCCACCCTGGTGCGTGGTCTGGACTACTACACCCGCACCGTCTTTGAGGTCGAGGCTCCCGGTGCCGGCGTCGGCTCCATCGGTGGCGGCGGCCGCTACGACGGCCTGGTCGAGCTCGAGGGTGGCAAGCCCACGGCCGGCGTCGGCTTTGCCGTCGGTTTTGAGCGCGCCCTGCTGGCCCTGCAGGCCTTTGGCAGCGATTTGGGTGCCGATGAGGCCCCGTGCGTCTATGTCGCCAACGCTGGCAAGGAGCTGCGCCAGAACGTCTTTGCCATTACGCAGGAGCTTCGCGCCGCTGGCATCGTGACCGAGGCCGACTACCAGGGTCGTTCGCTCAAAGCTCAGTTTAAGCAGGCCGACAAGGTTGGCGCCAAGCTCATTTTGGTCCTGGGTGGCGACGAGCTTGCCGCCGGCAAGGTCAAGGTGCGCGACATGGAGAGCCATGAAGAGGTCCTTGCCGATCTGGCCAACGTCGTCGAGGCGGTTCGCGAGCGCCTGTAGCGCATCATTTTGAGCTGCGGGTCCGCTTGAGTGTCTCGTCCATTGCGAGCGATTGTTACGGGGGTGTTTCGCATTTATGCGGAATGCCCCCGTTTGTGTATGCCGTCCACCGAGAAATACGACCATTTAGAGCAAAAACCCTTGCAATGCAGAAAATACTTTTGTGTGGTAAAGCGCAATCAGTGTCGAAAGTATTTCGCAAGCGCCTATAATGAATACCGCATGTTACGTGCATAGAAGGAGGAATGGGAGGAAACGTGGCTGAGAACCTAAGCAACCAGTCTGTACCCGAAGCCGCGGCGCGCGTCGCTGCCGTGGTCAACCGCCTCGTTAACCGAATCGGCTCGAATGCCGAATCCAAGGAGCGTCTCGCTGAGATCGAGATCCCCGAGGAGCTGCGCGACAATCTGGCGCTGTTCTTGCGCCTGGAGCGCCGTGTGCTTAGCGAGTATGATCCCGAGATCGCGGACCTGTTCGACAAGATTTTGACAGCCGAGATTGTGGCCAACGCCGGAAACCCCGGCACCCGTGCTGCCGACGAGTCCGTCGACGAGCAGGGCGTGCCCTCTGCCGACGAGCCCACCGCCGTGGCGTTTCGCGAGGTCGTTGATCTGATCGACAGTCTGCCGCTCGATAAGCAGCAGGTTATCGTCCGCGCCTTTACGAGCTTCTTCCATCTGGCAAACCTGTCGGAGGAGAACTACCGCGTGGCGCAGCTGCGCGAGCGCGAGGCCGGCGCATCGACCGATACCGAGGTCGATCCCGCCAACGAGCTCACCGTCGCCTATCACCAGTTGGTAAACGAGATGGGTGTCGAGGGCGCCAACGAGCTGCTCGACAAGCTGGAGTTCCACCCTGTCTTTACCGCACATCCCACCGAGGCCCGTCGTAAGGCCGTCGAGGGCAAGATTCGCCGTATTTCCAACCTGCTGGAGGAGCGTCCGCGCCTGGGCGGCTCCGACCTAGTGGAGAACGAGCGCCATATGCTGCAGGAAATCGACGCCCTGGTGCGTACGAGCCCCATCGCGCTCAAGAAGCCCACGCCGGTCGAGGAAGCCGATACCATCATCGACATCTTCGATAACACGCTGTTCGACGTCATCCCCGTTATCTATCGTCGTTTTGACGACTGGGTGCTGGGCGACAAGGCGGGTACCGTGCCGCCGCTGTGCCCGGCGTTCTTCCATCCCGGCAGCTGGATCGGTTCCGACCGCGACGGTAACCCCAACGTCACCGCCAAGGTGAGCCGTGAGGTCGCCGCCAAGTACTTCACCCACATGGTGCTCAAGCTCGAGGACAAGTGCCGCCGCATCGGCCGCAACCTCACGCTCGAGGCCACCTACAGCAAGCCGTCTGCCGAGCTCATCAACCTGTGGAACCATCAGGTCGAGATGAGCACCCAGTACACCGCACGCGCCGAGTTGATCTCCGAGCACGAGCCGCATCGCGCCGTCATGCTCGTCATGGCAGATCGTCTGAACGCCACCGTTCGTCGCATCACCGACACCATGTATCACAGCGCCGATGAGTTCCTGGATGACCTGCGTGTCGTTCAGCGCTCCCTGGCCGCCTGCGGTGCCGTCCGTGCTGCCTACGGCCCGGTCCAGACCATCATCTGGCAGGTCGAGTCCTTCGGCTTCCATATGGTCGAGATGGAGTTCCGTCAGCACTCCGTGGTGCATGCCCGCGCCCTCAAGGATATCCACGAGAACGGTATCCATGGCGACCTGCAGCCCATGACGCGCGAGGTCATCGATACCTTCCGTGCCATCGGTTCCATCCAAAAGCGCTACGGCAAGAAGATGGCGCACCGCTACATCATCTCGTTCACCAAGAGCGCCCAGCATGTGGCCGACGTCTTTGAGCTTGCCCACCTGTCCTTTGCACACGAGGAGGATGTCCCCGAGCTCGACGTGATCCCGCTGTTTGAGCAGCTCGAGGACCTCGAGGGCTGCGTCGACGTGCTCGACCAGATGCTTACGCTGCCCGTGGTGCAGAAGCGCCTTGCCCAGACCAACCGCCGCATGGAGGTCATGCTGGGCTATTCCGACTCCTCCAAGGATGCCGGTCCTACCACGGCCATGCTCGCGCTGCACTCCGCGCAGGAGCGCATTGCCAAGTGGGCCGAGAAGAACGATATCGACCTGGTGCTCATGCACGGTCGCGGCGGTGCCGTGGGCCGTGGCGGCGGTCCGGCCAACAAGGCCGTGCTGGCGCAGCCCAAGGGTTCGGTCAACTGCTTCTTTAAGCTCACCGAGCAGGGCGAGGTCATCTTTGCCCGTTACGGCAACCGCACGCTGGCTCAGCGCCATGTTGAGTCCGTTGCCGCCGCAACGCTTTTGCAGTCGGCTCCGAGCGTCGAGAAGACCAACACCGAGACCACGCAGAAGTTCTGGGATATGGCCGAGAAGCTCAACGCCGTAAGCCACGAGCGCTATCTGGACCTGCTGAACACCGAGGACTTTACACCGTGGTTCTCGACCGTGACGCCGCTGACCGAGGTCGGTCTGCTGCCGATTGGCTCGCGCCCGGCCAAGCGCGGTTTGGGTGCCAAGTCGCTCGACGACCTGCGTACCATTCCGTGGATCTTCAGCTGGAGCCAGGCGCGCATTAACCTGGCCGCTTGGTACGGCCTGGGCACCGCCTGCGAGCAGTTTGGCGACCTTGACCAGCTCAAGGCTGCCTACCAGGAGTGGCCGTTCTTCCGCACCTTTATCGACAACATCGAGATGTCGATCGCCAAGACCGACCAGCGCATCGCCAAGATGTACCTGCACCTAGGCGATCGCCAGGATTTGTCCGAGAAGGTCTTCACCGAGATGCAGCTCACGCGTAAGTGGGTTCTTGCCATCGTCGGTGACGAATGGCCGCTGCAGCGCCGCCGTGTGCTCGGCTGCGCCGTCCGTGTGCGTAATCCCTACGTCGACGCCCTGTCCATCGCCCAGGTCCGCGCCCTTCGCGAGGTGCGTATGAACCAGGACGAGATGGCCGAGGAGAAGAAGGCCGAGTACATGAGCCTGATTCTTTCGACTGTGACCGGCGTCTCGGCAGGATTGCAGAACACGGGGTAATCGATAGCCCTGTGGCTCTCACCGGGACCCGACGGGTTTCCCTCTGAATGCGTCCTCGCACTTGAAGCCCCCTTATCCTGCTCCTTCGGAGCTGCGGATAAGGGGGCTTCGTGCTGCGGAATGCATTCAGAGGGAAACCCGTCGGGTCCCTTCGTCCTCGGTCTTCGGGGATTGGGGCTGAAGGGAATAAAGCGCGCTTCGCGCTTAGTGTGGAGTGCGGCGAGGGCTTCTTGCGTCCTGCGGAGTGCGCCGGAAAGTAAACATACGGCGGCCCCTGCGATGTCCGGTCTTCGGCGGATTACTGGCTGGGGGAATAATGGCGCGCTTCGCGCGTTTGGAAAAGGCTTCGTGCTGCGGAATGCATTCAGAGGGAAACCCATCGGGTCCCTTCGTCCTCGGTCTTCAGGGATTAGAGTTGAGGAGAAGAATGGCGCGCTTCGCGCGTTTTGGAGGGGGTCTATCCTGGTGGCGCATTTGGCGCTTCTCGCCTTACGACTGTAGCGGCCGCGGTCCTGTTTGGGATCGCGGTCGTTTTGTTGTGGGTCAAATATGAACGTTGTGTTAATGAGTCGGTAGACGGTGGTGTTTTTCGGTGAGCGGCGTATCCTTCCAACGGTTTATCTAGTGTGTCAGTTGAAAGGAAGAGGGCGCTCGTCATTGTTTGAATGTGAACTGCCGTTTGACCACAAGACGTTGCATCTGGAACTCGAGGATAAGAACTTCGCGGGTGTGATGGAAGGTCATCAAAACGAGTTTAAGACCACGAAATCGCAGGAAGAGCTGGTGGAGGAGTCGCTTGCCAACCCTTACGGCTCGCCTTCGCTCGAGGAGCTTTGTGCTGGCAAGAAGGATATCGTCATCATTAGCTCAGATCATACGCGTCCCGTTCCCTCGCGTGTGACGATGCCTATTCTGCTGCATCACATCCACTCCGCTGCGCCTGAGGCGCGCGTTCGCATTCTGGTTGCTACGGGTATGCATCGTCCGTCGACGCACGAGGAGCTCGTCAACAAGTACGGCGAGGAGATCGTTGCCAACGAAGAAATCGTTATGCACGTCGCGACTGACGACAGCATGATGAAAAAGATCGGCACCCTGCCTTCTGGTGGCGAGTGCATCATCAACAAGATCGCTGCCGATTGCGATCTGCTGCTTGCCGAGGGCTTTATTGAGCCGCACTTCTTTGCCGGTTTCTCTGGTAGCCGCAAGTCCGTCCTGCCTGGCATCGCCAGCTACAAGACCATCATGTACAACCACAACGGTCAGTTTGTGAACGATTCCCACTCGCGTGCCGGCAACCTGTGCCACAACCACGTGAGCGAGGACATGTTTGCCGCCGCCGAGATGGCTCACCTTGCCTTTGTGCTCAACGTGGTGCTCAACGGCAAGCACGAGGTCATTGGCTCCTTTGCCGGCGACATCCACAAGGCGCACGAGGCTGGCTGCGAGTTCGTGAAGAGCCTTGCCGGCGTTGAGCCCGTCGAGTGCGAGATCGCCATTACCACTAACGGCGGCTACCCCCTCGATCAGAACATCTATCAGGCTGTGAAGGGCATGTGCGCTGCCGAGGCCACGCTTCCCGAGGGCGGCGTGATCATCGACGTCGCCGGTTGTGCCGACGGTCACGGCGGCGAGGGCTTCTATCACAACATCGCCGACAACGATCCGGCAGAGTTTGAGCGCGCCTGCATCGATCGTCCTAAGGACGAGACCCTGCCCGATCAGTGGACGAGCCAGATCTTTGCCCGCATCCTGGCGCATCACCCTGTGATCATGGTCACCGACCTGTGCGATCACCAGATGCTCAAGGATATGCACATGACGCCGGTCAACACTATCGAGGAGGCGCTCAAGCTCGCCTTTGAGATGAAGGGTGCCGATGCCAAGGTCGCCGTCATCCCCGATGGCCTGGGTGTTGTTGTCGCACAGCACTAGCGCGCGGCTTAAACGAATCGTTTATAACCGACAAGAAAGATAAGGTTTTATGCTTACCAAACTCCTCTGCGAATTCGGCGCAACGGCCCTCATGATCGTCTTTGGCGTGGGCGTGCACTGCGATACCGTGCTCAAGGGCACCAAGTATCAGGGCTCTGGCCATATGTTTGCCATCACCACCTGGTCTTTTGGCATCTCGGTCTGCCTGTTTGTCTTTGGCGGCGCCGTGTGCATGAACCCGGCTATGGTGCTTGCCCAGTGCATCGTAGGCCTGGTGCCGTGGAGCAGCTGCATCCCCTTCATGATTGCCGATATGCTCGGCGGCTTTGTGGGCGCCGTAATCGCTTGGTTGATGTATGCCGATGAGTTCAAGGCTTCCGAGGGCGTCGTCGACCCCATTGCCCAGCGCAACATCTTCTCGACCAACCCCACTACCGAGGGTACGAACTATGTCCGTAACTTCTTCTGCGAGGCTATCTGCACCTTTGTGTTCATCAGTGCCATCCTTGCTGCCGCTAGCCGCGCCGGCGAGAACGTTCTGATGCTCGCTATCTGCGTCGGTCTGATCGTTTGGGCTGTTGGCATGGGCATGGGAGGCATCACCGGCTTCGCCATGAACCAGGCTCGTGACCTTGGTCCTCGCATGGCCTATCAGGTGCTGCCGATTAAGAACAAGGCTGACAACAACTGGAAGTATGGCCTGCTTGTTCCTGGCATCGCTCCGTTTGTCGGTGCCGCTCTGGCCGCGCTGTTTGTGCATGGTTTCTTGGGCATGTTCTAGTCCAAGACAATTGATATAACGCCCGGGTCCGGCATAGGTTATCTTTCCGCCGCGTCCTCGGACATGCAAGAAGCTCCCGCTGCGCACTTCGTGCGGCGGGAGCTTCTTGCGTCCTGCGGAGTGCGGCGGAAAGATAACCTATGCCGGACCCTGCGGGAATCCAGTTGCGTTCGAACAAGCAACCAACATATATATCTGAATTTGGATGTGGTGGGCACTTTGTTGTTAGGCGCTTTGAGGTGCGAGTGACACTTTGGGATGCGTGGCGCCTTGGGGTGGGGCGATGCTTTGGGATGAGCTTCTTACTTAGTTGAAGAGGGGCTTAATGGCTGATAGGTAGTCTTTGGCTACTTCGGTCTTATCTGCTTGGAAGTTGTGCCAGGCCCACCATTGGACCATTCCTACGAAGCTTGAGGCTATGTGGTGTAGTAGGAAGCTTCGGTCCATGGTGGCGGCGGGGCCGTTTGGGTCGGTAGGGACGGTTTCGGCTGCTCGTGACATGATGGTCTTGCGTAAGCAGTCGGCGAAGACGCGTGAGCCGGCGCCGGCTACGAGGACTCGGACGCCCTGGCGGCGCTCCCAGAGGTTGTTGAGGATATGCTCGACCTGCACGAGTGGGTCGTCGAGCGGTGTGCCATCGTCGTCGAGAGCGTGGGTGCAGATGTCGCTCACGAGCTCGGACAGTAGGTCGTCTTTGCTCTTAAAGAGACCGTAGAATGTCGCGCGGCCTACGTGAGCGCGCGCGATGATGTCGCCGACGGTGATCTTGCTGTAGTCCTCCTCGCGCAGGAGCTCGGAGAATGCTGCGACGATGGCGGCGCGGCTTTTTTCCTTGCGGGCATCCATGGCTATGCGTCCGCGTGAACGAGCAGACAGCGGAGCGTGCCGGAGCAGCCCTCGTAGGGGCGCTTACCGGCGCCGTAGCCGACGGCCTCGATGCGGTAGCGGGCCGGCAGGTGCTCGGACGTGCGCAGTGCGGCGACGATGGCGGCGCCCGTGGGCGTCACGAGCTCACCGGCGACCGGCGCGGGCGTGAGGGCGATATTGCCCGCTTGGCACAGGTTGACGACAGCGGGGACAGGAATGGGCATAAGGCCGTGGGCACAGCGGATGGTGCCGTGACCCTCGGAGAGCGACTCGACCACGATGTCCTCAATACCTAGGTCATCGAGGCAGATGGCGACAGAGCAGACGTCGACGATGGAGTCGATGGCGCCCACCTCGTGGAACATGACGGTCTCGGTCGTTTTGCCGTGGGCCATGGCCTCGGCGGCGGCGAGCGCGGTAAAGATGGCGAGCGCGCGACGCTTGGCGCCATCGCTTAGCTGCGAGTCATCGATGATGGCGGTGACATCCGCCAAAGAACGGTGGTGATGGTGGTGGGCGTGATGGTGACCCTCGTGGCCATGACCGTGGGCCTCATGGTCATGCTCGTGGCAGTGCTCGTGTTCGTGCTCGCCATGTTCATGATGGTAGTGCTCATGCTCATGTGTGTGCTCGGTGCCCGCTTCGTTGCCGTAGAGCCAGACCATGTCGTGGTCGTGGTTCTCGAGCTCCTCAGCCAGCTGAACATCAAAGTCGCAGGCGTCGATGCCATGCTTGTTTGCGCGCGTGACGGCGATCGTAAAGCCGTCGACCGGCAGCGTGGCAAGCTGTTCGCGCAGGTGCTCCTCGCTGGCGCCCAGGTCGAGCAGGGCCGCGACGGTCATATCGCCGCTGATGCCCGAAGTGCCGTCGATGATAAGCGTGTGCTGATGGTTGGACATGGAATGCTCCTTAACGGGCGCAGGATGTGCCGGCGCTCAGATGATTGATAAGACTTGCCTGGTAGGCGGCACCAAAGCCGTTGTCGATATTGACGACCGAAACGCCGCTGGCGCAGGAGTTGAGCATGGCGAGCAGCGCGGCTACGCCTCCAAAATTTGCGCCGTAGCCCACGCTGGTGGGAACGGCGATGACCGGGCAGCTCACAAGGCCTCCGATAACGCTCGCCAGGGCGCCCTCCATGCCGGCGATGGCGATGACCACCTGCGCCTGAGCAAGTTCCTCGGCATGCGTGAGCAGGCGGTGCAGGCCGGCGACACCTACGTCGTAGAGGCGGTCGACCTCGTTGCCATAGAATTCGGCCGTCAACGCGGCTTCTTCGGCGACGGGTAAGTCGCTCGTGCCGGCGCAGGCGACGACGATGCGTCCATTGCCGGTGGGGGAGGGCTTGCCGCCCACGAGGGCGAGCTGTGCGTCCGGGATATATCCCAGGTCGATGCCGTTGTCGAGGAGCTCCGAGGTACGGGTTGCCTTCTCGGCGTCCAGGCGCGTGACCAGGATGCGCTCCTGGCCGGCATCGCGCAGCGCTTTGATAATGGCGGCAATCTGCTCGGCGGTTTTACCGGCACCGTAGACAACCTCGCCGGCTCCCTGGCGCACCCCGCGCGAAAGATCGAGCTGCGCAAAACCCAGATCGGCGGTTGGCGCCGTCTGGATGCGCGTGAGGGCGACTTCCGGGGCGACTGCTCCGCCGGCAACATCGCTCAGCAATTGCTCAAGATCTCGCTTATCCATTTATGTTCCCTTCGACGGTGCAAAGTCTAGCACGTGAAAGGTAGTTTCCGAACATTAGAACAAAATTGTTCGGAAACTAGACATAGAGGAATTGATTCTGTTGTTAGACGGATCGGCTAGTCACGCAGGATGATGTCCATGGCGAGCATCAGGTTGCGCTCGTCGATGGCAAACGGGGCCGCCTCGCGCGTCTTGGGCTTGGCGCAAAACGCGATGCCCGTGCCCGCGGCCTGAATCATGGGGATGTCGTTGGCGCCGTCGCCAATAGCGACCGTGTGGGCCATGTCGACGCCGCACTCAACTGCCCAATCTAGCAGCTGGATGAGCTTGGACTCCTTGGTCACGATGTCGGCCGCCAGCTTGCCGGTGAGCTTGCCCTCCACGACTTCCAGGCGGTTGGCCAGGCAAAAGTCGATACCCGCGGCAGCCACGATCTTGTCGGCGACCTCGTGAAAGCCGCCGCTTACCACGCCGACCTTCCATCCCTTGCTGTGCGCCGAGCGCACAAGCTCCAGCGCGCCGTGGGTGAACGTCACGCGCTCAAAGGTGCGCTCGAACACGCTCTCGTCCAAGCCGGCAAGCAGCCCCACGCGCTCCTCGAGCGCCTGCTTAAAGTCGAGCTCGCCACGCATGGCGCGCTCAGTGATCTGCGCCACTTGCTCGCCTACGCCGGCCTCCTCGCCCAACAGGTCGATGACCTCCTGGTTGATGAGCGTGGAGTCGATATCCATAACGATGAGGCGTGCAGTCATGGCGGGCCTTTCCGAGTGCTGTTTTATTGGGCATATTGTCGCACGTGACGAGCGCGGGCGGGTGCCGCGGTGCGCCAATTGTTTCGTCTCCGTCAAGTCTTTGGGCAGGAGCTACTTTTCCGCGGCACATCGACACAGGTGCGATAAGATAGAACGCCATGTCTGGCTGCGCGGTTTACGCAGGCCGGGCAAATCTGTACGACGCCGCCCGGAACGACACGGGGCGGCACAGATCCATAAAGGAGGATCACTGGTATGAGCCAGACCCGTCCCATTGACGAGCATTCCATGCACACCCGTACCTGCGGCGAGCTTCGCTTCGAGAACGTGGGCGAAGAAGTCACCCTCACCGGTTGGGTGAGCCGTCGCCGCGACCACGGCGGCCTTATCTTCTGCGACCTTCGCGATCGCGAGGGCATCACGCAGCTCACCTTCGACCCCGAGCATTCCGACGGCGATGCCTTTAAGATCGCCGAGACCATGCGTCCCGAGTGGCCCATCAAGATTCACGGCGTCGTGCGCGCCCGTGGCGAGGAGACCACCAACACCAAGCTCGCGACCGGCGAGATCGAGGTCCTGACCGATCATGCCGAGGTGCTCAACACTTCCGTCACCCCGCCGTTCCAGATCGAGGACGGCATCGAGACCAGCGAGGACACCCGCCTGCGCTATCGCTATCTGGACCTCCGTCGTCCCGAGATGATGGCCAACCTCAAGCTGCGCTCCGACTTTACCTTTGCCATTCGCGAGGCGCTGCACAACCGTGAGTTCATGGAGGTCGAGACGCCCTCCCTGTTCAAGTCCACGCCCGAGGGCGCCCGCGACTTCATCGTCCCCAGCCGTATCCAGCCGGGCAACTTCTACGCCCTGCCGCAGTCCCCGCAGCTTCTGAAGCAGCTGCTCATGGTCGGTGGCGTCGAGCGCTACTACCAGGTTGCCAAGTGCTTCCGCGACGAGGACCTGCGTGCCGACCGTCAGCCCGAGTTCACCCAGGTCGATATCGAGATGTCCTTCGTGGACCAGAACGATGTCATGAGCGCGCTCGAAGAGGTCCTGGCCGACGCCTTCGGCCGCATGGGTGTCGAGATGCCCACGCCGCTGCGTCGCATGGACTATTGGGAGGCCATGGACACCTATGGCTCCGACAAGCCCGATACTCGCTACGGCATGCACCTGGTCGACCTGACCGACATCTTTGCCAACTCCAAGTTCAAGGTCTTTGCGACCGCCGCGAACGAGGAGGGCTCCGTCGTCAAGGCCATCAACGCCAAGGGCGCCGGTGCCTGGGCACGTGCCAAGATCGATAAGCTCGCCGGCGTGGCCTCCACGTTTGGCGCCAAGGGCCTGGCCTGGATCGCTTTCCGCGAGGATGGCTCCATCAACAGCCCCATCGTCAAGTTCTTCTCGGACGAGGAGATGGCGGCTCTGCGTGAGCGCATGAACGTCGAGCCCGGCGACCTTGTGATGTTCGCCGCCGGTCCGCGCCTGCTCTCTGACGAGATCCTGGGCGGCATGCGTTCCCACATGGCTAATGCGCTCGAGATCAAGCGCGAGGGTCACGACTTCTTGTGGGTCGTCAACTTCCCGCTGTTCCACTGGGACGAGGATCGCAAGGCCTATGCTGCCGAGCACCAGCCCTTTACCCTGCCGACCGAGACCGACATCGCCAAGATCGAGGCCGACCCGCTGGCAGCCGGTTCCTGCACCTACGACTTTGTCATGGACGGCTTTGAGGCCGGCGGCGGCGGTATGCGTATTCACAACGCCGAGATGCAGATGTCCATGCTCAAGCTCCTGGGCTTTACCGAGGAGCGCGCCGAGTCGCAGTTTGGCTTCCTCATGGAGGCCCTCAAGTTTGGTGCGCCCCCGATGGGCGGTTTCGCTCTGGGTCTGGACCGCGTGTGCATGCTGCTCACCGGTTCCGACTCCATCCGCGACGTCATGGCGTTCCCCAAGACTGCCAGCGGCTCCGACCTCATGTCGGGCGCTCCGAGTGCCGTTTCTGGCGCCCAGCTCAAGGATGTCAGCCTGCGCTTGATGTAGGCGAGCGGCTACATATTGCTTGCAACGAGGGAAGGACGCGCTCCTTCCCTCGTTTTTTATGCGCCGAGGTTGTGAGGGCATGGGATGACCGGGCGTCGCGGAAAGTGCGTCCCGGAATCTGCGTCCGGAATGGGATGAGCTTTCCGCTAGGGTTGTTCCGCGGAAACTACGACCCGGAATTTGCGTCCAGAACGGGATACGGTTTCCCGAACAGGGCCCTTTGGGAAAGTGCGACCCAGAATCCAACCAAATAACGGGACACAGTTTCCGGTTGAGCTTCTGGCGGGCCTCGGCAAGCATCTCACGCTACAATAACTACCACGTGGCTGGGTTTGCCGGCCGAATGTGCGATGCCGCGGGAGGGGACATGGTCGAGTTTACAAAGACGATTAAAGATCCGTTGGGATTGCATGCCCGCCCGGTTGCGCTGCTCTATGACATTATTGCCAAGCATCGTAGCAACGTATCGGTCAGCATCGGCGATCGCCATACCGACGGCCGCGATGTGATGGGGCTCATGGCTCTCTACGGCGAATGTGGCGAAGACATCGTGTTCCGCGTTTCGGGCGTGGATGAGGCCTCCTGCGTCACGTCGATCAGAAACCTCTCGCTTTAACCGCAATAATGTGGCAAAGGGGCAGCCCCCTCTGTTGCATAAATTGGTATGACAAGGCACCGCAAAGAGACAGTCTTTGCGGTGCCCTCTTTGTTTCATATAGGAAACTTTTCCGAAAACTGAATGGGGACCCTTTCCAAAAAGTTAACCACGTGCTAGTTTACTGTAGCGAACATAGACGTGGTTAACTTTTGCTGCGTCGATGTTGAGGACGAACTGACGTTAGGAGCACACTCATGTCTTGCGGACCGCAGATGCCGGCCATGCCGCTTTCGATGGTGAAAGCGGGCGAAACCGTGCGCGTGTCTCGTGTAAAGGGCAATGAGGACATGAAGCACCACCTCAAGGACCTCGGCTTTGTCGAGGGCAGTGAGGTTCACGTGGTGAGTTCGAGTGGCGCCAATATCATCGTCACCGTGCTGGGCGCACGCTTTGGTATCGATACCAAGGTCGCCATGCACATCATGACCGTCGGTTAGTTCGCAGCATTTCATAAAAGCTGAAAGGGGGAAAAGAATATGAAGACGTTGGGTGACGTTAAGGTGGGCGAGAGCTCTACCATCGTCAAGCTTCACGGCGAGGGCGCGCTTCGCCGTCACCTTATGGACCTGGGCCTCATCAAGGGCACTTCGTTCAAGGTCGTTAAGGTTGCACCGCTCGGAGATCCGGTCGAGATCAACGTGCGCGGCTACGAGCTTTCCATCCGCAAGGAGGAGGCTGCCGTCGTCGAGGTCCAGTAAGGGCCCGCGGCAACTATTTATGCAGATAAAGTTAGGTTTTTCTAACTTAAATTTGCAATGTTGAAGCACATTATCCAGCCCGCGCGGAGAAAGCAGCGCGGGCACACAAGGAAGAAGGATTGAATGGCGGATTCTCAGATCCATGTCGCGCTGGCGGGTAACCCCAACTGCGGCAAGACCACGCTTTTCAACCTGATCACCGGCGCCAACGGCTACGTTGGCAACTGGCCCGGCGTCACGGTTGAGAAAAAGGAAGCCAAGCTCCTGAGTGACAAGAACGTCACGATTACGGACCTCCCCGGCATCTACTCGCTTTCCCCCTACAGCCCCGAGGAGCAGTGCTCGCGCGACTACCTCATGAGCGGCGAGCCCGATGTCGTCGTCCAGGTGGTCGATGCCACCAACCTCGAGCGCAACCTGTACCTGGCGCTTCAGGTTATCGAGACCGGCCTGCCCGTGGTCGTCGCCCTCAACATGGCCGACTTGGTCGAGAAGAACGGCGACAAGATCGACACCGACAAGCTGTCCAAGAAGCTCGGTTGCCCGGTCATGATGATCTCGGCCCTTAAGAACAAGGGCATCAAGGAGCTTTTCGAGCAGGTTAAGAAGTCCGCTGCTTCCAAGGGCCAGGTGCCGGAGCACAAGTTCGATTCCTCTATCGAGGACGTTCTGGACCACATCGAGAACAACCTGCCGGCGAGCGTTCCCGCCAACAAGCGTCGCTACTACGCTGTCAAGCTGTTTGAGCGCGACGCGGACGCCTGCAAGCTCATCAACCTCACCAAGGAGAAGGCCGCTCGCGTTGAGCAGCTGGTCGCCCAGTGCGAGCAGGATTGCGACGACGACGCCGAGTCCATCATCACCGGCGAGCGCTATGGCGTGATTGCCCACATTATCGACGAGTGCATGACCAAGGCTCCTGCCAAGATGAGCACCTCCGAGAAGATCGACCGCGTGGTTACCAACCGTATCCTGGGCCTGCCGATCTTTGTGGTCATCATGTTCTGCGTGTACTACATCGCCGTTTCTACCCTGGGCGGCACGGTGACCGACTTCACCAACGACCAGCTCTTCGGCACCGACGGTTGGTACGTGCTCGGTCAGGGTCGCGATGCGTATGATGCGGCTGTCGAGGCTGTGGGTGAGGACGCTGCCGATTCGATTGACCCGGCGGAGTACGGCCCCTATGTCCCGGGTATCACCACCGTGGTGCACGACGCCCTCGTGGCGGGCGGCACCGAGGACGGTGGCCTGGTCGATTCGCTCGTCTGTGACGGTATCGTTGGCGGCCTGGGTGCCATCTTCGGCTTCGTGCCGCAGATGTTCCTGCTCTTTGTGATGCTGTCCTTCCTGGAGGACTGCGGCTATATGGCTCGCGTCGCCTTCATCATGGACCGCGTGTTCCGCCGCTTTGGTCTGTCCGGTAAGTCCTTTATCCCCATGCTCGTGTCCTCGGGCTGCGGCGTCCCCGGCGTCATGGCTACCAAAACCATCGAGAACGAGAAGGACCGCCGCATGACGGTCATGACCACCACGTTCATCCCCTGTGGCGCTAAGCTGCCGATCATCGCCCTGCTCATGGGCTCCATCATCGGTGACTCTTCCACCACCGCCGCGTGGATCAGCCCGCTGTTCTACTTCCTGGGCGTCTTTGCCGTCATCGCTTCGGGCCTCATGCTCAAGAAGACCAAGCTCTTCGCCGGCCGCCCGACCCCGTTTGTCATGGAGCTCCCGGCTTATCACTTCCCGGCGATCCGCTCTTGGGCGCTGCACGTGTGGGAGCGCTGCTGGGCCTTTATCAAGAAGGCCGGCACGGTCATCTTCGCCTCCACCGTCGTGGTTTGGTTCCTGTCCAACTTCGGCAGCTACAATGGTGCCTTCGGCTTCCTGCCTGCGATGGACGGCATCCCCGAGGAGTTCATGGACTACTCCGTGCTCGCCATGCTCGGCAACCTGGTCGCTTGGATCTTCGCCCCGCTCGGCTTTAGCACTTGGCAGGCCACCGCGCTGACCGTCTCGGGCCTCGTCGCCAAGGAGAATGTCGTCGCTACCGCTGGCTCGCTGCTGTCCGTTGCCGATGCCGGCGAGACCGATCCGAGCCTGTGGACCGCATTTGCTGGTATGTTCCCGACCATGGGCGCTTGCGTGGCATTCGGTGCCTTCAACCTGCTGTGCGCCCCCTGCTTCGCCGCCATGGGTACCATCCGCAACCAGATGGACTCCGGCAAGTGGACCGCGATTGCTATCGGCTACGAGTGCCTCTTCGCTTGGGTGATCGGCCTGTTCATCAATCAGTTCTACAACCTGCTTGTGTTGGGACAGTTTGGTATCTGGACGGTTGTGGCCATCGTGCTGCTGGTTGCGATGCTCTTCCAGATCTTCCGTCCCATGCCCAAGCATGTCTGGACCGACGAGGACGAGACCAACACTGCTTCCGCCGCAGTTTCCGCTTAAGTCCGAATAAGGACGAGCCCCTTTCCACGAGCCCGGGTATCCTTGCGATACCCGGGCTTTTTGATGCGATGGGGGACAGATTGCCTTGCTCCAGAAGTTAAGATGTGACGTTTCCGCAGATAAAACCGACCAAAATAAACCTGTCCCTTTTTGGTAGGTGGAGAATGGGGTAAAGTAAGTGGTGGTTAACTAGAGGAGGCTTGCTATGGCACCTATCGATATTGTTGTACTGGCTGTTATCGGTATTGCGTTTGTCGCCGTGTGCGTGCGCATCTACCGCAAGGGCACCTGTGCCGACTGTGCCCAAGGCGGTGTTTGCACGGGACATTGTTCCAACAAAAAGACCTGCGCCGCGCTTAAGGGCGTAGACAAAATCGCCGAAGACTTGGGCCGCGGTATCAAGTAAGGCCCAGACATCCAAGTGCCCCGCGGACATCCGTTCGCGGGGCACTTTGCGCATTTGGATGCGAGCGCGGCGAGTTGAAGAGTATTTTTGGGGCATCGTTAAATCAGTTGCGGTGAAATACGGACTGTTTTGGCTGTCAAAGGCCTTATCTACTCCGTATTCCACCGCAACTTTTTGTGGGGTGGGCTAGAGACGCTGCATGCGGTATCCGACACCCATGTGCGTCTGAATCATCTTGGGGTGAGAGGGGTCTGCCTCGATCTTCTTGCGCAGGGTGCGCATGAACACGCGCAGGCTCGCCAGATCGCTGTCCCAGCTCGTGCCCCATATCTCGCGGGTGATGAAGGTGTGGGTGAGCACCTTGTCGACGTTTTTCGCCAGAAGGACGAGCAATTTGTACTCGGTTGGGGTGAGCGAGAGTTCGCGTCCGTCTTTCGTCGCGTATCCCGCGGCATAGTCGATATGCAGCGGACCGTTGTCGAACGTGCTCGCTTCTGTCGACTCGCCCGACGCCATCGAGGAACGCCTCAAATTCGCACGGACGCGTGCGAGCAACTCATCCACAGAAAAGGGCTTGGTGAGGTAGTCGTCTGCCCCTTCGTCAAGTGCTGCAATCTTGTCGGAATCTTCGGTGCGCGCCGAAATGACGATAATGGGGACTGCCGACCAGCTTCGGATCTTCGTGATGACCTCGATGCCGTCAATGTCGGGAAGGCCGAGGTCGAGCATGATGAGGCTGGGGCCGTGCGACACCGCATCCATGATGGCGGCCTGGCCGTTGCAAACCTTGCTCACGATATAGCCGTGGAGGTCAAGTGCGGTCGAAACGAGGTTTTGAACGGTCAGGTCATCTTCGACCAGGAGGATGCGTGACTTAGCGGCATTATTCATGAATCTCGATCTCCTCGGCGGGCAGAGTAAAACGGAAGACGGCCCCATGGGGGTGGTTGTCGCGAACTTCGATGACGCCGCCATGCGCCTCCACGATGGAGCGGCAGAGCGACAGCCCAAGGCCGATGCTTCGACGCGAATCCACGGGCCGCGTATTGCTTGAGGTGAAGAAGCGCTCAAAGATATGAGGCTTGTCGCAGTCTGCCACACCCGGCCCATCGTCTGCGACGTCCACCACGACGAACGCGCCCTCGCGACGTGCGCTGATGGTGACAGTCGAGTCCTCGGGCGTGTATTTGAAGGCGTTCATGATGAGATTCGTAAGCACCTGCATGATGAGATGGACGTCGATGCGTACTAGCAGGATGTCGTCAGTGTGCTCGATGGTGACGGTACGTCCATGCGATGCTTGGGCGACATGGCTGAGGGCGGCCTCGATGACCTCGTCGATGAGCTCGGATGTGAAGTTGAGGTGAATGGTGCCGTCCTCGACGCGTGTGATGGCGAGGAGGTTCTCCACGGTATCGATAAGCCAGAGGGAGTCGTCGTAGATGGCATCGGCAAGATCGCAGCGTTGTTCGAGGCTGAGCTTCTCATCGCTCTTCCGAAGGATTGCCGCAGATCCGGATATAGCCGTGAGGGGTGTCCTTAAATCGTGGCCGATGGAGCGCAAAAGGTTGGCGCGCATCTGCTCGTTTTTCGCCAAGACCGCAGCCTCTTCGCGCTCTTGTGCCGCTCGGTCGCTTTCGAGCGCCAAGGCGCATTCACCTACGATAGATAGGACGATCGAATGCTCGAAGGCTTCGGTCTCGCGCCCCTCCAGGGCGATGCCGATGACACCGAATACCTTGCCGCCGGTGCGAACCGCGAGGTAGAGACAGCGCGCCTCAGGCAGGGTCCGCGTGCTTGCGCCCGCGCGCTTGTTGTTGGTGTAAGTCCAGGTTGCAACGGCGCGCTCGTAGTCGGTGAGCAGCGACGCGGATCGGTTTTCGGTGCCAGCGGACTCATAGAGCGCCTTGCCGAGCGTGCCGTGTTCGGCGGGGTAGAAGACCACGTCGAGTTTTAGCAGTTTGACGAGTTGGTTCATGGCGACGCGGGCGCACTCCTCCGCGCTATGGGCTTGCTGCAAGAGCTGGTTCGTTTCGAGGAGTACGCGCGTTTTGAATGCGTTCTCGGCGGATGTACGGGCGTTGTCGGCGATGCGCGCAGTTAACTCGCCGGCGACCATAGCGGTAGCGAACATGATGCCGAACGTGACCAGATAGCTTCGGTCGTAGCTGGCGAGCGAAAACAGAGGCGTGACGAAGCAGAAGTTGTAAAGCACTACAGAGAGCACGCTCGATACGATCGTGCAGATACGCCCCGTCGTGGTGACGGCGGTCAGCAGGGCCGTGAGGATATAGAGGGATATGATGCTGGAATCGGCAAATCCCAGATGGCGGAAAGCCGTGCCGATCGCCGTGGCGACAAGAGAGAGGGCCAGCGTGCGAAGCGCGTCTCGGCTGCTGGGCGGCTGCAGGGCGAGCGCACGGCGGCGTCCTTCGGGCCGGGAGGGCGGAGTCGACTGGTTTGGAATGATGTAAATGTCGAGGTTCGGGGCGAATGTTATGAGCTGTTCTACGAGAGATTTGCGGCCGAAGAGGGCCTGACGGACGCTGCCGCGCTCGCCCGTGCGCCCCATGACGATCTTCGAAATACCCGACAGGCGCGCGAACTCGGAGATCTGAAACGCGATGTCGTCGCCATAGACGGTTTCCATATGTGCTCCGAGCTGCTCGGCTAGGGCGATATTGGCTGCAAGCTTGGCGCGCTCATTATCGCTCATGGCTTGTGTGCGCGGGCTCTCTACGAACAGGGCGACGAGCTCGCTGCGAAACGCTTTCGCCATGCGTGCGGCGGCACGGACGATGCGGGGATTGGTCGGCGCCGGGGAGACACAGACTAAGATACGCTCCCTGGTGTAGTAGTCACGGTTTCCCAGCACGCGTGCGGCGTCTGTGAGGTGGCCGGTGCGATCGGCGCAGCGGCGCAGTGCGATTTCTCGGAGTGCGGTAAGGTTCTCGACGGTAAAAAAATGCTGTTGCGCTCGGTCGGCTTGTGCGGGACGGTAGACGAGGCCGGAGCGAAGGCGCTCAAGTAGGTCTTCGGGCTCTATGTCGACGAGCTCGACCTGGTCGGCATCATCGAAGATGCGGTCGGGGATTCGTTCGCTCACGACAACGCCGGTGATGGATGCAACCATGTCGTTTAGGCTCTCGATATGCTGAACGTTCACGGTCGTATAGACGTCGATGCCCGCATGTAGAAGTTCCTCGACGTCTTGATAGCGTTTGTCGTGGCGAGACCCCGGCGCATTCGTATGGGCGAGCTCGTCGACAAGGATGAGCTGAGGGGCGCGTTCGATAGCCGCATCTAGATCGAACTCGCTGAGCGCAATGCCGTTGTGCTCGATGAGTTTACAAGGCACGTTCTCAAGCCCTTGTGCAAGATGGGCAGTTGCCGGACGTTCGTGCGGCTCGATGTATCCCGCGACGACGTCGACACCTCGCCGCTTGGCGGCGTGGGCGGCTTGAAGCATCGCATAGGTTTTGCCTGTGCCAGCAGCGTAGCCAAAGAAAATTTTGAGGTGTCCCCGGCTGGTTCGAGTGTTATCGGCGACCTCGTCTTCCTCAATTGCCTTGAGGATGAGGTCTGGATTGACGCGAGTGTCCGATGCGTCGCGCTGCATAGCGTAGCCTTTCTGAAGCGTTGTCCATGCGTGCATACGCGGTGAAGACGCCACTGTATGCTCGCGAGGTCGAGTATAGGCGCACTGCAGCTGCAATAGTGCTTTCTACCTGCATCTTTACGGCATCTTAAGGACGTGAGCCCCGGCCCTCACGCCTCTTTAATCCCTAGAAGCGTTTACTGTCCCCAGACGCTTGCGAGAGTAGGCGTCCGAGACATCGGACCGCGCGTGAAAGGGGCGGTAAATGAACATCCTCATTCCCATCATCGGAGTCGTCTGCATTGGACTCTTTATCTATTACATCTACATTCTGATGAGGAGTGATTCGTAAACTATGGACGCTGCGATTCAGTACATCTTGTACTTTGCCGTGCTCGTCGTCCTGGCCGTTCCGCTCGGTCGGTTCATGGCCCATATCATGGATGGTGAGCATACGTTCCTGTCGCCTGTGATTGCTCCTGTGGAGCGTGGCGTCTATCGTCTGCTTCGCATCGACGCGGCAGAACAGATGGGGTGTAGGCGCTATCTGGCGAGCGTGCTGGTCTTTTCGGGGATCGGCCTCGTGGCTCTTGTGGCACTCCAGGCGCTTCAGTCCTTCTTGCCAGGCAATCCCCAGCACCTGCCGGGCGTGTCATGGGACCTGTCGTTCAATACGGCTGCTTCCTTCATAACCAACACCAACTGGCAGTCCTACTCCGGTGAGACCACCCTGTCCTACCTTGTGCAGTTCATGGGTCTCACCGTGCAGAACTTCGTTTCCGCTGGCACCGGTATCGCGGTCATGTTCGCGCTGATTCGCGGCTTCCGTCAAGTCAAGGAGCAGGGTCTGGGTTCCTTCTGGGTCGATCTCACCCGCACCGTCCTGTATGTGCTCATCCCGCTGAACCTCGTATTCGGCATCTGCCTGGCTGCCGGTGGCGTCATCTCCAACTTCCAGCCGGCTCAGAAGGCTGAGCTCGTAGAGCCCGTCGCTGTCCAGCCTAATGCAGACGGCGGCTGGAGCGTCATCGACGGCGCCCAGATCGAGGGCGACACGGTCAAGGTCGACGGCAAGGTTGTCGAGGGCGCGCGTGTGGTCACCGAGCAGTTCCTGCCCCAGGGTCCCGCGGCTCCTCAGGTCGCCATCAAGCAGTCCGGCACCAACGGCGGCGGCTTCTTCGGCGTGAACTCCGCCCATCCGTATGAGAACCCCAGTGCCTTCACCAACATCATCGAGATGACCAGCCTGCTGCTGATCCCGGCCGCCTGTTGCTTCACCTTCGGTATCGGCGTCAAGAACACCAAGCAGGGCAAGGCCATCTTTGCCGCCATGTTCATCCTGCTGGTGATCTTCACCGGCATCATTGCCGTCAACGAGCATGCGGGCACCCCGCAGCTGGCCGATGGCGGAGCGGTCAATATCGAGATGACCGACGGCCAGGCCGGCGGCAACATGGAGGGCAAGGAGAGCCGTTTCGGTATCGCCTCCTCTTCTACCTGGTCCGCTTTCACGACGGCTGCTTCCAACGGCTCGGTTAACTCCATGCACGACTCCTACACCCCGCTGGGCGGTTTTGTCCAGATGCTCCAGATTGCTCTGGGCGAGGTCGTCTTCGGCGGCGTGGGCTGCGGCCTGTACGGCATGATCGGCTTCGCCATCCTCACAGTGTTCATCGCCGGCCTCATGGTCGGACGCACGCCTGAGTTCCTGGGCAAGAAGATCGAGCCGGGCGAGATGCGCTGGGCAGTTGTCCTGTGCTTGGCAACTCCGTTTGCCATTCTGGTGTGCTCGGCCATCGCCTGCATGGTGCCCGGTCTTGCCGACCAGCTCAACAATGGTGGCGCGCACGGCTTCTCCGAGGCGCTGTATGCCTTCACCTCATGCGGCGGCAACAACGGCTCGGCGTTTGCAGGCATGAACTGCAACATTCCCTGGATCAACGTCATGCTCGGCCTTGAGATGCTGTTCGCCCGCTTCATGCCCATCATCGGTACGCTGGCTATCGCCGGCTCGCTGGCCAAGAAGGGTAGGGTCGCCGAGAGCGCCGGTACCCTGTCTACCACCAACGGTATGTTCGTATTCCTGCTCGTGTTCATCGTTCTGCTGATCGGTGCCCTGAGCTTCTTCCCGGCCCTGGCGCTTGGCCCCGTTGCCGAGTTCTTCCAGATGATTGCGTAAAAGAGGGCGCAGATTTATGGCTATGCAAAAAGACATGATGAGCCGCGCGGTCCGCGACTCGTTTGCCAAGCTGGATCCTCGCGTCCAGATTCAAAACCCGGTCATGTTCCTGGTGTGGCTTTCCGCCGTCATGACCTCCGTCCTGGCCGTCGCTTCCATCTTCGGTGTGCAGGACGCGGGTGTGCCCACCTACTATGTGGTCGCCATCGCGGTCATCCTGTGGCTCACCGACCTGTTCTCGAACTTCGCCGAGGCGCTTGCCGAGGGCCGCGGTAAGGCTCAGGCCGATTCCCTGCGTGCGGCCAAGAAGGATGTCGAGGCCCATCGCATCGAGTCCGTTGAGGACAAGGAGCACTTCACCGTCGTTCCCGGCACCGAGCTCACGCGCGGCGACCTGGTGATCGTACGCGCCGGCGAGCAGATTCCCGGCGACGGCGACGTCATCGAGGGCGCTGCCTCCGTTGACGAGTCCGCCATCACCGGCGAGTCCGCCCCCGTGGTCCGCGAGGCCGGCGGCGACCGCTCTGCCGTTACCGGCGGTACTACGGTGCTGTCCGACTGGATCATCGTCAAGATCTCCAGTGAGCCCGGCCAAAGCTTCCTGGACAAGATGATCGCGATGGTCGAGGGTGCCGCGCGCAAGAAGACCCCTAACGAGATCGCTCTGGAGATCTTCCTGGTGGCCCTCTCTATCGTCTTTATCCTGGTCACGCTGGCCCTGTATTGTTACTCCTACTTCTCGGTCGGTCTTAACGACATGGTCAACCCCACGGCCGTGACCACGCTCGTGGCGCTGCTCGTGTGTCTGGCTCCCACTACCATCGGCGCCCTTCTGTCCGCCATTGGCATCGCCGGTATGAGCCGTCTGAACGAGGCCAACGTGCTGGCCATGTCCGGCCGCGCCATCGAGGCCGCCGGCGACGTCGACATCCTCATGCTCGACAAGACCGGCACCATCACCCTGGGTAACCGCCAAGCCGCCGAGTTCATCCCGGTCGACGGCGTCGATCCCGCGGAGCTGGCCGATGCCGCCCAGCTTTCCTCGCTGGCCGACGAGACCCCCGAGGGCCGTTCCATCGTCGTGCTCGCCAAGGAGCAGTTTGGTCTGCGCGGCCGTACGCTCGAGGATAAGGGTATGGAGTTCATCCCGTTCACCGCGGCAACGCGTATGTCCGGCGTGAACTACGAGGGCAATGAGATCCGCAAGGGCGCTGCCGATTCCGTGCGCACCTATGTGGAGGCAGCCGGCGGCGTGTTCTCCCAGGAGTGCGACGAGGCCGTCGAGCGCATCGCCAAGGCCGGCGGCACCCCGCTGGTCGTGACCAAGAACTGCCGCGTGCTGGGCGTTGTGTACCTCAAGGACATCATCAAGTCCGGCGTTAAGGAGAAGTTCGCCGACCTGCGCCGCATGGGTATCAAGACCATCATGGTGACGGGCGACAACCCGCTCACGGCGGCCGCCATCGCAGCCGAGGCGGGCGTGGACGACTTCCTGGCCGAGGCCACCCCCGAGGGCAAGCTCAAGAAGATCCGCGCGTTCCAGCGCGAGGGTCACCTGGTCGCCATGACCGGCGATGGCACCAACGATGCACCGGCGCTCGCTCAGGCGGACGTCGCCGTGGCCATGAACACGGGAACCCAGGCTGCCAAGGAGGCCGGCAACATGGTCGACCTCGACTCCAGCCCCACCAAGCTCATCGATATCGTGCGTATCGGCAAGCAACTGCTCATGACCCGCGGCTCACTCACGACCTTCTCGGTCGCCAACGACGTCGCCAAGTATTTCGCGATCATCCCGGCGCTATTCTCGCCGATCTACCCCGGGTTGGACGCCCTCAACATCCTGGGGCTCACCAGCCCGTTGTCTGCCGTGCTGTCCGCCATTATCTACAACGCGCTGGTCATCGTCGCGCTGATTCCTGCCGCCCTGAAAGGCGTGAAGTATCGCGAGCTTTCGTCCGGCCAGCTGCTGACCCACAACCTGCTGGTGTGGGGTCTGGGCGGTATCGTGGCGCCGTTCGTATTCATCAAGATTATCGACATGCTGCTGGCCTTGTTCGGCATTGGCATGATGTAGACGGAGGTTTGTATGTTCAAAGGTATCGCATCGCGCGCACTTGGCGTGTTCGCGCTGTTTACCATCGTCTGCGGCCTGGGATACACGCTCGTGGTGACCGGCGTCGCGCAGCTTGCGTTTCCGTACCAGGCGAACGGATCGCTCATTACGGTCGACGGCAAGGTTGTGGGTTCCGAGCTCATCGGCCAGAACTTCGATGACGAAGCCCACATGTGGGGTCGTATCCAGAACGTATCAATTGTCGAAGGCGAAGACGGCGAGCTCATGGCGTATGGCGCCCCGTCCAACCTGTCCCCGGCGAGTGAGGAGTATCGGCAGCTGATTGATGCGCGCGTGAAGAAGATCCGCGCTGCCAACCCCGATGCCGATATGGACGCTGTGCCCGTCGACCTGGTGACGTGTTCGGGGTCCGGCCTCGACCCGGAGATCTCTCCGGATGCCGCCGAGTACCAGGTCCCGCGCCTTGCCAAGGCCACGGGCAAAAGTGAGGACGAGGTGCGCGAGATTATCGCCCAGTGCACCAAGGGCCGATTCCTGGGCGTCTTCGGCGAGCCCACGGTCAACGTGCTCAAAGTGAACCTTATGCTGGACGGCGCGCTGTAGGTGAGGGAGTGGCGGATGAGGGCATGACTGACTATCTGAGCCCTCAATTCCACCCCGCCCATCAGTTGCGGTGGAATACGGACTGTTTTGGCTGTCAAAAGTCTCATCTACTCCGTATTCCACCGCAACTGATGGGCGGGGTGGAATTGAGGGTGAGGAGTGCGAGCGAGTACGGATGCGGCGGATACTGATACGATAGGTACGTTAGCAACTGCCGCCGAGCGGCTCAAACGAAAGGAACCCTGTATGGAGTCCTCCGCCTACCCAATGCTCTTTAGCCCGATCAAGGTCGGTACGACCGAGGTCAAGAACCGCGTCTTTATGCCGCCGGTGTCCACCAACCTGGCCGATCATGGCTATGTGACTGACGACTTGGTCGATCATTACCGCGCCCGCGCTAAGGGCGGCGTGGGCCTGATCATCACCGAGGTCGTGACGGTCGAGCCCACCTATACCTATCTGCCGGGTGACATGTGCTGCTACGACGACACGTTTATTCCTGGCTGGGAAAAGCTTGCCGCAGCCGTCCACGAGTATGGCTGCAAGATCATGCCGCAGCTCTTCCATCCCGCCTACATGGCCTTTAACATTCCGGGCACGCCGCGCCTGATCGCTCCGTCCTTTGTGGGCCCGTCCTATGCCCGCGAGGCACCGCGTCCTATCACGGTCGATGAGATTCACGAGCTCACGCATCAGTTTGGCGACGCTGCCGTGCGTATGCAGAAGGCTGGCGTCGATGGCGTCGAGGTTCATGCGGCACACGCCCATGGTATGCTCGGCGGCTTTTTGACTCCGCTCTACAACAAGCGCACCGACGAGTACGGCGGCTCGCTCGACGCCCGCATGCGCTTCCTGCTCGAGGTCATCGCCGAGATTCGCGAGCGCTGCGGCAAGGACTTTATCATCGACGTCCGCATCTCGGGCGATGAGTACACCGATGGCGGCCTGACCCTCAACGACATGATCTATGTCTCGCGTCGCCTGGAAAAGGCCGGCGTCGACATGATTCACGTGTCGGGCGGCACCACCATCAAGCGCGGTTCCGCGATTCCCGCCGCCGGCACGCAGCAGGCCTCGCACGCCGCCTGCTCGCGCGAGATCAAGAAGCACGTCAACATTCCCGTTGCCACCGTCGGCCGCATCAACGAGGCCTGGATTGCCGAGGAGCTGATCGAGGACGGCGCTGCCGACATCTGCATGATGGGCCGCGCCAATCTGTGCGATGCCGAGTTCTGCAACAAGGCCGCTGCCGGCAACGCCGACGACATCCGCCCCTGCATCGGCTGCCTGCGCTGCCTGAACGGCATTATGTTTGGCAAGCGCATCTCCTGCACCGTCAACCCGGACGTGGAGCGTGACGAGGCTGGCTACGAGCCTGCCGCCGTGGCCAAGAACGTGCTCGTTGTGGGCGCTGGTCCTGCGGGCATGGAGGCAGCCTACATTGCCGCCAAGCGCGGCCACAACGTGGTGCTCGTGGACAAGCAGGATGAGCCGGGCGGCGAAATGCGCATCGCAGCCGTGCCGCCGGCAAAGCAGGAACTCACCCGCGTGATCAAGTATCAGTACCGTCGCCTGGCCGAGGCCGGCGTGAAGTGCGTCTTTGGCACCGAGCTTTCGGCCGAGGACATTCAGCGCGACTACGCAGGTTACGAGGTTGTCCTAGCTTATGGCGCCGAGCCCATCACTCCGGCCTTCATGCAGGGCTTTAAGCAGGTTATGACGGCTGACGACCTGCTGGGTGGCAAGGCTTTCCCGGGCAAGAAGATCGTCATCGTGGGCGGCGGTACCGTCGGTTGCGAGACGGCCGATTATCTGGCCCCGCTGGTCAACGACTTGTCGCCGGCCAATCGCGACGTCACCGTCATCGAGATGACCAAGACGCTCGCCGCCAACGAGGGCGGTGCCGGTCGCGCGGTGCTCATCACGCGCATGCTCTCCAAGGGTGTCCACGTGCTGACTGAGGCCAAGGTGACCGAGATCACCGAGGATACCATCTCGTACGAAAAGGATGGCCAGATCCACACCATCGCCGATGCCGATACGCTGGTGCTTGCCATGGGCTATCGTCCCAATACCAAGCTTGCCGACGACCTTGCCGCTGCCGGCGTTGCCATCCACGTGCTGGGCGATGCCAACAAGTGCGGCAACATCCGCGACGCTATCGGCGATGGCTACAAGGTTGCCTGCGAACTCTAGTCAACCCCTTGGTGCATGAGGAGGGGCGTTTCCGCGCCATCCGATAGCAAAACAGCGGTGGTGTCCTGGGTTTCGGGATGCCGCCGCTTGCTCTTGTGATCCTGGCGACGCGAGCGTGCCCTATCTCACCGCAACTGAGGGGATGGGGGATGAGATAGTATTACGTGGTGACATTCGACACACCGTGGGCTTCATCCGAGGGCTTTATGGAACAGCACCAGCATTATCAGAGCCTGCAAGACCAGGCATACAACGCATTGCGCTCCAAGATCATCTATGCCGAGCTCAAGCCCGGCACGCGCCTTTCGGCGATTGGTCTGGAAAAGGAGACGGGAATCGGGCGCACGCCCATTCGCGAGTCCTTTGTGCGCCTGCGTGAGCAGGAGCTGGTGGAAACGCGTCCCAAAAGCGGCACCTATGTTTCAAAAATCAGCATGGAGCGCGCCGAGAACGCCTGTTTCTTGCGCGAGAAACTCGAGAGAAGCGTACTCATTAAATGCTGTTCTGCCGCCACGTCCGAGCAAAAGCATCGGCTCGAGCAGATTCTTGCCGAGTCCGAGTCGCTCGACCATAGCGAGACGCGTCGCTTTTTTGATCTGGACAACCTGTTCCATGAGACGTGTTTTGAGATTGCCGGTCGTCACATGTTGTGGGATTGGATGAAGAGCGTCAACACGCATTTTGAGCGATACAACTGGTTGCGTATGGTGTCGCAGGATCTGGATTGGGAACCGATTCGTCGGCAGCATCGCCGGATTCTCGAGGCCATTAAGAAGGGCGACACCGACACGGCGAGCTATTTGACAGAGACGCACTTGCATCTGATGCCCGAGGAGCAGGGCCCGGTTATCGCCTTGCATCCCGACTATTTCGAGCTGCCCAAAGACTCGGCTATCTAACTCGCGCCCTTTATTAGCTGCGGTGAAATTAAGATCGTTCTGCGGGTCTGGTGGCGTAGGCAGTTCGCATAAATGCCTAAAATGGCCCAAACTGCCGACAATTAGGAAACGGGGTGCGCTATGGCGCAGATGAGGATTAAGGACATTGCCGTCGAGGCGGGCGTGAGCCCGGCCACGGTCTCGCGCTATCTCAACAACCGCCCCGGGCAGATGACCGAGGAAACCCGTGCTCGCATCGCGGCGGTTATCGAGCGCACCGGCTATCGCCCGCGTGCCGCCGCGCGCAACCTGCGCAGCTCGCGTACCAACCTCATCGGCGTGATTCTGGCCGACATCGCTAACCCGTTCTCCAGCGCCATGCTCGAAGGGCTTTCCGCCAGCGCCGCCGCGCGCGGCTGCTCGCTTATGACTGCCATTAGCGGCAATGATTCCGCCAAGGAAGCAGAGTCGCTCACCAGGCTTATCGATGCCGGCGTGGACGGCCTCGTCGTTAACACCTGCGGCGGCAACGACGAGGCGATCGCCGCGGCCGCGGGACGCCTGCCTGTCGTTCTGCTCGACCGCGATGTTGCCGCCGGCGGCATCGATCTGGTGACCTCCAACAACCGTGAGCTGGTCGCCGGCCTGGTAGACGCCTTGGCCTCTGCAGGCAGCGAGCGTCTGTGCCTGCTCACCGAGGCGAGCGACGACAGCCCCGTGCGTCGTGAGCGCGCCGAGGCCTTTGCCGACGAGCTCTCGCGTCGCGGTCTGGCAGGCGAGGTCGTTACCCTGGCCGATGGTGGCGCCACGGGCGTCGGCCGCCTGGACGAGGCCATCCGCGAGTACGCGGGTAAAAAGCTCGGCCTTATCGCCGTCAACGGCTTAGTCTTTCTGCGTCTGACCGAGGCGCTGGCGCAGCTGGGTCCCTCGCTGCCGGCGGGTCTCAGGATCGCGACGTTTGACGATTACCCCTGGCACCACGTGCTCTTTGGCGGTGTGACCACGGCCGCGCAAGACACCCTTACCATTGCCGAGCGCGTAGTCGAGCGCCTGTCCGAGCGCATCGACGTCGTTACCACTACGGTGGGCGATGCCGCAAAGCTCGCCCCCAAGCGCATCGAGGTCCCCGGCCACATCGAACACCGCGCTTCGACCTCGCGCTAGTCTGTGTGATAATATATAGACAATGTCATACAGGAGGTATCCATGGCTGCGTCTGTGCTGAGTGTGCGAGTGGACTCGTCAATTAAAGATTCATTTGCCGAGCTGTGCGAAGAACTTGGCATGACTTCGTCTGTTGCAGTCAATATGTTTATGAGACAGATGCTGCGCGAGCGTTCGCTGCCGTTTGTCCCTTCACTCGGTAAAAGCTCTGCGAGCGGAAGCGTCGCGGCGGGCATTTTGGATACCGCTCAGATTGAGTCCGCTGTCCGTGAGGCGGCCAGCCCGATTCCCGCCATCAAAAGCGTGATTCTTTTTGGCTCGTATGCTCGTGGCGACGCGCGTGCCGATAGTGACATTGACTTGCGTCTCGAAGTCGATCGCGATCAGGGCTTTGGCCTTTTCGCGTTGTCGGCATTCGGCGAGGCGGTGCGCAAAGAAACTGGGAGGCAGGTTGATCTTGTCTCGAGCGACCATCTTGATGCCGATCTTGCCGCGGTAATCGAGCGCGAAGGAGTGATCCTTTATGATCGCGCGTAAGTCAGACGGCCTCCGCGCCCAAGAGGTCTTGGACGCCATCTCTGAAACGAACGAGCGCATCAAGGCTTTTGATATCACCGAGGACCAGTTTCTGCATGCGAATGACGTGCGGACGAGGGCGTTGGCGGACTCCCTTTTGATGTGCGCGCTTAGGGTGACGGAAGAAGCGGGCAAGTTGTCGGAACGCTCGCAGCGGCTTCATCCCGAAATTGAGTGGCGTGGAATTATCGGCATGAGAAATTACCTCGCGCATGATTACGGCAATGTCGACCGATCGGTTGTTTGGGATGCGGTGACGATGGAGTTCCCAGCGCTGGAACGAGCGTGTAGGCAAATTGTTTCCGAATCTGAACGCTAGCCATTCGTTCGCAACGGCCTGCTCGCGCACGTTTTTTGAGCGCTTGATACGCTTTAACCCTGCGGAAACATTTTTCTGCGATAGTATCTGCGATATAGACCAGTCGAAACCCGCCCGAAAGAAAGGGGAGCGACATGAACCAGCAGAACATCGATTACGTACTCCGCTCCGTAGAGCAGCGTGACATCCGCTTTGTGCGTCTGTGGTTTGTCGACATTCTCGGCCGCCTCAAGAACTTTGCCATTAGCCCCGAGGACCTCGAGGTCGCTTTTGAGGAGGGTATTGGCTTTGACGGCTCCGCCATCGAGGGTTTTGCCACGCCCGAGGAAGCCGACATGCTGGCGTTCCCAGACGCTTCGACCTTCCAGATCCTGCCGTGGCGCCCGAGCCACAACGGCGTCGCCCGCGTGTTCTGCGACGTGTGCACTCCCGATCGCAAGCCATTTGCCGGCGACCCGCGCGATGCCCTGCGCCGCATGTTCCGCAAGGCCGAGAAGGCTGGCTATCTGCTCAACGTGGGTGCCGAGCTGGAGTATTACTACTTCCCCGACGAGCACACCCCCGAGCCGCTCGACAACGTGGGCTACTTCGATCTTTCGGTGAGCGATGCCGCCCGCGACCTGCGTCGCAACACGGTTCTCACGCTCGAGAAGATGTCCGTGCCCGTGGAGTACACCTTCCACGCCGCCGGCCGCTCACAGCATGGCATGAGCCTGCGTCACGCCGAGGCCCTGAGCATGTCCGACGCCATCACCACGGCCAAACTCATCATTAAGCAGCAGGCCTACGAGAGCGGTTGCCACGCCTCCTTTATGCCCAAGCCGTTGGCGGGCGAGGACGGCAGTGCCATGTTCCTGTGCCAGTCGCTGTTCGACCATGACGGCAACAACGTCTTTTGGGGCGAGGACGACGAGAAGTACCACCTCTCCGATATCGCCAAGCACTACATGGCCGGCATCTTGGCGCACGCGCGCGAGATCAGCGCCATCACCAACCCCACGGTCAACTCGTACAAGCGCATCACCACGGGTGGCGACTCCGTGCCGCAGTACGCCACGTGGGGCCTGCGCAACCGCGCGAGCATGGTCCGCATTCCGGTCTACAAGCCCGGCAAGCAGCTGTCCACGCGCATCGAGCTGCGCAGTCCCGATCCCATGGCCAATCCGTACCTGGTCAACGCCGTTACGCTGGCGGCTGGTCTGGATGGCATCGAGCGCAAGCTGGAGCTCCCGCCCGAGGCCACGGCCGAGACGCTCAAGCTTACCGACCGTCAGATGGTCGAGGCCGGCTACACGCCGCTGCCGCGCTCGCTCAAAGAGGCGCTCGACGTGTTTGAGGACTCGCAGTTTATGAAGGATGCCCTCGGCGAGCACATCCACAGTTTCTTCCTCAAAAAGAAGCGCGACGAGTGGCATAAGTTTGAGTCTACGATCACCGAGTGGGAGATCAAGCACTACCTGGCGAACTCCTAATCGCGCTGGCTTGTTCCAGTACGATTGAGCTCATTTCTTTGGAGGCCGATATGTCCGAAAAGAGTGCCCTGTTCATGGCGCGCACGACGCGCTTCCACGAGTTTGCCCGCAGCTTGACGACTACCCTGGGTGTCGAGGTGAGCCTGGCAACCCCCGATTCGCCAACTGCGGCGCACGACTTTGACCTGCTGATCCTCGATTCCGATGGCATCCGCAGCGACCGCATCGATCAGATTGCCAAGTGGCTTGACGATCGCGGCGGTGTCCCCATGCTGGTGATTGTCGACGACGAGGCACTCGGCACCTTGCGCCTGCCCAATCACGCGCATGCCGACTTTGTATGCCCTACGGCGACGCCCAACGAGCTCAAGGCTCGCGCGCAGCGTCTGATGGGCGAGGAGGAGACCGTCACCGCCGACGATGTGCTCAACATCGATAACCTCGAGATCAACCTGGCCACCTACCAGGTGACGCTCGATAACGAGCCCATCGACCTTACGCTGATGGAGTACTCGTTGCTGAGCTTTTTGGCAACACACCCCAACCGTGCCTACAGCCGCGAGGTGCTGCTGCACCGCGTATGGGGCTTTGAGTACTGCGGCGGTACGCGCACCGTCGACGTGCATATCCGACGCATCCGCTCCAAGGTGGGCCCGCAGATCGCGGCACACATCACCACCGTCCGCGGCGTGGGCTATCTGTTTAAGGACTAGATTTCCGCCACAAAGGGAACAGGCGCCTTTGTGGTGGTTTTGCCACAGGTGAGGGGCCCTTTCGGGTCTGCAACAGAACTTAAGCCTTCCTAAAAGATTGCGTTCTCATACACTTGCACCCGCATATTGGGGTACAACTCAACGTGAACAATGATGGCCCGCCACATGTTTGGCGGGCCTTTGGTTATTTGACGAAAGGATCGCAGCTATGAGCGAGAACGATTCCCAGCGTCCCCAGGATGCGGGCAACGCCGGCGAGACCCAACAGCAGCCGCGTGTGCAGGTAGAGTCGACGCCTGCCGACAGCAACATTCCCTACGTGCAGGCCTACGACACGCAGACCGGAAAGCCGCTGGGCAGCCAGCAGGTTGTAAACAAGCACACAGTGGTCAAGACTAAGACCAAAAAGCTGCCGATCTTTATTACGGCGCTTGCCGGTTGTGCCTGCGGCGCCCTGCTGGTCATTGCGCTCATTATGAGCGGCACGCTCAACATTGGCGGCGGAAAGAATGCCGTGACGGCGGGTGCTTCGGGTTCATCGACGCAAAAGATTACGATTGATTCCGAGGACACCACGCTGGCCGAGGCCGTTTCTGCCAAGGCGTTGCCCTCCGTGGTTTCCATTACCGCCACTTCGAGCGGCAGCCAGAATGGCTCGCTTTCGCAGTCTGCCGACGAGTCGGACAGCTCGGGCAGCGTCGGCTCGGGCGTGGTGCTCGATACCGAGGGCCACATCCTCACCAACAACCACGTGGTCGATGGCTATGACCAGTACGTTGTGACCATGGATGACGGCACCACCTACGAGGCCGAGTTCGTGGGCAACGACGCTTCGAGCGACCTGGCAGTCATCAAGCTCAAGGACGCAGACGCCTCCAAGCTCACGCCGATTGAGATCGGTGATTCCTCCAAGCTCAACGTGGGCGAGTGGGTCATGGCGATCGGCTCGCCGTTCGGCAACGAGCAGTCTGTCTCCACGGGTATCGTCTCGGCGCTCTATCGCTCCACGGCCATGAGCTCTGCCAACGGTAACACCATCTATGCCAACATGATCCAGACCGATGCCGCCATCAACCCGGGCAACTCCGGCGGCGCGCTCGTTAACGATAACGGCGAGCTTGTGGGTATCAACTCGCTCATCGAGAGCTACTCGGGCTCCAGCTCGGGCGTGGGCTTTGCCATTCCGGTCAACTATGCCAAGAACATTGCCGACCAGATTATCGACGGCAAGACGCCGGTGCATCCGTACCTGGGCGCCACGCTTTCGAGCGTCAACGCGCTCAATGCCCGCACCAACAAGCTGAGCACCGATAGCGGCGCGTACGTGGCGAGTGTCGTCGAGGACGGTCCCGCCGCCAAGGCTGGCATCCAAGAGGGCGATGTCATTACCAAACTGGGCGACGACGAGATTACGAGCGCCGACGGCCTGATCATCGCGCTGCGCAGCCACGAGGTGGGCGAGAAGGTCGAGATCACGCTTGTGCGCGGCAAGGAAGAGAAGAAGGTCACGGTCGAGCTGGGCTCTGACGAGGAGCTGCAGAACCAGCAGCAGGATGACAGCTCGACCGACACCGGCAACGGCGGTATTACCGACGAGCAGCTGCGCCAGTACCTGGAGGAGCTGCTTGGCCAGCAGGGCCAGGGCCAAGGCCAAGGCCAAGGCTATGGCCAGGGTTTCTAACGAGCTGTATCGCACATATCGAGGCCAGAGGGGGCTGTTCCGCCAACGCGGGACAGCCCCTCTTTTCTTATTGATCCCTTGGGGACGGAGGAGAACGGATCATTTAGAAACGGCAAGGGCATGGTTTGAACGCGCGATCCACCCCAGTCTGGCGGCTGCCGATTCGGTGCGGTTTGAGACCGCTATTCGGCCCCATCGTGACCGGTGGTACTCTAGTATCCGTTTGAAAACGAGCGAAGGAGTGCCGCTATGGAGCAATCGAGCCTGTTTGGTGACGGTGTGGATATCGATACCGAAACGCCCGCGAGCGTGGATGCCGCCGCACCGACCGATGCCCGTGCCCAGGCGGCTGCCCGCGCGGCCGAGTTGCGTCACGAGCTCGATTACCATGCCTATCGCTATTACATGCTCGACGCGCCCGAAATCACGGATGCCGCCTTTGACAAAATGCTCGTTGAGCTGCAGGAAATCGAGGCGACCTACCCCGACCTGGTGACGCCCGACAGCTATACCCAGCGCGTGGGCGGATACGTGAGCGAGCAGTTTACGCCGGTCACGCATATGGCACGCATGTATTCCATGGACGATGCCATGGATCTGGACGAACTCGACGCGTGGCTCCAACGCACCGAGGATGCGCTCGGTGCCGGTAGCGTTACCTATACCTGCGAGCTTAAGATCGACGGTCTGGGCGTGGCGCTTACCTACCAGAACGGCACTTTCGTACGTGCGGCCACACGTGGCGATGGCACCACGGGCGAGGACGTGTCGCTCAACGTGCGTACCATCAAGGATGTGCCCATGCACCTGTCCGAGCCGGCGCTCGCCCACATGGGCGCCGACCGCGAGCGTACCATCGAAGTGCGCGGCGAGGTCTATATGCCCAAGGGCAGCTTTGTGCGCCTGAACGACGAGGCCGATGCCGAGGGCCGCGACCCCTTCGCCAACCCGCGCAACGCCGCCGCCGGCAGCCTGCGTCAGAAGGATCCCAAGGTCACGGCGCGCCGCGACCTGGCTACCTTTATCTATGCCATCGCCGATACCGACCCGCTGCACGTCCACAGCCAGCGCGAATTTCTCGACTGGCTGCGCAGCGCCGGCTTTAGCGTCAACCCCAACGTGGCCCGTTGCGCCACGCCGGCCGAGGTCCACGAGTTCTGTGCCCAGGCGCTCGAACATCGCGGTGACCTGGACTACGACATCGACGGCGTGGTCGTAAAGGTCGACAGCTTCCAGCAGCAGCTCGACCTGGGCTTTACCGCCCGCGCACCACGCTGGGCCATTGCCTTTAAGTTCCCGCCCGAGGAAAAGCAGACCATCCTGCGCGAAATTCGCATCCAGGTGGGCCGCACCGGCGTGCTCACGCCAGTCGCCGAGTTCGATCCGGTCACGGTTGCCGGCTCCACCATCGCGCGCGCCACGCTGCACAACATCGACGAGATTCGCCGCAAAAACGTGCGCGAGGGCGACACCATCATCGTGCACAAGGCGGGCGACGTAATCCCTGAGGTCGTGGGCCCGGTGCTCGATAAGCGCCCGGCCGATTCGGTCGACTGGCACATGCCCGAGGTCTGCCCCGTGTGCGGTAGCCCCGTGGTCCACGAGGACGGTGAGGTGGCCTACCGCTGCGTGTCCATCGACTGCCCCGCGCAGCTCAAGGAGCGCCTGATCCACTGGGTGAGCCGCGGCTGTATGGACGTCGATGGCCTGGGCGATGAGATCGTCGACAAGATGATCGCCGCCGGCCTGATCCACGATGTCGCAGACTTCTACCAGCTCACGGTCGATGACATCGCCGGCCTGGACACGGGCCGCACCTATGCCAGCTCCAACAGCAAAAAGGGTGTCAAGAAGGGCGACCCCATCCCGGTGGGCCTCAAGACGGCCGAGAAAATCATCGCCGAGCTCAACAAGTCCAAGAGCCAGCCGCTCGGTCGCGTGCTGTTTGCCCTGGGCATCCGCCACGTGGGCAAGAGCGTGGGCGAGGTCATCGCCGAGCGATTCCTGTCGATCGACAAGCTCATCTTGGCGAGCGAAGAGGACATCGCCGAGTGCGAGGGCATCGGTCCCAAGATTGCGGCGAGCGTCAAGCAGTTCTTGGCCGTGCCCGAGAACCTTGCCGTGCTGGAGCGCCTGCGCCAGGCGGGCCTGTCGCTCGAGGTCGACTTGGGCGCCGCGCACGCGCAAGCCGCGGCCGACGCTGGCGTGGCAGGCGAGCTCGCCGACGCACAGCCGCTTGCGGGTCTGACCTTCGTGCTCACCGGCACGCTTGTCAACCGCACGCGCGACGAGGCAGGTGCGGCGCTCAAGGTACTCGGCGCCAAGGTTTCGGGTAGCGTGTCAAAGAAGACGAGCTATCTGGTCGCCGGCCCCAAAGCGGGCTCCAAGCTTACCAAGGCCGAGCAGCTGGGTGTACCCGTACTGGATGAGGACGCACTCGAGCAGATCCTGGCGACTGGTGAGGTGCCGGAGGCGTAATGGATATCGAGAATCGCAATTGCTCGCAGGCGGAAGGGCGCGCGAGGCATTCCCAAGTGCGGGCAAAAGAGCGCTTAATGATGCGAATTTGCGTTGCCGAGCGCGAGCGCGCGGCGGGTGCATCTCGCGATGCCTTTGAGGCATTGACCGAGTTAGAGGCGAGGCTCGGTCTAGCCTAGAGAGACCGGCACCGTGATCTGCGTCACGTAGGTTGCTGGGTCGTCGCTGATGATGTCGTCGATCAGGGCGATTTTGCGTCGCCCCGCTACGCCACCAGCTTGTCAAAAGCCCCGCGGCGGTTGAGCACGGTAAAGGCAATCACGCAGATGACCGCCGACAAAATCGAACCGCACGGCGAGGCGATGCCCATGGGAAACAACGTATCGGAATAGGCGTTCGACAGCAGCCACGCGCCGGGCACGCGAATGAGGGCCACGGCCAGCACGTTGTGCGCAAAGCCGATGTAGCTCTTGCCGTATGCGGCGAAAAAGCCGCTAAAGCAAATGTGGATGCCGGCAAAGATTGCATCGAAAATATAACTGTGCATATAGCCGGTACCGGCCGCGACCACCGCGGGGTCCTTGGCAAAAAAGCCAATAAACGCCGGCGCCACCAGCCACATCAGCGCTGTAATCAGGCAGCCGTACACCACCGAGATGGTCATGGCATCCTTGAGCACCTGACGCGCGCGGTCGCCCTTGCCCGCGCCGGCGTTTTGTGCCGTGAGCGCGCTGACGGTAGCGCCCATGGAACTCGGCACGATAAACAAAAAGCTGATCATCTTCTCGACCAGGCCCACGGCGGCGGCGTCGACCAGACCGCGGTGGTTGGCGATGACGGTGATAAACATAAACGCCACCTGGATGCAGCCGTCCTGCACAGCCACGGGCACGCCGATTTTAAGAATGCTGCCGAGCACCTCGGGCTGGGGGCGCAGGTCGCTGCGCTTAACGTGGATGTTTGTGCGACGGCTCTTGAGCCACATGAGCGCGAGGGCAACGCTGGCCGTCTGCGCGGTCACCGTGCCGAGCGCTGCGCCCACGGGGCCGAGCCCCATGTGGCCGATAAACAGAAAATCGAGCGCGATGTTGATGATGCACGCCACGCCGATCACGTACATGGGCGAGCGCGAATCGCCCAGCCCGCGAAAGATGGCCGAGAGGATGTTGTACGCGGCGATAAAGGGAATGCCGATAAAGCAAATGCGCAGGTAGGCGGCGGTGCCTTCGACCGCTTCGGCCGGCGTGCCAATGAGCGCCACGATCTGCGGGCACAGTGCGAGCAAGGCAGCGGCCAGTACCACCGAGACACCCATAAACAGCGTAATGGTGTTGCCGATAGCGGTTTCGGCGCGATCGAAGCGGCGCGAGCCCACGGCGTGGCCGACGATGACCGTCGTCCCCATGGCCAGGCCCACGAGCGTCACGGTAATGATATAGAGCGTCTGCGCGCCGTTGCCCACGGCGGTGATGCCGGCGGCGCCGCTAAACTGTCCCATCATGTACAGGTCGGCCATGCCGTAGAGCATCTGCAAAAAGTACGAGAGCATATAGGGCAGGGCAAAGACCGCGATGGTCTTGAGGACATTGCCGCGTGTGAGGTCGTGTTCCATAGGTGGGGCTTTCTGGCTGGGTTTGTTTACGTACCAGTGTAGTGAAAACCCTATAACGATTGTAGAGTCAAGGTTTGTGTTGGCAGCGGGGCGAAAAAGTCACGCTCCAAGCACGATGCTTTGACCCCTCCATGCCCCTCACCTCGCCTCAAACCATCACAACATTCGACGTTTTTTGCCAAAATCGGGAAAAGCATCGAATGTTGCGATGGTTTTCCTACCACTCGATCGGGTGGAATCGCTTTCTTGCGCACGAAGGTGTGCGGACCCGTGGGCAGGGGAATAAGGTTGGTTATCCGACTCCATTGGAGGGCTCATGGACCTGCCGATCGTCCTGTCCCATAAGACTGCCTGGCTGTACCACAACGTGGCGCGCCCGTCCGAGCCGCTCTCGCGAGCAAGCAGCCTATACGATGAGGACTCGCCTGCTAACGAGGCGGAGCCGACTGCGGGCCTGTCCAAATTGGGACTCGATGTCAAGGGGCTGAGGGCTTCAACGGCAGTTGGGATCGTTACCGACTATCTGGTTTCGCTTGGTATTCCACGAGAAGAGCTCAATCATATCGACACGCTCGTCAACTTTGATTTTGAGCGTTCGACGCCGGCTGGATTTAGGTGCCACGTGTTTGGGGCGCCGGTACCTCCAGGCCATCTTATCGAGGTGGCAGAGGGCCTTCTAGTGGTGGATGAGGTCATGTGTTTTGTCCAAGCGGGTTCGTGGATGAGTGAGCCCGAGCAGCTGGAATATGGCTACGAAATCTGTGCCCGATACCATTTGAATCATCTGTCGACAGGCGATTATATCGAGATGGGGCAGAGGTATACCGTTGCCGACTTGATTGCCTATTGCAATGAGAACCGATCTCGTCAGGGGGCTGTACGCGCGGCCGCCGTGCTCAAGCGCGTGCACGATGGCGCGCGGTCGCCCATGGAGACGGCCACCGCAATCATGGTCGTAGCAAAACGTTTCCAGGGCGGGCTGGGATACGCCAAAATCGAGCTCAACCATAGGGTCGATGTTCCCAACGAGTTCAAGTGTCTCGCAAAGGCCGAGTATTTCGAGATTGACGTATATGCGCCTGCGAGCGGTACGGGGATTGAATACAACGGCTCGGACCATCTTGATAAACAGCGCAGCGCGTCGGATGCGGAGCGTATGACCGTACTGAGCGCGCTGGGCTTTAGGATGATCGTCCTCACCGGGACTCAGTTTGCCCATCAGCTGCAATTGCACCGGGCGATGAACGCCATTGCGCTCGCTATGGGCCTCAAGTGCGACCGAAGCGAAGCGTTCCAAAAGCGGCAGAACGACCTTCGAGAATTCGTGATTCGCCACTGGGACGGCGGCCTCTAGGGGCGCTTTGGTCTTTCTACGGGGTGCCGTGGGCAGGCAAACCATCACAACATTCGACGTTTTTTGCCAAAAACGGGAAAAGCATCGAATGTTGTGATGGTCTGTGTGTTGAGGATGGGCTTGGGAAGTCCGTTTTGCTCGAAGCGACCTGTCCTGTCGTACGGGTGTCGGCATGATTCTCTCGTGGGGTATTATGTTTTCCGAAGAATAAAACGCCGCGTGAGGGGAGGGCTGCGTGGACGGGCGCGTGCAACATGACGGCTTTGGCCGCGATATCAACTACCTGCGCATTGCCGTTACCGACAAGTGCAATTTCCGCTGCATTTACTGCATGCCAGCCGATGGCGTGGCGCCCCGCGCGCACGACGAGCTGCTCAGCGCCGAGGAAATCGCCCGCTTTGTGCGCTTGGTGGCGGGGGAGGGCATTCGTCGCGTACGCCTGACGGGCGGCGAGCCGCTGGTCAGCCGCCGTATCATCCCACTTATTCGTGACATCCGCGCGATTCCGCAGATCGAGGACATCTCGCTTACCACCAATGGCGCCCTGCTGCCCAAGCTGGCACCGCAGCTCAAAGATGCCGGGCTTAACCGCGTTAACATCTCGCTCGACACACTCGACCCTACGCTGTTTGGAAAGATCACGCGCCTGGGTCGACTCGAGCAGACCATGGCTGGCATCGACGCGGCGCTGGCTTGGGGCTTTGAGCCCGTTAAGGTCAACTGCGTTGTGGTGCGCCGGCTCAGCCAGGATGTGGCAGCCCTTGCGCGGCTGACCGTCGACCGCCCCATCCACCTGCGCTTTATCGAATACATGCCCATTGGCGACGAGCGCACGAGCTCGCATTGCGCTGTGGACCCGCATGCGCCCACGCTCAATCCCGAGCTGTGGGACGCGAGTGACACCGTGCCGAGTGACGAGCTGCGGGCGCGCATCAATGCCGGGGCCACCGCGGCGGGACTGGGCGAGCTCGAGCCGCTCGACATTAACGACGCTCCCGCCGGCGCGGGCCCTGCTCGCTATTGGCACTTTCCGGGCGCGGTGGGAACGGTCGGCTTCATCAGCGCCATGTCCAATCATTTTTGCGCGAATTGCAACCGTCTGCGCCTGACGGCCGACGGCAACGTGCGTCCGTGCCTGTTTAGCGATGCCGAGTATTCGGTGCGCGACGCCCTGCGCCGTGGTGATGATATGCAGGTACTTTCGATTTGGCGCGATGCCGTGGCCCACAAACCGCAGGAACACGCGATAATTGAGGGCACGCAACGATTTATGTCCCAAATCGGAGGATGATCATATGGCCAAGAGCAGGTACGCCGATGCCACCAAGGCCGCTCGCAGGGCCGCGATGTCTGCCCATAAAGCCACGGCTGCGGCGAATGCTGGCAACGCCGACGCGTCCGTGCGGCCGACTGCCAGCGCTGTCGCCGAGCCCGCCCGCGACGCCCGTCGCGACGAGCTGACGCACGTGGACGCCAAGGGCGAGGTACGCATGGTCGACGTGTCCGACAAGGCCGAGACCCATCGCACCGCCATCGCCGAGGGCACCATCCTCATGCACCCTGAGACGCAAACCATGGTGCTGCAGGACCGCGCCAAAAAGGGCGACGTGCTTGCCTGCGCGCGCGTGGCGGGCATCATGGCCATCAAACGCACGAGCGACATCATCCCCATGTGCCATCCGTTGCTCATTACCAAGAGCAAGTGCGACATTGCGCCCATCGCTGCGGCGGGGACGCCGGCCGAGGACGTGCCCGAGGGCTGGGCGCCGGCGCGCGCGGATGGGCAGGTTGGCTTTCACGTGCTGGTTACGGCCGGCGTAACGGGCAAGACGGGTATCGAGATGGAGGCCCTGACCGGCGCGAGTGCCGCGTGTCTGACCATCTATGACATGTGCAAGGCGGTCGATCGCGGCATGGAGATCGTCGACGTGCGCCTGCTGCACAAGGAGGGCGGCCGTTCGGGCGTGTGGGATCGTGCGGAGCGTCAGGTTGCTGCTGTTGAGGCCGTGGCCGCTGACGGTGCCACGCTCGCAAGCGCACCCGTCGCCGTCGCGCCCGCTGCTCCGGCACCGGCCGTCCCCGCGATCGCGTTTATCGGCTACCAGAACTCGGGCAAGACCACGCTCGTCGAGAAGGTTATCGCCGAGCTCACCCGCCGCGGCCTGCGCGTGGGTTCACTCAAGCATCACGGGCACCACGGCTTTGATATCGACGTGCCCGCTAAGGATACGTGGCGCCATCACCAGGCCGGATCCAAGCACGTGGGCCTCATCTGCGCCACGCGTTGGGCGGAGTACGCCGACACGCGCGAGGAGGACGAGATGCCCGCGCGCGAGCTGCTGTCGCGCTACAACGATGTCGACGTGGTGATCATCGAGGGCTACAAGACCGAGGGCTTCGACAACATCGTGGTCGCGCGCTCGGGTGTCGACCGTCTGCGCGGCAAGAGCTCACTCGACCTGGTCGATGGTCACACGCTGGCCCTTGCCTGCAACGAGGCACTGGCGCGTCAGGCCTTCGACGCCGGCTTTGCAACCAGAGCCATCAACATCAACGACGCCCGAGCCATCTGCGATCTGATCCAAGATCATCTTTAAGGCTTGGCGCTGCGCCGGCCCCAAGCACCCCATCTCGCCCCTCAAGCCGTCGCTCGCGTACCAAAGTACGCGTCGCTCCTCTTTCGGGGCGACCTGGGGCACTTGGAACCGGCTCGCTGCGCTGCCATAACATGCCAAAAAGGGACAGGCATCTTTGTGGTGGTTTTTGCAAAAAAGCTTTGACTTAAAGTTAGCTCAAGGTGTCATAATCGCTGACAAACGATTGCGATCACGGAGGCCTCATGTCAAAACTGTACTTTATGCGTCACGGTCAAACGCTCTTTAACTTGCTTCGTCGCAAGCAGGGCTGGTGTGACTCGCCGCTCACCGAGCTGGGAATCGAGCAGGCTAAAGCTGTCGGTGCGACCCTGCGAGGGCGTGGCCTTACGTTTGACCATGCGTACAGTTCGACGTCCGAGCGTGCGTGCGACACGCTTGAGCTTGCGTTCCCCGGTCAGCCTTACGAGCGCGTCAAGGGCCTTAAGGAGTGGAACTTTGGCAAATTTGAGGGCGCGAGCGAGGATTTGAATCCGCGCCTGCCGTACGGCGATTTTTACAAGCAGTATGACGGCGAGGGCGAAGTCGAGTTTCGCGAGCGTATGATGGCGACCATCACCGAGTTCATGCAGCGCCCTGGACATGAGAGCGTGTTGTGCGTGAGCCATGGCGCCGCAGCGGCTCAGGTCATGCGCGGCGTGGGCGTGGAGCCGCTCAAGATGAAGCACCGCATTGGCAACTGCTGTGTGCTCGAACTCGACTTTGATGCTACTACCGGCACATTTGCTCTTGCAGATTTGTACAACCCCTACGGCACCCCGCGCGAGTAACATCGGGGCATCAGCCAAAACCACCACAAAGGGGCCAGGCACCTTTGTGGTGGTTTTGCCGTTTACAGGCGATTTCCTACCGTTCGGCGGACTTTCGCACTAACGGGGCTTACGCTGCATGCAAGTTTCATCCTACAATCGCTCACGTGCTCACAAGTTTGTTACTCCTCGGGAGGCATCACTTGCGCATAATAGAAGACGAGGAATAACACCCCGTCGTCTAGCGCCGATGTCCGAGGAGTTTTTTCATGCTCATTTTAAAGAAGATCAACAATAACGTTGCTCTCGCCGCCAGCGATGACGGCCGAGAGGTTGTTGTCTTTGGCAAGGGCATCGGTTTTCACGAGATGCCCTACGAGCTTGCCGATGAGTCGCTCATCCAGCGCAAATTCTATAACGTTCCCGAGAGCCTGCAGGATATGGTCGGCACACTTCCCGACGACGTTCTGCTCGCGGCAAGCGACATTGCCTGCTTCGCATCCCAGCAGCTTGGTTGCAAGCTGTCCGGTGGCCTGCCCTTTATCCTGGCAGATCACCTGCAGTTTGCCGTTCAGCGCGACGACGACCAGATCAGCGCTCCCAACCCGCTCGAGCATGAGGTGGCTTTCATCTACCCGCGTGAGCTCGAAATCGGTCAGGCCGCGCTCGCCATCGTGCAAAAGCACACCGGCGCCAAGCTGGGTCAGAACGAGGCCACGAGCATCGCGCTCCACATCGTTAACGCCGAGGTCGACGGCATGGGCCGCGCCAAGGACATGGACTTCATCATGAAGAGCACCCGCGTGCTTGACGAGGTAACCCATTCCGTGGAAAAGCAGCTCGGCTGCTCGCTCGACACGGCGTCGTACTGCTACATTCGCTTTCTTGCGCACCTGCGCTTTTTGGTTCGCCGCCTTGTTAAGGGCAGCTGCACGCAGACCGAGAACTCCTCACTGTTTATGCAGGCCGCCCGCGATTTTCCCGAGGCCTACCAGTGTGCGTACGCCATCAACCGCGTGTTCGAGAAAGAGTTCAAGCAGAGCTGCTCGGACGAGGAGCTCTTGTATCTGATGATGCATATCAACCGTCTGCGATCGGCTTCGCGGACCGAGTGAGTAAAGCCGCCAGCCCGGCGGCAATCGCAACAATTCTTTTTGGTTTCTAACTGCGGGCAAGGTACCGGCTCGCGGTAGGGGATATTTTTGTCGAAATTTGGAAAAGAGAGGACAGATCATGGCAGGTAAATACGACGATCTTGCTGCCCAGATCGTAGAGCTGGTTGGCGGCAAGTCCAACGTCAAATGCGTCGCACACTGCATTACCCGTGTTCGTTTTAAGCTCAAGGACGAGTCGAAGGCCAATGACGAGGCAATCTCCGAGCTGCCCAACGTCATCAAGGTCATGCACGCCAACGGCCAGTACCAGGTTGTTGTGGGCAACATCGTCGAGGACGTCTACGACGCCGTTCTCAAGGCCGGCGGTTTTAGCGACGGCGGCGCCGTCGACGCCGATGACGACGATGCCGCTCCCAAGGGCGTTACCGATGTGATCATCGACCTCATCTCGGGCATCTTCGCCCCCATGCTCGGCACCTTCGCCGCTGCCGGTATCATGAAGGGCCTGCTGGCGCTCGCTACCTTCCTGGTCCCGAGCTTTGCCAACGACGGCGCCTACACGCTGCTCTACACCGTCGCTGACGGCATGTTCTACTTCCTGCCCGTGGTGCTTGGCTTTACCGCGGCCAAGAAGTTCAAGATGAGCGAGTTCAACGGCATGGCCATCGCCTTTGCCCTGGTGTATCCCACCATGGTTGCCCTGACCTCGGGCGAGGTTGTCGGCTCCGTCGAGCTCGGCTTTGCTGGCACCTTCTCTTGGTACACCACGTTCCTGGGCCTGCCGCTCATCATGCCTGCCTCGGGTTACACCAGCTCCGTTATCCCCATCCTGCTCATGGTCTGGTTTGGCTCCACCCTCGAGCACTGGGTTAAGAAGTGGATGCCCGCTTCTATGAAGATGTTCTTCACCCCGCTGATCGTCGTCACCGTTACCGTCACTCTTGGCTACCTGGTCATTGGCCCCATCGCCACGCTCATCACCAACCTGCTCGGCGAGCTCTTCGCGCTGCTGTTTGGCCTGCCCATGATCGGCTCCATCTTGGGCTGCACCCTCGTCGGTGCCTTCTGGATGTGCCTGGTCATCTTTGGCTTCCACTGGTCCCTCGTGCCCATCGCGCTGGTCAACCTGTCCACTCTGGGCTACGACTACGTTCTGGGCTCCGTTATCGCCCACTCCTTCTCGCTGGGCGCCGTGCTCTTTGCCATGTATCTCAAGAACAAGGACGAGAAGTTCCGCGGCATCGCGCTGCCGGCCATGATCTCCGCCTTCTTCTTTGGCGTCACCGAGCCCGCTATCTACGGTGTCGCCCTACCCGATAAGAAGGCCTTCATCAACGCCAGCATCGGTTCTGCTGTGGGCGGCCTCATCATCGGCATCTCCGGCGCCGTGGTGTACATGTCCGGTGGTCTGGGCGTCTTCAACTGGCTGTCCTTCATCGACCCCTCCGGTGTTAACGGCATCAACCACATGATCTGGGCTATCGTTGCCTCGCTCGTGGGTGCCGCCGTGGGCTTCGCAATCGAGTTTGTCACCTACAAGCCCGAGGCTGCCAAGTAGCCCAAACGACAAAGACTCGGTACCAAGCCGGCGGGAGAGCGCCCCGCCGGCTTTTCTCAAAGGGGCTAGATGCCATGCGCTCGTCCGAGCGACTGCCCAAAATCAAAACCATGCCGGATTACGGGGCTAAAACGGTGAGTGCTGACCATACCCCGTTTTTCCGTAAACTGACAAGCTTCCTACCTGCGGTTTTGTCCTTGCCGTTTCTGGCATGCTCAAGGGGCACTGGTTCTGCTCCGTAAACCGGCATGGTTTTGAACCTGCCAATAAGGGACAGGTTTATTTTGGTCGGTTTTATCTGGGCAAACGTCGTCTCCGTCAGCTCCGTCCGCATATCTTAAGCCGGCATAGTTTCGATCGGCCGGTCCGCGCGCGTCCCGCAACATGCCTCGCCACGAAACCGGTCTATCTACTACGTTTAAGTGGTAGGGGCCAACCACGCGACGGTTTTCCCAAAACCGTCAAGCCTTCTACCTGCGGTTTTATTATTGACAATTGCGGTGTGGTCGGTGATTCGCGGTAAAATGTAGTAGATAGGCCGGTTTCGTGGCGGCCGGCTCAACGCGAACCCCGATCGGGACGCAAATTACCTTGTGGACGCCGCTTCGGCGTCCACGCAACATCCCAACACGTACGAAAGGAGCCAACATGGCTTTTCCCGATGGATTTCTGTGGGGCGGCGCCACTGCCGCCAATCAGTGCGAAGGCGGATACAACGAGGACGGCAAGGGCCTCGGCGTTCCCGACATCATGACCGGCGGCACGGTCTCCGAGCCGCGTCACATCACCGACGGCATCCTGCCCCAGTACCACTATCCCAGCCACGAGGCCGTGGATATGTACCATCACTACCTCGACGACATCAAGCTTTTTGGCGAGATGGGCTTTAAGTGCTACCGCATGTCCATCAACTGGAGCCGTATCTTCCCCAACGGCGACGAGGCCGAGCCCAACCAGGCCGGCATCGAGTTCTACCGCCGCGTGTTCCAGGCCTGTCAGGAGCAGGGCATCGAGCCCATGGTCACCCTCAGCCACTATGAGCTGCCCTATGGCCTGTCCAAAAACTACGGCGGCTGGAAGAACCCCAAGCTCATCGATTTCTATCTCAACTACGCCCGCACCGTCATGACCGAGTACAAGGGGCTGGTGCGCTACTGGCTCACCTTTAACGAGATCAATTGCCTGCTCATGGGCGGTTTTGGCGGCGTGATGGGCGGCGGCATGGTGCCCGAGGCAACTGACACGCCCATGGCCTTTGGCAACTGCGACTGGGACGATCCACAGGCGCGCTTCGATGCCCTGCACCACCAGTTCCTGGCGAGCGCCAAGTGTGTCACCATGGGCCATCAGATCGATCCCCAGAACAAGATCGGCTGCATGATCGCCGGCAACGCCTGCTACCCGCACACGTGCAATCCGGCCGACGTCCTGGCGGCGCAAAAGCAACAGCGCGAGATGAACTTCTACTGCGGCGACGTGCAGGTGCGCGGTGCGTATCCCTCGTGGGCGCCCAGCGTGTGGCGCCGCGAAGGCGTGCACGTGGAGGTCTCGCCCGAGGACGCCGCCACGCTGGCCGCCGGCAAGGTCGACTTCTACAGCTTTAGCTACTACATGAGCGCCACGGCCACGGCTGACCCGGTGCTGCTGGAGCAGGGCAACATCTTTGGTGGCGCCGGCAACGAGTACCTCAAGAAGAGCGATTGGGGTTGGGCGATCGACCCCGAGGGCCTGCGTTACTACCTGGAGGAGGTCTACGACCGCTACCAGGTGCCGCTGATGATCGTCGAGAACGGCCTGGGCGCGGTGGACGAGGTCGAGGCGGACGGTGCGATTCACGACGGCTACCGCATCGATTACCTGCGCGAGCATATCAAGCAGATGGAGATTGCCATCGAGGACGGCGTGGACCTGATGGGCTACACCATGTGGGGCTGCATCGATTTGGTGAGCGCCTCGACCGGCGAGATGAAGAAGCGCTACGGCTTCATCTACGTCGACAAGGACAACGACGGCAACGGCACGCTCGCCCGCAGCCGCAAGGACAGCTTCTTCTGGTACAAGAAGGTCATCGCCACCAACGGCGCCGACCTGGCCTAGCCAAGTCTCAACCAGCGTAAACGTCGCAACCACCACAAAGGGGCCAGGCACCTTTGTGGTGGATTTTGCTTTGGTAGATGTGTGGGACATGCCTTACAATCTACCAAGTAGTTCATGACGGGCGAAAAACGGAGAAAAGGGGCTTGATGCGTCCTTAATGTTTCATGCGGATAGATTGATTTGACAGACGGTGGCGAATGCCCGCCGTCCACATTCGTATGAAACAAGGAGTCTCCATGCTCGCCTCTCTTTTCTCAAAGCCTCAATCATCGCTTTCCGTGCAGGCCAAGCGCCTGGTGGCGATGCGCTTTCTCATCTACACCGGGTTTCAGACCAGCTACTTTATCGGCGTCATCGGAACGCTCACCTATGCGGACGATGCCTCGGTCGTCGCGACGTCGCTGGCCGTCCTGTTCATGAACGTTTTCGTGATCCTTGGATCCTTTGCGGGTGGCGCGGTACTCGACGCCTGGGGTCCGCGCCGCCATTTCTTGCTGAGCATTGTTGGCGCTCTCGCAACTGGCACGGCAATCATCGCCTTTGGTAGCGCGACCGGCGTCGTCCTGCTCGGCGCGGTGTTTCTAGGCTTTACGATGGGATTCGCCCAGCCCATTGCCACGTCCTATCCGGCCTATCTCACCAATGACCCCGTCGAGCTCAAAGATATCAACTCCGCCATCGCCATGTTTTCAAACGTGAGTATCATCGTTGGCCCCACGCTGGGCGGCTTTGTCGCGGCGGCTGCGTCGTCGCGCGCGGTGTTTGTGCTCATGATGCTCTTTACCGTGCTGGCGCTCGTCGCCGGTTGGGGCTTTAGGCCGCAGGCCAGCCATGTCGCCGGGGATGCGGATGCCGATTCGGCAGAGGAAGGGGAGCGTGCGGGACAAAGCTCCAACCCCAGCACGTCCGCCCGCGCCACCTTCGCAGCCAGCATCAAGACAGTCTTCACCAACAGCATCCTCGCCCTGCTGTTCTGCATTATTTTCCTTTCAAACTTTGGCTACGGCGCCTTCGACCCGCTGGAGTCGTTCTTCTACCGCGATGTCCTGCACGTCGGCGTTGAGTGGATGGGCTGGCTCTCGTCGGCTTCGGGCGTGGGCGCGGTGCTGGGTGCCGTGCTCGCGCTCCGCTTGCCGCCGCACCTGGTCAACCTTAAAACGCTGCTCGTGGCGCTTATGTCCGTGGGCCTGGGAAGTCTGCTCTATGTGGGGACGCCGTACGTGGGCGTGGCCCTCGTCGGCCAGATCGCCCTGGGCATAGCCTGGGGTGTCGTCAACCCGCTTCATAACACCATCGTGCAAACGACGGCTCCGCTCGAGCAGCTCGGTCGTGTGAACTCGGTCATGGGCTTTGGCAATATGTTCGCCGGCGTGGCGCCGCTGGCGATTGCCCCGTGGCTGGCGGCGACATTTGGCGTGCAGCAGACGCTCATCGGAGCAGGCATGGTCGTGACGGCGGTCCCCGCGGCGCTGCTGCTGTTTGGACGCCGGCATTTTGATCGTGCCGCAAGGCAGTAAAACCCGTCACAACATTCGATGAAAATCGCGATTTTGCCGAAAAACGTCGAATGTTGTGATGGTTTGGCCCGTAGACGCCGCAACCACCACAAAGGGGCCAGGCACCTTTGTGGTGGTTTTTGCTTTGACGGGCCGCGCCTGCGCCTTGGTATACCATGTACGCCGTTCACGAATACACCCCACACCGCCGCACGACCCAGAAAGGCTCCCATGGACACCACCTTCAGCCACATCAAAGCCGTGTTCTGCGATATCGACGGCACGCTGCTCACGAGCCAGCACACGGTGTCCCCGCGCACCGTGGCGGCAATCCGCGCCCTGCGCGACCGTGGCGTGCTCTTTGGCCTGTGCACCGGGCGCGACGCCCACGCGACCGAGGCCATGTACGAGCTCTGGGGTATCGAAGGCCTGGTGGACGTGCTGGTGGGCTGCGGTGGCGCCGAGGTCATCGACCGCGCGCACGACATCAACGAGCTGAGCTATCCGCTGCCGGGCGAGACCATCGCGCGCATCTGCAAGCACATGGCGGACCTTCCGGCAACGCCCGTCTGCCCCCGAGACGGCGTGTTCTACGTGCCCGAGAGCAACGCGTGCGTCGAGCACCTGTCACGCGTCGACGGCGTGCCCTACCAGGTGGTCGATTTTGCCGAGTTTTTGCGCGAGCCGCAGCCCAAGGTGATGTTTACCATGGCGCCCGAGGTAATGCCGCGGGTGATTGAGCGGGCGTCGACGTTTGCTGATGACACTGTTAAGGCGGCGGCTCTGCAAACCACGCAGCGGCTCTACGAGTTTATGGATCCGCGCGTGTCCAAGACACGCGGCCTTGTGCGTGTGGCGGAGCTCAACGGCATGGAGCTTACGAACATCTGCGTGTTTGGCGATGCCGATAACGACACCTGCATGGTTGCCGACGCCGGCGTGGGCGTGGCCATGGCAAACGGCAGCGATGCCACCCGCTCCGCCGCCGATTTTGTAACCGCGAGCAACGACGAAGACGGCATCGCGATCTTTATCGAGGAACATCTGCTGTAGCGCCGGGGGAGAGCCACCACAAAGGGAATAGGCACCTTTGTGGCGGCCTCAGGCGATTTGGGCGAAATGATGCCTAAAATCTGCGCGAAAATTCAAATATAGTTGTCTGAATATCATGCTTCTAACCACCGATGGGTTAAAGATATTCTCATCAATTTGGTAGGATATTCATCCCGGTTAATGACCTACCACTCACGGTCGATTTTCGACCGTTCACAGGATGCTCGCTCTTGAGCAAAATGTTGTGCAAATAAAACTAATGCCATTAAAAAATAATACGCAACTAAATTACCAGCAGAAACAAAAAATAGATAGCGAATAAACGAAGGTAAATCTGAGCAAATGTCAAGAGAATTGAGAACTCGCTACAAAAATGTCGGTTTTGTTGCTCAGATGTTTAAACAATCGTTATAATTGCATTACTAAACGAGCGCAATTACAGATTGCGCAGATACGTTTGATGGTGAAAGAGCAAGATCGCGGTCTCTTGGGGAGGAGACATCGATGAAAGCGAATTCGGACAAATCTAAGCAGAGTAATAAAGCGACGCGTCGTGTACTGGCAGGCGTTTTGTGCGGAGCCTCCGTGTTGAGCCTGGTACTGTCGCTCGTCATGCCTCCGATCTCGCAGGCCATTGCCAACGATGTCCAGACAGTTTCTACTGAGGAAACTGTAATGGGGGGGGGGTTCCTCAAGTGAGTCTACTGATGTAGATAACACCAGCGAGGATGCCGAAAACCAGAATAGCGACGAGACCAATGGCGGCGAGGCTGGCTCTTCAAATAGTGCTGAGCAGGCTCAGAGTGCGAATGCGGCTTCAGCGAGAGCGACGGCCACCGTGGAGAAGGGAATTTATGTTCCCACGTCTATCGGTATCGGTACGAATATCGATGCCTCCACCCCCGATCCCGGCGTGGCCACCTACGTCGGCCGCGACATGTACATCGGTGGTAAGCCGAGCGACACTAGTAATCTTGATGCGAGGAACGCCCCCACCGGCTCATATGCCGCTGAGGCGGAGGGCCTTACCTTGGTCCGTGGCAAGCTTGCCATGAATCCAGTCAAAGAGAGCTGGCCCTATCAATCAATTGGTGCTGGTTTCCGCTTTGGCACCGTTGGTTTTGGTTCCCAGTTCCGTCCTGTCGCCGGCAGCACCGTGCTTGCGGTGGCCGGAATTAAAAGTGCGATCACCAAGATGAGCGTTGGTTATAGCGGCGACTCGCCGGAGACGACTACCGTTGGCGCTTGGAAGAAAGGCGCTTGGGTCGGACGGCAGAAATCTTCTGAGGGCGCGACTCCTTCCGGCTTTGCCTACACTGCGCAGATCGCAGGCCCCATCACATACTGGCGCGATAACAATGAACGCCAATCCGTGGTGACAACGCAGGGTAATTGGTACGAGGGCATGAACTCTCAGGAAAGCAACCTGTTCAATCAAACTGTTGATTTGACTAATGTCAACAATAACGATTATTCGAGCTACAACGGTGAAGATGGGTACCTCTCGAAGCTATCGAAACAGCTCAACTCGTTTGCAAATACCGGCACGCTCGAGGTTGGTTTCGCGAGCAATCACAACAACTACGTAATCAACAAGTACGACAAGACGGATTGTAATTATGGCCTGGTGTTTGATGAGTCGTATAAGACCATATATTCGGACTGCGCCGATACGTCGCTCAATGGTAAGAAATTCAAGAATAGCGAGCGTCTTATCACGTTTAAGGGCGACAACACCTCTATGCAGCAGGTGTTCACCATCGATGCTTCTCAGCTGAGCAATACATACAACAACGAGTATTATCGTGGCGTTGATTTCGCATTCGAGGGCATTCCCAAGGGCGCCTCGGTTGTTGTGAACGTTACCGGACCTTCGAATATTGAGTTTCACAATGGCTGGCGCTTTTGGTGGAACGGTACCGAGATTTCGCGTGGTTACGAAACTCAATATTCCGGCAAGGAGCTGGGCGAGGCATACGCGACGGCTTCCCAGTCCATCATGTGGAACTTTGTCGATACGCAAAGCCTTACCATTCGAGGCGGCATCGCGGGAGAAAACCGCGCGGACTGGGGATACGGCGGCACAGCCACCGGTGCCAAGTGGACTGACGACGATCCTGCGGCGGCTATGATCGGATCGATTCTCGTTCCCAACGGAAGTTTCGACGACCATGTGACTACCAACGGCCGCGTTTATGTGGGCGTCGATTTCTCAATGAACAGCCCGAAGGTTGCCGCAGCATTTGGTGAGGGTAACTCGGCTTCCGTCATCGATATGGATCAGGAGCGTCACAACTTCCCGTGGTCTGGGTCGTATACGCCCGACGGCTCCGCCGTTGCGTGGAGCAAGGTCGATGCGGCGAACGGCAACACGTCGCTTCCTGGTTCCTCGTGGGCTATCTATGGTTCTGTCGAGAATGCTGTCGCGGGCAAGGACGCTATCGTGACGGTGACTGACGGTGGCGCAAATGATTACGCTTCGGGTGATGGCAAGCTTCAGTTCAACTATCTGAACCAGAAGGCAAACATCGGCAATTCCAACGATACCAACTACTTCACGTATTACATCAAAGAGGAGACGGCGCCGGCTGGCTACCAGAAGTCAGACACCATCTACTATGCCACTATGAACAATACTGGCGAGAAGCCGAACTACGTTCAGGGTTACGTGGATGAGAACGGCAAAAATGTTCCGTTCGAGAATAACCCCACGGGTGCCATTCCCAACGCCAGGATCACCGGTACGGTGTCTTGGACCAAGGTGGCGGAGGACGACACAAAACACACTCCTTTGCCTGGTTCTGAGTGGAAGCTCACCAAGAAAAAGGACGCCGATGGTACGGCCGACCAGTCCTGGACCGTGATCGACCGGGAGAGCGACCAGTCGACTTCGAGCGATACCACGTGGGCAGACACCGACACCGCGCCTGGCAAGTTCACGCTCGAGGGTCTGCTGCCGGGTACGTACACGCTTGTTGAGACCCAGGCTCCGTTTGGCTACAACTTGAACACCACGGTTTATGAGTTCACGGTGTCCAACGAGGACGGTTCCGTCACGTGGACCGAGGGAAAGAGCCCGACGATTGACGGGAACAACGTCTACATTTCCGACGCCCTTACCACTACGTCCGTGAAGATCCCGGTGACCAAATCTGTTCGCAATACGGACTGGCCGAAGGGCGATAAAGACAAATATGTGCCGTTCGAGTTCAGCATCGAGGCTACGGGGGCAAATAAGGATAGCGCACCTAAGCTTGATCCGACGACTATTTCCGTCGCTCCCGCAGCGGGCTCCACCAAGGTCAACGACATCGTGGCATCCTTTGGCGGTATCTCGTTCTCCAAAAAGTACCTCGCCAAGATCGACGATTCGAACCCGACTGGCGCCAAGACCTACACCTACACGGTGAAGGAGGTCGCGCCTACCACCGGTGCCATCGACAAGCTTCGCTACTCCAAGGCCGAGTACCAGGTGGCCGTCACGGTGAAGGCCGTCATGGATGAGACCACTGGCAAGTACTCCGGCCTCACCACCTCCACCACGGTCACGCAGGTGAAGGACGACATGGGCAACACCGTGAGTAACACCATCGGCAAGGACGCCGCGCCCAACGCCATTCCCGCCTCCACCTTCACCAACACCTACTCCACCACTCTGCCTCTTTCCGGTATGTCGGGCGTCACTGTGACATACCTTGCCGGCGCGGCGGTGCTTTGCGCTGCTGCGGCCTGGATGCACATTCGTCGCAAGGCGAATGCGAAGGGAGGTGGGCGTCGTGAATAAGAAAGTTTGCTCCTTCCCGATCTTGTTTGCGCTGCTTGCCCTCCTGATCGGCACCTGCGCGGTTGTGTTCCCCGCTTCCGCGCAGGCCGCGCCGACCTCGACCGGTTCCATCACGGTGAGCGGCACCGTGGCGAGCAGCTACGATGCCTACCAGATCTTTAGCGCCAACGTCGTCGACGGCGACAGCGACGCCAAGATCGCCACCGATCTCGCTTGGGCAAACGACGCCGCGCGCGACGCCGCGCTGCCTGTGCTGCACAGCGCCGGCATGCCCAATTCCCAGACCACCGCGCAGGAAGCTGCCGAGTGGCTCAACACCGATTCCCACCTTACGAGCGCGCTGAGCGCACAGCTCGCTCGTTCCCTCCAGAGCTCTGGCGCCGAGCCCGTGGCCCTTAACGCGGGTACGGCGGCCGAGCTGCCTAGCGGCTACTGGCTCATCGTCGCCGACGACGACGCCATCGCCCAGGGCGAGGCCGGCACCGCGCCGATCATGGCCCTGGTGGGCGGCAGCGCCGTCACCGTCAAGCCCAAGGCGGCGACCCCCAAGGTGACCAAGCACGTGCTGGAGGACAGCACCGCCGCATGGCAGAAGGCCGCCGACGCCACGGTCGCCGACGACCTGTACTGGCGTCTCTCGGCCACGGTTCCCGCGGGCCTTTCCGCCTACGATACCTACGCGGTGCAGTTCGTCGACACCATGAGCGCGGGGCTCGACCCCTCCAAAGTCGCTGCGAGCATGCATGTATACGTGGCGGCGGGCGCGGACGGCGGCGTCGACGCCGTCTCGACCGGCAGGGACGGCCGCGCCGGCACCGAGCCCGCGAAGGGTTGGACCGACATCACGGCCCAGTGTGCCACCAAGGTAGCGGCCGACGGCAAGACCTTCACCGTGCGCACCGGCGACCTGGTCGCCGCGCTCGGCGGGGCCGACGCCTTTACCGCGGGCGCCCGCGTGGTCGCCGTGTACAACGCGCCGCTCAGCAGCGCATGCAACCACGGCATCGCGAAGGGCAACCCCAACGAGGTCTACCTGCGCTACCCGCGCTCTCCCTTTGCCGACCAGTCCGGCGACGCCGGCTTCACCCGCACGCCGAGCGACGATGCGTGTGCCTACACCTGGGATCTCGCGCTCACCAAGCGCGGCAGCGACGGTGACAAGCCGCTTGCCGGGGCGGTCCTGAGCATCGCCGACGACCGCGGTCGCACACTGGCGGCCGACGGCACGTGGGACGCAGAGGGCAAGGCCACCGTCACCACGGGCGAGGACGGCCGCGTGACCGTCTCGGGCGTGGACTCGGGCAAGCTGGAGGTCCGCGAGCTCAAGGCGCCCAAGGGCTACACCGCCTTTGAGGGTACGCGATCCGTGACAGTCAAGGCCGAGGGCCTGGACGTCGACCAGGTGGCCGCCGCCAAGCCCAAACTCACCATCACCGCTGAGTCGCCCCTGCGCGCCGACAGCGCGGACGGGTCGACGGGCAGCCTGGAGGCGTCGCTCATCAACACGCCCACCGGCACACCCCCTAGCATTACCACCGGAGGCTTCATGCCCTCGACTGGCGATATGGCAATGTACGCAGCGGCCGCCGCAGCGGTCGCCGGAGCCGCGCTCATCGTGGTCGCGCTCCTGGTCAAGCGGGGAGGTGGCAGCCATAAAGAGTAGCTGGCAGCCCCACAGAGAGCGGGGCGAGACGTAGCGAAGTAGATGCTAAGACACAGACAGATGATGACCGATCGAATGAGAATCAAACGGAAAACGGAGGAAAAGAAGATGAGCATGAGCAAGAACATCGCACGCCTGGCAGTAACCGCCGGCCTCACAGCAGCGCTGAGCTTCGGCGGCGTCATGGCCCCGGTGACCATGGCGTTTGCTGAGGGTGACAATACGATCACGATCACGCAGGTCGACAAGAATGGCACGACCAAGTTTAAGGCGTATCAGATCTTTACGGCCAAGGTTGTGGACCAGAACAAATCCAAGGTCGCCTCGGACATTAATTGGGCGAACGATGAGACGGAGAAGGCCGTCATCGGTGTTCTCAAGAAGGTCAAGGGCTCCGGCATTGACGACTCCTCGACCCCCGAGGCCGTCGCGGACTATCTTGCCCAGAACGTGAAGGACACCACTGACGATACCCGCGTGAATAACAATGACCTGCTCTACAAGATCGCGGATGCCGTGGCCAAGGCTTCCACCCAGACGGGTGTTTCCTTCGCTGCTGGCACTCCTTTTACCGCTCCGAGCAACGGCTACTACCTCTTTGTGACCGACGCGCTGGACGTCTCTAAGCCCAACACCGGTACCTCGCCCATCTTTGCCCTCGTTGGCGGCAAGTCCGTGACCGTTACCGAGAAGACCAGCATTCCTACCGTGACCAAGAAGGTCAAGGACGACAAGCCGAACAGCAACTGGGCGGACAAGGCCGATTCGCAGATGGGCCAGAACGTGAACTACCAGCTTACCGGCACCGTTGCCAACAACGTTGCGTCCTTTAGCACGTACAAGTATGAGTTCTACGACGAACTGTCCGCCGGCCTGACCGCAGAGAAAGGCAGCATCAAGGTTTACGCAGGGACGGATCGTGGTACTGCAACAGAGATCGCGGCAGACAACAACTACACTGCTGACGTCACCGCCGACGAACTCACCGGCAAGTCGACCCTGACTGTCAAGTTCACCGACCTCAAGACCGCCGTGGCCGATCTCTCCGCGCAGACGAAGATTTATGTCGAGTATACCGCCAAGCTCGACCCCAAAAAGGACGCCAATGTTGTCGTGGGCGGCAACGGCAACGAGAACACCGTCAAGCTCGTTTACTCCAACAACCCCATGGTAGAGGGTACCGGCACCTCCGTGCCCGACACCGTACGCGACTACACCTACGCGCTCAAGCTCATCAAGCAGGATTCTGCCAACGAAAACATTAAGCTCGAGGGAGTAAAGTTCACCATCCAAGCCACCGACCCCGACGATTCCAACTCCAAGGACCTGTACGTCCAAGAAAATGGCTCGCTTGATTCCAAAGAGTATGAGTTCATGACTAATGAAAAGGGCGAGATTAACGTCAAGGGCCTTGACGCCGGCACCTACACCGTCAAGGAGACCCATGCCCTCGACGACTATAACACCCTGCCCACATTTACCTTCACCATCTCCGCGTCCGATCTCGACCGGGATGAGGGCAACAACGCCTTAGCCGTCAGCGTGACCAAGAGCGGATCCAACCTCGTCCTCGATCCGACTGTCAATGAAGGCACCGTCACCCTTACCGTCCAGAACAAGAAGGGCTCCGGCCTCCCGCTGACCGGTCTCAACGGCGTGACCTTTACTTGGATCGCTGGTGGCGCGGTGCTGTGCATCGGCGTGGCGCACCTCATCCGCAGCCGTAAGCAGGCCGAGGAGTCCGAGCAGGAGTAACGCTCACTCACCCATCCCCTTGGCAGGTGGGATGTGATGGTCATGAGACTTGCGGACACTTTTCTCGTCTATTTACGTTCTTGCTTTGCCATTCTCTTTTTGGGGCAGACTCTGCACTGGAGTCTGCCCCGTTTTTTGGGATAACGCAGCCAGCCTCCATCGTCCGATGCGGGCACGTTCGTCATCGCGTTTCTTGACTCGTATGAAGTTCGGTTTAAGGTCCGTAGGCGCACGCGCGGTGCGGACGGTAGAAGGCAGTTGCGCCGCAACAAGAGCAAATAAGAATGCCCGGGGTTAGAGGCCCGGGCATTTAACAACACCGGAAACTGGTCGCCCGCGCTTTCGATCACTTACGCGGGGTGCATCGTTTCCTGTAGCTATTGTATCCCGTATCGCCCCGCCGATCCGGGACATTTTGAAAACCCAAAAACGTCGGGCAAACCCGGACAATGCGGCCAGGCTCCGCTGGGTGAGGAATCGTGCTTGTAACTATCGAACAAATGTTTGTCAAAATCGCGTTGACCAGCTGTGGGTGCATACACTCGCAGTAAAATACCCTTGCGACGCATCCCGTGCGCGGGCGGCCGACGACTCGATCGGAGGTCCCCAAATGCTGAAATTCCTTAACGCGCTCGCCGCCCTCGCGGCGGTGGGCACGTTCGTCATCGCGTTTCTTGACTCGTATGAGGTTCGGTTTAAGGTCCGTAGGCGCACGCGCGGTGCGGACGGTAGAAGGCATTTGCGCCGCAACAAGCGCAAATAAGAATGCCCGGGGTTCGGAGCCCGGGCATTTAACTAAAGCTGAAAACTAGGCCGCCCGCGCTCCCATACACTTACGCGGGGTGCGTCGTTTTCTATTGACATTGTATCCCGAATCGCCCCGCCGATCCGGGACATTTTGAAAACTCAAATGTAGGCTTAGGCACGAACGGTATCTCTTTAATTCCGAAAATTATGTATAATTCCAATACAAATTGGAATCGAACGAAAACAATGGAAATGAACGAAGCGCTAATCTACTTACAAGAAGCACTAGGCCTTTCCGCCAAGACCAAAACTTGGCCTGGATCCGCGCGCTTGCCGCTGCATCTGCGGGCGATTGAAGTACGCGCTGTTGACGCAAACGGTTTTTCGTTTTTGCTTGCAAGCTTGCCTACTGGCGTCGGGCTTCCCGAGGCTAAGAGAGTCTATAGTCAGCTAGCCTTGCGCGCGGAGACTCCTGTTGTCGTTTCGTTTCCTGATGCCGATGCACGTCAGCGCAAAGCATTGGTTGCACAAGGGATTCCGTTTGTTTGCCCCGGTAGACAGGCTTTTCTTCCATTTATGGGCACAGCTTGCACGGAGAGGGGCGGTGCCCGGTTTCATAATCACGCGACCAAGATGTCACCCAACGCACAGGCTGCCGCAATCTGGGGAGCAGCCCAGGAGCCATATCGTCCCTATGACCTTTGTCGTGCGCTTGGGATCTCGGCAAGCCGCGCAAGTGAGGCTATAACCGAGCTTGTTGACAGGGGGCTCGCGAGGCGCGAGCGTTTCGAGCGACGTGTCGTCGTGTTCCCTGTTGCCGTTGATCTTCTGCTCAGTGAGCACATGGCAGAGCTCTCCTCGCCTGTCTCGAAGGTCTTTTTTGCAAGGAAGACGCCGCAGATCGACTATCTTGTTGACGCCGGGGAGACGGCGCTCGCCGCGCGTTCGATGCTCGCTGCGCCGGGCATGGAACAAAAGGCCGTCTTAAGAAGTGCATGGCGTCAACTGAGCGACCTCGAAGTCGCAGATGGGGAGTTGCCGGATAACGAAACGGCGTTGATCCAAGTGTGGCGCTATGCGCCCGTGTTTGCCGACTCCTCCCGTGTCGACAACATTTCGCTTGCGCTATCTTTGGCGGCAATCGACGATGAGCGAATTCAGCTCGAAGTCGATCGCATGTTTGGAAAGGAATATCCATGGCAAGAAGCGCTGTAGAAGGTCTCCAAGAATTCGAACCGTAGGCGGCGTTTCGGTCCTAGCTGCGTTGTCCGGTGCATGAGTTTGCTAATCGGCTATTATTTGTTTAGACAACCTGAGTTGTAGAGGAGTGACCGGCGATGGTGCAGGGCGCCAAACATATGAAGAGCAATAACGCCGCGGACAACGGCGGCTCAAGCCCTCAGCCCAAACCTCAACCAAAGCCCAAGCGTCGTCGCAAGCGACTGCCGCGCTGGGCCGACCGGCTCATCACCATCGTCATCATCCTTATTGGCGTGGGCCTTATGACCTGGCCGTGGATCTTGGACCGGCTCGAGGCCTCGGGCGTGTTCAACCAGATCAGCACCGTGTCCAGCACCGTGGACGCGCTGTCTGCCGAGGAGCGCGAGCGCATCCTGCTCCAGGCGCGCTCCTTTAACGAGCAGCTGGCGGGCGAGGCCACCGAGCTCCCCGCCGACCAGATCGAGCCCTACGCCCAGCAGCTCATCTTTGACCGTGACCCCATGATGAGCTGGGTCGAGATCCCCTCCATCGACGTGAGCATGCCTATCTACCACGGCACGAGCGAAGAAGTCCTTATGGCGGGCGTCGGTCACCTGGAGGGCACGAGCCTGCCGGTGGGCGGCACTTCGACGCACTGCGTGCTCACCGCGCACTCGGGCATGCGCAACCTGAGCATGTTCGACGACATCCATTCGCTGGAGCCCGGCGACCTGGTGCTGCTGCACACCATGAACAAGACGCTCGCCTACAAGATGGTGGACTCCGAGGTCGTGCTGCCCGAGGAGATGGAGTCGCTGACTATCGAGCCCGGCGCCGACAAAGTGACGCTCGTCACCTGCACGCCCTACGGTGTAAACGACCATCGCCTGCTGGTGCATTGCGTGCGCACCAAGTACAGCAAGAAGGACGTCGACAAGCAAAAGTCGCTGGCCGGCCGCCACTGGGGCAAGCGTGAGTTTGCCGTGCTCATCGTGGTCGTAGCCATTGTGCTGTTGCTGCTGGACATCGTGATCCACGCGGTCCGCAAGCGCCGCAAGGCCAAGGCCTCGGCATAGGGCATCGTTCAGAACCACCGCAATGGGGACAGGTACCTTTGTGGTGGTCGGGACTTCCAAACCATCACAACATTCGATGAAAATCTCGATATTGGCGAAAAGCGTCGAATGTTGTGATGGTTTTCGTTGTGGGCGGGACGGTTTTCGCTATGGACAGTGCGGTATCGCTGCAGAACCGCCAGTCCGCCGCCTGCCAGCCTGCCGCCCTCGTTACGTTTTCGCTGCATTTGGGTAAAGCGCCTGCTCCAAGCCGGCGTTGCCTTGTATACTAGAGCGGTTTAACTGTTATGCGGAAGGGAGCGCCTATGGCACTCAGCGAGAAAGACGTGCGCGGCATCGCCGAGTACGCAAAGATCGCACTGACCGATGACGAGCTCACCCAGATGACGTCCTACATGAACGACGCCGTCCAGATGCTCGAGCCCGTCTTGCAATATGACTTGCCCGACGTGGAGCCCACGTTCCATCCCATCGGAAGCCTGTCCAACGTGATGGGCGATGACCTGCGCGAGCCCGAGCGCGACCTGCCGCTCGACGTTGCGCTCGAAAACGCCGGCAGCGCGCGCGACCGCTACTTCCGCGTGCCGTCCATTTTGGGAGAGGGGGAGAGCGAGTAATGGCGCAGAGCTTCGATTCCCTTACCGCCGCCCAGATCGCCGCGGGCGTTGCCGCCGGCGACTTTACCGCAACCGAGGTGGCACAGGCCTCCCTTGCCGCCATCGAGGCGCGCGAGGGCGGGGTCCAGGCATTCCTGCAGGTGGCGCCCGAGCTTGCGCTCGAGGCCGCCGCGCGCGTGGATGCCGACCGCGCTGCAGGCAAGCCGCTGCCCCCGCTCGCGGGCGTGCCGCTGGCCATCAAGGACAACATGAACCTCGTGGGCACGCGCACCACCTGCGCTTCCCGCATGCTCGAGAACTACCAGAGCGTCTACACCGCCACCTGCGTCCAGCGCATGCTCGACGCCGGCTGCCTGCCCATGGGCAAGGCCAACATGGACGAGTTTGCCTTTGGCAGCTCCACCGAGAGCTCGGCGTTCCACCGCACCAACAACCCCTGGGATACCGAACGCGTGCCCGGCGGCTCCTCGGGCGGCTCCGCTGCCGCCGTCGCCGCGGGCGAGGTCGCGCTCTCGCTGGGCTCGGACACCGGCGGCTCCATTCGCCAGCCGGCGTCGCTGTGCGGCGTGGTGGGCTTTAAGCCCACGTATGGCGCCGTGAGCCGTTACGGCGTGGTTGCCTTTGGCTCGTCGCTCGACCAGGTGGGTCCCTTTGGCCGCACGGTCGAGGATGTCGCGCTGGCCATGAACGCGCTTACCGGCGCGGGCCACGATCCGTACGACTGCACCAGCCAGGATTGCGCCGTCGACTTTACCGAGCATCTCAACGACAGCATCGAGGGCAAGCGCGTGGGCATCATCCCCGCGTTTATGGAGGCCGAGGGCCTGACGCCCGAGGTCAAGGCCGCTGTTCAGCGCGCCGCCCAGGAGCTGCAGAACCAGGGCGCCGAGCTGGTCGAGGTCGACCTGCCGCACCTGGATGCCGCCATCGCCGCCTACTACGTCATCGGCCCGGCCGAGGCGTTCTCCAACCTGGCCCGCTTCGACGGCATTCGCTACGGCTATCAGGAGGAGGGCTGCGCCAACCTGTCCGACCAGAGCTCGCTTTCGCGCGCCCACGGCTTTGGCGCCGAGGCCAAGCGCCGTCAGATGCTCGGCGCCTACCTGCTGAGCTCGGGCGTGTACGACAAGTACTACTACGCTGCGCAAAAGGCCCGTACGCTCATCACGCGGGACTACGACGCCGCGTATGCCAAGGTGGACACCATCCTCATGCCAGCCTCGCCGCGCACGGCCTTTAAGTTTGGCGAGATCAGCGACCCCACGCAGATGTACCTCTCCGACCTGTACACCATCTCGCTCAACATTTGCGGCAACGGCGGCATCTCGGTGCCGCTGGGCCTGGGCGAGGACACTCAGCTGCCCGTTTCTGCCCAGCTGGTGGGCCCGGCGTTTAAGGACCGTCAGCTGCTCACGTTTGCCCGCGCCCTGGAGCGCGGCTTTGCCGATGCCGCCACGGGCGCGCCCGTGCTTTCCGTCGCGCCCGATTTTGCCGGGAAGGGAGGCGAGCTGTAATGAAGGAGCTTTCCGAGGTCCTGCAGGATTGGGAGGCCGTGATCGGCCTGGAGATCCACACCGAGCTCACCGCACTCGATACCAAGATGTTCTGCAACTGCAAGCTCAGCCACGATGACGAGCCCAACGCCAACGTGTGCCCGGTGTGCCTGGGCCTGCCCGGCGCCCTGCCGGTGCCCAACAAGCGCGCTATCGAGAGCATCGTCAAGGCGGGTCTGGCCACCAACTGCGAGATCCAGCGCCACTCGATGTTCTACCGCAAGCACTACTTCTATCCCGATATGGCCAAGAACTTCCAGACCACGCAGGGTCCGGTCGCCTTTGCCATGTACGGTCACCTTGATCTGGATGTGACCGGTCGCGGTGCCGCCGAGCGCCCCGAATGCGCGTTTGGCGAGGCCGAGGCCCAGAGCCTGGCGAGCGCCTCGGCCAACGCCGAGGGCTTGTCCACGTCCATGACGTCGACCATGCGCGAGGGCAACCAGCGCGCCGGCCACCTGGCCAGCTATGACGCGTCCAACTTGCAGATGCCCGAGCGTCGCGAGGACGGTTCCTACACGGTGCCCATCCGCATCCTGCGCATCCACATGGAGGAGGACGCCGCCAAGATGGTTCACGTGGGCGGCGCCGAGGGCCGCATTACCGCCGCGGCCGAGTCGCTCGTCGACTACAACCGCTGCGGCACGCCGCTGATCGAGCTCGTCACCGAGCCCGACCTGCGCACGCCCGAGGAGGCTCGCCTGTTTATGGAGAAGCTCCGCCGCATCTTTGTGACGCTGGGCATTTCGGACTGCTCCATGGAGAAGGGTTCCATGCGCTGCGACGGCAACGTGTCGCTGCGCCGCCGCGGCGAGACCAAGCTGGGCACCAAGACCGAGCTCAAGAACCTCAACTCGTTTAAGAGCCTGCACGACGGCCTTGCCTACGAGATCTGCCGCCAGGCCGAGGTGCTTGAGGAGGGCGGCATCATCTATCAGGAGACCCGCCACTGGGAGCCCAGTCGCAAGCGCACCGTGGTCATGCGTGTGAAGGAGACGGCCGACGACTATCGCCTGTTCCCCGACCCCGACCTGGCGCCGTTCGATCTGGACGACGAGTTCATCGACCGCTGCCGTGGCGAGATCCCCGAGCTGCCCGATGCCAAGCGCGCCCGTTTTGAGGCCGACTTTGGCATTAAGGCGGCCGACGCCGAGCAGATTGCCGGCGACCCGGAGTTTGCCGAGTTCTTTGAGGCCGCCGCTGCCGGTATGGCCGGCAAGGAGGCCCAGACGGTCGCGAACCTGCTGGTGAACGAGATGATCGCCTACCTTAAGGGCGCGGGCGTGTCGCTCGCCGAGTCCGGCATTTCGCCGGCTCAGGTGGCAGCGCTGGCTAAGCTGCTGGCGACCGACGCCATCAGCTCCAACCAGGCGCACGAGGTCTTTGAGGCCATGGCCCAGACCGGCGACGACCCCAATAAGATCGTCGACGAGCGCGGCATGCGTCAGGTGAGCGATGCTGGCGCGCTGCAACCGATCGTGGACGAGGTGCTGGCAAACTGTGCCGATCAGGCGCAGCAGTATCGTGACGGCAACCAGAAGGTTATCGGTTTTTTGGTGGGCCAGTGTATGAAGGCGAGCCGCGGCAAGGGCAACCCGAAGCTCTTCAACGAGTTGCTGAGAACGTCGCTCTCGTAAACGAGAACCCGGGAGCCCCGGCAGGGCGGGTGCTTCCTCAAAATTTCGAACAGTCCTGCGCAAGACGAAGGCCACATTAAGTGGCCTTCTTTGCGTGCGGAACTCATTTTGAGCAAGCACCCGCCCTGCCGGGGCTCCCGGGTTCTGCTACGACTCGGCCGTTCGGGTCAGGTAGGCTGAATGGAATTTGGTGAATGAGGGCGCCGTTGGCGCCTTCATTCTTTATATATGTTGGGAGCGCCAAGCGGTGGGGGTGGTGCCGGTGTGTTGCTTGAAGGCTTGGGCGAAGGCGGCCTGCTGAGGGTAGCCTAGACGCTCTGCCACCTGCGCTATCGTGAGCGCGCTATCGGCCAAAAGGTCCTGTGCTCGCTCCATACGGCGTCTGCGGATGTAGGCGCCCAGGGACTCGCCAGTCTGGGCCTTAAAGGTGGCGCATAGCTTGGAGCGGCTTGTGTAGAGCCTCTCGGCCACCTCGTTGATACCCACACGTCTGCCTTTGTCGAGCGCGCGCTCAATCATTGCCGTTGCTTCTTCGGCAATGGTTATGCTGACGCGTGTGTCTGCCGCTTGCCGCGCCTGCTTGTGGGCCGCGCGCGAACAGGCGAGCTCCGCGACCATGGTCTCCACGATGCCTTGCATATAGACGTGTCCGCCTACGGTGCGGGCGCGTTCCTCGTTAATCCGGCGCAGCGTGTGGCAGATGGCAGACGTCGCCTCCTCGTGCCACGACTCGGCAAACGCCTCAAAGACTCCCGCGAACTCAGTGGGATACCGATGCTCCAGCTCATCAAAATACCCGGGCAAAAAGAGCACCGAGCGCGAGTGATAGAGCCGCCCTGCAAACAGTGGGCTTAACTCCTCGCCACAGTTATCTTGGATAAAGCTGCACACGGCATTGTTTGGCCACGGTCCATGCAGGGGTTTAAGGTTCGCAGGCGTTATGCCGGCTTCGGGCATGCACATGAGCGTGGGCGCGCTGACTTCGCTCACGCACGCGTACGGTTCGGGTGTGTATTCGGCCAGGTACATATCGTGCATCGGGGTAATGAAATGCTCCATAACGATGCAGGCGGGGGAGAGAGGCATGATCCATGCGCGTCCGTGCGCCCGATCGTTTGCCACCTCGCCGGTAAAGACGGCGCCCTTGCCGGTAAGCTCCAGGCCAAACTGCTCAAACTGCGGTGCGTAGAGCTCGGTTATGTCGGTCGCTGCCCGCCGTATTTGCAAAAGCGTCCCTTTCCTTTGCAGAAACGTCCACGCCTGGCTCGATTGTGAGCCATGGCTAACACATCAATGATAAGTTCATTACGGTTAACTCTCAAGCCGTTTGAAAGGAATCTCATGGCAAAGGGGTCAAAAAGGGAAGGCGGCGGTATCGGCGAGCTGCTTGCATATGCCGGCGACCGCAAATTCCTAACGTATTTGGGCATGGCTCTCTCGGCGCTCTCGCAGCTGTTGAGCTTTGGCCCGTACGTGTGCATCTGGCTTGTTGCGCGAGACCTGATCGCCGTGGCGCCCAACTGGAGCGAGGCCACCGACATCGCGATGTATGGTTGGTGGGCTGTGGGCTTTGCCCTGGCGAGCATCGTGGTTTATTTCGTGGGACTCATGTGCACGCACCTGTCCGCGTTTCGCTGCGCGTCCAATATCCGCAAGGCTACGAGCGAGCATCTTCTTAAGCTGCCGCTCGGCTACTTTGACATGCACGCCACCGGTGAGCTGCGCCGTATCGTAGACGGCTGCGCCGCCTCCACCGAGACGCTGCTCGCGCACATGCTGCCCGATATCGCAGGCGCCACCGCCATGGTCGTGGGCCTGCTCGTGCTGCTTTTCGCCCTCGATTGGCGTTTGGGCGCGGCATGCTTAATCTCGGTCGTCGTTTCGTTTTGCGCCATGGCCACCATGATGAGCGGCAAGGGCGCCGAATTTATGAAGGCCTACATGGGCGCGCTGGTCAAGATGAACAAGACCGGCACCGAATACGTGCGCGGCATCCCCGTGGTCAAGGTGTTCCAGCAGACGGTCTACTCCTTTAAGGCGTTTCACGATGCGATCGCCGAATACGCCGACATGGCGCAAAACTATGCGGGCACGTTTTGCCGAGGTCCGCAGGTGCTCAACCTTACCGCGCTCAATGGCCTCGTGGCATTTCTTTTGCCCGTGGCGTTGCTGTTGGCGCCGGGCGAGACGGACTTCGCGCACTTTATGGTCAACTTCACGTTTTACGCGATCTTTTCGGCCGTGGTGCCGACGGCCATGACCAAGCTCATGTTTGTGGGCGAGGCCTCTCAGATGAGTGCCGATTCGCTGGCGCGCATCCGAAGCGTTATGGATTCCAAGCAGCTCTCCGTGCCTGCCCAGCCCAAGCACTCCGCCGGTAGCGATGTGCGCTTTGAGGACGTGAGCTTTACGTACGAAGGTGCCGAAGCACCTGCCGTTAGCCATGTGAGCTTTAACGTTTCCGCGGGTAGCACCCTCGCCCTGGTGGGTCCCTCGGGCGGCGGTAAGTCAACCTGCGCCAGCCTGATCCCGCGTTTTTGGGATGTTTCTTCGGGTCGAGTGCTCGTAGGCGGTGTGGACGTTCGCGACATGGACCCGCACGAGCTTATGGACCAGGTTGCCTTCGTGTTCCAGACCAACCAGCTGTTCCGGCAAACACTTGCCGATAACGTGCGTGCCTCCAAGCCCACGGCCACTGACGACGAAGTGCGTGCGGCCCTCTCCGCAGCTCAGTGCGACGACATTGTGGCCAAGCTCCCGCAGGGTATTAACACCATGCTCGGTGCTGGAGGGGCATATCTTTCGGGCGGCGAGGTGCAGCGCGTAGCACTCGCCCGCGCGATCCTTAAAGACGCGCCTATCGTGGTGCTCGATGAGGCCACGGCGTTTGCCGACCCCGAGAACGAGGCGCTCATCCAGCGCGCCTTTAGCAAGCTGGCGGCGGGTCGCACGGTCATTATGATTGCGCACCGACTCTCGACTGTAGTGGGGGCCGACAAGATCGTGGTGCTCAACCAAGGTAGCGTGCAGGAGGCTGGCACCCATGCCGAGCTGCTGTCCCAAAACGGTCTATACGCCAAGATGTGGGCCGAATACGAACAGGCCGCGAGCTGGAAAATCACTGCAGCGACCGCGGATGCCGCCGTCACGAAGGGAGGCGAGGCCTAAATGTTCGCCTCATTCCAAAAGAAGTATTTCCTATCCGATAAAGGCGTCGCCGGCGTAAAACGCGGCATTTTCTGGACTACGCTCACTAATCTCATTACCATGGCCGGCATGGGCTTTTTATTCCTGGTTATGGCCGGCTTTGTCGAGCGTCTCGCCAGCGGGGCTGACCTGCCGGATGCCCTGCCGATCGTGGGCGGCCTCCTGGTCTTTTTTGTGTTGCTCTTTGCTTCTAACTGGCAGCAGTATTACTACACCTACTGCATCTTTTACGAGGAGTGCGGCAAGCAGCGTATGGAGATCGCCGAGCGCTTGCGCAAGCTGCCGTTGTCGTTTTTCGGCCGTCGTGATCTGGCCGATCTAACCGAAACCATCATGGGCGACGTTCAGACTATGGAGCACGCCTACAGCCACGTGCTGGGAGAGCTTTTGGGTGCCATCATCGCAAGCGCCATTGTGTTCGTGGCGTCGCTGTTCTTTTGCTGGCAGCTGGCGATCGCGGCGTTTTGGAGCGTTCCCGTGGCCTTTGCCGTGCTGTATCTGACGCGCGGCCCCATGATCCCGGTGTTCGACCATGTGCGTGCCGAGAAGGTCAAGGTCACCGAGGCGATCCAGGAGACGCTCGACTGCGTGCGCGAGATCCGCGCCACCAACCAGGAGGCCCATTATCTTGAGGGACTCAACGCCGTGATCGATGCCGAGGAGCGCGAGACCACCAAAGGCGAGCTCGCCAACGGGCTTTTGGTCAACTCCGCCTTTGCCATCCTGCGCCTGGGGATTGTCACCACGTTGGTCACGGGCGCTGCGATGGTCGCCTCCGGCCAGGTCGACTTTTTGATGATGTTTGCCTTCCTGCTTATGGTGAGCCGCATCTATGCGCCCTTTGATCAGGCGCTGATGCTGATGTCCGAGCTGTTTGCCGCCGAGTCGTCGGCCAAGCGCATGCGTTCCATCATGGAAGAGCCCGTGGCGCGGGGCAGCGAGCAGTTTGAGCCCGTAGGCCACGATGTGGTGTTCGATCACGTGGCATTTGGCTATGGTGCGGGCGAGGACGGCCGCGCCGGCGAGAAAGTTCTTACCGATGTGAGCTTTACCGCCAAGGAAGGCGAGGTCACGGCACTGGTCGGTCCTTCGGGCTCCGGTAAGTCCACGGTGAGCCGCCTGGCCGCGCGCTTTTGGGACGCCACCGAAGGCACGGTCACCGTGGGCGGCGTGGATGTTGCGAGCGTGGATCCCGAGGTGTTGCTGCGCGACTACGCCATTGTGTTCCAAGACGTGCTGCTCTTTGACGACACGGTGATGGGAAACATCCGCCTCGGGCGTCGTGGCGCCACCGATGAGCAAGTGCTTGCGGCTGCGCGTGCCGCCAACTGCGATGAGTTTGTGAGCCGCATGCCGCAGGGTTACAACACCATGATCGGCGAGAACGGCTCCAAGCTGTCCGGCGGTGAGCGCCAGCGCATCTCTATCGCCCGTGCGCTGCTCAAAGACGCGCCTATCGTGCTGTTGGACGAGGCGACGGCGAGCTTGGATGTGGAGAACGAGACCGTGGTTCAGCAGGCGCTCTCCCGTCTGCTTGCAGGTAAGACGGTTATCGTTATTGCCCACCGTATGCGTACGGTGGAAAATGCCGATAAGATCGTTGTGCTCAAGGATGGTGTGGTAGCCGAGCAAGGCACTCCGGCACAACTCAAAGCGGCAGGCGGAGAATTCGCCCGCATGGTGGCGCTGCAAAAGGAGGCAGCTACCTGGCAGTTGTAAGAAGGGGCAAAGGGACAGTCCCTTTCTCACATTGACAATCGGTTACTCCGCATCGTTAATTTTCAAAAGGTTAGCCATGGCTGACCTAGATAGTTAGATAAAATTGAGATATTTCAAAAGCGTGCTCGAGCAAACTTGTTTACTCGGGTGCTGAAGCACCGTGCCGCGTCCAATGCGGCAAAAGGGAGAAGCAACATGAAGAAGTCGACGTTTAACACCCTGCTTGTCGGTGGCGGTTTTCTGCTTGGTACGGCCGGCATCAAGCTGCTCACCAGCGCTCCGGTAAAGAACGCCTGCGTGCAGGGCATCGCGTGCGGTATGCGCGTCAAGAACTGCTACCAGGACATGGTCGAGCAGGCCAAGGCCAATGTCGATGACATGGTTGCCGAGGCTGCCTACATCACCCAGAGCGAGGCCGCTGCTGACGAGGCAGCCGAGTAACGCTCCCAGGCACAAACTATGAGATTCTCGATTATCAGCGAGATCCCCGGCAGGACCCGTCTTCAATTGGCGGGTCCTGTGCCAGAGAGCGATCTCGATGCACTTCTTAAGCTCAGCGGCGATATCGACGGCGTGCACAAGGTGCGCGTGTACGGCCGCATTGGCCAAATGGCGCTGGAGTACGACGAGCCGCGCCGCGCAAGCGTGCTCGACGCCTTGGGTGCGCTCGATGCCCAGGCTATTGCCGATGCAAAGACGGGTTACGTGATGCAGCTTGAGCCACGCAAGCACAAGCTCGTCATGGATCTTGCCACACTTATCGGTGCCCATTACGCACGTCGCTGGTTCTTGCCGACGCCTCTGCGTGCGGTGTTTGTCGTGGCCGGTTACATGGCATTTTTGCGCGCTGCCCTTCATGAGCTCGCGCAGCCGCGCCTGACCGTTCCCGTGCTCGACGCTTCGGCCATCGGCATTTCGTTCGTCAAGCGTGATGTCGACACCGCGGGCCAGACGATGTTCCTGCTCAACGTGGGCGAGCTGCTCGAGGACTACACCCGCGCCATGAGCGAAAACGAACTCATCAACTCGCTGCTCGATGTGCCCGACAAGGCGCAAAAGGTCGTCGGCGACACCGAGGTAAGCGTTGCCGCCACCGAGCTCGAGCACGGCGACTTGGTCGCCGTGCGCACCGGCATGTCCATCTGCATCGACGGTGTTGTCGAGCAGGGGAGCGCTATGGTCAACCAGGCGACCCTGACCGGCGAGCCGCTGGCCGTCGAGCGCAGCGTGGGCGACGACGTGTTCGCCGGTACCGTCGTGGAAGACGGCGGCATCTTGGTGCGCGTGCGCGCCAATACGGCTCAGACTAAGCTTCGCTCGATCGTCTCGCTCGTGCAGACGGCCGACTCGCTCAAGTCCGAGGGCCAGTCGCATATGGAGGACCTTGCCAACAAGATCGTCCCGTGGAACTTCCTGCTCGCGGGCCTGGTTGCGCTTACTACCCGCAGCCTCATCAAGACCTCGGCGGCACTGATGGTCGACTACTCGTGCGCACTCAAGCTCACGGGTTCCGTTGCCGTCATGACCGCTATGAGCGATGCTGCCAAGATGGGCGTCATGGTCAAGGGCGCGAAGTACTTTGAGTCGTTTGCCAAGGCCGACACCATTGTGTTTGACAAGACCGGCACGCTTACCGAGGCGCAGCCGCGTCTTGCCTGCGTGCTCACCACCGATGGCTGGAGCGAGGACGAGGTCCTGCGCCTTTCCGCTTGCTTGGAGGAGCATTTTCCGCATCCGGTGGCGCGTGCCGTGGTCAATGCGGCACGCGAGCGTGGGCTCGAGCACCGCGAGCGCCATGCTGCTGTCGAATACATCGTGGCGCACGGCATCGCTTCGTCCATTGAAGGGCGTCGCGCGATTATCGGCTCGGCACACTTTGTGTTTGAGGACGAGGGCGCGCAGCTCGATTCCGACATTAAGGAGCGCATTGAGTCTCAGATGCAGGGCCTGTCACCGCTGTATCTGGCGGTCGATGGCAAGGTCGTCGGCGTGCTCGGCATCGAGGATCCGCTCAAGCCCGGGGTCCGCGAGGCAATCGCCGACCTGCATGCGCTGGGCGTCAAGCATGTCGTTATGCTCACGGGCGACTCCGAGCGCACGGCCGAGCGCATTGCGCGAGAGGCGGGTGTCGACGAGTTTAAGGCCGAACTGCTGCCCGAGGACAAGTACGCCTATGTGGAGCGCATTAAGGGTGAGGGGCGCCATGTTGCCATGGTGGGCGACGGCGTCAACGATTCGCCGGCGCTCGGTTTGGCCGACGTGGGCTTGGCGATGGGTGGCGGAAGCGACATCGCCAAGGAGGTCGCCGATATCATCCTGACCGATACGGATCTTGCCGCAATCGTGCGCCTGCGCCGCATGAGTCAGGGCCTCATTGATCGTCTGACGAGCTCCTACTCTAAGGTGATGCTCACCAACTCGGCGCTGTTGGCATTGGGTATTACCGGCATGATCACTCCGCAGACGTCGTCACTGCTGCACAACGGCTCAACGATCGCCTACAGCCTGGGCAACGCAAAGGCGTACCTGCGTTAGCAGACGTGTTCGCCCACGTTATCTGGCCTGCGCCCAGACGGCATCGGTGTCGTCCGAGCGCAGGCCTTTTGCGTTTGACCATGTGCTAGCTTCTCTATATAGTGTTGCTAGCAGGGCTAGCAATTGAAGGGAGCGGGATCGACGTGGGTGCTGTTAGCGGCATGGCGCAGGTGAACGTTCGCGTAGATCGCCAGGTCAAGAACCGTGCCGAGGAGGTGCTGCGGCTTTCGGGTGGGTCACTGCCCGAGCTCATCAAAAAGGTGGTGGCTAAGGTCGCGCAGGGTGGCGGGCAGTGCGAGGAAGTGCTTGCGGCCGTCGACGACCGGCAGCAGACCGTCGCGCCCGATGCACCGTTCGCCGCATCATGGGCGGTGGCGGATCAGCTTTACGCGGATCTGGGCATCGCTACGTCGCCCGTATCCGACGATCGCGATTGGGACACAATCTATTCCGAAGCCATGGACGAGCGCTATCGCCAAAAGGGGATGATCCTGTGAGCAGGGCTTCCCTCAAAATAATGGTGGATGCCAACGTATGGGTTGATTCGTTTTGCGTCGACCATGCCGAGTCGCTTGCCGCGCGTGCGTTTATTGGGCGGGCGACGGAATCGGGCGCAACGTTGCTCTTTCCGGTACATATCGCCAAGGACGTGCTGTACGTTGTCCAGCACGAACTGAAGCGTAGCGTTCTTGCCAGCGGGGGAGCGCTCGACGAGGCTTCTGCCCGCGCGATTGGCGATGCGGCGCTGGCGTTTGTTCGGAATATGACCGAAAACGCCACGGCCGTGGGTGCAGATGCGTCGGACCTTTGGCTGGCCGACAAATACGTAGCGCTCCATCGCGATTACGAGGACAACTTGGTGCTCGCCGCGTGCAAGCGCGCGCAGGTCGATTACTTGGTGACCAACGATCGCAAGCTGCTCGAACATGCCGATCTTGCAGCAAAGACCCCGCGCCAAATGATGCCGATTCTGGCTTTGGCCGAACGCGGCCGCGCGGCTATCGGTTGACGCAAACTGTTTGCGGGCCTCTTGGACGACGATGCGCCAAGGGGCCCGCGTCTGCTATTTACAAAAGCTCGGCCTTAATGGCGGGACTTTCTGCGAGCTGCTCGGCTGCCTTTTCGTCGGAGCTATCGAGTGCTGCCAGGCTTCGGTAGACCCACTCGTTGACCTGGGTGTTCTTGACGCCTGCGGTCTGCATAAGGGCACCTACCTCGCGGATTGCTGCGAGCAGATCGGCTTTGGGACCCGCGAGCTTGACCTCGATGCCGTGGTAGGCAGTTACGCCGCGGTTCTCACTCACGTGGTCGATAAAGCCCTCGACGGTCTCAAGCTGCTGGGCGAGAGCTGCATCATCGTCAGCGTCCAGCGCGACGAGTGCGTTCGATACCGTGAGGGCGGGATGTCCGCAGGGGACAAAGCCTTCGATGACATCCATAGCTTCGGTAATGGTTGAGCCCAGGCCTGCGAGGGCATTGACGAGTTGCTGCTTGGTATCCATAACGGTCCTTTCGACGGGTCAATTTTGCTTGGCGAAAATATACGTGACGCGATCGGTAACAAAAGTGCGAAGTGCGGCGCACATTGGGGTCTTCACAGCTCGTGCATAGAACAGCTGTCCGCTTTCAGAACGTGGTAAGATAACACTCCACAAGCGGGGCTCGCCCCGTATGTTCCTTGAAAAGTCGACGGTTATCGGGTGTTTGCAGGCCCGATGCCATCCAGACTTTCCCAACATTCGGGGGCGACTGGTTTCGACACGATAGCTCTGAGAGAGGAAGCAAGCCGAGGTCTCCTCGCCTCGTTAAACAGGGGTACCGTCAAATTGAATTGACAACAACTCTTCTTTTGAGCCTATGGCTCTCGCTGCTTAATTTATAGCGGCGCGTCAACCCGGTGATTTCCCCGACACCGGCGCGACGTCATTTTAGGGGAATGCTCCTGCGCACGTAATCGGTATGGCGCGGGCTAAGACCGAACCGGTTAGGACGTCGCGAGCGTGTCGCTGCGCGCAAGGCGTCCGAGACTAAACCAGCGACTGAGCTTGGAGATGCCAATCAGGGGGCTTTCGTGGACCGGAGTTCGATTCTCCGCGCCTCCACCAACTGTTCAGTAGGCGAACACATACGCGTGTTCGTCGTTAGGCGGGCGTTCGTATTGCTCGTCAGATAGAAAGAAGCCGCTCCATACGGGGCGGCTTCTTTGCGTTCTAGGCCTGCGGCATGATCTCCTGCTCGCCGTTCTCGTCCATGTACGGCATGAGGAACACGCCGCCCTGCTCGGTGGTAAGCAGCAGGTACTCGCGGTTGTGCTCGTCGCACACGATTTCCTGGCCGATGCCCTCGGGCAGGTCGTATATGGGGCCGTCCGTGCGGGCTTGCCTCACGGTCACGTTTTGCGCTCCCATGGCCTGCGACGCGCAGCTGGCGGCGGCCAGGACGATGAACAGCAGGACGACCGCCGCGAGGATGGGGCCGCACCCGCCGTTGCGCTCCTCGTCTGCGGGGCTCGGGTACGGCATGGCCTATCCCACCTTCACCAGATAGTCGTCGGCCTCTGGCTTGCCCGTGGCCTTGCCCACGGCGATGTAGCGCGTTGCGCCGCTGTAGCCCGTGTATCGGCCCCACACGTAGCCGTCGGCGATCTTGTACCAGTTATCCAGCGTCACGGTCTCCCCGCTGGAATAGTGCGCCACCTCGGTGCCGCCCAGACCGGGGGCGTCGCGCACGCGCAGGTAGTCCACAGTGCAGCGGTAGGTGCCGCCGAAATTCTCGTTCGTTTCCTGCTGCGCAGGCTGCGGCTGCGGGACGGCTGCGGGGGCGCTTCCAGCAGTGATGCCGAAGCATTCCAGGTAGATGCGCGCCAGTTCGTCCAGGTTGCCGTTGAACTTCTCGCGGTCGCCGTCGTTGTCGATGAAGCCGTTCTCGCACAGGCGGTAGTTGATGCCGCGCGCGGCGGCTCGGTTCGGGTTCGCGAGGTCGGAACGGCGCACCAGCTTCTCGGAGCGCCCGGGCATGAACGCCGCCAGCTTGTCGGCCAGCGCATTGTCGTACTCGTCAGGCTCAAAGCCCTCCTTGATGATGACGTGCGCGCCGTGGGCCGTGGCGATGCCGCTGGCGTCCATGTGCAGCTCCACCACTGGCGCGTCGGTGCTCAGGCGGTTAAGCCCGCCGTCGGCGTACCAGTTGCGGGACGTATCGCCCAGCTCGACCTCGGAACCGCCCAGTTCCTTGATTCGCTGGCCCAGGGCGCGAACGCGCTCGGCCTCGGTGTAGCCGCCTGCGCAGCAGCCGGGGTCGCCAGCGCCGTGGCCGCAGATGATGAACAGTTTAGCCATTGCCTACTCCTTCCCGCCTACGGTCACGCCCAGCAGGGCGTCGAGCCACTTGGATGTGATGCCTACCGACTTGAACAGCGTGTAGGCCGCCTGCACGCCGCCTACCACGGCGAAGGCGCACGTGACCCATGCGCCCGGGTCTGCGGGCACGCCGCCCACGAAGCCGGTCACGACGCCCGCCAGGAGCGAGCAGCCCAGCGCCAGGATGCGCGCGGCCTTGCCGGTCATGGCCTCGGTCTTGATCAGCTGCACCGCGAACGGCACGGCGAAAGACAGCACGATGGCTGCGATTGCTTGCATTTCTGTCATTTCGGATTCCTTTCTATCGAGCCGATTCCTTGTAGAGCAGGTCAACGCGGTCGGCGATGTGGTCGACCTTCGCCGCCATGCCCTGGCTGCGCGCCTGGCTGTTCGCCAGGTCGGCGTGCAGCACCTCATTGGAGGTCACGACGGACTCCATGAGCGCCTTCATAGCCTCCATCAGCGCGTTGCTGCGCTCCATCTGCGCGGCGATGCGGCCCTCCATCTGGCTGCGCTCGCGGTCGCGCTGCGCCCGCTCGTTCATCTCGGCCTGCTTTCGCTCTTCGCGCTTGAGGTCGATGTTCGCCTTGCGCTCGTTCTGGGCCTTGAACTCTTCGAGGAACTGCTTGCCGAAGTACAGGACCACTAGGACGAGCAGTGCGCCGAAAAGCGACCCGGGGCCGTACGGCGCGAAGATTTCCAGCACGTCGGTCATTCGTTTTCTCACCTCCTCGAATCGCTGCCGCGATTGTCCGCGAGGTGTCGCCGGGCAAAAGAAAAGCGCCCCCGAAGGGGCGCTCGCTACTCCTGCGGCGCTTCCGGCTGGTCGGGCTCCATGGCTTCCAGCTCGTTGATGCGGTCGCGCCACGTCTGGCGCTGCGAGATGATCTCGGCCACCTCCTTGGCAGCTGCGGCGATGGCCGAGAGCAGGTCGGTGATGGACGATGCGGAGAAGATGCGCTCCACCGCCTTCATGACCTTGTAGTCGCTCTGCTCAAGCTGCTGTTTGTAGCCGTTGATCTCCCCGGCGATTTCCTGTTCCGTCATGGGTCGCTCCTTCCGTTGCTAGGGTAGGGGCATGTTCCCATCCGTGTCGCCTCCAGGTTTGGATTGCATTGAGCAACCCCCCCCGCGGGATTTCCGAACAGGCTGCGGTACAGCGCGTCCATGGCCCGCACGCTGCGGTGCGCGTCCAGCCGCTTCATGCCTCCGCGCCAGCTCTGGTAGCTCTGCTCCACCTGCTCGGGGGTCATGATGCCATCGGCGACCATGCGGGCCATCTTCTTGAGCTTGCGGCGCTCCCGCGTTATGGATTCTCGGCACGGCTTCACGACTATGCGGCCCGTCTCCGTGTAGAAGATGCGCTTCTTCAGCCACGTGAACCCGCGCGTGAGCTTCACCACGCGCGTCTTGTGCGGGTTCAGCTCGATGCCCAGCTCGGCGCATTTGCCCTCTATCAGCAGCAGGCACACCTGCAAGTATTCCTTGCTCTCGTGCATGAGGTAGAAGTCGTCCATGTAACGCCCGTAAGACTCGGGGCGCAGCATCTCGACCACGTAGTGGTCGATGCGGTTGGGGTGCGCCACCGCGCATATCTGGTTCGGCTCGCTGCCCAGCCCCAGTCCCACGTCGCCCTGGACGTCTATCAGGCGGTGCTCAAGGGCGACCACTCGCGGGTCCAGCAGCGCGTCGGCCACTTGCCGCTTGACGGGCGCGTGGGCTATGTGGGCGAAGTAGTCCGAGAAGTCGCCGAGCAGTATGTAGCCTTCGCCGTTGTGCCTGCGCCAGCAGTCGGCCAGGTCCCGCTTGAGCAGCTTCAGGGCGTAGTCGGTGCCGCGCCCCTTGATGTTCGCCGAGTTGGCGGATATGAGCGTGGGGACGATGGCGGGCACGAGCGCGTTCTGCGACAGCGACTTCTGCACCACGCGCTCCGGGAAGTGCACCGCGCTGATGTGGCGCAGCTTCCCACGCTCCCACAGGTCAAAGCGGATGAAGCCTCGGCATATGTCGCGGCCCTCCAGTAGGTCGCGGCGTGACTTGACGGCGTTTCGCAGGTAGTCCTTCATGTACCGCTGCGTCGACGACTTCCACATCACGCCGCGCGCAGCCTGCTTCGACGCCCTGCACAGGCTGTTGAGGTCGGCCACGGACTCAAGCGTGCACGCCTTCACGCGCTCGGCCTTGGCCCTCGCGCGCTTCTCCTCGCGGCGCTTTCGGCGCGCCGCCCGCCTTTGTTCGGAATTCACAGAAGGCACCCCGCACGGCTTCCAATGTGGCTCTGACAGCCGCTTGAGGTATGGCCATGAAACGCGGCGAAGCCACGGAGCGCCGCGCCATGCAAGCAGCGTCCGGCCACCCTCGCGGGGTGCGTATTTACGGGCTGGTGCCCGACGGTCGCGCCTTCCTTCCTCTCCGCGCTCTGCTTTCGGCCGTAGGGCCTACTCGGTCTGGCAATAAGGGAATCCGGGGCGGGGGCGAACCCAGACGTTCGCCGCCGAGTTGTAGTAGGCAATGCCGTTGCTGCTGACATAGCACACGTAGGACGCGGAGCCAGACGCAACGGAACGCAGCCACCAACCGTACCGATAAACAAGGCGCGACCGCCGCCCATTATAGCGAACGAAGGCGCTCAAGCTCGGCCTCGGCCTCCGCTATGCGCTCCTCGGTCGATTTCTTCCCGGTCACGCGCACGTTCTTGCGCGCGCCCTTGAGCAGCCTTATCTCCTCCTCGACCATGTTCGCCAGCTGCTCGAAGCGGTTCGCGTTCACGGGCAGCCCAATGTCCATGAGGCACTGCATGTCGAGCATCAGCTGCTCGCAGTCGGCTATGGCCAGCGTCAGGTACCGCTTGCGCTCCAGCGCGTTGAACGAGCTGTTTGGGTAGAAGCAGTCGGCGCGATTGACGTTGTATACGATGCTGCGCGCCGTCTCGACGGTCGGCACCGCGTTGAGCAGGCGGTACGCCTTGGGCACCACCGAGGAGGAGGCCATCAGCTTGTTGACCTCCACGCGGATGGCGATGGCCTGCGTGAAGAACTTGTACTCTGAAACCTCGCGGTTTCGCTGGTAGACGCCGCTCATGGCACCTCCTGGGAAAACGTGGCAAAAAAACGGCCCGCTTCGCGGGCGAGAGGCGACCGCGCAAGGCGGTCGCCTAAAAGCAGAGTATAGAGCACTCGGCTGGCTAGCCGACGAGGAAGCCGGGGCGGGGGCGAACCCAGACGTTCGCCGCCGAGTTGCAGCAGGCAACGCCGTAGCTGCCGACACAGCACACGTAGGACGCGGAGCCAGACGCAACGGAACGCAGCCACCAACCGCACCGACTTCCGTTGATTCGGTGCGCGGTGTCCCTGAACAGGTCCCACTGGCAGTCAAAGCCGACGCTGTAGCCCTTGGTGCCCCACACTGGGCAGCCGTACACCTCCATCTCGGACAGCGAGAACACCTTGCCGATATCCTGCCAGCTCCACGAGTTGGAATCGCTAAGTGGCCCGCTTGCGCTGTAACGCTCCTCAAGCAGGACGCGCTGGGTCAGCAGGTACTTGGTCAGGCTCTCGGGCAGGCACGCCTCGAAGGCCGTCTCCCACGCCTTGAGGTTGCTGCCTGGGTACGGGCATTTCTGATCGGCGGTGCCCTGGTTCGTGTTGGTCGTGTTCCACATCAGGAAGCTGTCGTTTGCAACGCCGGTCACGGTCTTGGCCACGGCCACGGGCGCGGACGCCACGAACGCGATGTGGTGGCCCTTGGCGCTGTCGCCGCACTGGTAGTACGGGTCGAAGTGCGCAAGCAGGAAGCGCACGGACTGCTGGGCCGCCACGTTTGACGCGCTCACGAGCGGCACGTCGATGTAGTCTCCCACGCGCAGGCCCGCGAAGTTGCCGTTGGCGGCTCGCTTGTGCAGCGCGTCGTACACGCTGCCGCTGCCGATCTCTCCCGCCAGGATGGTGGCGATGTTCTGCCCGCCGTACTTGCCGATTTGGCCCTGGCGGTTGTACTCGGCGTTGTTGAGCGCCGTCTGCGCGTTGCTGCGCGCGGTATCGTCGATGACCTCGTAGCCGATGCCGCCCACCGACAGGGTTTTCGCTTGTGCCATTTCGTTGCCTTTCTACTTGAGGTTGAGGGTTGTGCCGGACGCCGTGCAGGTGCTCCCGAACGTGATGGTGCTGCCAGATGCACTGGCCTTGGAGGCGGGGCAGTACACGGTGCCGTCGTCGTAGATGAACGCGTCCGTGGCGTCGGCCAGCTTGCCGTACAGGTCGGCTATCTGCTGCTTCTGCTTGGCCATGTCCGAGCTGCCCGCGCTGCCCTGCGCCACGCTGTTGGCTATCTGCAGGGCGATGTTTGCCGCCGCGTCGGCGTTCGAGGCCGCGCCGTTTGCCGCAGCCGTGGCGGCTTGCGAGGCCGTCTTCAGTTGCGACGCCTCGGTCACGCGGTCGCTTTCCGCCGTGGCTCGCTTCTTCTCGGCCTCTGCGCGCTTGGTTTCGCCGGTCTGGCGCGCCTTCTCGTTCGTGGCGCGCTGGTTTTCCGCGCTCGCGCGGGAGGCCTCGGCCTTCTGCATCTGCGCGTTCAGCGCGCTCACGTCGGCTAGCTGCCCTTCGAGGTTCGCGATGATCGCCTCCACCGCATCGACGTACGGGCCGGATATCTCGCCCGACGCGCTCGCCGAGGGCAGCACGTTCACCAGGACGTTCTCGGTGGTGGCGTCCAGCCCTGCCGCGTTCCGCACGCGCACGTAGCACACCTTGAGCAGCCCGGCCACGCCGAAGACGGCGGGGTCGACCGTCACGGTGGCCACGTTGTCGCTGATGCCAGTGAACTGCTGCTCCACGTAGGTGTGGTCGGGCTTCGCAGCCATGAGGTGCACCTTGCAGCCCGTCAGGGCCGCCTTCTTGTCGCCGTCGTAGATGGCGGCCTTCAGGACCTCGGCGCTGTCGCCCTGGTGCACGGTGATGACGGGCGGCGCTATGTTGGTCTTCTTGAGGTTGAGCGTAAGCTCGTGCGTTGCCATGCCTCATTCCTTTCCTTCGGCCGCAAGTGTCCGCGATATGTCGCCGGGCTGCGCTCTGTGGACCCCGCATATCTCCTCGTCGGTGAGCGCCGAGAAGTCCACGGCGTTAGCCTCGCCGCCTTCCGCGTCCATGACGGCCACGGGGCTGGACACGAGCGTGAAGCCGCCCTTGCCGTCGAACTCGAACACGTCTTCCGATTCCACGATGGCCCGCGCCGTGGCCGGGTCGCTGATGCACTCGAACACCGGAAGCGCCTCGGGCGGCTTCGGCGCACCGTCGAGCGCCTGCGGCGCTTCGGGCTGCTGCACAAGGTGGTAGAACATTCCGTTTCCTCTCTCTGGTCTAGTTTCCCGTGATGCTGCTCATGCCGGTGATGATTCCGTTCACCACGTTGATGGTGCCCCACGTCCAGTTGTTGCCGTTGTTGGTGATGCACCCGATGAACTGCGTGGAGCCCGTGTACCCGTAGGTGCCGCCGCTGCTCGGACTGGTTCCTATGGCGAACTTCGGGGCGAGTATCCTGGCGGTGCCCGACGACCCAATGTCTGCGCGGCTGCTATCCAGGTACACGTAGTTGTTGGAGTTCTCCTGCAGCTTCACGTACGCCGAGCCGCCCGCGTTGCTGTTGCCGCTCCTCATGTACAGCTGCTCGTCGGGATGGCTCATGTAGCCCGCGTAGTAGGGGGTCGTCAGCCACGTCTGGCGGTAGTAGCGGTTGACTGCCAGGAAGCCGTAGCCGCAGGCGGATATGCCCACGCCGTCGGTCGAGCTCGCCGTGGGGCTGTCCTTCGCGTGGACGGCCTCGATGGTGCAGTACTCGGTCGAGCCGTTCACGAACGACGCTCCCGGGTGGTTGTTCGTCGTCGTGCCGGTGGTGATGTAGTTGGTTGACGACGTGCCGACCATGTTGCAGCGGAACATGGAGGTGCTGCCCACCAGCACGGTGCCCGCGATGATGGAGCCGTTCTTGTCGTATATCTGGAAGCCGTTGGTGGCGTTGATATAGACCCTGTTGCCGTTGCTGTCGGTCATGAAGATGGAGCCGTCGCGCAGGTAGAAGGCCCCGCTGTCGAGGTCCCAGTACGAGTTCCCGCCTTTGATGCGGCCCGTGGTCAGCTCGTCGGCGGTCACGCCGTCGCCGGTTATGGCCGTGCGCCACTTCCACGCGCCGCTGGAGTACTTGGAGTTGGCCACGCCGATGATTCCGCCGCCTATCTTGACGCACTTGGTGGCGCTCTCGGGCTTTTTGTCGTACACCAGGATGCCTTGGCCGGGCTCCTCGTACACCCAGCCACCCGTGGTGTTCACCTCGCTGTTGAGCATGTCAACGATCTTCTTGCGGATATCCGTCGGCAGCTGGTCGAGCTGTTTCTGCAGCCCATCCACCTCGCCCTCGGCGCTCGTCAGCCGTTCGTCCAACTTGCCCGTGACGCCTTCCAGGTACTCCTTGTTGGCCTCGTCTATCTGCTTGAGCACGCTCTCGCTTTGCTCTATCGACGTGTCGGTGTACAGGCGCAGCACCTCGTCCAGGGCCAGGTTGCCGTCGTCGGAGTACTTCTTCAGCGCCTCCTCCAGCGTGGTGTCCCCGTTGTCGGCGTACTCCTTGAGGGCCTTGTCCAGCTCGTCCCTTATCTGGTCGGTGTAGTCCTGGGCGGTGCCGCCGACCTCCTTGGCGTACGCCTTCTGGCGCTCCTCGGCGGCCGCCAGGCTCTCGCCCCATTTGCCGGTCGATGCCTTGTTCGAGGCGTTCACGGCCTCGGTCACGGTCGCCCGGATGGTCGAGGCGGTGGACTTGGCGGCCGACTTCTGCGCGGCCATCAGCTCGGCGACCGTCTGGTAGTTGCCGAACGTGTAGGTGACCTCGCCGGGGCGCAGCTGGTCCTCCACCACCTTGGTGATGCGCGTGCGCACGCGCAGCGGCGGGTCGTACACCTTGTCCACCACGGTCACCAGGTCGCCCTCGTCCGCGCCCTCGAAGCCCTCGCCGGCGCGCGCAAGCGCCACGGCGTCCACAGTGTAGGACACGGTGGGCACGCACGACTTCGCCAGCTGCGCCTCGGTGAGCTTCTTCAGCTCGGCGGCGTCCTCGCAGTCGGAGAACTCCACGTCGCCGAACACGTGCGCCTTGCCGCCCTTGCCGTCGGGCCGTCCCCAGCGCGCCAGCGCGTCGGCCGACCCCACCCAGTTCTGCCCGCCGTTCACGCCGCCGAAGGTCAGCTTGCGATCGTAGCCGCCCGTCAGGTTGCCGTCCTCGTCGGCGGTCTGCAGGGACTTGCCGTAGCCGTACAGGGCGGTACACACGTTGCCCTCGTCCACGCTGCGCTTGACGCTCACGAGGTCCTTGGCGTAGGTGAAACGCTTGCCGTTGTCCTCGCCGACCTGCTTGGCCATGCACACGCGGCGTGCGGTCACCTTGGTGCCGCTCACCTGGATTTCGAACGACAGCTCGCCGCCCCAAGTGTCTGCCACGTCGTGGATGGCCGCCCATGCGTTGGTGTGGTAGAAGTTCGTGCCGGCCTGCCCGAGGTCGGCTACGGTTCCGACCTGCCAGCGCGAGGAGGACAGCGCCGAGGCCAGCGCGGCGTAGGCGCTCACGTCGTAGGGGCGCTTGTCCTCCAGGTAGTCGCCCAGGAGCTCGATTTGCGCCGAGGTCGGGCAGTAGTACGTGTAGAGGATGCCCGCGCTTGCGCGCTCCTCCTCCACGCCGTCCACGATGTTCTCGTGCCAGCGGCCCTTGAGGTCGCGCCACACCAGGCGGTCGCCCTTGTCCAGGCGCGCCAGCGTTGTGATGCTCAGGGCGTTCTCGCCGTTGACCTCGCGCGTGTCCTCGCACTCGAACAGCGTCTTGATGGGTCCCTTGTACGCCTCCCAGCGGTCGCATGCCCACAGAATCATCAGCCCACGTACCTTTCCGTCCACTGTACCGTCGCGGTGCCGCTGGACAGCTTGAGGCTGTTGGCCCCCGGCTCCAGCGGGAAGAAGTCACTCTCGAAGGTCACGGGCGCGGGGCTGCCGTCCACCGTGGCCTGCGGGGCGGCCATGTCGATGACCACCGCGCTCGATGCCGTCACCGCCTTGTCGATTTGCACGAACTCGCCCGTGCCCATGTTCGTCAGCCGCAGCGCCGACGTGCTGCCGCCGGGCTTGATGGCCACGGTGGGGTAGGTGCGGAACGTTCCTCCGACCTGCACCCCCGCCGTGCCCGATACCGATGCGCGCCCCTCGGCCCCGTACGCCACCGGGTCGTAGGCCGTGAACGTCAGCGTGGCCTCGCCGGTGTGCCACAGGGTGTCCAGCGCGCCCGGCGAGGTCAGCACGGCCATGTAGCGCAGCCCGAGGTGCCTCTCGTCGTCGAGCCACAGATCGGCCTCCTTGAGGCACATCAGGCGCGAGGCCATGAGGCGGCGAAGGGCCGCCATGTCGTCGGTGGGACGCGCCCTCCAGGCCGCCGCCACGTCTATCGTCAGGGGCTTCAGGTCTGCGCGCATGAAGCGCGAGCCGGGCTGTCCGGGCACGTCGCGCGTGGCGATTTCGTACTCGGGCAGCAGCGAGCGGGTTATGAGCCGGGTGTCGAACCACGGCGCGAAGTCGAAGCCGTTGTATATCATGCGAAGCACTCCTGCCGTTTGATTTCCTTGGCTATCTGGCGGGAGATTTTCTCGATGTCGGCCTCCTCCCGCACGGTCGCGTACAGGTTGATTGTCACGTTCGTGTCGCCATGGGCCGCGCCGCCCTTGCCGTCGAGCAGCTTGGCGATGCCCTCGGCCAGCGGGCGCGCGCCGCGCTCGTTGAACGGCACCACGCCCTCGGGGCCCGCCTCGCCGACGCCGATGACGCTGGGGCCGTTGAACACGCCGCCCTTGGCGTACCAGTCGATGCCGAAATGCGGCACGCTCGGCGGGTTGATGCTGAACCCGCCCGAGATGGACAGGTGGGGCAGCTTCAGGTGGGGAAGCGACCAAGAGAAGTTGAAGAACCCCTTGATGGAGTCGATGACGTTGCGCACGGTGTCGCGGGCGTTCTGTATCGGCGTCTCGATGGCGCTCTTGATGGAGTTCCACACGCTGCTCACGGTGTCCTTGGCGGCGTTGAACACGCTGGAGATCGTGTCGCGGATGCCGTTCACGATGCCGGATATGGTCGAGCTGATGCCGTTCCACACGTTCGACGCCGTGGTGCTCACGGCACCCCAAACGGAGTCCCACACGGCCTGTATCGCCGACAGCACCGCCGATATGGTGGAGCTGACGGCGTTGATGGCCGCGCCTATCGCCGAGGTGATGGCATCCCACGCGCTAGAAGCGGTTGAGCTGACGGCACCCCATACCGTGTCCCACACGCCCTGAATCACCTCAAGGGCCGCGCTTATCACGTCGCTCACGTATTGGATGTACGTGCCGACCGCGCCGCATATGAGGTCCCACGCCGTCGTGAGCACGCCGCCGAAGTTCTCCCAGACGAAGTTCCAGGGTATGAGCAGCGTCTCGATGGCTAGGTTGAGTATTTCCGCGAGCAGCATCACGGCCACCTGCACAACGTTGCAGATGCCGTCCCACACGCCTGCGAGCGTCGCGCCCAGCCCGGAGAAGAACGCGCCTATCGACTCGGCGACCCCGCCGGCAACGCCGACGGCCACCTGGAACGCGGCGCACACGGCATCCCACACGGCGGTCACGGCGTCGCGGAACTCCTCGCAGTTGTTCCACAGCAGCACCACTGCGGCGATGATGGCCGCTATTGCCGCTATCACGGGGTGCGCGGCTATAAGCCCGAGCGCGGCGGTGCCCGCCTTGCCCACGGCGGAGAAGGCAGCACCGATTTGCGGCACCACCGTGATGATGGTGCCGACGGTGGACAGCACCGGCCCGATGGCCGCCACTATGGCCGCTATGGCCAGCACGGCGGTCTGGCCGCCCTCGCCGATGCCGGCGAACCACTCGGAGAACGACTTGACGACGCCCGCCACGTTGGTGGCGATGTTGAGCAGCGGCTCGCCAAGCGGCTCGATGGAGCCCTGCAGCTCGCGCATGGCCTCCTGCGACTTCACGGCGAAGCTGTCCGATGCGGCCTCCTGGGCCTGCTGCGCCGCGCCGGCGACGTCGCCGAAGCTGTCCTGCACGCCCGCCAGTGACTCAATCATCCCCATGGCGTTGTCCTCGCCGAGCGACGACCACAGGGTGGAGGCCAGCGCGGCCTTGTCGTACTCGTTGGGCATCTGGGTGAGGTCACCGAGCACGGCCTGCAGCACGTCCTCGGCTGTGGCCCCGCCCTGCTTGAAGTTCTCGAACACCTCCTGCGTGCCCTCGCTGAACGAGCCGATGGACTCCTCCATGCGTCCGTCGCTGAGCGCGGTCAGGAACTCGTTGAGATAGTCGCCCACCTTGTCGAGGTTGTACGCGCCGTTGGACGTTCCGGCCTCAAGCAGGCTGAAGTACTCGCTTGCGCTCATGCCGGCCTCGCCCCAGCGCACCGAGTACTCGCTGAGGTTGTCGCCAAGCTCGTCGGTGTAGTTCAGGCCGCGCTGCATGCCGGCGGTCAGCAGGTCGCTCGCCTCGGTTGCTGAGAGCCCGAAGCCCTCCATGAGGGCGTTGGTGCCTCGTATGGACTCGTTGACGTCGGCCCCGAAGGTGTCAGAGAGCATTAGCGCGTTTGTGGTGACGGTCTGCAGGTCCTCGTCGGACACGTCGCGAAGGGTGGACTTGCACTGGATCAGCGCATCGTTGACCTCGTCCAGGGACTGGCCCCAGCCGCCCTCGTATATGCGCTTGCCTATGCCGCTGAAACGCTCGGCCTCCTCGCCGGACACGCCGAACGCGGCGGCTATGCGGGCGTTGGCCTGCTCGTAGTCGCTGGCCACGCCGAATACGGCCTTGCCGGCGGCCACCACGGGCGCGGTCAGCGTCACCGTGGCGGCCGTGCCGGCCTTCTTGAACGAGGACGACAGCTTCGCGGCCTTCTCGTCGCCCTCGGTTATGTTCTTCCAGGAGATGCCCTGGAGGTCGCGCTCCAGGGCCTTGATGTTCTTGGATACGTCAACGGTGTCGAGCACCGCTTTGATGATGACGTTGCCGTCCATGCTCACCTCGTCGCTCTCTTGAGCGCGGCGAACACATCGCGCATCGCCGCGTCGCTTCCTTCCTCAGAGCCGTGTGAGCTGCGGCCTTTGCCGAGTTCGAACGCCTTGTGGGCGGCGTTCCAGGCCTCGACCTCCTGCCTGTTGTATTTGGTTGGCTTCGGCTTGGTCGCCGGGTTGCGGTAGTGGATGGCCGCGCCGAGCGGCGTGTCCTGCGGGCAGCCGCCCACGAGTGCCACGAACTCGGCGAAGCTGATGCGACCGCGCACCTCGTCCCACTCGATGCCGTAGGCCTGGCGGAAGCTGGTGCGTATGCGCGCCGCGTCCTCCTCCAAGTCCCACAGCGGGGTCTCGTGCGGGCGGTCGCCGCTCAGGTCGAGTCCGCACATGTCCCATACCGCCGCGTCGCGCATCCGCACGAACTCGGCGGCGTCGTAGTCGCATGCGCACCACGCGTCCGCCCAGTCCACGAAGAACAGCGCCAGGAACTCGTCCCGGCGCTGGTCGTCGGACTTGCCCTCGTCGGTCAGCACCTCGATGACGCGGATGATCGTGAGCGCGTCGTCGCGCACCAGCACCTCCTCGCCGTTCCACGGGTAGCGCGTGGCGCTCGTGCCGTCGGGCAGCCGCACCCGCTCGGCCGTGAGCGCGGCTGGCAGCATTACTTGCCGCCCTTCTTCTTGCGCTTGGCCTTGGCGCGGCGCTGGGCGCGGTTGAGCGCCTGGACCTGATCGGCGCGCTCGCTGTATGCAAGGCCGCACGCCATCAGCTGCTCGCTGGTCGCGTGGCGCGCCAACATGTTGAGGAACGTGGCGAAGACCTCGCCCAGGATGCGGATGTTCTCCTCGGGCGCGATGGGGCCCTCGTCGCCGCCCATCCACGCGAGCAGCTGCTCCCAGCCCTCGGTGCCGATGAACGCCGAGATGGTGCGCTTCATGAGGCGGGCCTGCGCGGCGTTGGCCTCGGCCGCCTTCTCGGGGGTGTCGGCCTCGCGGGCCATCTGCTCGTTGGCCTGCGCGCGGTCGATGGCGTTGCCGACCTTGGCCAGGTACTCCTCGATGTGCTTGTCGTCGAACCACACGCGGAAGCGCGGCGTGTCGGGGTTCTCCTCGGGGTCCTCGAAGAACACGTCCTCGTACGCGCGGATGTTTTTCAGAAGTTCCATTTGTTGCCCCTTTCGTGAGCGGTGAGCGTCGGGCATAGAAAAGGGGCGCGGGCCGCTCACTAGCCCGCGCCCCCATGTCCAGGAGGTTATGTCTGGTGTCGCCTGCGGCTACTTCGCCGCCACGGTGACATTCACCTGCGTGCAGATGCTCGGCTTGGACGCGCAGCGCACGGTGATGACCGCCTCGCCTGCGGCCACGCCCGTCACGTTGCCGTCGCTGTCGACGGTGGCCACGTCGGTGTTGCCCGATGCGAAGAAGCACTTGGCGTTCGCCTCGGCGGGCGTGACGGTCGGCGCGAGCTTCATGGACTTGCCCACGGCCGGGCCGGTCGGCGCGGTGCAGGTGACGCCCGTGGGCTGCTTGAGCTTGTTGGCGGGGATGTAGCGCATAGCGCCAGCGCCCGAGATTGTGCAGGAGAACGCGCCGGGGTCGGACGCCGCGCCCTGCTGCGAGCCGACGGTCAGGCCCAGGTAGGTGCAGTCGCCCTCCACCACGTCGCCGTTGGGGTCGGTGTGGCGGAAGTGGCCCGTGCGGCCCTCGCCGGTCTCAAGCGCCAGGCTGGCAACGAAGTCCTGCGCGGGGTCGCCGTAGCAGCGGTCGCCCGTGACCTCGTACTGCGGCTGCACGCTCTTCACCTTGTCGGTGGGAGTGCCGTAGCCGTCGTAGTAGTCCTTGGTCTCGGTGGTCTCGTTGGTGGTCGGCTTCACCTCGGTGATGCCGCGCGAGAAGATGGCCCACGTGGGGCTGGCCGCGTCTGGCGTGGTGTCGATCTCCAGCGCGCTCATGTAGTTGGGCGCGAAGCCCAGGTCTTGGTTCTTTGCCATCGTTATCCCTTCTCTATGGTTATGGTCGCTTTGATTCGGAACTCCCACAGGTACGGCCCGCCCTCGGGCGGCGTTATCTCCTGCGGCTCGGTGTACAGCGACGCGCTCGTGAAGCCGTAGGAGCCTGTGGGCGAGGACAGGTCGGCCCCGTCCAGCGCGTCGGCCAGGTCGTAGGCGTCGCCCATGGCCTTGGCCTCGGAGGTGTCCTTCACGATGACCTGCAGCACGTATCCCACGCGGCGGGTGCCGTCCATGTGGCGCACCACGTCGGTGGTGGGCATGGGCCGCAGCACCACCGCGTCGTCGTGGCCGCGCGAGGCGGCCAGGCGGGTGAGGAGCACCGGGCCGTAGCCCAGGGCCTCTATGGCGGCCTTCGCCGCCTCCATCACGTCCGGGGCCATGTCACGCCCCCTCGGTCAGGAGGTCGACGGCCAGGCGCTCCCAGTCCTCGCCACGCGCTTCCTTCGCGGCCTTCGGCCAGTCGGCCTTGGCCCTCTGGTTCTTGCCGTGCTTGATGGAGCTGTCGGGCAGGTCGCGCACGTAGGCGGCGTAGTCGGCGTCCCATATGACGAGGCCCTGCCTGAAGTCGGAGGCGGCCTGCATGGAGTTGTGCATGCGCTTGGTGTCCTCTGGCGTGAACGCGTTCATGTCCTCGGCCACGCTCATGGCGAACTTCACCTGCTTGGCCTCCAGCTCCTTCGCGCTGAAACGCTTCATGAGCTTGGTCAGGTCGACCGTAACTGCTGCGGGCATGGCTACCTCACCTCCAGTTCCCAGTGGTGGGGACGGGTGCCGAACGCGCGGCGGGGCGTGCACCTCGCCACGTTCATCCACTCGCCCCCGTCGATGCTCACGCGGCTGCCCACTGGCACGTCGAACATGCCGGGGCTGTCCGCGCCGTCCGCTATCACGAGGCCCTGCGCGCCGTCGCCCAGGGCGTACTCGCGCACGAGCCACGCCGAGACGGGCTCGAAGCGCACGCGGCGCACCTCGACGGGCTGCTCGAACTCGCCGCCGTAGCCGCCCTCCCTGGGAACCTTGACGGACATGGTGGAGGGCCGCGCCGAGCGCGGCACCCGCATCATCTGGTACCCCCGATGCCCGCGTAGAGCAGCGGCGTTCCAAGCAGCTCGCGGCGGACGGCGGCCTCCATGTCGCTGCGGTAGGTGCTGGCCCCTTCGGTACCGGGGTTCCACGAGAACGAGCCGACGGTGAAGCCGCCGCCCTCCATGATGCCGCCCGAGCATCCGTACGCGGCGTCGACCTCGCAGGCCGCCATGACCGCGCGCGCCCACTCCTCGGAGCCGTCCGGCTCGTTGGGGAAGATCAGGTCGCGCACGGCTGCCGTGGCGTGGGGGAGCGCCGCCTTGAACTCCTCGGCGGACAGCTCCCCGCGCCCGGCTGCCAGGTAGTCCTCGTGGGTCGGGGCTCTAGTTTCCATCGTCCTCGGCCGCCTCGGGCTTTTCCGCCTTGCCCTTGGCGGGCTGCTCGTCTGCGGCCTTCGCCTCGGGCTTTTCCGCCTTGCCCTTGGCGGGCTTGGCCTTCTTCGGGGCCTCCTTCTCGAAGGCCAGTCCAACGGTGCGCATGTCGCGCCTCCTTCCTACGCAGCCTTCATGCCTGCGGTGATGTAGTGCGCCAGGTTCTCGCGCACGCCGCACACGCCGTACTTGCGGTACTTGAACAGGTGGCCGAAGCCCTGCTGGTTGTCTTCGGCGTCGATGACCTTGCCGTGCGCGAAGTTCCAGCGCAGCACCACGGCGTCCTTGTGGACGATAAGGAAGTTCATGTCCACCGCGCCGGTGCCCTTCTTGTAGTGGCCGATCTCCTCGTCCTTGGTGGTGCCGTCCAAGAGGTCGATGGCGCTGTAGAAGCGGGACTGCGGCACCTTCACGATGGAGGAGAAGCCGTCCAGCGCCTCGCGGGACTTGGTGGTGTCCAGGTCCTTCACCATACCCAGCAGGGTGGGGGTGATGAACAGCACGCGGCCCTCTTCCGGCACCTCCTTCTCGTCCATGTCGCACATGGCGGCGTTCAAGCCCTTGAGCATGTCCGCGCCGTCGGCGTAGGTCTTCTGCTCCTTGGTGATGCCGGTGCCTGCGCACAGCGTGGAGAACACGAACGCGTCTCCCTCGGGCACCACCTTGGTGCGGTTGAAGTGCGCGGCGGCGTTGCCGAACGCCAGGTTGAAGGACTGGGCGTCCACTTTCTGGTCGATTTCCAGGATGGTGCCGCGGTCGTAGTTGGCGCTGATGGGCTTCCAAGTCAGGGACGCTCCGCTGTTCTGCGGCAGTCGCCCGTTGGCCTGCACGTCGCCCAGGCCGCCCATGGAGTAGACGGGGTAGTAGAACTCGCCCAGCTGCTCCATCTGCGCGATGTTGCCCTGCGGCGCGGCGCTCTCAAGCACTGCGGTCAGGGATTCCTTGCGGTACGCCTCCATGAGCACGTTCTCGTAGCCCTTGGGCAGTTCGATGTTGTTTGGCATGATTTACTCCTTTGAAGATTCGTCGGTGAGTCCGAAAGCTGCGCGGAAGTCGGCCAGGCCGTCGGAGCCTGCGCCGCCCTTGGGGTCGCCGCCCGCGCTCTCGCGGGGCTGGTCGGTGAACATGTAGGCGTTGTCCTTCTTCAGGGCCTCGAAGTCGATGCCCGTTAGGTTGCCCTGCTCGTCCAGCTTCGCGTCGGCGATGTTCGGGATGATCGCACGCGCCGCCTTGGCGTTGCGCACCCCCATCTGCGCCAGCTTGGTGTCGATGGCGAAGTCGCGGCGCATGTCGGCCTCGCGCTTCTCGGCGTCGGCCTTGTACGCCTCGTTGTCGGCCTTGGCCTTGTCGAGCGCGGCCTGCGGCTCCTCGGCGTTGCCCGCCTTGGAGGTGAACTCCTCGATCTGCTTGTCTCGCTGCTCCAGCTCGGCCTTGAGGGCCTCCACCTGCTCCTGGTACTCGTCGGTTTCGCGCTTGTACTTCGCGTAGGACACGACCTCCTTCTGGGGCTCGGTCTGCTGGCCTTCGCCGCCCTCGTTTCCCTGGGGCTTGTTGTCTTCAGCCATCGCTTGCTCCTTCCGTGTTTGGTTGTCGCGCTTCCCTGCGCGCTTGGATGGCCCACCGTTGTCGCCGTGGTCGCGTGCGGGGCATGTTGTCGCCGCCCCATCGCGTGCCTGCATCTTCCCCGAGGTGTCGCCAGGCAAAAGAAAAGGCCGCCCGTGATGGGCGGCCTTGATGCCGTGCGTCTGCTCGGTTGTCGCTTGGTCTACTTCATCAGCCCCGCGTCGCGCAGAACCTTGCGGGACTTGGCAAAAAGCTCCTCGCGCTCTTCTTTGGTCAGCTTTTCGGCGGCTTTCGACTCGGAGGCGCTGTCATCTATGACGAGCACCCAGTCCTCTGGCGTCACTTCTTTTTTGTCAGCCTGAACCATTTCGCTTCCTCGTTTCGCTCGTAGAGCATTTCGGTGGCAAGCTGGTCGATAACATCGCCGCCCGCGTTCGGGCACTCTCTTTTCGCCAGCTCTCGCAGCTCCTCGTACGCTTGTACGACGCTGCGGTCGTTCACCTTGATTTCGTAGATTGTACCATCGTGGCACGCCACCACCGAGCTGCGCACCCAGTCGTTTTCCGCCACCGTGCGTATGTCTGTCCACGAAGGCGGCGAACTCATGGGGTGGTTATGAATCAGCACCACGCCGCCCTCGGTGCGCCTGCACGCCTCCACCTGCTTGGCGGTCAGGCCGCACGCCTGGCTCTTCAGGCCGTGCCCGAAGGTATCGGTGACGCGCTCGCCCTTCTTCCACGACACGACGGACATGCGTTCGTAGCCCGTGCCGTCGCGGTCGCGCAGGATGCGGCGGCTCTCGGCGTACACGGCCTCGCTTGCGCGCTTCGGGATGGGAAGGGACGCCACCTTGTCGTGGTAGGCCCTGCCGTTCACGGCGCGGCGGCTCACGTCTGCGGCGGTGCCCGCGCCCTTGCCCGGCATGAACTTCTCGCGCACCCAGGTCTTGTCCGTGGCAAGCGGGTAGATGCGCTCCTTCGATTCCACGGCGGCCTCGCGCGTGCGCTCGCGGGACAGGTAGGGATGGGCGGCTATGTGCTCGCGCTGGCGCTTCTGCAGCTTGCCCAGGCGCAGGCGCTCCTTGGTGTTGTCGAGCCCGGCGGCCTCCAGGGCCGTTGCCTCGCGCTTGGCGGCGCGTATGCCGCGCTCAAGTTCGCGCTGCTTCTGCTCTGCCTGGTATCGCTCCTCGCGCTTCTCGTCGCCGCCATCGGGATCGCGCTCGTACCGCAGCTGCTGGCCCTCCACGTAGATGCCGAAGTCGTGCTTGCAGTTCGCGCCGCACAGGCCATCGACAGAGCCGTAGCCCGTCTCGCGGTAGAACGGTGGGTACTTCTTGGACTTGCCAGACAGGCTGAACACGCGGCCCTGCCACTTGGCGTGGCTCTCGCGCGCCCCGCCGTGCGAGGAGGTCTGCACGAGGTCGTGCCCGGTCTCTTCAAGCAGCTCCAGCGTGTTGCGGCTGCCGGCCTGCACCGCCTGCGTGCGCACGTGGCGGCGCATGGCCACGTCGGCCTGCGCCCACGCGCCGCTCTTGTAGTCCACGACGGACACACCGCGCCTGGCCAGCTTCAGCACGGCCTCGCGGGTGGCCTGCTCGTAGCCGGCCATGCCGGAGTTCACCCGCGCCACTGCCTGCGCCACCACCTCAAGGTAGGCGCGCTGCACGTTGGCGGGCATCTTGAGGTTGTCGCGGCTCACGACGTCCTGCACGCCTGCGGCGGTCGCGCGGGCGGAGTTGTGCAGCCTCCACTGCATGGCCTTGGACAGCGCGCCCATGGCCATGCCGAGCGTGCCAAGGTCCGTCTCGGCGCTCTTGGCCACCGCCTCGGCTGCGGCCTTGGCGGCCTCGCGCGCGGCCCTGCGGCCCTCCTCGCTCATGGCCTTCTGCACGTCCTTGGCGGCAAGCGCCGCCTTGCGGGCGGCCTGCGAGTAGGCGCTGTCGCCCTCGAAGTCGATGGAGCCTATGAGCGCGGCGTAGATGCACACCAGGCGCAGGGTGTATTCGTCCATGGCCCCCTGCGCTGCGTCGGTGAAGTGCTCTATGTAGTCCGGCCCCAGCATCAGGCGAGCCCGTCGCCCAGCATGTCGAACGCGCCGCCCTGCTGCTCGGGCACGTTGGCCTTGGCCTCGTTGCTGGTCTCGCCGTAGAAGCGGCGGCGGTACTCCCACGGGGCCATGATGCCCGCGCCGACCTCGCTCATGGCCATCTCGCGCGCGCTCTGCGTGTCGCTGATGATGGAGTCGTCGAAGTCCACGGTGACGTCGCCGTAGGGCACGGCCTCGCCCTTGATGCTGCGGCACGCGTCGGCCATGCCGTTCACGAGGCGCACGATGGACTTGCGCAGGGCGTTCTCGTGCCGGTGGATGGATCGCATCAGCTGCGAGTTGTCGGCCGCCACCTCCTTGGCGGTCTTCAGGCCCGTGTGCGACTCCCAGGAGAAGTAGCCGTTGCCGAAGCCGCACGCCACCGACAGCAGGCGCAGGCCCGTGTTGATGGCGCTGGCGTTCTCGTCGGCCTTGAGGTCGCTCTGAACGGTCTGAATCTTGGCCGACCCCTCGTCGCCGGGGTTCATGCTGAAGATGGTGTCGTCGGCCTCGCCGAAGGCGTAGTAGGTCTTCGTGAGGCTGCCGTCCGGCCCCTTGTCGGTCTTGGACTCTATGAGGGTCTTGTCCACGAACGTGCGCGGGCGGCCCACGCGAATGTGGTCGAGCAGGGAGGTGGCGGCCTCGTCGACCACCTTCATGGCCCCCACGGCGTTGCAGTACACGCTCGCGCCCATCGCGCAGTAGTCGTAGAAGCGGTTCGACACGGCGGGGCGCACCAGCGCGAAAAGCGGGCGGGTGCAGCGCGTGTCCATGTCGGCGCTGATGCCCTCGACCGTCACCTGCTTGTGCGTGCGGGTGTCGAACAGCTGCGTGAGGATGTGGTAGGTGCCGCCCTTGAGCACGTGGGCCTGGCACTGGTCGTAGTCGCGCCCGGCCACCTCCACGCGCCCGACGAACGCGCACTGCGTGCAGTCGTCCGCGCTCCACGTTAGCGGGATTATCTGGCTGGCGTCGTACCGCACGATGCGCAGCTCCGCGTCGGGCGTGTAGGCGCTGTCGGTCACGCCTCGCGGCTCGATGACCCACGCGCCCGTGCCCATGGCGAACGCGCGGGCTATGAAGTCGGCGTTGTCCATGGCGAACGAAGTGGGCGCGTCGCCGTCCTCTGTCGGCTGCGGCGCGGCCTGGCCGTCCTCGTGCCCCTCGTCGCCGACGCCGCCCGTCGCCGTGGGGTTGGCGAAGTAGCGCGCCATCCAGGCGCGGCGCTCGTCGCTCGTGCTGGAGATGATCGTGCTCTCGTTCATGAGCAGACTGGCCCACTCGTCGGCCACGAGCGCCGCCGGGTGCAGGCTGGCGCGCTCGCGCTTGTACACGCGGAAGCCGCGCCGCTCGCTGTAGTGGTACCAGCCGTTGTTCGCCGCGAACCAGCCGAACCAGACGCCCACCATGCCCTGCATGCGGGTGTCCGGCTGGTATCCCATGCGGCGCAGCCACGCCTCGGCGTAGCCCGTGTTGCCTCGCTTCTCCATCAGAGGTTGCTCCTTATCCACAGTCCTGCGGCGTAGCCCGCCGCGTCTATCGCGTCGTCGTTCACCTTCGGCAGTGTCTCGGTTATGTCGCCCTGCCCGTTCGACACGTACTCGAACTCGGGGAACTCCTTGGCGGCGAGCGGGCAGCGGTCGGGGTCGATGACTATGCGCGTAAGGTTCTGCATCCACCTGATGCGGCTCTTGGGCGCGTTCAGGCCCTGCTTGAGCGACTTCTGCGCGCCGATGCCCTGCTCCTGGTAGTAGAGGATCATGCCGCGCGCCGCGCTGTCGCACCACACGTCGGCGGCGGGGTCCTCGGCCGCTTGCAGCTTGGCCGCCACCAGCTCGGCGGTCTTGACGTCGATGGCCTCGGTTCCCTGGCGGCTCTCCTCGTCCAGCAGGTACAGCACGCGCTCGTTCTCGTCGTAGCCCGCCTCCATGAACACCCAGGGGTGCACGCTGCCCGCGTCCACGCCGAACGAGCGCAGGGCGATGGACGCGCGCTCCTCCGCGGTGATGGGGCGTATGTCCAGCAGCTCGTCGGGGAACACCTCGGAGCCCGTGCCGATGACCTCGCCGAGCCATTGCCAGCGGTAGGAGTCGGGCGTCTTGCGGCGGCTGCGCTCGGCCTCCGCCAGCGCCGCGGCGCTTATCCACTCGGGGTGCTCGTCTATGACGTCCAGGTACGTGGTGTGGCATATGAAGCGCCCGTCCTCGCCCGGGTGGGCCTCCAGGTCGCGCGCCTCCTTGTTCACCCAGTTGCGAGCCGAGCGGGGAGGGTTGTAGCTGTAGAACACCCAGAACATGTCGCCGCCGCGCAGGAACGTGGCCAGCACGCTGCGCACCTCGTCCATGCCGTCGAACTCGTCTACCTCCTCGAACCACACCACGGCGCAGTAGCCGGTGCGGAACTTCGCGGACTTCAGCTTCTTCGGCTTGTCGCATCCCACAAAGCGTATGACCTGCCCGGTGGGGCGGTACGTCACCTCCATGGGGGACAGGCCGAAGTCGAACAGGTGCGCCACGCCCAGCACGTCGCACGCCCAGCCTATCTGCTCGTACACGGACGTGCGCAGCGTGTTGCCGACCTTGCGCAGCACGACGGCGTTGGCCTCCGGGTTGAGCATGATCAGCAGCACGATGGCGATGGATATGAACGACGACTTGGTGGAGTTGCGCCCGCCCTTGAACCAGTAGTGCGCGAACTCGTGCGCCTTGATGGAGCGCCACACGCCGGCGAACACGGAGGCCACGACGTCCGAGAGCCTAACCGAGGTCGTCAACGATAGTCACCCCCGCCTCCGCCATGGCGGCCTTCGCGCCGTCCACGCCGAACATGTCGTTGAGCAGCTTCACGCTCTCGGTTATGGCCAGGCGCGCGTCGCCGTTGATGCTGCCCTCGGCCGCCTGGCGGCGGAAGATGGGCAGCGCGCCGTCCAGCACCTCGAACAGCGGGGCGGCCGCGTCCTGCAGCTCCCAGCGGCAGTCCTTGGCGGCCGCGTCGCGGATTTCCTGGATTCTGTGCGCGATTCGTGGGTCGCGCATCAGCTTGGAGGCGGCGCAGCTTATCGAGTTGTAGTTCATGCGCTTGCAGTCGTAGGCCGCGCGGTACGCGTCCTGCTGCTTGGCGCGGGGCTTGGCCATCTCGCGGGCGAACGCTTCCTGCTTCGCCGTGAGCGGCTTGTCCTTCTTGGGCACCTGCGGCCTCCTTCCTCTATCTCTCGGCTCATATGGTCGCAAGCGTGTCGCCGGGCACGGAAAAAGCCGCCCCGAAGGACGGCCCTCTGCCTGTTTCCGTATTCGGTTGCCCCTATCCGCACGCCGCCACGGCCATGGCCATGAGCCCGAGCGCCAGCGCCCTTATGGCGTAGATGGCCGCCGCGTCTATGGCGATTGCCGCCGCTATGAACAGCAGGCACCCCCAGTTGCATCCCGGGCGGTTCATCGCTCCTCCCACTCGACGGTGCCGTCGTCGTACTCGGCCTTGAGCCATTCCAGGTAGTCGGCATCCTCGCAGAAGCTGGCCAGCAGCCGCTTGCTGGTAGTGCAGCTGCTCATGCGGCTCGTCTCATACACGGCGATGGAGAAGGGCCACGAGTGGAACTCCACCTCCGTGTGGATGGCCCGCTCGGGCGCGCCGAAAAGGTGCTCCCAGTTCGTCATCGCGCCCCCTCCTTCGCGCTCGGCCCGACCTTGCGGTAGGTGAAGTCCTCGAACAGGTGACCGCACCAGCGGCAGCGGTCGCCGCCCTTGGGCAGGTGGTGCCAGATCTCGCGCATACCGCACTTCGGGCAGCGCACCTCGATACTAGGTCGGCGCTTCGGCTTCTCGGTCTGCTGCTCCATGGCTACTCCACCGCCATCCGCATGGCCGGCTTCATGGCCTCGCGCAGGCTCTTGGCCAGCTCCTCGGCCGTTACCTCGGCCTTCACCTCCACGTTCACGTCGGGCATCGCGAAACCGCGCGCCTCTTCGGCCTTGAGGCAAGGCATGGCGGCGTCCTGGGCCGCGCCCTTGAGCGTCGGTGACGCTGTCACCCTCAGCTCGCAGCGCCCCAGCCACATCTCGCACTCGTCCAGCTTCGTGAGCGCCAGGGCGCGCTCGCGGCTCACCTCGTAGGCCGTCTCGACCTCGCGGCGCAGCCGCTTGCAGTCCGCCGGCCCGTCGCTGCGCAGCCTCTGCCTGGCCTCGGCGAGCTTGCGCCCCATCTCGGCGAGGTCGCCTCGCAGGCGATCGTTCTCTCGTCGAAGGACTGCTACCGCGTGGCTCTGCTGCTCGTTCCAGCAGTCCTCGCACAGCGGCTCGCACGTGCAGCTCATGTTGTCCTGTCCCAGGGCGTCGATATCGCGCCCGCAGGTATCGCAGATGATTCCCATGGCTATTCCCTTCCTTCCGGCTTCACCGCGCCTGCGAGGAACCACGCCCGCAGGCTCTCGGCGCACTCCGGGCACAAGGCCCTTGCCTTGCCGTCGATTCGCGCGCTGTTCCTCAGCACCATCTTGGCGTAACCCGCCAGGGTCGCCGGCACCTCCTTGCCGCAGCGTTCGCATGCGCACATGTACAGCCTCATGCCTGTTCGCCTCCCTTCGGCAGAGCGTCGGCGATTCGGTCCCAGTCGGTGGCCGGCTTCTCGCTGGGGTACTCGTAGGCCCCCACGCACGGCACCGGCAGCACCGCCATGCCGTCGTGCTCGCCTGCGTACTCGTCTGCGTCCGATCTGCTCTCGAACGCCAGCACCACGTCGCTCTCCGTGGCCACCGCGTAGATCTTCTTCATCGTTTCGTCTCCTATTCGAACTCGAAGCACTCGCATGCCTCGCTTGTCTCGTCTACCGCCTCCACGTCGGGGCCGCCGCCCGTCATGGCGTCGCGGGCGCACACGGCCTCGCCGCCAGCGCCCTGCACGCGGCCGCAGAAGCGGCACTCCCGGCACGTGCGGCCCTCCCACGGGTCGGGCCGGTTCCACGGTGCCCTGGGGTCGGACTCGAAGCACCCGGGCGGGAGGTTCCACCCGCTTGAAGGCTCGTACCCGCTCACATGCACCGCCTGCCCCTCGGCAGCCGGCCCCAGCCGCCCATGGCCAGGGCATCCGCGTACTTGGTCGGTTCCGGCAGCAGCAGGTACTCCCAGTGCCCCGAGCCCGGCGGGGCGGGGCGGTTGAACCTCTGCTCGGCCCTGACCCAGCGGAAGTGCAGCCGGTTGGCGTGCGCCAGCCCGTGGCAGCCGCTGCCGTTGCCGCTGCCGCACAGCATCACCGTGGGCTTGGGAACCTCGCGCCCGTCGCGGAACAGCTTGCCCGCCCCGCGCCTCACGATGTGGTGGCGGTTGAGCGGCCACGGCGCGCCGCACACGGCGCACCTGGGCGTCTCGATGCTCGGCCCCTCCATGAGGGGGCGCAGGATCTCGGGCAGCGTGTCAACGTTTGCCATTCGATAGCCTCCTGTCCTTGCCTTGCAGCTCGTACTTGTCGCACATCTCCGACAGGCGGCTCACGATGGCCACCGCCGTCTCCTCGTCGCCGTTCTTGGCCAGGCGGCGTATGAGGTCGCCCTTGCCGTACTGCGTGGTCACGACCACGGGCCTCATGTTCTCGTACCTGTCGTTCACGACGCGGAACACCTGCCCCAGCGTCCAGTCGGTGGGGGACTCCTTGCCCAGGTCGTCCAGCACCAGGCACCCCACGCGGGAGAGCCTGGACAGCACGCCGTCCTCGGTGCCGTCGCCGCCGTAGGTGCCCTTGATGGCGGCCAGCACGCCCAGCATGTCGGTCACCCTCACGCTGGTGCCGCCGTCCACCAGGAGCCGCGCCACGGCGCTGGCGAGGTGCGTCTTGCCGGTGCCGACCGGGCCGCAGATGTACGCCCCGCGCCCCCGGCGCACCCCCTCGGCTATGTCGCAGGCCATGGGGGAGGCGGCGGCCATGAAGCGCGGCTTGATGCCGGCCCGCTCGTAGGCGCGCCGGCGCTTGGCGGCGGCCCTCTCGGCCTCGGCGCGGGCCTCTAGGCGCGCCCGCTCGGCGCGCTCGGCCTCCGCCCCGGGGCAGCTGCACGGCTTCCATCCGCAGAACATGCGGCGGCCCGCCAGCGTCATGTAGTTGCCTTCGAGCTGCGCCCCGCAGTGCGGGCAGCTAGTCGTACTCGGCATAGCCGTCGGCCTCCTTCCTCCGCTTCGGGCTGCGGTTCACGTAGTCCTCGAACTTCGGCGAGAACAGCGTGGAGGGCCGCAGGTACTTGGCCATCTTCGGGTCGCCCGCCCACTCGGCTGCCATCGTGTCGATGACGGCCAGGAAGTCGGGGAGGCGGTAGCCCTCGGCCCAGCGGGCGTGTATCAGCCTGCGGGTCTTGGCGCTGCTTGAGCGGTAGCGGGTGCCGGCTGCCTCGTTGAGCGCATGCACGATTTCGTCAAAGGGGATTAAGGGGTTATCTATATACTCAACCTCAACCTCAACCTCTGCATTGCCGCAACTCGATGCGCCTGCATGTGCATCCGCATCTGCTTGCGCATGTGCGACTGCATCTGTATCCGCATATGCTCCCGCATGTGCTTGCGCATCGGCTTGCGCCCGTGCCGCCGCATCGTCCACCGCGTCTTCCTTCCCCGGCCTGTTGCCCCAGCGGGCGTTGGCCGCCTTCCTTGCGCGCTCGCTCTTCTCGTCGCCCATGTCGAGCCTGCCCTTGAGCACCAGGAAGGTGGGCAGCCACGCGGGGCTGCCCTGCGGCTCCTTGCCCGTGAACCGGTACTCGACGATGGCGTAGATGAACGGCGCGCGCTGCTTCTCGGGCATGGCCTGCGCGGCCGCCCAGAAGTCGTCGTGTATAACCATGCCCATAGTGTCGCCGTCGCCTTCCCTAAAACGGGATATCCTCGTCGTACAGATCGGGCATGGCCTGCTGCTGCGGCATGGCCTGCTGCTGCGGCGCGTACGCCTGCTGAGTGGCCGGCTGCGGCGCGTAGGCGGGCTGCTGCGGCGCAGGTGCCGGGGCGGGGCGTCCCTGGCCGTACGTGCGGGCCTGCGGCGCTTGCGGGGCCGCCTGGGGCGCGTACTGCTGCGGCGCGTAGCCCTGCTGCTGTTGCTGGCCGCTCATGAACTCCAGCTCGTCGACCACGACCTCCAGCGCGCTGCGCTTCTGCCCGGTCTGCTGGTCGTTCCAGCTGCGGTAGCGCAGCTTGCCCTCGATGGCCACCTTGCTGCCTTTGGCGAGGTACTGCGCCAGCTTCTCGCCGCGGGTGCCGAACAGCGTGCAGTCCACGAAGTTCGGGTAGTCCTCCCACTGCCCGGTCTGCTGGTTCTTGCGGCGGTCGTTGACGGCCACGCCCATGGACAGCACGGACATGCCGCCAGACGTGGAGCGCAGCACGGGGTCGCGGGTCAGGTTGCCGGATATGCACACGCGGTTGATGCTCATAGATACCCTCCTTGGGTTACGTCCCCGCTGTTCCAGATGCGGGTGATCTGCGCGTCTACCATGCGGATGCGCAGCTTGATTACGTTGATGGCCTCCTGCGAGGCCTTGTAGATGGCCTCGGAGCAGTCGCGGCGGCGCTTGGCCTCCGCTATCTGCTCCTGGCCCCGGCACACGTCGCCGATGATGGTGACGGGCGTGCCCTTCTGGCGCTCGTTCAGGATGGCGATGCGCAGGGCCTTGCGGTACTCGGCCTCGTTCTCGGCGTACTGGCAGCCCGACTCCTTGCAGGTCTTCAGCTCGGCCTCCAGCCTGTCGGTCAGCTCGTCCAGCTCCTCGGTGAGCGCCTGCATCTACTCCACCTGCCAGTCGGGGCGCGGGCAGCACGGGCTGTTGGCCACGAACTCCATGTACTGCGGCATGCTGGCGAACTGGTAGCGCGCCCCGCAGCTGCGGCAGTGGGCCGTGAAGGGGCCGTCTGCGGGCGGCTGCTTCTCCTCGGGCGCGGGCTGCTCCTCCATGGCGTCGGGATCGCTCTGCCCGTCGATGGCGAACGCGCCGCACAGCGCGTACTTGCGGGCGTAGCTCGACGCCATGCCGGTCACCTGGGCGTCGTCCGAGCCCTTCTTGTGCTCGTCCTCGCGGGCGTAGGCGCTCACCTGCAGCAGGCCCTCGCCGCCCTCGGCGGGGAACACGCACGCCGTGGACTTCACGTAGTAGCGGTCGCCTATCTGCACCAGCTCGTCGGTCATGAAGAACGCCAGGCCCTCCTTGGCGCACGGCTCCTTCAGCGCGGCCACTATGTCCTCGTAGCTGCGGTAGCTGAACTTGCCGAAAGCGTTGTACTTGGCCTTGGGCACCACCACGGCGCGCTGCACGCGGGCAACGGCCGCCATGAGGTCGATGGACTGCTGTTCCTGGGTCATGCTAGTAGCCTCCGTTCATCCGCTCGTAAACCTGGCCCACCGTGCCGTGCATGATGGTGCCCACGACGCCCTGCGCCTTGAGGGCCGCCGCGACGCCCTGCATCTGCTCGCGCGTGGCGCACGGCACCACGACCGTCCACGGGTCGCCCGCCATGGCCACGGGTGCCGGTGCGGGCGGCGCTGGCGGCACCGGGGCGGGCATGGGCGCGGGCTGCGGCTCGGGCATCTGCTCAAGCGGCTGCGGGAACTCTGCGGGCTGGCATTCCGCGGGCCCGGGCACCGCTTCGGGTTCGGGTTCGGGCTCTTCCACGGGTTCCGGCTCCATGGCCGCCTTCAGCTCGGCGATGCGCCGGCGCTCCTCCTCGGCCTTGTGCGCCGCCGTTATGGCCGCGCCCAGGTCCAGGGTGGCGAACAGCTCGCGCTCGGCCTCGTCGTAGAACGGCTCGCCCTGGAACTGCGCCTTGAGGGTTTCCCAGTCCTGGGCCAGGCGCTCCACCTTGGCCTCCAGGGCCTTGAATGCCTTCACCTCGCCGAAGGTCTTGTTGGTCCACTGCTTCTCGTGGAAACGCTCATAGGGCACGACGGGGGCCAGCAGCCCGGCGAACTCCTCGTAGTGCTCCCGCAGCTTGGCGTACGCGCGCAGCTGGCGCTCCTCCTCGGCCTCGTCCAGCTGCGCCTTGATGCCGTCGGCTGCCTGCTTCGCGATGCCCGCCACGGCCTTGCACCTGTCCTCGAACGCGGCCAGGGGCTTCGTGTACTCGCGGCTCACGGCCTTGCGGCGCTCGTCTATCTCCTTGGCGATGCCGTTGAGGTAGGCGCGGTCGCGCTTGGCGGCCTTCACGTTCTCGTCCTTGCCCATGTCGTAGGTCGCGCCCTCGTAGTCGGCCACCAGCCTGCGCACGTGCGCCTCCAGGGCGTCGAAGTTGGCCTCGATCACGGCGGGGGAGTACGCCACGGTCAGCTCTGACGCCTCCTCGGGCTCGATGATCTCGGCCTCAACTGCTTCGCTCATTTACTCCTCGCTTCCCAGGCGCGCCATGCACGCCTCGTAGGTTTCCGTCTCGGCCGCGTTCGGCTCGTAGCCGTCGGCCTTCATGGCCTCGTAGATGATGGTCACGTTCTCGACCGTCGCTCGGTTGAAGCACACGGAGCTGCCGCCTTCCATGAGGCTCCAGGCCGTCAAGCCGCTCATGTTCCACGCTGCCCGCCAGCCCATGGCCACGGCCAGCTCGGTGGGCGTGCGGTCGATGGGTCGGCCCAGCAGCTCCTCGAACGATTCCACGGCCTCGGCCTCCATGGCGAACGCGGTCAGCGCCAGAGCCGTGCGGCGCATCGACTTGAGGTCGCCCGCGTGGGCGGCAAGCCACTCGCGGCGGGCCTTCGCGCCGTCCTCGTAGGCGGCCTGGAAGTCGGCCTTGCGCTGGGCTGCGGTCTGTGCGGCCTCGTCGGCCCCCTCGGCCACCGGCGCCAGCAGGGTCACGCCGAACGACGTTTCCTCGGCCAGAAGCCCCGCGCCCGCGTTGTCGGCCACGTAGGCGTCCAGCGCCGCCAGGTCGGGGCGGTAGTCGGAAAACGTGCGGCATGCGGCGAAGCCCTCGGGGCATTCGTCGACGAACTCGACGCCCGCGTCGGCAAGCACCGCCACCACCTCGGCGCGGTTGCGCCTCTGCTCGGCCTTGGCCTTCAGGCCCGCGTACACGCGCTGCCATTCGGACTGCTTGCAGTCGCGCAGCTCGGCCACGGCCTCGTCGTCGCCCTCGAACTCGGCGATGGCGGCCAGGCGGTCGAGCGTCATGTCGTAGGCGGCGTCCTGCACCCTGCGGGCGGCGCGGCGCGCCTTGGCCACGGTGCCCGCGTCGGTGCGGGCGGCCACGGCCACCTCCTCGTCGGGAATGTCGAGCGCCAGCATGGTCTGCACGCCGCGCGACTTCTCCTCGGCGGTCAGCCCCAGCTTGGCGTCGGTCTCCACCATGGCCTTGGCGGCCTCCACGCGCGCCAGCTCGGCGTCGTCCAGGTCGTCGTAGACCTCGGCGAGGAAACGCTCGGTGCCGATGGCCCTCATGGCGCGCACGCGGCACTCGCCGTCGATGATCCAGTAGATGCCGCCCTCCTTGTACAGGATGGGCTTCATGACGGGCTGGCCGGGGTTGAGGCGGTTGGCCTTGAACTGCGCGGCCAGGCCCGCGATGTGCTCGGCGCTCTCCCTGGTGGTGAAGTCGCGCGGGTTCATCGGCTCGCCGTCGGCGCGCTCGTAGGGGTACACGTCGCAGATCGCGACCTCCTCTAGCGATTGCATGCGCGGGCCTCCTCGTCTACGACCACGCGGCACTCCATGCCCACCAGGCGGGCGCGGCACGCCACGCGGGCCACCTCGCCCATGAGCGCGATGCGCTTGGTGGGCACGGGGCCGTTCTTGATTTGCGCGGCCATGCAGGCGGCCCCCATGTTGAACGCCTGGCGCATGGCGGCGTCGAAGCCGCCGTCGCCCGGCTCGGGCACGGGGACGGCGCGCTCGATGCGCTTCAGGATGCTGTCCACCGTCTTGTCCGCGACGGTCTTGCTGATGATTTCCGTGAGCATTTGGGTCTCCTAACTGGGAAAACTAAAAGTGATAAAAACTTTTCAGGATTTCGGAACTTTTTTCTCTATGCGCTCCTTGCGCTTCTGCGCCGCCTTGACCCTGCGGTACAGGTAACGGCACAGCCATCGCTCCATGGCCTCGTCGTGCGCCTCTGCTACCTTGTCGGCGGCGTAGCGGCTCATGCCCGAGGTGTCCGGGGCCTGCGGCATGGGGTCGGCGCGGCTCTCTCGGCCGCACTCGGTGCGCTCGTAGGTGCGGCGCTCCTCTGCGGTCAGCCTCGGCAGCAGCTCGGCTATGCGGGCCTCTATGGCCTCAAGCTGCTGCTGGCGTCTGCACGGTTCGCAGATGCCGTCCTTGCCGAGGGTCGCCCTGCGGCACCCGCACGACGGGCACAGCTCCAGGCGGTGGCGGTAGCAGCGCAGGGACACGTGGCCGCCGCTGGCGTTGATCAAGCGCCGCGCGTTATCCAACTGGTTCTTGGACAGCCGCAGCTCGCGGCGAATCTCGCGGGCGGGCACCTTTCCCGCCAGCTCGGCTATGCGGTCGAGGTCGGCCTTGCGCCACGCCCTGTGTGGCCTGCCCTTGTCTCGGCGGGTCACTCGTCGCTCACCTCCACGACCACGCGGGGGCGCGCCCTGTCGGTGAGCACCCTGTCGGGGCACTGCTCCACGTACTTGCGGGAGTCGTCCTTGATTACGCCCGCCGCCACCAGGCCGTCGAGCACGAACTTGCGCGCGAAGCCCACGTTGTCGGCGTCGCGGCGCATGTCGGGCTCGTAGAACGTGGTGCGCACGGTCACCCGGCGCTCGAAGCGCGGCGCGCGCTGCTGCATGGCCGCCGCCCTCACGCGTGCCGTCTCGCGCTTCTTCATGGCCGCCGCCTTGTAGCGGTTGGCGCGCTCGGCGCTGATGTAGTCGTTCAGGCTCGGCATTCGGCCTTCGACCGTGACGGTGCACCTCATTGCGCGCCCCTGTCGTAGATGCCCTGCGCCTCGGTCAGCGTGGAGGCGGCGAAAACGGCTGGGCCCACGATGGCCTCCCACGTGCCCACCAGGTCCACGGAGTCAACCGGCGTGCGGCGGAAGCTCACGGCGGCCAGCATGGAGGGGCGCTGCAGCACCATGTAGCGGGACAGCACGCTCCACAGGTTGTGGTCGCACTTGAGCTCGCTGGCCTCGCTCACGGTCATGCCGTTCTGGCACGCCAGGGTGTACACGTTGTCGCGCTGGATGACGTGGCCCTCCAGCATCAGGCGGTAGCAGATGCGGCGCAGCTTCGCCCATGTATCGGGGTTCGAGGCAACCCAGCCGCACGCCTTGGCCACGAGGGCCTGGGCCTTGGCGTCTACCTCGGCCATACTGTTGCCTCCAGCGCCCATGTGGCGGCGATGCACGCGCAGACGAACAGGGCGGCGAAAACGGCCTGCAGCCTCTCGCGGCGCTGCTCTGGTGTTACACTGGTCTCGGTTCGGAAGTGAACCGTTGCGGTGCGCGTCTTTCGCTTGCCGGCTGCGACGCGCACCCTCTTTCCCTTGATCTTTTCCATTCCTGGAACTTCCTCTCGTTCTCTGGGTCCTTGTAGAACTCGCGCATCATGGCGGCGCACTCGTCGCACATGGCGCGCTGTATCGGGGTCATTCGCCCGCGACGCCCGGCAGAAGCAGCGGGGCGTCCTCGTAGGCGACCTCACCGGTGTCCCTATCCACGAACATCACCTCCTGGTCGTCGTACACGTGGATGTTGAGCATCTGCCCCGTGAATTCCACCAGCTTGGGGATGAAGTCACGGAACTTCGGGTCCAGCTCAAACTGCAGCACGCACTTGCCGCTCTTCACGTTGAGGGCGGTGAACCCCCCCCCCGTACGGTCACCTCGTTCAGCATGGCCTACTCCTTCTCGTCGTACGCGGTGTCGCGCGCGATGGTCTTGAAGTCGGTGCTCCAGCCCTTGCCGTTCACGCTGAACTGCACGGAGCTGTAGACGTTGAACTGCATGCCGCCGAGCTCGAACCAGGTCGTGCTCGCCTCCAGAAGCTCGATGCCGCTCGTCTGGAAGCCCCACATGGCCGCGATGCGGCGCTTGAGGCTGGCGTGCGTCTCCTCCATGCAGCCGTTCTCGGCCAGCTCGAAGCTGACGGCCACGCGCTTGCGGTCGTCGATGAGGTGGTCGAGCGTTTTGCCGATGATCTCGGCGACGAACTCGGGCTGGTGGCTCTTGGTGGTCATGGTGTGTCTCCTTTTCTGATAGGTAAATCTAATTACAGTTTGAAGCGAAAAAAATTTCTTCGGGTTTGTAGCCCAAGAAGTCGGCGGCCTTTTTAGCCGTCTCGATGCGCATACGGTCGGGGTGGTCTTCATAAACATCGTATGTAGGTCCTGAAATGCCCAGATGTTCAGCCATTGCCTTCTTGGTTACGCCCTTGCTCATGCGCGCCTGCTTGAGTGACTTCATACTCCCTCCTTTCTGTCCATAACTGTAATTAATCTTCAGAACACGGTCAAGATTAATTTTGGTAAAATTGAAAATAAATTTAAGTCCTGGAAGGAGTTAAGATGCCGATATCCGACAACATAAAGAAGTTACGGCAGATTTTCGACGTTACCCAGGATGAACTGGGTGAGATTGCAGGTGTGACAGGTAACGCCGTTTCGCAGTGGGAAAATGGCCGCTCCGAACCCCGTATGGGAGCTATTGAGCGCATGGCGGCCTGCTATCAGATTAGTAAGTCACACCTTATAGAAGACGGCGGAATGGATCAGATTGACCCCGTGACCAAAAAGCCCAAGGGCAGCCCCTATATGCCCGCCGGTGCCATGCCCGTGGTGGCCAGCAGCGCCACCGTGCCGCTGCTCACGCTCGGGCGCGTGCACGCCGGTGCGCTCGCCGACGAGGAGGAGATAGCGCACCGCGTTGAGGTGCCCGCCTCGGTGTGCGCCGGGCATCCGCGCGCGTTCGCCCTGGAGGTCGAGGGCGACTGCATGAACCGCGTCATACCCGAGGGCAGCCACGTGCTGGTCGACCCCGACCGCCAGCCCGCCAACGGGTCCATCGCCGTGGTGGAGACCGAGGACTACCGCGCGGTCATGCGCCGCTGGTACAAGGGCAGCACCAAGCTGATGCTGTCGGCGGATAGCTTCGAGGACTACGAGGACATGATTTTCGGCATGGACGACGGCCCCGTGCGCGTGATCGGCACGGTGGTGTGGTTCCAAGCCGCCAACGAGATGGAGTAGCCATGGGCTTGTTTGATTTCCTGCATGCGTCGAAAGCGGCGCGAGATGAAAAGCGCGCCATGCGCGAGTTCGCCGAGGAGAAACGAAAGGCGGAGCAAAAGCGCCGCGCAGAGGAAGAAGCCCAGCGCACCGAGGAAGCCCGCATCTTGCGTGAGCACGAGGTGCCGCCCGCCATGGCGTGTCCGGAATACGATTTGGGGCCGTTCCCGTTTGATAATAAGCCGTACCTATGCCATACGGTGGTCAAGTACGAGCGCGAGACCGGTCAGGTGTTTGCCGACGAACGCTTTTATTATGGCGATGCGGATGCGGTTGCGGCTGTGAAGGCGAACGTGGCGAAGCTGGAACACATGCTCACGCCCGCTGTCACAGGCGTGCCGTCATTGCCGAGTCTCCGCACGAACTTCGCGCGAATTGAATCCGTTGATTCGGTCGTGAAGGTCCCGGAAAACCGTGTGATGTTGAGCCTTCACCCGTTGACGAAGACGGGGAAAAACGCCAAGTACCCGGTGGAGGTCTTCTTCAACTCGTACGGCAAGAACGATAATGGCTCGCACGGCACCGTGTCGTACCTTCGCGACGGATCGATAGGGAAGGCCGTTATCCATTACTGGCGCAACCATGTGTACTATGGCGCGTATTTCAAGATTATCGACGGTGCTATAGCCTTGAATGTGCTGAATTACAGGGCAACGCCTAACGATGACCCCGTAGAGCTGTACAGGGCGTAGCCATGGGCGGACGTGCGGCGATATATGCCCGCTTCTCAAGCCACAACCAGCGCGGCGAGTCCATAGAGATACAGGTTGAGAAGTCGCGGGCGTACTGCGAGGCCAACGACCTGCGCGTGGTGGCCACGTACTGCGACTTCGCGCAGACGGGCACCAACACCGACCGCGCGGAGTTCCAGCGCATGATGGCAGACGCCAAGCGAGGGCTGTTCGACTTCGTGGTCATCTATAAGGTGACCCGCATCATGCGCAACCGCGACGAGATGGCCATGGCGCGCATCATGCTGCGCCGCTGCCGCGTCGAGATACTGTACGCGGGCGAGGACATTTCGGACGGCTCGGCGGGCGTGCTGCAGCTGGGCATGCTGGAGGTGCTGGCGGAGTACGAGAGCGCGCTCGACGGCGAGCGCATACGCGACGGCATACAGAAGAACGCCGAGCGGTGCATGGCCAACGGCTGCGTGCGCTACGGCTGGGACATAGTGGACGGGCGCTACGTGGTCAACGAGGAGGAGGCCGCCGCCATCCGCCTGGGCGTGCGCATGGTCTTGTCGGGCAAGTCGGTGGCCGACGTGGTGCGCGCCTGGGAGCCGTACCGCACCAAGCGCGGCGGCAAGTGGCGCTTCCAGACGGTGCGCCGCATACTGATGCGGCGGGAGAACGGCGGGGAGTACCGCTACGCGGGCGTGGTCGTGCCCGGCGGCATGCCCGCCATCGTTCCCATGGATGACGAGGAGAGGGTGATACGGATGCTTGAGGACTCGCACAGGCCCCGCGCCAAGACCGAAGCGTGGGACTTCCCGCTCACGGGCAAGCTCTACGACGGGCGAGACGGCGGGCTGATGACCGGCACCAGCGGAACGGGCAAGTCGGGCAGGCCCTATCACTACTACCGCTGCCGCAGCTGCGGGCGCACCGTGCGCCGCGATGTCGTGGAGAAGCGCGTGGCCGACGCCGTGCGCGAGGCCCTGGGCAGCGCCGACAGCCGCGAGCGCATCGCTCGCATGCTGGCCGACGCCGAGGAGGAGCGCGCCGACGAGAAGCCCTTGAGCGAGACCATAAAGGGCGAGCTGGCCAAGATCGAGACGGCGTTCTCCAACATATGGATGGCCATCGAGTCGGGCATCGCGCCGCCGGGCGGCAAGGAGCGCATAGACGCGCTGAAGCAGCGGCAGGCGCTCCTCAAGGACGAGCTGCGCACGGCCGAGGCCCTTGAGGCCGCCCGCCTTGACTACGACCGCGCGCTGTTCTGGCTTGAGGGCATGGCCGCCGCCGAGGTGGACGACGCGCAGCTCCTGCGCACGTTCGTGGCGCGCGTGGTGCTGGGCGGCCCCGACGATGACGACGGCCTGCGCGTGGCGTTCACGTTTGACGATTCTGCTGGCTTGGGCGATAATCCGTCGCTGCCTGGCGCTATAGGTCCAGGTGGCGAGGTGTTCGACCGAATGAACGCCAGCTCCACCAATAGTTACAGGCAGGTAGATACTTATATCTACCCGCCTTTTTATTTCTAGTCCGTACCGCGGAGAATCGAACTCTATGCAGGGCGCGGGCGTTAAGCAAACGCAAAGCGTTTGTAGCGAGCGGGCGAGGACGCCGGCAGGCGGCCGAAGCCGGTGCGTATTTGCGAAGCAAATACGCGGATTCTCCGCGCAAAGCCTCGACTGGATATAGATTCGATGCCGACCGGATGACAGCCTGCCGTGTCCCGCGCGGACGGATCCCCTCCACCCGCGGAGAATCGAACTCTATGCAGGGCGCGGGCGTAAAGAAAACGCCTCAGTGACGCAGAGTGGGACGCGCTTTCCCAATGGCAGCCCAGGCGGAAAGCCCATCCCGGAATCCGCGCTCAGACTGGGACGTAGTTTCCGGATGACACATCAAGCGGAAACCGCATCCCGGAATCCGCGCTCAGAACGGGACGCGCTTTCCCAACGGCGGTCCAAACGGAAAGTTCATCCCGGAATCCCGCCTCAAACTGGGACGCACTTTCCGCTTCACCTGCCGCCTCGAAAAACCTGCGCGCCCTCCATTCCAAAACTGGGTAGAAGAAAGCCAAAACGCAATCGCAGGAGGTCAATATGACTGCAGAAGATAAGGCAAAGAACGTCGGCAAGGTCGCGCTCGTCTTGGAGGGTGGCAGTTTTCGTGGGCAGTTTACCGCCGGCGTGCTCGACGTTCTCATGGAGGCCGGTGTCGAAATTCCGGCAGTGTACGGCGTCTCGGCCGGTGCGCTCAATGGCGTCAACTACAAGTCGCACCAGATCGGTCGCACCAACCGAGTCAATTTGACCTTCTGCAACGACAGCCGCTACATGGGCGCCGCGTCGTTTGCGTCCACGGGTTCCATCGTGGGTTACGACTTTATCTTCAACGACGTCCAGGACCGCCTGGATCCTTTTGATAACGAGACGTTCGACGCGAGCCCCATCGAGATGTACGCCGTCGCGACGGACATGCTCTTTGGAACCGCTGCCTACCTGCCGGTCAAAAGCGCCGTGCTCGACCTCGACGCCGTGCGCGCCTCGACGTCGCTGCCGCTGGTGACGCCGCCGGTCGAGATTGACGGGCACAAATACGTCGACGGCGGCGTAGCCGATTCGGTTCCTATCGAGCATGTGCTGGAGGAGGCCGGCTTCGAGCGCGCGGTTGTCATTGTCACGCAGGACCGCTCGTACGAGAAAAAGCCCTACGAGTTTATGCCTGCCGCGCGCGCCCGCTATGCCGACTACCCCTACCTGCTCGAGGCTATCGAGACGCGCCACGACCGTTACAACATACAGCGCATGCACCTATGGAAGTATGAGCGCGAGGGCCGTGCGTTGGTCGTCGCTCCGCAAAAGCCGGTCGAGGTCGGCCATGTCGAGCACGATCCGGCAAAGCTTTTGGACCTGTATATCCAGGGCCGTCAGGAGGCAAAGCGCCTGCTCGCGGAAATCCAAGAGTTCGTTGAGCGCTAGCGACGGCGAACCCTCAAAAAATGACAACAGCTAAAGAGTTGGAAAAATCACGGCTCGTGGATGACATGTGCAGAAACTCTGGTCGGAGCCAAAATATCTGTTGACTCGTACGGCGAGCGGGGTAATATGGACGGGTTACTTGCAGAGCCCCGTGAATCTCTGTAACAACACGTACTGTACATGGAGGAGTCTAAGTGATTTCGAAATCGACTCACTACGCCAAGCAGGGCGAGGTCCAGCGCAACTGGGTTCTCGTCGACGCCGATGGTGCTGTCCTGGGCCGTCTTGCCACCCAGATCGCAATGATCCTGCGCGGTAAGAACAAGCCCCAGTTCACGCCCAACAGCGACTGCGGCGACTTCGTTGTCGTCATCAACGCCGATAAGGTCCAGCTTACCGGTAACAAGGCTGACACGAAGACCTATTATCGCCACAGCGGCTACAACGGCGGCCTCAAGGCTGAGAGCTTCCGCCAGGCTATGGAGAAGCACCCGGAGAAGGTCATCGAGCGCGCCGTTCGCGGTATGCTGCCCAAGACCACCCTCGGCCGTGCCCAGATGACCAAGCTTAAGGTCTACGCTGGTGCCGAGCATCCGCATGCTGCCCAGAACCCCACGAAGATTGAGCTGGAGGCTTAAAGATGGCTGAGAACACCGTTGTCTACCAGGGTACCGGCCGTCGTAAGAACGCCGTCGCCCGCGTCCGTCTCGTCCCCGGCACCGGCAAGGTGACCATCAACAAGCGTGACGCCGAGCAGTATTTCGGCCGTCATCAGCTCGTTGAGAACGCCCTTGCTCCCTTCAAGGTGACCGACACCGCCGGTCAGTTCGACGTTATCGCTCTGTGCGATGGCGGCGGCATCTCCGGTCAGTCCGGCGCTCTGCGCCTGGGCATCGCTCGCGCTCTTCTGAACGCTGGCGACTACCGTGCTGACCTCAAGAAGGCCGGTTTCCTTACGCGCGATGCTCGCGTGGTCGAGCGCAAGAAGTACGGCCTCAAGAAGGCCCGCCGCGCTCCCCAGTTCTCCAAGCGCTAAGGTTTTATCTCCTTTCGAGATACAATGTACAAGCGGGGCCTGCCGATTCCTCGGCGGGTCCCGCTTTTCTTTTTCGACTAGGGTGGGCGGTTGCATATCGCCTGCTAGGGAAGGAGCGATCCTATGCCCCAGAACATCTTCGGTACCGACGGCGTCCGTGGCGTCGCCAATGCCGACCTCTCGTGCGACCTCGCGTTTCGCCTGGGCCGCGCGGCGACCAAGTTCCTTGGTCCGGATATCTGCGTCGGCCGCGACACGCGTCTTTCGGGCACCATGCTCGAGAGCGCTCTGACCGCCGGCATTATGGCCGAGGGCGGCCGTCCGCACTGCTGCGGCGTTATCCCTACGCCGGCCGTGGCGCTGCTCACCGTCCAAAATGAGCTCGACGGTGGCATCGTCATCTCCGCTTCGCACAATCCGCCGGAGTTCAACGGCATCAAGTTCTTTAGCCGCAAGGGCATGAAGCTTCCCGACGCGGTCGAGGAAGAGATCAGCGCCTGGGTCATGTCCGAGGAAGCCATGGCTGCCGACACGCTGCCGACCGGTGCCGGCGTGGGCCACATCATCAAGATGAAAGACGCCCGCAAGGCATACGTCGACCACGCCATCGATACGCTTGATGGCCTGAGGCTCGATGGCCTGGTTGTTGCCGTCGACTGCGGCCACGGTGCTTCCTGCCAGACCACGCCCGCTGCGCTGCAGCGCCTGGGCGCCACGGTCCATGCCATCAACACCGATTACTGCGGCACCGACATTAACGTTGAGTGCGGCTCCACTCACCTTGAGCCCCTGCGCGAGCTCGTGCTGCGCACCCACGCCGATATCGGCTTGGCCCACGACGGCGACGCCGATCGCGTGCTGTTCGTGGACAGCGAGGGCAACGAGATCGATGGTGACTACATCCTGGCCATCTGCGGCTCCGACCTGGCTGCCCGCGGCAAGCTCGCCAACTCCGAGATCGTCTCGACCGTTATGTGCAACCTGGGCTTCTCCATTGCCATGAAGGAGCAGGGCTTTGAGATGGTCCAGACTGCCGTGGGCGACCGCTATGTTCTTGAGCGTATGCTCGCGGACGGCGCCGTCATCGGCGGCGAACAGTCCGGCCACATCATCTTCCTGGAGCACAACACCACCGGTGACGGCCTGGTGACGGCTCTGCAGCTGCTGGCCGTGCTCAAGCGCACCGGTCGTACCCTCACCGATCTTGCCGGCATCATGAAGAAGTACCCGCAGGTACTCGTCAACGTGCATTCCGACAACAAGGCCGGCCTGGACGATTGCCAGCCCATTTGGGACGCCGTCGCTGCCGCCGAGAAGGAGCTTGACGGCCGCGGCCGCATTCTGGTGCGCCCGAGCGGTACCGAGCCGCTGGTTCGCGTTATGGCCGAGGCGGAGACGCACGAGCTCACTCAGCGTGTTGTCGACGACATCGTCGAGGTTGTCAAGCGCGAACTTCCCTAATGGTCAATAACGGGTGCCAAGTGGTAAACTGTTAACGCTATTGTGATTGATTGGTATGTCCGAGGGGGAGCATGTTCACTAAAGTCCTAAGGTCTTTTGGTATGCGTGGTCGAGTCCTTACGTTGGATGCTCCCATCTCGGGCGATGTCATTCCGTTGTCCGAGGTCAATGACCAGACGTTTGCCACCGGCCTTTTGGGGCAGGGTGTGGCGATTCAGCCTACCGGCACGCGCGTGATTGCGCCGGCAGACGCCAAGGTCGAGGCCATTTTTCCCACGGGACACGCCGTTGCACTCAACACGGTCGATGGCCTAGACGTGCTCATCCACGTTGGTTTGGATACTGTTCAGCTTGAGGGCAAGCATTTTAACGTGCATGCACAGGTGGGTGATGTCGTCCATAAGGGCGACGTGCTCATCGAGTTCGATCGCGAGGCAATTGCTGCCGAGGGTTACGATGTGACGGTTCCTATCTTGGTGTGCAACTCCGTTGAGTTCTCGAGCATCAAGGGCTCCATTGGCGAGCATGTCGAGGAGATGGACCAACTTATCGTCGCTCGCGAGCGCTAGTGCGTGCGCTCGGCCTTTAGCCTACAATTCAAACACGTTTACGGAGGGCGCCCTTGAAAGAGGACGCCCTCCGTGGCAAGATGAAAACTGTCCGAGGCTAAAAGGCTTCGGGTCACCGTGGACGGGCAGGGGCCTCGACGCGGGTAGACACGAGACATATACATTACGCGACCTCGCCCTGGTGGCCGCACACGTTTGTTGCGGCCGACGCGGGCCGCGGGCAAGTGCTTGTAAGGGGAGCCTTGCCTCTCTTGTACGAGAAAGGACGCGTAATGAAGATCATTAAAGCTAAAGACTACGAGGATATGAGCCGCAAGGCCGCCAATATCATCTCGGCCCAGGTTATCCTCAAGCCCGATTGCGTGCTGGGTCTTGCCACCGGCTCCACCCCGATTGGCGCCTACAAGCAGCTCGCCGCTTGGTACGAGAAGGGTGACGTCGACTTTGCCGAGGTCAGCACCTACAACCTCGACGAGTATCGTGGCCTTTCGCACGACGATCCCCAGAGCTACCACTACTTTATGCGTGAGAACTTCTTCGATCACATTAATATCGACCTGAACAACACGCATGTGCCCGATGGCTCCAATCCCGACGCTGCCGCTGCCTGCTCTGAGTACGACAAGATCGTCGCTGCTGCCGGTTACCCTGATCTGCAGCTGCTCGGCATCGGTAACAACGGTCACATTGGCTTCAACGAGCCCGATGACCACTTCTCCAAGGGTACGCACTGTGTCGACCTTACCGAGAGCACTATTCAGGCCAACAGCCGCCTGTTCGACAGTATCGACGACGTGCCTCGTCAGGCCTATACCATGGGCACTCAGACCATCATGTATGCCCGCATGATCCTGGTCGTCGCCAACGGCGAGGCCAAGGCGCAGGCCGTGCATGACATGTGCTATGGTCCGGTTACCCCCGAGTGCCCTGCCTCGATCCTGCAACTGCACACCAACTGTGTTGTCGTTGCCGACGAGGCCGCCCTTTCGCTCTGCGAGTAGCGATAGCCTATCACCTCGACATAGCTTTGCCGAAGGCCTCCGCTTTGCGGGGGCCTTTTTGCTGAGCGCGCGCCGTGTGCTTGACGAAAATCTTGCCGCGAACTTGACGGGTGCCGGATGTCAAACAGCTTGATTCATTCCATACCAGATTCTATGCAAAAATGCCACTAAAAGGTCGTAGACGGTAGCGGGTGCTAGGCGAGTTGAATGACATGGCTGAACCTTGTTCATTTGCGTTACACTGCCGCTTGGATGGGACAAGCTGACAAGCTCATTTACCTGCTTAAAGACCGATTAGTCGGGGGATTAATAACAATCGGCCCTCGCTGTACAAAAACTTGCCGCTTGCGTACCAAAAGACAACCTCAAACACAAGGTCGCTCTATTCATAGCGCGGCTTGTATGGTCTTGCGGTTACAGTGTCCATACGGTCGAGTTGAGGAGCGGGCATGGTAAACGATTTGAGCAGTATAGACGACCTCGAGCTGATGCCGCTGGGCGGAGGCTATATGGTGCGACGCGAACGCTTGATGAATGAGCTTCTCGCCAAGGGCCGAAAGGCCGGCATCGTGGTTCTCTATGCGCCCGACGGGTTTGGGAAGACCTCGGTGCTGCTGCAGTACACCCATGAGGTTAAATGCGACCCGACGCGAGGCCCTGTGCGGATTATCGAGGCCGATCGCGCCACTGGGCGCGAGGTGTTTATGCAGCTCGAGGTGGTTACCGAAGAACTCAAAGACAAACCGCACTCCCTTATCGCGATTGATAATGTGCCAAACCTCGATCAGCACGATACCGAAGACCTCATCGACAGGATTCGCGGCCTGCGCGCTATGGGGGTAGGGGTCTTTATCTCCTGCCGTCCTTCAAATCGTCAACTGATTCATGGGCTGGGCGATTCGGTTAAGATCAATGCGCAGATGCTCAAGGTGCATGCCTATGAGTATTCGGCGTGGGCATCGGCGTTTTCGATCAGCACATCGCTCGACTTTTATCAGCTCACGCAGGGCGTGCCCGAGCTCGTTTCGGCATTGCAGACGGGTCTGTATGGCCAAGGCGACGTAGCCGGTCTGCTCGAAAACGAGATTGTCAACGTATATGGCGCGGCACTTGTCGATCTGGCTTCGCTCGACAATAATGCGCTGTTTTGCGTGGCATGTCTCATGATTTTGATGGGCGAGGGCAATATCGCAGAACTCGAGGCTTGCGGGGTGAGGCTGTCGATGGTCGACCAGTCCTACTTTGTACGCGACTACCCGATCTTTGGCTTGGACCCCGCCGAGCGGAGTTTTACGTGTCTGGGCACGGAGGATAACGGACGCTTGCGCTTGCGTAAGTTGGTGGCCGAGGTTCGCCCCGAACTTGTTCCGAGGGCGGCCCGGATTTTGCTTAAGGCGGGTAGATGCGATGCGGCGATGGGCCTGGCGGACGCCTTTTTGGACCGTGATGCGGTCCTTGAACTTGCTGGGCAGTATGGGGTCGATCTGGCTCTGACGGGGCACGGGGCCGATATCTGCCGAGCAGCGCTGGGCACGATCGATGCCGAGGATCCGGCTCCAGAGCCAACGCCTGCCGAGGCGCTTGGCGTATATCTGGCAGCGGTCAGCGTGTCCAATACAAAGCTCGCTCGCTATATGGCATCGGTCATCGAGCGCGGGGGCGAACGGGCGGCCTGCGAAATAGACCCTGTTTCATGGAGGGTGGCCCAGACACTGACGGCTGTTTGCTATGGGGACAACGGGCTTGGGCTTCCTACGAACCTGGCCGTGCCAGAAATCGAGACATCCCATACCGCACTCGATATGTTGTCCGCACATATCGAGGTAAAGCGCTGCCTGACCGAGCGGGGAGATGACGGCGGCGTTCTACAGCAGCTCAAAACGAGCAAGGCCTACGACTGTGAGCTCGACATCGCGGGGATTGTTATACGGGCCGATAGCATGCTGGTGGAGCTTTTTGACGGGTCGTTTGCGGGAACCGACGAGCGCGACGACGAGATGACGGTGGTGCGGGAGGCGCTCGACGTACGTGGGCTTAAGGCGATGGCTATCTGGGTGCGCATGGTGTTGGCGGCACGGCGGCTCCTTTCCGGCCTGCCGGTAACCGACGACGCGGCATTCAACGAGCTCGATCGTTTTGCCGTGCGCATGCGCGACAACCAGATTCAGCTGTTTGGCCTGTTGCTAGAAGGCTGGCAGTCGCTGGCAGAGGGACGGCCGGTTAATGCAAAGTTTCGTGCGGTCCAAGTGCTCAAACTTGCCGAGGAGTCGATTGCGTACATGCGCGATAACGCATTGCTGCTGGAGCGCGCGGCGTATCTGCGTAACACCTCGATGGTTTCGGTGCGCGAGGAAGCGGAGTTGCTCGATATAAGCCAGACGCAGGTTGGTGGAGCGGAGGCCTGGATGGTGGCGCTGCATTTGGCCTGTGCGGGCCGAGACAGCGATCTTGCGGCCTGGATGTCCATGAATCGTGCGGGGATTCTGGAGCCATCGTATCGGCTCTTTGCGCGCCTTGCCATGCATTGTCTGGGCGAGCCGGCGACCAGGATTCGCAAGAAGCTTCCCGTGCGCGAGCTGTCGCGGTACTCGCTGCGCGATGATCTGGAAGGGGAGGGCGAGCGCTTATTTCAGGCCGGCGAGGTTGAAGCCGTTGATACCATCGACCATATCGAGATTCGCATGTTTGGTGCGTTTCGCGCCGAACGCGACGGGTTTCCCATCACGGACAAAATGTGGCGCCGCAAGAAGGCGGCGACACTTGCCGAGCGGCTTGCGCTGGGCATGGATGCGCTCGTCGATCGTGAGACGCTGGCTATGGAGCTGTGGCCCCATGCCGAGTTCAATAGCGCCCGCAACAACCTGTACTCGACGATATCGCGCTTGCGGTCGGCTTTGGGACCGACGCCGGATGGCAAGTCGTGTGTGCTCATCCAAAATGAATGCATCGGACTCAACGGCGACTACGTCAAGACCGATGTACGGCTGTTTGACCAGATAAGCCGCGAGGTTTTGGGAAATCGAACGGGTGCGCGCGGGCCCCATTTAGTTGAGCTGTGCCTTAAGATTGAGCAGCTTTATGCCGGACCGCTGTATGTTCCCAATGGCTGTAATCCCACCTACTTTTTGCGTATGCGACGCATTATGCAGTCAAAGTATATCGATTGCATGATTAAGGGAGCAAATGCCGCTCTAGAAGAAAACGACCTGCAGTCGGCGATTTGGCTGGCGGAGTCGGGTCTTCGACAGGAAACGGCGCGTGAGGATATGGTGCGCTGCGCCATGCGTGTCTACAGTGCGGCGGGGCGGCGGCGCGATATCGTCGAGCTGTACAGCGGGCATATGCACCATCTGAGGGAGCAGGTCAATGGCGTGCCCGAGCCCGAGACGCGGCGTCTATACGAGCGCTTGGTGGAGGGGCGGCTCAATCGCGTGCTGGTCGAGCGATAAAAACGGGCGCCCGAAGTACTTGGACACCCGTAAGCTCGCTATGTGTTGGCTCGCCGATCATTGGCTCTTAGACGAGCTTGATCTTCTCGATGTCCTTGCGCGAGGACTCGCGATACAGCGAGAACTTGCGGCCGATAACCTGAACGACCTCGGCGTGGCAACGCTCGGCGAGCTCCTCGGCGGCCTCGCGGGCGGAAAGACTGGAGCCATCGAGCACGGAGCACTTAACGAGCTCGTGCTTCTCCAGGTAGGCGACCGTCTGCTCGACGGTGCCCTCGTTAATATCGGACTTGCCGATGATGATGGCGGGGTTGAGGTGATGGGCCATGCTGCGAAGCTGCTTGACCTGGGCTCCTGTCAGTGCCATGGGTTCTCGCTTTCTATGTATGGGGCGCCCCGCGACGGGGCCTTAATCTACGTGAGCTGTCCCACGATAGCGCAGGAACGGCGCGGTGTGGAGCGTGTTTGCCCAGTTCAAAAAGAATGCGGATGCCGAGTGAGTGGGCGGCGCGGGCTGCGAACAGGCTATGAGCTGGGCGCAGAGACTGGCTCCCATGCAATAAATGCCCAACGGACCTTGCGGACGTGGTCGAGCATGTAGCGTCCCTGCGGCACACCCTTGGAGCCCGGCTCACCGGCATGGGGGTTCTCGATCATGTGCTGGGCGATGTAATCGCGCAGGCGGTCGATCTTATCCTCGTTGCCATGTTCGAGCATACGGGAAAAATCCGCCACACCTGCCTCAAGGCTATCGAAGGTGTCGCGTCGAGGCGATTCAAAGTATGTAACCTGCGGCAGGGCACCCATCTGAATGAGGATGTTGAAGGCGTACACAAAGCCATTGCTGCAGGTAACCGAGGCACCAATGGCGTTCATCAAGTGCAGATCATAGCGCGGGCTGGAGTTAGCGACCATCGTGACAGCACAACGACGACGAGCCGTACGGTCGAGCTTGGCAAGCGCACCTTTTAGATTGGTCGTCGTAACCGACCGACTGGCAAAGGCAACATCCACCGCTTTCGCGACCGGTCCAACCAAATCCCAATCATCATCCCAAGCAAGCTCAAGCGGCGTAATAAGATCCTCGAGTCCGTAATACTCAATGCCAGCATCAAGGGTGCCCAGCATGGCAGGGGAGAAATCAGCCGCAATCACAGGATGCCCAGCCTGAGCAAGCGGAATAGCAATCGACCCAGCCCCACACCCCATATCAAGCGCCGACTCACCAGGCTTTAACGCCAACAGCTTTATAAAATCCCGGGCATACGGAGCGGTCTCAAGCGGCCGAAAATGCCGAGCCCTTTTATCCCACTCAAAAGAATCATCAGCCCGCCGCCGACCAGCCTGCATCTGCATCCACTCCAGATTCCAATCTGTGGAAAGCAGCTCAGAGCGAGCATCCCCATCAACCACGGGCCAACCTCCTAGCAACAAAAAAGCGACTCCTCCCAAAAGAAGAGCCGCAACCAGCATATATCAGAAAGAACCGATCCAACGCCAAACCGCCATACCAGCAAAGTAGGGCAGAAGCGAAGCGACTGCCAAAGGGACAGAACCCAACCGAGGGCCCGTTGTGCGGGAGCCCCGGGGAGGGCAAATATATAAGGTCGATCGCGAGTTCCGCACGAGCCGGAGAGCACTTAATGTGCTCTCCGTGCGAGCCAGGACTGTCCGAGCAGGCGACCTTATATATTTGCCCTCCCCGGGGCTCCTCGCCCGAACCCCTCAGCTAGTTCTTCAGCGAGTTCAGCGGTGCCGGGAAGCGTCCACCGCGATGGGCAAGCACGGTGCCGGCGTTGGGGTTCACCGGCATGATGGGTGCACGGCCAAACAGGCCGCCGTACTCGACGCAGTCGCCCACGCCCTTGCCGATGGCGGGAATCACGCGCACGGCCGTGGTCTTGTTGTTGATGACGCCGATGGCCATCTCGTCGGCGATAATGCCGGCGATGGTCTCGACCGGGGTGTCGCCGGGGATGGCGATCATGTCCAGGCCAACGGAGCACACGCAGGTCATGGCCTCGAGCTTCTCGAGCGAAAGCGCACCGGCCTCGACGGCGGCGATCATGCCGGCATCCTCGGACACGGGGATAAAGGCGCCGGAGAGACCACCCACGCTGGAGCTGGCCATGACGCCGCCCTTCTTGACGGCATCGTTGAGCATGGCGAGCGCGCAGGTCGTGCCCGGGCCACCGCAGGTGCCCACGCCGATGATCTCGAGGATGCGCGCGACGGAGTCGCCGATGGCGGGCGTGGGAGCCAGCGACAGGTCGACGATGCCCTTCTCGACACCCAGGCGATGGGCGGCCTCGCGACTCATGAGCTCGCCGGCACGGGTGATCTTAAAGGCGGTCTGCTTGATCTTCTCGGCGACTTCCATCATCGATGCGGAATCGGGCAGCGTCTCCAGGGCTGCGGCCATAACGCCGGGGCCCGAGACGCCTACGTTGATGACGGCGTCGGCCTCGCCACCGCCGTGGACGGCGCCCGCCATAAACGGGGAGTCCTCGACCATGTTGGCAAAGCAGACAAACTTGGAAGCGCCGACGGAATCCTGGTCGGCCGTGAGTCTAGCGGCATCGATGATGGTCTGGGCCGCCATAAGCACGGCGTCCATGTTGATGCCAGCGCGCAGGCTAGCAACATTGACGCTGGAGCAGACGCGGCTGGTGGTAGCGAGCGCCTGGGGGATGGACTGGATAACGCGGCGATCGGCGTCGCCGATGCCCTTCTGGACGAGTGCGGAGAAGCCGCCCAGGTAGTCGATGCCGAGCGTCTCGGCCGCGCGGTCGAGGGCGTGCGCGATAGGGGTGAGGTCCTCATCCTTGCAGCACGCGGCGATCTGCGCCACCGGGGTGACGGAAACGCGCTTGTTGACGATGGGGATACCGTACTCGCGCTCGAGGTTCTCGGCGGTCTCGACCAGATGCTCAGCCGTGTGCGTCACATGGTCGTAGATCTTCGTGCACATGCGGTCGAGGTTCTCGTCACCGCAACCCATGAGCGAAACACCCATGGTGATGGTCCTGATGTCGAGGTTCTGCTCCTCAACCATGCCGCGGGTTTCCGCGATTTCTGCGGGCGTGATCGCCATCCTTGCGCTCCTATCTGCCAAAACGAGCATAGTCTTATCTATTCTAACGTGCCGCACGTGCCAAGTGGCGCGTGCGGCACGTTTTGGTGCTCGGTTGTTTCCGTTGTGTTACTTCCCAAAGACCTCTTCGGCGATACGAGCGCTCTCGGCGGCGTCCTTGGCGTAGTAGTCCGCACCGATCTGCTTGGCGTATTCGGGGGTGAGTACGGCGCCGCCCACGATGATCTTGACGCCCGGAACCTCGGCATGGAGCAACTTGATGGTCTCTTCCATGGCGACGACGGTGGTAGTCATAAGCGCCGAGAGGCCAACGAGCTTGATGTCGCGCTCCTGTACAGTCTTGAGCACCTCTTGCGGGTCGACGTCGCGGCCTAGGTCAAAGACGGTATAGCCGTAGTTATCGAGCAGCATCTTGACGATGTTCTTACCGATGTCGTGGATGTCGCCCTTGACGGTGGCCACGCAGATTTTGCCCTTGTCGGCAATCTCGCCGGCGGGCATCAGGCGCTTGATGGTGTCGAAGCCCACGCGCGCGGCCTCGGCCGAGGCCATGAGCTGCGGCAAGAAGAACTTACCCTGGTCAAAGAGGACGCCAACCTCGTCGAGGGCGGGGATAAAGTGATTGTTGATGAGGTCCATGGCGTCGTGGTCTGCCAGCAGGCGCTCGGTCTCGGCAGCGATCTCGCCTTTGCGGCCCGAGACGACCATGCGACGAATCGGGTCGTCGTTGCCGTCGGTGCCGGCGGTGCCAGCAGCGGGCACGGTGTCGGTCGATGCGGCCTGAGCTGCTGCCGGGTTTGCGGCAATCTTGTACGGATCGGTCCAGCCGGCGTAGCGCTCGATGTATCCGGTCGAGCCCTCGTCCTCAACGCTCAGGACGCGATAGCTGTAGACGGTATCCATAAAGCGCTTGGAGCCCGGGTTCATGATGGGGGCGTCCAGGCCCGCGCCAAAAGCGGCAGCCAAAAAGACTGAGCCCAGCAGCGGGCGGGCAGGCAGGCCAAAGCTGATGTTCGATACGCCGAGCGCGCATTTGACGCCCAGACGCTCCTTGCACAGGGACATGGCGCGTAGGATCTGCTCGGCCTGGCGTTGATTGGTCGAGGCGGTCATGACCAGGCAGTCGATGAGGATACGGTCCGGGCCGATGCCGTAGCGGGCGGCCTCGGCCACGATGCGTTCGGCGATGGCAAAGCGGGCCTCGGCGGTATCGGGGATGCCGCCTTCGTCGAGCGTAAGGCCGACAACGTTGGTGCCGTAGTGGGCGACCAGCGGAAAGATCTCATCCATGATCTTTTGCTTGCCATTGACCGAGTTGATGATGGGCTTGCCAGCGTAGCGGCGCACGGCGGCCTCGACGGCTGCGGGGTCGGTGGAGTCAATCTGCAACGGCAACAGCGTGGAGCCCTGGAGCTGTTCGGTCGCCTGTTGGATGATCTTGACCTCGTCGATCTCGGGCAGGCCCACGTTGACGTCCAGGATGTCGGCGCCCTGTTCCTGCTGGCTGATGCCCTGGCTCACGACGTAGTCCAGGTCGCCGTCGCGCAGGGCCTGCTGCAGGCGCTTTTTGCCGGTGGGGTTGATGCGCTCGCCGATGACGGCAATCTTATGGCCGTCGCAGGGAAGGTCCACGACCGTCTGGGCGCTCGTGACCGACATACTGGGCTTGCGATGGCGTGGGCTGGGCGTGTGGTTGTCAATAAGCGTGCGTAGGGCCGCCATGTGCGCCGGCGTGGTGCCGCAGCAGCCGCCCACGACGCTTACGCCGTCCTCAATCATACCGGCGACGGCCACGGCGTACTCGGGCGCCTGGATATCAAAGACGGTGTTGCCGTCGTCGTCCACGTGGGGCAGTCCTGCGTTGGCCTGCACCATAACGGGCTTGTCCGTAACGGTGAGCATGCGAGCGGCGAGTCCTCGGAGCTCGGCCGGTCCCTGGCTGCAGTTGATGCCCAAAACGTCGGCGCCGATGGCATCGAGCGTGATGGCGGCAACCTCGGGACTCGTGCCCAGGAAGGTGCGACCGTCTTCCTCAAAGGTCATGGTGGCAAAGACGGGCAGATCGGAGTTCTCGCGGCAGGCGAGGACGGCCGCCTTGATCTCGGCCAGGTCGGTCATGGTTTCGATAATAAAGAGGTCCACGCCCGCATTGACGCCGGCGCGCACTTCCTCGGCAAAGAGGTCATAGGCCTCGTCGAAGCTGAGGGTGCCCAGGGGGCGAAGCAGCGCACCGATGGGGCCGATGTCGCCGGCGACGTAATGGGCACCGGCCGCGCGGGCACAGGCGGCAGCGGCGGCAAAGACATCTGCCACGGTAGCGGCGCCATCGAGCTTGTGGGCGTTGGCGCCAAAGGTGTTGGCGGTGATCACGTCGCAGCCGGCCTCGACGTACTGTCGCTGAATGTCGGTAATGACCTGGGGCTCCTCAAAGTTGAGCAGCTCGGGCAGAGCGCCGGCCTTCATGCCGGCCGCCTGCAGCATGGTGCCCATGCCGCCGTCGAACAGCAGGTGTCCCGTGCCCTCGATGGCGGCGCGCAGGCGATCGTCCTTAACGCGAAGGTCGTCGATCGTGCGCGTCTTGTATGCAGCGCCATTGCGGCGTGCGGCATCAACGGGCGCCGCCAGCGCGGCGCCGTCCAGATCGTGAGTGATAAGCGGAGTAAACATCGATGAGCTCCTAATGGCTGGAATAGCAGGTGGTGTGGGCGGCGCGGAAGCGACAGTGCTCGCGCATGCGGCAGATATTGCAGGTGGGGCGGCTCTGGGCGTCGTGGACCTCGCCGTCGAACAGACCGATCACCGCGGTCACGCTCTTGGTGGGCATGAGCAGGCTGGTGGGTGTGACGGTAAGCCCGATGAGTCGCGTGGCGTTGAGTGCAGCCACGATTGAGCGCTGGGCCGTAAGCGGACAGTCGCCGTAGCCGGGACTGAAGCGCCAGTTACCGGCGAGTCCGTGTGCGGCGGCCGCAGCCTTGACCTGCTGGTCCATCTGCTCGACGGCGGCTTCTACATAGGCGGAGCATGCGGCGTCGAGCACGGCTCCCTCCAGGGGCTGCTGGGCTCCCGTGGTGCGCAGACGACGCTCGGCGTCCATGCCGAGGGTGCAGGCCATCAGCGCGGCCATGCGGGCGTCCTTGAGATGTCGATAGATGTCGCGACCGCGCAGCTCAACGTTGGTGCCGACCAGACGGATGCAAGGCTCTCCCTGCTCGTCCACGCCCGTGGCATCGACGGTAAACACGCGCCGCACGCCGCGGGGCTCAATGTCCAGCTCAAGGCGCTCGACCACAAGCTCAATACGTCGTGACAGCTCGGGCTCAATCTGCTGGCCGCCGTAACCCAGATACCGCAGCATCTCGGCACGGTCGACACGGGGATGGTGCGCAGCATCGACACGGTAAAGCGCCGGCGACGCAAAGTCGGCCGGCACTTCGACAGCGGTTGTATCGATGTGCGGTTTTTCCATTACCCCAGGCGCTCCATAATAGTCGCGGCGATCGCAGGACGATTCATAGTGTACAGGTGCAGACCGGCGGCGCCGTGCTCCTTAAGGTCGCAAAGCTGACGGGCGGCATAATCTACACCGGCTGCCTGCAGGCTCTCGGGGTCGTTCTCGTACTTGGCGAGAATCTTGATGACGGGGGAGGGCAGCGACGCGCCGCACATAAAGACCATGCGGCTGATCTGCGACTTGCCCATAAACGGCATGATGCCCGCGGTAATGGGCACGGTGATGCCGGCCTTGTCGGCAAGCTCGCGGAAGCGATAGAAGCACTCGTTATCAAAGAAGAGCTGCGTCACAAAGAAGCTCGCGCCGGCGTCTTGCTTTTGCTTGAGGTGCTCGACCGAGAGGTTGAGATCCTCGCAGGCAATGTGGCCCTCGGGGTAGGCTGCGGCGCCCACACAAAAGCCGGCGTCGACGAGCTCGGGGATGAGGTCGCGGGCGTAGGCGTAGTCCGAGGCGGGCTTGTCGTCCTCGGTCGCGCCGGCAGGGAGATCGCCACGCAGGGCCAGGATGTTTTCCACGCCGGCGGTGCGGTACTCATCGATCTTGGCGGCGATATCGGCGTGGGTACGGCCCACACAGGTGAGGTGCGCCACCGAGGGCGTATCGAATTCGCTCGTAATCATATGCGCGATGGGGGCGGTGGTGGCACCGTTGCCCGAGCCGCCAGCGGAACAAGTGACCGAGACAAAGCTCGGCGAAAGCTTGCACAGATTGCCTGCCACCTCGCGAGCCGTGTTGAGGGTAAGCTCGCCCTTGGGCGGGAACATCTCAAACGAAACGGGTGCGGTGCCCTGGGATGCTGCCTGCTTAAAAACCTCGTCGACGCGCATATCGTGCTCCTTTAGATACGTAATAGTGTGATGTGTTGTAAGGATTCTACAGCACCACTGTGTCACGGTGGAGTTTCACTCGCTATTCGGGGATACCAATCAAAGATGCCTTGCTATCGACATTCCCTATAGCAGAGCGGTCAATCTAGGATGGGGCTATAAAGACTGGTATCTGATGCGAAATACCAGTTAATAGAGCCCCATCCCAAATTGACTACCCTTAAACCATGGGGAGAGGTCTGCAATTTATACAGTTGATTGGCTGTTGAGGGCGGCAACGCCGCCGCGATGCGGTAACCTCATTGATTGGTTTCGTGACAGCAACATAACGGTAATGTTGCGGAAACACGACGAGCCTAATCTATGACTCGTTCGTTAGTAATCAACACCGCTTCTCACGCGGTGCCGATACGAAGGGAGTTCCGTATGGCCGAACTTACTGACCGCTTCGGGACCATGGTGTTCTCTGAGGAAGTCATGAAGGACTACCTCCCCAAGGACATTTGGAAGCGCCTTGCTGCAACCCTCGAGGACGGTGAGCCGCTCGACCTGGATGTGGCCAACGCCGTTGCCCACGCCATGAAGGTCTGGGCCATCTCCAAGGGCGCGACGCACTACGCGCACTGGTTCCAGCCGCTTTCGGGCATTACTTCCGAGAAGCACGACAGCTTCCTCGAGCCCAACCACGACGGCACCGCCATTACCAAGTTTACGGGCAAGAACCTCATCCAGGGCGAGCCGGACGCCTCCAGCTTCCCCAACGGCGGCCTGCGTGCCACCTTCGAGGCCCGTGGCTACACCGCTTGGGATCCCACCAGCCCCGCATTCATTAAGGACGATGTCCTGTGCATCCCCACGGCTTTTTGCTCCTACACGGGCGAGGCCCTGGACAAGAAGACTCCGCTGCTGCGCTCCATGACCGCACTCTCGCGTGAGTCCAAGCGCGTTTTGGCGCTGTTTGGCAAGACCCCCAAGAAGGTCGTTCCTTCCGTGGGCGATGAGCAGGAGTACTTCCTGATCAAGAAGGACGCTTACCGCAAGCGCAGGGACCTGGTCATCACCGGGCGCACCCTCTTTGGCGCTGCTCCCTGCAAGGGCCAGGAGCTCGAGGAGCACTACTTTGGCGCTATCCGCCCCACCGTCTCGTCCTATATGAAGGACCTGGACGATGAACTGTGGGCGCTTGGCATTCCTGCCAAGACCAAGCACAACGAGGTCGCTCCCTGCCAGCATGAGCTCGCCCCTGTCTACGGCGAGGTCAACGAGGCCATCGACCAGAATCTGGTCATGATGGAGAAGATGAAGCTCATCGCCTCCCGTCACGACTTGGTCTGCCTGCTGCACGAGAAGCCCTTTGAGGGCATCAACGGTTCGGGCAAGCACAACAACTGGTCGCTTGGCACCGAGTCCGAGAACCTGCTCGACCCGGGCGACACCCCGCTCGACAACCTGCAGTTCATCGTCTTCCTCACCGCGGTGATCGAGGCCGTCGATAACTATCAGGAACTCCTGCGTGCCTCCGTTGCCTCGGCCGGCAACGATCATCGTCTGGGCGCCAACGAGGCTCCTCCGGCGATTATGTCCATCTTCCTGGGCGACCAGCTTACCGAGGTTGTCGAGAAGATCATCGATGGCAAGGCTTCCGTCCATGCCACGCGCGGCGTGCTTGACTTGGGCGCCGATACCCTGCCCAAACTGATGCAGGACAACACCGACCGCAACCGCACCTCCCCGTTCGCCTTCACCGGCAACAAGTTCGAGTTCCGTGCCTGCGGCTCCGAGCAAAACGTTTCCGACTCCAACCTGGTGCTCGATGCCGCCGTTGCCAAGTCGCTCAAGTCCTTCGCCGATGCGCTCGAGGGTACGCCCGAGGATAAGTTCCAGGACGCCGCGCTCGAGTACTGCAAGAAGGTGCTGACCGATCACCAGCGCATCCTGTTCTCCGGCGACGGTTACTCCGACGAGTGGCCCATCGAGGCCGAGAAGCGCGGCCTTGCCAACAACAAGACCACGGCCGACGCTCTTCCCGCCTTTGTTTCCGATAAGGCCATTGCGCTCTTTGAGGAGACGGGTGTCCTGACCAAGGCCGAGGCCCAGTGCCGCTATGACTGCAAGCTCGAGAAGTACAACAAGCTCATGAACATCGAGGCTACCACGATGGTTCGCGAGGCGCGTCGTACCTATCGCCCGGTCATTACCGCCTATGCCACCAAGGTCGCTAAGGGCCTTGAGGCTATCCGTGCCGCCGGCGCCGATGCTGCCATGCAGTGCGAGCAGAACACGCTCAACAAGCTCTGCAACGGCATCACCGCCATCAACGACTCCATCAAGGCGCTCGACGCCGTACATCAGAAGGCCGAGGCTCTCGATGGCCAGGAGCAGGCCAACGTGTACGCGCACGAGGTCGTTCCCGCTATGGATACGCTGCGTGCCGCCGTGGACGCCATGGAGGAGATCGTGGCCGCCGACTACTGGCCGGTCCCGACCTACGACGACATCCTGTTCTACGTGTAGAGCGTAACTGACATATCGTCACGGTATTGAGCCGGGGTCCGCATCGCGCGGGCCCCGGCTATTTGTTTGCGAAGGACGCTTTGGATCCCGCTTTGCAACTGATTCGCCCACACAATAAGGGGTCGTGGGCAAAAAACGTCAAATATGAGTACTGTCACAAGCCCTGTAGCATTATCTTTTTGCAAAATATGCAGTGTTACGCAACATATGTCCAAGTACTTAGCTGATAAATGCCTGCAATTCCTCCGTCGTAGGACGCCTTGTGTCCAAATCGCCTTCTGATGGCATGAAATCGCTGTTACTAAATTGGTAACAGTACTCATATTTGCTATTTTTTGTCCACGGGCCCTTGGATGACAGTGTGATTTTATGCCTTCGGGGTTCGAATCCCGGCGTATGGGTAGCAAAAAGCCCGCTACCGAATTGGTAACGGGCTTCACAGATTCTGTGGTGCCCCCAGCGGGATGTCCGCGTGCGGCTGGCGCCGCCCGCTTTCGCTGCGTCGCTCCGCTCCTTGCGTGCTGCGCTGGAAAACGCTTACGCGTTTCCTCAGCTCCGCACCCTGTCGGGTTCGAATCCCGGCGTTGGGGTAGCAAAAAGCCCATCACCGCGGGGGTAACGGGCTTCTCGTTTCAAATGGTGCCCCCAGCGGGATTCGAACCCGCGATATCCACCTTGAAAGGGTGGCGTCCTTGGCCGCTAGACGATGGGGACAGCGGGAAAGAGTATAGCAGACTTTTTTGCCGGCGCGTATATCGTTGGCAAACTGGAAAACCACCACAAAGGTACCTGTCCCCTTTGTGGTGGTGGGGTGCTAGGGGAGGAGCTTCATGGCGGCGTCGTGGGCGGCGTGCTCGTAGGCGTCGTCGAGGGGTTTGAGCGGCAACAGGGCGGCGGCCTGTGCGTCGCCACGGCGTTCGAGGGCGTGGGCGATGAGCCAGTCGGCGAGTTCGGGGTTCTTGGGCAGCGCCGGGCCATGCAGGTACGTGCCGATGACACCCTTGTAGATGAGACCCTCAAAGCCATCGTCGCCGTTGTTGCCGGTGCCCGTGACGACGGACGTTCCGAGCGGCGTGGCATCGGCGTCCAAAAGCGTGCGGCCACCGTGGTTCTCGAATCCCACAAAGGGCTCGGGTGCCAGGTCGGTCTTGACGGCGACGTTGCCGATCAGGCGGTCGGAGCCGCGTACGGTCTCGGCGGCAATGACGCCCAGGCCCTCGATGCGATTTTCGCCCATATAGTACGAACGGCCGAGCAGCTGATAGCTGCCGCAGATGGCGAGCAGCGAACCGCCGTCCTCAACATAGGCTGCGACCTTGTCTTTTTGGGCGAGCAGCTCGTGTGCCACGGCTAGCTGGTCGCGATCGGATCCGCCGCCCATCATGACGATATCGGCATCATGCAGATCGAGCACCTCGCCCATGCGGACCTCATCCACGCGAACGGGGATGCCGCGCCAGGCGCAGCGGCGCTCGAGGGCGATGACGTTGCCGCCGTCGCCATAGAGGTTGAGGGCATCGGGATACAGGTAGACGATGCGCAGCGGGCGCGAGAGCTCGACTGGCGCGATACCGACAGGAAGAGCGCTGCCGTCGGCGCGGACTGCGGCGCGGGCGGCAACCGTGGCTGCATCGGCACCCTTCAGCCCGTCGAGTTCTTTGACCAGCGGCGGGAAGGCCGTGTAGTTGGCGACGGCGTAGAAGGTGTCATCGGCGGCCTCGTCTGCCATGGCGCCAATTGCCTGCGCGACGTCCGAGATAATGGCGGCGTCGATGCCGGCGTACTTGAGGCGCACCTGCATATCGTGTGCACGCGTGCCGCCGGCAAAGGCGACAAGCCCCGGGGTATCGGCGATGCGCTCGAAGTCGACGTCGTAGATCCACGAGACATCGTGGCCGTCGGCGTCGTTGTCATTGAGGAAGAAAGCGCAGAGTCTGCCGCCTGCCGTCTTGATGGACTGGATTTGTCGATCGAAGCCTACGGGATTCTTGGCCAGGTTGGCCTCGACGGTGCGGCCGGCGATATCCCAGCGCCCCATACGACCGCCGGCAGGCACATAGGCATCGAGCGTAGGCTGTAGAAGCGCCGTGTTCACGCCCAACTCGTGTGTGGCAAAGAAGGCGGCGGCAACGTTATAGACCATGTACAGACCGTTGTAGCGCGTGGCGATGTGCACGGCGGGCGCGTTGGCCTCGGGTCCAAAGGCCAGGTCAAAGCCGTAGCCGTCGCAGCCGAGCTCAACGCCCGTCACGCGGCGGAGCAGCGCGGGGCGACCCCAGCCGCACGAAGGGCAATGATAGGCGCCCAGCTGTCCGTACTGCACATAGTCGTATTCCAGCGGGGCGTTGCACTGCGAGCAAAAACGCGAGTCGCTAATGCGGTCGGACTCGGTGCCCGTGGCGCCGTCGATGCCAAAGGCGATGCTCGTGTTGGGGACGCGCGCGGCGATCGAGGCGCACAGCGGATCGTCGGCGTTGTAGATGAGCGTTGTCGTCGGAGAGAGCTCCAACGCATGGGCGATGACGTCTTGGGTATGGTCGATCTCGCCGTAGCGGTCTAGCTGGTCGCGGAACAGGTTGAGCAGCACAAAGTACGTCGGTTTGAGCCTGGGCAGAACGCGTACGGTGTAGAGCTCGTCGCACTCAAAAACGCCCACGCGCTTGCCGCTGCTGGTGTGCTTAAGGCCGCCGCGGGCCTCGAGCAGAGCACCCACCACACCAGGCTCCATATTGTTGCCGGCACGGTTGCACACCACGGTAGCACTGCTGGCAGCAACGGCGTCGGCGATGAGGTTGGAGGTGGTGGTCTTGCCGTTGGTGCCGGTGATCACCACGCTGCGGTCGACCAGGCTCGCGAGGTCGCTTAGCAGCTCGGGGTCGATCTTCATGGCGATGCGGCCGGGGAGTACGCCGCCCTGGCGCTTAAGGACGGAGCGCAGCCCCCAGCGGGCGATATCGCTCGAGGCACAGGCGAGAGATGAGCGGAAGTTCATGAGGCCGTTCCTAACGTGAATGACATGGTCGTGGCGTTTGCGCCGTTAAAAGCCGTAACGGCGCGCAAATTCCTGGGCAAGCTGCGATACATCTTCGCAGGCGTTGGCCCAGGGGGCAAAGTCGGGGGTGTCCGAGATGATGCCGTCGGCTTCCCAAACTGCCTGATGCGAAAGGTCCCAGGGGTCGTGCGGTTCGGGCCGGCAGGGAAGGTACGGTGTCTGATACATGGGGTTCAGCAAAAAGAACGCGCCGCCCTCGCAACGGTTAGCGAACTCACGCAGCGCGCGCGTCGCCGGGCGCATCTTGTTTGTTTTGAACAGCAGAATCGTGCGGGCGAGCAGGTACCAAGGAGAGTTTTCGAGTGCGTCTGCCCCCATCTGTTCCTCGAGCTGGTGGGCTAGGGCAAAAAAGCCGTCCTGGTCTTCCAGGCGAGCGAGAGCGAGCAACACGGTGCCGGCAGCTCGGGTGGGATAGCCTTCTGCCTTAAGGACGCGGCGGGCGTAGTTGGCAGCAGCGCAGTAGCGGGCGCTTGCCATGCACAGCTGCGAGATGGCCTCGAGTGTGTGGAGCCACCCGATAAGGGCCGGCTCGCTCACGGTAAGGTCCGCTGCGGTGACACCGTCGGCCAAAACATTATTGGCCCAGTAGTGTGGGGCCTCCATGTCGAACCCGGGCACGCTTTGCCGCAGGTAATCGGTCGTGGTCGCTTCGAGCTTCATCAGGTCGCCCAGGCAGGCGTCGACGGGTGTGTCCGCCAAAATGATGGCGAGCAGCTGGGCATCGACCGCCAGCGCATCGACGCGAACGATCTTGAGCAGCTCATCGCGCATATCGTCGAACAGGCGGTTGCGCGTCTGCTCAAACTCCTCGTCGCTGCCCATGTCCTCGATGCGATGGAGCTCGTCGAGCAAATGACGATGCACGCCGGCATAGGAAAGCAGCGCCTGCGCATGCTCGGTCTGCGCGTACTTTTGAGGGTTAACGCTCACGTCGTTATGGACAAGTTCGCGTGCTGCATCGGTGAGTTCGGGGTGCGACGCAACGTAGGCGCGCTCCAGGTAGGCGGGGATGTAGACGCTCGGATCCATTAGAGGTCTCCTCCCTTAAACGGCAGGCCCTGCTCGGCCGCCCGCAGGATGCGCTCGTCGATCTGGGAACGCACGATATCGTTGGTGGCGACCCAGGCGGCGAAGCTGGCGTTGTCGGGGGCGCCCAAGCCCTCCTGCAGTACCGGCGTCGCCTCGGACAGCGCAAGGACAAGCTCGTCGGTAGAGCCCACACCCACGTTGACGCGGGCATAGACGCCATCGGGAAACTCGGTTTGGAAGTAGAGTGCCTCGGCCGCGTGCGGGCACGAGCGTGCAAGGATGCGCAAGTAGTGCTCGGCACCCTCGTAGTCCAGCTCGCGCCAGGCTGCGCTCATCAGTGCGATGAGCGTCCACGGGTCCAAGTCGCGCTCCGCGTCCTTGGGACGACGACGCAGCGGCGTGTTGGCGAGATAGGGGACGGAGTGGGCAGAGCGAAAGCGCTTGAGCTCCTCGGCAGGGTATTCGAGCTTCGCCATGGCGAGCATCGCGGTGTGGCGGACGCCGGCCGGATCGTTGGGGGCAAAGTCGAGGCTGCGGTTTGCAGCTTCGAGCGACATGCGATAGCGTCCGCTAATGAGGGCGCGCGATGCAAGGGCGGCAAGCCAGCGCAGGTAGGGGCGGCGCATAAGGTCGCCCGCGGCCTCGCGCTCATAGGGGTCCTGCGCCGAGGCGATCTTGAACGCCAGGTCATGCTCGACTTCATCGCGCTTGGATACCAGGTACTGTACGTATTCCTCGTTGGAGTCGGCGGTGAGGGCCGTCAGCATGCGCTGGGCATCCCAGTTGGTCGGATCGAGCGCGGCGGCCTCGCGAAGCATGTTCTCGGCAGCGGCCTCTTCCTGCTCGGCTTGGGCATCGTCGGGGATAAAGGGAATGCGGTAGTCGACAGCCTCGACCACCTTGGCAATCAGATGTCCGGCGCGGTCGCGATCATGCACGATGAGCGGCGCGGGGTTGCGGGTGAATTGTTCCATCAGACGCTCTACGGCGGTGCCATCGGTGAGCGGGATATTGTCGCGGCGCAAGGCCTCAAGAACGAGGCGATGGCAATCCTCTTGAATGGGATCGAATGCCATGGGGCCTCCTTTGCTGCGGTTAGGGTTCAAATGTCTCTATATAAGGTTCTAGTTTACCCGCATGTGGCACACCGGGGGTGTCGCACTTGGACTTGCACCTTTGCACCACGAAGACGGATGTCGCACAAATGTCGGCACCTTGGACGACCGAGTGGTATCACGGTGCCGCAAACGGTCGATTTTTGGCGGCGAACGGTGCATATTTTGGAGGGGCACAGTCCTGCCCAGGATATGTAGTCAACCTTGATAAAACGTTTGCCCAGCTTGGGAGTATGAATGCCGCACAAGGGTCTTCAGGGATAGAAAAAACGTTTCATCATTGGCGGCTTTAGGTGAATAACTGACCAACCAGAACGGTAAAATAGTGTTTGTCTGAGCGTTGAGACGTTTAGACATCGCGCATTGTCATCGCCGGCAACGCGCAAACCGGTCCTAACGGAGCCAATTGGGTGCTCCGTTATATACGCAAGTCTAAGAGGGGCTTGTTTAGGAGGCACAGTATGGGACGTTTTACCAATCCTCGCGATCTGTACTTTGGTGAGGGCGCTCGCCACGAGGTGAAGAACCTCAAGGGCAAGAAGGCCATCATCGTTTCTGGCGGCAGCTCTATGCGCCGCGGCGGGTTCTTGCAGGACGTTGAGGCCGACCTTAAGGAAGGCGGCTTCGAGGTCAAGCTGTTCGAGGGCGTCGAGTCCGATCCGTCCATCGAGACGGTCATGAAGGGCGCCGAGGCCATGCGCGAGTTCGAGCCCGACTGGATTATCGCCATCGGCGGCGGCTCGCCCATCGATGCCGCTAAGGCCATGTGGGTCTTCTACGAGTATCCCGAGGAGTCCTTCGATAACATCATCCAGCCGTTCAGCTTCCCCGAGCTGCGTCAGAAGGCTCATTTCTGCGCCATCTCCTCTACCTCCGGTACCGCTACCGAGGTCACTGCCTTCTCCGTCATCACCGACTACGCCAAGGGCATCAAGTACCCGCTGGCCGACTTCAACATCACCCCGGATGTCGCCATCGTCGACCCCGAGCTCACCTACACCATGCCTGCTAAGCTTTGCGCTCACACCGGCATGGACGCTCTGACCCACTGCATGGAGGCCTACGTTTCCACCTGCGCTTCTATGTTCACCGATGCCAACGCCCTGCACGGCATCCGCGAGATCGTCGAGTGGCTGCCCAAGTCCTATGCTGGCGACCATGAGGCCCGTCAGCACATGCACGAGGCTCAGTGCATCGCCGGCATCGCCTTCTCCTCGGGCCTGCTGGGCATCGTTCACTCCATGGCTCACAAGACCGGTGCAGCCTTTGAGAACGGCCACATCATCCACGGTGCTGCTAACGCTATGTACCTTGGCAAGGTCATCCAGTGGAACTCCAAGGATCCGCGCGCTGCCGAGCGTTACGCTTACGTGGCCAAGGAGATCCTGCACCTTCCCGGCGAGACCAACGAGGAGCTTATCGCTGCGCTCGTCCAGAAGATCCGCGACCTCAACGACCAGCTCAACATTCCGCAGTCCATCAAGGATTACGCGAATGGTGGCGTGAAGGTCGACGCCGAGAACCCGCAGATGGTTTCCGAGGAGGAGTTCCTCGCCAAGCTCCCCGAGATCGCCGCGAACGCCGAGCAGGACGCCTGCACGCCCGAGAACCCGCGTGAGACCAAGGCTGCCGACTTCGAGAAGATTCTCAAGGCCTGCTACTACGACACCGACATCGATTTCTAATCGATTCTTGTTATCGTAACGAGGGGCTCCGCACGTATCTGTACGGAGCCCCTTTCTTTTTTCTTTTAGAGAATGGGATAGTTATGGCTGCAATTTTCAATAGCCCCAGCAAGTACATCCAGGGTCCGGACGAGCTCGCCAAGCTCGGCTCCTATGTCGAGCCGCTCGGCGCTAAGGCCCTCGTCATCGTGACGCCTTCGGGCAAGAAGCGCGTCGGTGCCAAGATCGAGGGCGGTTTTGCCGAGGCTAAGGCCGAGCTGCTGTTTGAGGACTTTAACGGCGAGTGCTCCAAGGGCGAGGTCGATCGCCTGGTTGCGCTCGCTCGCGACAACGGTTGCGACATCATCGTCGGCGTCGGTGGCGGCAAGATCCTCGACACCGCGAAGGCCGTCGCCTATTACCTGGAGTCCCCGGTTATCATTTGCCCCACCATTGCTTCGACCGATGCCCCGTGTTCGGCGCTTTCGGTGCTCTACACCGACGATGGCCAGTTCGATAAATATCTCTTCCTTAAGGCAAACCCCAACATTGTCCTGATGGATACGACGGTTATCGCGGCGAGCCCGGTGCGCCTGACGGTTTCCGGTATGGGCGATGCGCTCGCAACCTACTTCGAGGCCCAGGCGACGCACGATGCCGACGGTGGCACCTGCGCTGGCGGCAAGGGCGGCATGGCCGGTCTGGCGCTCGCCAAGCTCTGCTACGAGACGCTTATGGCCGATGGCGTCAAGGCCAAGGTCGCGCTGGAGAAGGGTGCGCTCACGTCTGCCGTCGAGCATATCATCGAGGCCAATACGCTGCTTTCGGGCATTGGCTTTGAGAGCTCGGGCCTTGCTGCTGCTCATGCCATCCACAATGGCCTGACGATGCTGCCCGAGTGCCACGGCATGTATCACGGCGAGAAGGTCGCCTTTGGCACCATCGTCCAGCTGGTACTCGAGGATGCTCCGACTGAGAAACTCGAGGAAGTCTTGGGCTTCTGCATTGAGCTGGGCCTGCCGGTCACGATGAAAGAGCTTGGCGTTGCCGAGGTTACGCGCGAGCAGGCCATGGTCGTTGCCGAGGCCGCTTGCGCGCCCGAGGACACCATGTGCAACATGCCGTTTGAGGTGACGCCCGAGATGGTCGCAAACGCCATCCTGGGTGCCGACGCGCTGGGCCACTACTATCTCATGGATGAGTAAATCAAGCTAAGGAAGGGGCAAAGCCAACAGATGGCTTTGCCCCTTTTGCTATGGTGCAAAGGGGTCAGGTTACTTTGCACCAATCGTTGTTTGATGAAGGGCGGATTCTCGTATGGCGCTTCCTATGGTTTATGGCGGTCCCGGCCGGTATGTTCAGGGGCCGGGCGAACTTTCGCGTCAAGGCAGGTATTTGTCATGGTTGGGCTGCGCTGCCTATGTCTTGTTTGACCAGGGCACCGAGGATCGGCTGTGCAGGCAGATCGTCGATGGAATTCTGGACGAAGATCTAAGCGAGCCGTTCTTTAAGATTTATAACGGTCCGTGTACGGAAGAGGCCGTTGTCGGAATGGCCAAGGAAGCCCGGGCCGAGTATTGCGACATGGTGGTGGGCATTGGCGGCGGCAAGATGCTCGATATCGCCAAGGCAGTAGCGTTTTATGCCGAGTTGCCGTTGTGCGTATGCCCCACGGCGGCTTCGATGGACGGTCCGTGCAGCGCGATTTCGGTGCTGTATCACGAGGATGGGTCGTTCGACCGCTACTTGATGCTCGAGAAGAATCCAGATCTGGTCGTGGTCGATACCAACGTGGTCGCGGCGGCCCCACTGCGTATGACGGTCGCTGGCATGGGCGACGCGCTGGCAACGTACTTCGAGGCGCGTTCGTGCGCTGCGGCGCGAGGTGCGAACGAGCACGGTGGCGCGCCGGGGCACTTGGCCCTGGTTGCGGCTCGTGCCTGCTATGACACACTTATGGAGTGCGGTGTCGCTGCCAAGCGCGATCTCAAAAAGGGGCGTACATCGCCGGCGGTTGAGCGCCTGATCGAGTGCAATATTCTGCTTTCAGGTGTCGGCTTTGAGAGCGGTGGCTTGGCGTTGGCGCATGCCATCGCCAACGGTCTAACGATTCTGCCTGAGTGCAAGGCCATGCACGGCGAGGCCGTGGCGTTTGGCCTGGTGGTTCAGCTTCGTCTGGAGCGTGCGCCCGAGCTTGATCAGGTGCTCGAGTTTTGCCAGCGTGTTGGTCTGCCGACGACGCTCGAGGATCTGGGCCTTGGCGAGATTTCCGATGCCGACCTGCAGAATGTTGCAAATGCGGCCTTTAGAAACGAGCGTAACATAGCCAACGAGCAGGCCAAGGTGACCAAACAAAAGCTCGTGCAGCTCATGTGCGAGGCATAGTTTGGCGCTTGATTGACCTTGTGCAATCGGGGCGGCGATAGGCCATAGGCTATTTGCCGCAAAGGTGCTCCGCGTGTAATTTGCCCGAGGCACGGGCCGATGGCGTATCATTATCTCTTGCTTGTTTGCACTGCTCAGGGAGGGGCCGCGCATGGCGCAGGAACACGATCTGTTTGATGACATTATCGAGATCAGCAAGGGTTTCGACTTTCTTAAAAACCCGCTTGGCGGTGTGACCGATGCGCTCGATCCGTCGGCGCCGCAGTGGAATCCTGCTGACTACAAGGAGCGTCCGCGCGGCAACACCATTCCGTGCTTGACCTGCAAAAACGAAAAGAGTGGCTGCACCGCGTGCATGGACGTGTGCCCGGTCAACGCCATCGAGGTCGAGGAAGATGCCATCGAGATCCTCGATTCCTGTCGCAAGTGTGGCCTGTGCGCCGCTGCCTGTCCGACTGAGGCGATCATCTCGCCGCGCCTGGCGCCCAAAAACCTGTATGACGACATTGTCTCGGCGGCTACAAGTCACGAGACCGCCTACGTTACCTGCACGCGCGCCCTTAAGCGCATGCCGCGCGAGAACGAGGTCGTCGTTGCCTGCGTGGGCGATATTACAGCCGAGACCTGGTTCTCGGTGCTGGCCGACTATCCCAACGTGAGTGTGTATCTGCCGCTGGGCGTGTGCGATAAATGCCGCAACACCGGTGGCGAGGACATGCTGGGCGAGGCGATTGCGAAGGCCGAGGAATGGGCTGGTACGGGTATGGGCCTGGAGGTCGACCCCAAGAGCCTCAAATGCCATAAGCGCCGCGAGTACGAGCGCAAGGAATACATGGAAAAGATCGCCCGTACCACGGGCCTGACCGTGACCAAACTCAATCCGGCGACGGCGGCACTGGCTTCGGTGACGCAGAAGCTCAAAGCCCATCGCCATCAGATCACCCAGCTGGAGCGCACGCTCAACACCATGTGCGGCACCACGACGACCAAGCGTCGCCGTTCGCTCACCCATGGGCGCCAGCTGGTGCTCTCGACGCTGCAAAACCACCCCGAGCTTGCCCAGAACATGCAGGTGAGCACGCCGGAGTGCGATTTTGACAAGTGCACGTCGTGCGGCGAGTGCGTTAACGCGTGTCCCGCGTCCGCCTGCGATTTGGTGGGAAGCGGTCGCTTTGCACTGGAGTCCACGTATTGTTTGGGTTGCGGAGCCTGCGTCAAGGTTTGTCCCGAACATGCGCTCAAGCTGGTCGAACACGATGCGTCCAATCTGGTCGTCGCCGATCCCGAGGCCGAGGAAAAGGCCGCCCAGAAGGCGAAGGCTCACGAGGAGGCCGAGAAGGTCAAGGCCGAGGCAAAGGCCAAGCTCGATAAGATGCTCGATCAGGTGGAAAAGCTCGCAGACTAGTCAGCGACCCCTATCTCTGCTTCATTTGCGCCGCCGTGGCGTCCGGGTTCGCCTGGATGCTGCGGCGGCGCTATACTTATGCAGTTTGAAGTACCTGTATCAAAAGGAGCTGTCGTGTCCCTTTCCATCGGTATCGTGGGCCTGCCCAACGTGGGCAAGTCGACGCTGTTCACCGCGCTTACCAAAAAGACCGGCCTTGCCGCCAACTACCCGTTCGCCACGATCGACCCCAACGTGGGTATCGTCGATGTGCCCGATAGCCGCCTGCAAAAGCTCGCCGACATCGTCAACCCGGGTCGCATTGTGCCGGCTACGGTCGAGTTCGTCGACATCGCAGGTCTGGTGAAGGGCGCTAACGAGGGCGAGGGTCTGGGCAACCAGTTCTTGGCAAACATCCGCGAGACCGACGCCATCTGCGAGGTCGTGCGCTACTTTAAGGACCCCAACGTCATGCGTGAGGTGGGCCGCACCGGCGAGTTCGTCGATCCCGCCGGCGATGCCGACACCATCATGACCGAGCTCATCCTGGCCGACATGGGCACGCTCGAGAAGCAGCTGCCCAAGCTCGAGAAGGAGGCCAAGCGCGACAAGGAGCTCATGCCCAAGTTTGAGGTCGCCAAGCGTCTGCTTGCCTGGCTCAACGAGGGCAAGCGCGCCGCATCCATGGAGATGACTGACGAGGAGCGCGCCGCCGCCAAGGGCCTGTTCCTGCTCACCATGAAGCCCATCCTGTATGTGGCCAACGTGGACGAGGATATGCTCAACGAGGACCTGGCGCCCATCGATGGCGTCAAGCCGCTGCCGATCTGCGCCAAGATTGAGGCCGAGCTTTCCGAGCTCGATCCCGAGGACGCTGCCGACTACCTGGAGAGCCTGGGCCTGGAGCAGCCCGGCCTGGACGTGCTCGCGCAGGCCGCCTACAAGCTGCTTGGCCTGCAGTCGTTCTTTACGGCTGGTGAGATGGAGGTCAAGGCCTGGACGGTTCGTCAGGGCGCAACCGCTCCGCAGGCCGCCGGCGTCATCCACACCGACTTTGAGCGCGGCTTTATTAAGGCCGAGGTCATTGGCTACGACGATTACATCGAGCTCGGTGGCGAGCAGGGCGCCAAGGCCGCCGGCAAGCTGCGTATTGAGGGCAAGGACTATGTCATGGCCGATGGCGACGTCGTGCACTTCCGCTTTAACGTGTAAGGACGACGCATATGTTTAAATATGGCAAAAAAGCTGGCTACATGGGTATTGCGTTGCTCGTACTTGCGGTGATTCCGCTGGTGGTTGCAGCGTGTGTTATCCCCAACATTGGTCCCGAGGTGGCAACGAAGTTTAACGCGGCCGGTGAGGTGACGCGCTGGGGCAAGAGCTACGAGCTGCTGGCACTGCCGGTGCTCAACCTGCTGCTGAGCGTGGCGACGTACTTTACGGCAGGACGTCAGGCTAAAAACAATGATGACTCCGCCGCCATGGCGCGCATCGTGTGCGAGCGCTACCTGCGAAACGGCTGCATCACGGGTGTGTTCCTCAACGTAATCAACGTCTACTTTATGTACTCGGCTATTACCGGAACAGGCTTTGGCTTTGGTTTCTAGCCTGTCCTTTTAGGCAACGAGCCTGCACGCATATTCAATGGCTGCTGCGAGGCCGCCGCTCGATCGTGGTTTAAAGACCATATCGGCGGCGGCCTCGTTTTCGTATCCGGAGCCGCGGAGGGCGAGTGCGATACCGGCTTCTAAAAGGAGCGGCAGGCCGCGTTGGCTGGTTGCGATTACGGCAGCCTGATTGAGCGAGCAGCTGTGCGCTTGGCATTGGATGGCAAGTTCGCCTTGCGCCGGGCAAGGGACCAGAACGGCGGCGACGCGACTTGATAGTAATGCAAATGCTGTGCGCTCATCGGGCGAAAGGCATTCGGCTTCAACGACGACGAGCTTGGGCGGTGCGCTGTTTGTGCGAAGCGTGGCTCGGTACATGCGGACCGAAGAACCCGACATAGAAAACTCCTGTGTATTCGGCAAAACGTAAACTATAGTTTACGTTTTTGTTCAGCTCCATTTCAAACTCGGCTGCATGGACGAACGTGCGAAACAGATTCTTGGCAGGCGGGTCGAAGAGACACGCAGGGACCTTGGTATCTCCAAGGTTGATTTTTGTGTGGCGACAGGAATCAGCCGACCCTACCTCGACCGAATCGAAGATGGGACGGCAAATTTCACGCTCAAGGTTCTATTTAAGATCGCGCCCGCACTCGGCATGACGGTGTCAGAGCTTCTCGAGGGGATCGAATAGGGGATACCCGTCGACAACTGAATTACGCCATCGGGATGCGGTCGTGGTTGACTTGGCTGTAGAACAGGCGCTGGATCTCGGCGGCATCACGTGACTGGCCGAGTGCCCACATGGTTTTGGCCACGAGCGTCTCGGTTGTCATATCGTCGCCGCGCAGAATGCCCGGATGATCGGCGTAAGCACGGCCGACCTCGTAAACGCCCAGATCGAGGCCCTCTTCGGGGACCTGCGTGGTCATAACGACGGTGCGACCCGAATCGACCCAGCGGAAAATTGCCTCTTGGAACGACTCGCCCGACTCACCAAACTCGGGGATACCGCCAATGCCAAAGGTCTCCAGAATCACGGCGTCGTAGCTATCGGCAAGGGCGTCGAGGATGCCCGGGTTTACACCGGGCGTAAGCTTGAGTACAAATACGCGCGGGTCGATGCTGTCGTAGAAACGAACCGGGTTCTCGTTCTGGTGAGTGCCGTGGAGTCCGTTGCGAACGATGCGGTCGTTGCGGATATAGGCAATGGGCGGATAGTTGACGCTAATGAACGCATTAAAGCTCATGGTGCGCTGCTTGCGGGCACGCGTGCCGGCAATGGCTACGCCGCCAAACACGATCGAGACGTCGTGCGAGTGCTCGTCGAGCGCATAGAGCAGGCTCTGGTACAGGTTGAGCTTGGCGTCGGTAAAGGGATTGCCCATGGGCTTTTGCGAGCCGGTGAGTACGATGGGCTTGGGGCTGTCCTGAATCAGGTAGGAAAGCGCCGCCGCGGTGTAGCTCATGGTGTCGGTGCCGTGCAGAATCACGAAGCCGTTGTGGTCGGCATAACCCTCGACGATGACGTCGCGGATACGCATCCAGTCACTGGGGCGCATATTGGTGCTGTCGATGTTCATGGGCTGCACGACGTCGAGCTCGCAGAGGCCCGAGATCTCGGGGACGCTCTGGGCAAGCTCCTCACCGGTCAGGGCGGGGGAGAGGCCGTTGCCGTCCTCGGTCGATGCGATGGTGCCGCCCGTGGCGATGAGAAGGATGCGCTTCATGCTGGTATTCCTATCGTATTTGCCGCCGCAGAGGCGGAGTCGTTCGGCAGTATTGTGGCACAGGGCGTCCAATGTTCAAACGTAATACATCATCTGTAACGTTTAGTAACACTTCAATTGCCGTCAAATAAGGGCCCAGGTCGTGCGTTTGCCGTGCGCTGATGGCTGCGAGGGACGAGAAACCCCATATAACGTGTACACTATGAAAGTTATTTTCGTTCATTCACGCGGGTGGGCACCGGCTCCCCGCCAACAGGAGGGGAAACCATGGATCAAAAGGCTTCCGCAAAGGTCCTCGTACTCGACTTTGGTGCGCAGTACGGTCAGCTCATTGCCCGTCGCGTCCGCGACCTCAACGTGTATTCCGAGATCGTTCCCTGCGACATCTCGGCCGATGAGATTCGCGAGATGAACGCCTCTGCGCTCATCCTTTCTGGCGGCCCGGCCTCCGTGTACGCTGAGGACGCTCCGTCCATCGATCCCGCTATCTTTGACCTGGGCCTTCCCGTCCTGGGCTTTTGCTACGGCCATCAGATCACGGCCGTGACGCTCGGCGGCAAGGTCGGCCACTCCGAGGTGGGCGAGTACGGCCGCGCCACCATCACGCGCACGGCTGGCGCCAAGCTCTTTAACTCCACGCCTATGGAGCAGACCGTGTGGATGAGCCACCGCGACGCCGTGTCCGAGGTGCCCGAGGGCTTTACCGTTACCGCCAGCACCGACGTGTGCCCGGTTGCCGCCATGGAATGCGTCGAGCGCAAGATTTTCACCACGCAGTTTCACCCCGAGGTCAAGCACTCCGAGTACGGTCAGCAGCTGCTGAGCAACTTCCTGTTTGAGATCTGCGACCTGGAGCCCAACTGGAGCATGGACAACCTGGTCGAGACCATGACGGCCGAGTTTCGCGAGAAGGTCGGCGACGACCGCGTGATTCTGGCCCTGTCCGGTGGCGTCGACTCCTCCGTCGTGGCTGCGCTGGGCGCCCGCGCCGTGGGCAAGCAGATGACCTGCGTGTTCATCAACCACGGTCTGCTGCGCAAGGGCGAGCCCGAGCAGGTGGAGGAGGTCTTCACCAAACAGTTTGACGTCGACTTTATCCACGTCCACGCCGAGGACCGTTATGCCGAGCTTCTGGCCGGCGTGACCGAGCCCGAGGAGAAGCGCCGCATCATCGGTACGCAGTTCTGGAAAGAGTTCTTCGCCGTGGCGCAGCAGCTCGAGACCGATGGAAGGCCGGTCAAGTACCTGGCTCAGGGTACCATCTACCCCGACATCATCGAGTCCGGCGCTCGCAAGACGGGCGGCAAGACGGCCACCATCAAGAGCCACCACAACCTGATCCCGTTCCCCGAGGGCGTGCACTTCGACCTCATCGAGCCGCTCGACCACTTCTTTAAGGATGAGGTCCGCGCACTTGGCCTGGCGTTAGGCCTGCCGGGTCACATCGTGTTCCGTCAGCCCTTCCCGGGCCCGGGCCTTGCCATCCGCATCATCGGCGCGGTCGACAAGGAGAAGCTCGAGATCCTCAAGAATGCCGACGCTATCGTGCGCGAGGAGCTCGACGCCTACAACCAGCGTCTGTTTGAGCAGACCGGCGAGCGCAACTCCGAGCACAGCTGCTGGCAGTACTTTGCGGTCCTGCCCGACATCAAGTCCGTCGGCGTTATGGGTGACGAGCGCACCTACCAGCGCCCGATCATCCTGCGTGCCGTCGAGTCCAGCGATGCCATGACCGCTGATTGGGCCAAGCTGCCCTACGACGTACTGGCCCGCATCTCCGGCCGCATCGTTGCCGAGGTCCCCGGCGCCAACCGCGTGTGCTACGACATCACGTCTAAGCCGCCCGCGACGATTGAGTGGGAGTAAGCCGATAGGGCTTTGACCTGCACTTTTTAGTGCCGCACTGTGCCTCTGAGTTTCGTTTCGTACGAGGGTCACGGCAAAGCCACCAGCGACATTGGTGAGTAAAACCGATTATCGAGCCTCCGTTCCTGCGTTGGAACGGAGGCTTTTTCTTTGGCTTTTTACTCCCTTTCACCTGCGATTTCGCCATTTACTCCCCGTATTTCAAGACGGCAAAGCACTGGGCGGTATTCGGAGGAATGGGAGTAGGGATTCATCCCAAGTGAGTAGACGCGCGGTTTTTGTCCCAGAGGACCAAACAGGCCCGTTTTGGGGCCCGTGAAACTCAAATCGAACTCAATAGGCTTTTTGGCGGTCTCCGCACGGCGTTTCCCCAGGTCGTAAATGGGGAGTAAAGGTGGTGGAGAAGGAGATACGATGGACAAAGCGGTGTAAGGACAAATCCCTGGTGGGCAAGGTCAAAGAAACCGTTATGCAGGTCAGCATGAGCAAAAAGTGGGCGTCCCGGCCCGCAGTAGACGAGGCTACCGGGGAGCCATTACGAACAGCAAAGGGCAAGCCTGTGCTGAGAAAGTCGTACAGCGTCTTGCAGGATGATTTCTTTCAGCAGATGCGCTCCGCTGGCTACACGGACTTGGAGCGTGGAGAGCGTGGCAGTTCCGAGGAACATCTGACGGTCACGCAGTTCAAGGTGAAGTGTGAACAGGAGCGGCTTGCACAGCTTCAGGAGGCGGCTGTGCTGGCCCAGGCCGAGGTTGACCGAAAGAACAGGGAGGCGGCAGCTGCCGAGAAGAAAGCGGCCCAGGCCAAGGCCAAACTAAACGATGTGGCCCCCATGCTGAAAGGCATGGAGAAGCTGGCGGAGGAATTTTCCAGCGACCCGGAACAGGTCTTGCCAGAAGCGGGACCGCTGGAATCGGCCAGGGCCTACCGGGAGAAAAAGGCCAAGCCCTTATGGGCGAAGATCGTCAAGGTACTGCGATCTGTCTACCGGGCCTACTGCGACCTCAAATCCAAATTTGAGCGGCTGCAAGCGGACTATGGCCGGGAGGTCAGCAAAAATAGTTCCCTGTCAGAAAGGATTTACGAGGTCTGCGCCGAGCGAGACAGCCTAAAGGGAAAGGTCAGAGACTATGAGCGGGTCAGGCGGGCCATTGGCACGGAACAGGCGGACAGAATATTAGAGGCCGCTTACCAGCAGGAACAGGCTGAAAAGGAACGGAAACGGGCCGCAAGGCAAAAAACAAGGGTAGGCGCACGGTAATCACCAAAACCGGAGGGTGTTCCAGTGAATGCCCTCCTGATTTATTGGTTGATTTTCAATCTCAACGCAACAGCCTGAACGGACCCCGCGTTTCCGCAGCTAGCGCAACGCGGAAATAGCCCCCGGCACCTGGCCGCC
>UQHT01000002.1 GCA_900540875.1 uncultured Collinsella sp.
TCCGTACATGTACGGATGAATGTGGGAGGTGTTCGGATAAAGTCGATAATCAAGGGCATAAAGTGATGGTTTGCGCACGTCAGCGTGGTATTCTAGACATACGCAAATTCGTATAAGTTGGAGGTAGCATGTTCTCAATCGGTCAACACGTCATTCATCCGGGCCAGGGCGTCTGCACCGTCGTCGGTTTTAGGGACGACACGCCGCAGCCCATGTTGCTGCTCGAGACCAAGCAGGGGCATGCGCAGACGATTCTCATGTACCCCGTGGCGCAGGCCGACCGTCTACATGCCGCCATCTCTCAACAGGATGCCGAGCACCTGCTGAGCCACTACGACGAGCTGGAATGCGACGCCTTTACCGAGCGCAACAGCTCGCTTGAGGAAACGCACTTTAAGCAGCAGCTTAAGCTAGGTGCACCCGAGACAGTCCGTGTGGCAAAAACCATGATGCACCGCATTCGCCAGGCCGAGGAAGCTGATAAAAAGCCCAGCTCCTACTACATGCGCGTACTCAAGGAGGCCAAGCGTCGTTCCATCGAGGAGTTCGCCGTGGCCTTGGGCGTCACCGAGGAGGACGCCGAAGCTCGCCTAGCCCAAGCCGCCCTCAACTAACCCATCCGCGCCAAAAACCACCACAAAGGGGACAGGCACCTTTGTGGTGGTTTTCTTGTTCCAGTAGTATTCATTCTTAGCGATACCCACGAGCACAAGGAGTCTCTTATGGCAGAGCCGCTTACCGCCGGAATCACCCGCGACCGCGCATTCGAACTGCTCAACGAGCACAACAAGGACCCGTTCCACATCACCCATGGCGAGACGGTCGAGGGCACCATGCGCTACTTTGCGCGCGAGTTCGACCCCGAGAACGAGGAGTTTTGGGGCATCGTCGGCCTGCTGCACGACCTGGATTGGGAGGAGCATGAGGATGACCCCATGAACCACACCATCTATGCGGCCGAGATCCTCGAGGACGAGGGCGCATCGCCCGAGCTCATCCGCGCAATTCAGACGCATACGTCCGACTTCAACTCTTCGCTGCCCAAGCCCGAGCTGCAGATGGAGAAGATCCTGTTTGCCTGCGACGAACTCACCGGTCTAATCGGTGCTGCCGTGATCATGCGTCCGAGCAAAAGCGTCATGGACTTTACGACCAAGTCGCTCAAGAAAAAGTTCAAGGATAAGCGCTTTGCCGCCGGCTGCTCACGCGACGTGATTTCGCAGGGCGCCGAGATGCTGGGCTGGGAGCTTCCCGAGCTCTTCGACCGTACCATCGCGGCCATGCAATCCTTCGCGCCCGATCGCGATACCTTCCAGGCCTAACCGCCCACGCCACCTAAAACCACCACAAAGGAGACAGGCGCCTTTGTGGTGGTTTTTCGTTTGCAACAGGTTTAGGGACGGACCTGGCCGGTGCCGCGGAGCTTGTATTTGTAGGTAGTGAGGGCCTCGGCGGCAAAGGGGCCGCGGGCGTGGAGCTTTTGGGTCGAGATGCCGATCTCGGCGCCCAGGCCAAACTCGCCGCCGTCGGTGAAGCGCGTGCTGGCGTTGGCATACACGGCCGAGGCATCGACCGCGTCCAGGAAGCGCTCGCAGGCATCCTCGTCCTCGGCAACGATGGCCTCGGAGTGCATGGTGCCGTAGCGGTTGATGTGCGCGATGGCTTCGTCCTCGTTCGCCACGACCTTCACGCTCATCTCGAGCGCCAGATACTCGCGGCCCCAGTCCTCCTCAGTCGCGGCTACATAGTCGTCGCCCTCGGCAAGCCCGGCGGCAGCGCATGCGGCGCACGTGGCCTCGTCGCCGTGAATCAGCACGCCGTGGTCGTGCAGCACGGCAACGACCGCCGGCAAAAACGAATCCGCCACGGCACGGTCGACCAGCAGCGACTCGGCGGCATTGCACACGCCCACGCGCTGCGTCTTAGCGTTGACGATAATGTTGAGCGCCTTGTCAAAATCGGCGGATTCATGCACGTAGATGTGGCAGTTGCCTGTGCCCGTCTCGATCACCGGCACAAGCGACTCGCGCACGCAGCGCTGGATCAAGCCCGCACCGCCACGCGGAATGAGCACATCGACAATACCGCGGAGCTTCATGAGCTCGCCGGTGGCCTCGCGGTCGGTGGACTCGATCATCGAGATAGCTTCGCGTGGAAAGCCCTGGGCCTCAAGCGCATCGGCCAGCAGTTCGGCAATCATGGCGCACGAGTGATAGGCCAGCGAACCGCCGCGCAGGATGCAGGCGTTGCCGGTGCGGATGCAGATGCCCGCGGCATCGGCCGTCACGTTGGGGCGCGCCTCGTAGACCATGGCAACCAGGCCCAGCGGCACACTCACGCGCGTAAGGTCCACGCCACTCGCAAGCACACGGTGATCGAGCACGCGGCCCACGGGATCGGGCAGCTCGGCGAGCTTCTCCAGGCCGGCGGCCATGCCCTCGACGCGCTCGGGCGTCAGCAGCAGACGATCGAGCAATCCGACCGAGGTGCCCGCATCACGCGCAGCGGACATATCGAGCTCGTTGGCGGCGACGATGGAGTCGATACCGTTGCGCAGTGCTGCGGCCATGGCGCGCACGGCCTCCTGGCGCTGCTCGTCGCTCGCCGTGGCAAGCGAGGCCGACGCTGCCTTAGCGGCAACGGCAAGATCGTGGACATACGTGGCTATATCGACCGACATGGACGGCCCTTTCTCCTAGAAGTTTGCAACCATGGTAGCCGATTTGCGCATGGCCTCGCCCGCGGCGGTAGAATTGGTCAACCCGAAACACCGCAACGAACGGAAGACTCACATGGCCCTCGTTACTTCGTACCACGTCCCCGGCCTGTATGTCGAGGACCACAGCATCGACGTCCCCCTCGACTGGCGCGGCCTGGAGCCAATGCTCCTGGCCGTCGGCAGCACCATGCGCCGCGGCGCTATGCCGGCACCAATCGCCGGCGCGCCCGAGAGCATCAAGCTCTTCTACCGCGTGGTTTGCGCGCCCGACCGCATCAACGACGATCTGCCGCTGCTCCTGTTTTTGCAGGGCGGCCCCGGCGGCGAGAGCCCGCGTCCGCTGTCGCCCACGAGCGACGGCTGGATCGAGGAGGCCGTCAAGCACTTCCGCGTGGTCCTGCCCGACCAGCGCGGCACCGGACGCAGCAGCTGTGTTGACGGTCGCACCATCGCGGCGCTGGGTGATCGCGCGACGGCCGTCGGCGCCGATGCCGCCCGCTCGCAGGCGGACTTCCTCAAGCGTCACCTCGCCAGCTCCATCGTGCGCGATTTTGAATACCTGCGCCTGGTGGGCTTTGGCGGCAAGCCCTGGGTCACGCTCGGCCAGAGCTATGGCGGCTTTTTGACGCTGAGCTATCTGTCGCTCTTCCCCGAGGGCGTGGCGGCAAGCTTTACCTGTGGTGGCATTCCGCACGTGCCGGCGAGCGCCAGCGAGGTCTACACGCACACCTTCCCGCGCATGGCCGCCAAGACGCAGCAGTATTACGACCGCTACCCCGCTGACGTCGAGCGCGTGGCAGCCCTGGCCGATGCGCTCGAGGCTCAGAAGCCCGTGCTGCCCGACGGCTCGCCGATGACGGTCGAGCGCCTGCAGCTCATGGGCAGCGACTTTGGCATGAAGCCGAGCTTTGAACGCATGCATTGGATTATCGATCATGCTTTTGTTGACGGTGACGGCACGCTGACCTGCGGTGCCTCGGTATCTGACAGCTTTTTGATGCGCGCCTTCGAGCGCACCAACACGCGCACGAATCCGCTGTACTGGACGCTGCAGGAGTTCATCTACGCCGATGGCGACACCATGCCAATTCGCTGGGCCGCAGCCGAAGAAAAGGCCCATCGTGCCGAGTTCGACACGCTCGCGCGCCCGCTCATGTTTACCGGCGAGGCCATGTTCCCGTGGATGTTTGAGCAGATGCCCGAGCTCAAGCCCTTCAAGCCGGCGATGGATCTGCTGATGGAAGACACAAGCTGGGACAAGATCTACGACCCGCAGCGCCTGGCGTGCAACGAGGTGCCCCTGCAGGCCGCGGTGTACTTCGATGACATGTACGTGGACTCGGGCATGCAGCTCGATACGCTCGGCCGCGTGGGCAACTCGCATGCCTGGGTGACCAACGAGTTCGAGCACGACGGCTTGCACGGCAGCGTGGTGTTCAAGCACCTCTTCGACGAAGCCCTCAACCGCGGAGACCTGCGCCAGATCTTCTAGCAAAGGAGTGTCCCCGTCTGCCGGCACAATAGGAACGTCCCCAAGTGCCGGCAACGACAATGCCGCTGGTAGAGGACAGAAAGCGAAAACGCCCCTAAGCGAGCAAGGTGACGTGAAAGAGGAGGGCATTGACCTTTTGGTCATGCCCGACGATTGAACGTCAGATTGCCGCTTAGGGGCGTTTGCAGCGTCAATTGGTTAGGCGAACACTATCAAGTTGTCCCTATGGATCGCGGGCTTCTCGGCCAGGTCTGCGAGCAGGCGGTTGCCGGCAATCTGGTCTTGGCGGCGGCCGGCAGCAAGCTCCAGCACGTCCGAATCGGCCTCGGCGATACCGCGGGCGACAACCATGCCGCTCGGGTCGCATACGTCGAGCACATCGCCCTCAGCAAACGCGCCATCGACCTCGCGAATACCAACCGCAAGCAAGGAAGAACCACGGCTGACCAGCGCCTTCGCGGCACCATCATCGACCGTCACCGAGCCATGCGCCTTGTCACCCAGCGCGATCCACAGCTTGCGAGGCGCAATATCCAGGCGCTCCGCCGGCGGATCGAACAGCGTGCCCACGCTCTCGCCGCGGGCCAGGCGCACAAGTGCATCGGGCTCCTCGCCCGAGCAAATCACGCTCTGAATGCCCGCCGTCATGAGAATGCGGCTCGCGCGAATCTTGGTAATCATGCCGCCCGTGCCAACCGATGTGGAAGAATCGCCCGCCGAGGCGATGATCTTGGCATCGATCTTATGCACAACCGGGACGAACTCGGCCGTGGGGTCCTCGTGCGGATTGGCGGTGTAGAGGCCATCGATGTCCGAGAGCGTCACGCACAGATCGGCGGAAACCAGACAGCTCACAAGCGCCGCCAGCGTGTCGTTGTCGCCAAACTTGATCTCGTCGACGGTAACGGTATCGTTCTCGTTGACAACAGGCACCACGCCAAGCTCCACCAGGCGCAGCAGGGCGTCGCGTGCGTGCAGGTAGGACGTGCGGCGGGCCGTATCGTGGCGCGTGAGTAGCACGAGCGAGGTGAGCAGATCCCGTGCATGGAACTCCTCGTCGTAGGCCGACGAGATGATGCACTGACCAGCCGAGGCGCACGCCTGCAGGCTCGGCAGGTCGCCGACCGGCTTGTGGTCGAAGCCCAGCACGGGATAGCCACAGGCGATAGCGCCCGAGCTCACCACGACCAGGCGCCAGCCAAGCTCGCGCAGCGCTGCGGCCTGATCGGCAAGCCCGCCGATAAAGGCGCGGTTGACCTTGCCGTCGGCGCCCACCACCGTAGACGAACCGATCTTTACCACCATCGTTTTATAAGAAGTCGTCATACGTCAAACCAATCGAATGTTCAGCGAACGGGCGAACGGGCCGAGCGAGAAAATAATCCGTGTTCCTCCGTCCCCTTCGGATTATTTTGCCCAGGGGAAGGCCGAAGCCGCGGCCATGTTCTTGCGCACGAGCTCGTCGCGCACCTGAGCCAGGCCCTGTTCCATGCCCACCACATAGGTCTGCGGGTACAGGAAGCGCTTGAAAGCTGCGTCCAGATGATCGAGTGCCCAAGCACAGCGCTCGCGCGCGTCCTGGATGCTCTCACGCGGAGCCACCGCGCTGCCATCGCGCACGATCGGCACCAGCAGCTCGCGATACTCAAGTTCGGACACGTCGGTCACCAGGGCGGCATCATTCACGGCCACGAGGGTATTGCCGCGCGCGGCGCCCTCCCCCGCCAGATGGTCCTCGTCGTAGATCATGTCGCAGACCGGGCCGCCAAAGCCGTCGTAATAACGGCGCACGCGTTGCACACCCGGGATCGTGCGCTTGTAGGGCTGCTCGGAGAGCTTGACCACCGGCGTCCATGGATCTGCCTCGCTCGCACGGCGGGCGGAAAGCTTGTACACGCCGCCCAGCGCCGGCTGGTCATAGCAGGTCGCAAGCTTGGTACCCACGCCAAAGCTATCGATGGGCGCGCCCTGGTCGAGCAGCGACTGAATCGTGTACTCATCCAGATCGTTAGAAACCGAGATCCCCACATAGGGCAGGCCCTCGGCATCAAAACGGCCGCGCACATACTTGGAGAGCTTGGCGAGGTCGCCGGAGTCGATGCGAATAGCCGACAGACGCTCGCCCACCGCCTCCATCTCCTTGGCAACCGTAATGGCATGCTCGCAGCCCTCACGTACGTCGTAGGTGTCGATGAGCAGCGTGCAGTTCTTGGGACTCGACTTAGCAAAAGCCCGGAATGCCTCGAGCTCGGAATCGAAGCTCATCACCCAGCTGTGCGCATGAGTGCCAAAGACGGGAATACCGTAGCGGCGGCCGGCGAGCACATTGGATGTAGAGGAGCAGCCGGCAACGTAGCTCGCGCGCGCGACGGCCAGCCCGCCATCGGGACCCTGGGCGCGGCGCAGGCCAAACTCGGCAACGGGACGGCCGTCCGCCGCCAGCACCACGCGCGCCGTCTTGGTAGCGACAAGCGTCTGGAAGCCGACAATGTTGAGCAACGCCGTTTCGAGCAGCTGGCACTCCAGCGCGGGGCCGGTGACGCGCACCATGGGCTCGCGCGGAAAGACGAGCTCGCCCTCGGGCACGGCGTCAATGTTCACATGCGCGCGGAAGTTGCGCAGGTAGTCGAGGAATGCGGGCTTAAACATCGAGCCGCCGGCCGGAGCCTGGAGCGAAGCTAGATAGTCGATGTCCTCGGGCGTAAAGCGCAGGTTCTCGACAAGCTCGGGCAGCTCGGCGGTGCCGCACATGACGGCATACGCGCTGCCGAAGGGATGGTCGCGGTAAAACGCCGTAAAGCAACCCTGCTCATTGGCCTTGCCGCTCTCCCACAGGCCCTGGGCCATAGTGAGTTCGTACAGATCAGTGAGCATTGCAATGTCGGTGGGATGCGAGATGTCGGTCAAAGCCATGGGGCGACCTTTCGGATGCGTTGTGCAGAGGTTGAGGGTTGGCGAGGCGGGCGTGCGGGCATGGAGCCCAGCGCGAATGGGCTAGAGCAGGCCCATGCTGGTCAGGATCGTGTAGCCCATAAAGATGACAAACGCGATGAGGGCAAGGACAATGATGATTTTTTGAGCCGGCGCCATACCGGGGATCTCGTTCTCACCCGCAGGCTCCTTGGAGGTAACCATGCGCTGGGCAAAGCTCATCTCGTCACGGCTCGGCTTGGGATCGACGGACTTGGGACGAGCGGCCTTTTTAGGCTGAAGTTTGGGCGCGGCAGGTGCAGGCTTCGCAGCAGCGGGCTTGGGTGCGGGCGCGGGCTTGGGCGCGGGGGCGACGTTCGCGGCGGCCTCCTCGGCCTTCTCGCGCTCGGCACGCAGGGCGGTCAGCTCCTCACGCTCGCGGCGTGCCTCTTCCTGGGCCTCGCGACGAGCTTTCTCGGCGCGGAGCTCTTCCAACTCGGCGCGTTCCTCGGCAGACAGTGGTTGGGACTCAAGCTCGGCCATGGTACAGCCCTTTCTTTTAAAAAAAGCCGCCGACACAATGTCAGCGGCTTATCAAATCCAAGGGTGGAGACGAAGGGAGTCGAACCCTCGGCCTCTGCCATGCGACGGCAGCGCTCTCCCAACTGAGCTACGTCCCCAGGACAAGTTGATATTTTACCTACGGCTCGCCAACTGTCAACGCCCAATACCCAGTCTTTTTGGGACGCGGCTTTTTTGACTACTTTTCGAACGTCCGAGCCACCCCGATGATTTTTCTGGGACAGGGATTAAAAATCATCGGCGAATGCGTTACTTTGTGCTGGTAAGGACGCCGGTGGTATCGAAGGCTGGGGTGAAGCTCTCGTCTACCGCGCCGCCCTCTTGCCAGAACATCGTCGTAAAGCCCAGGTCGTCGGCATGGTCGAGCACCTGCTCATACTCCTCGCGCGTCACGGCGCGCGCCAGGTCGCCGCCTTGTTCGCGCATGAGCGCATTGGGCGTGTACTGGTTCATGACCGAGATCGGCACGTCGCCCACCGTCTGCCACACAAGGTCTAGCACGCGGCACGAGTCATCCGCATGCCCCGGCAGCACCAGGTGGCGCACGATCATGCCGCGCTTCATGAGCCCATTCTCGTCCACTAGCTCTCCCCCGCGGCGCTCGATCTCGCGTGCCATCTGCGCTAAGCCCGACACGGCCACACGCGGGTAGTCCTTAATGTGGGAGAGCGACTGCGCAAGCCCGGCATCGGCATATTTAAAGTCCGTAAGCCACACGTCGACCAGGTCGCCCAGCGCCGCCACGGCACTCGCGCGCTCGTAACCACTCGTGTTGTAGACAATTGGGATGACCAACCCGCGCGTCCGTGCCGCGGCAATCGCGGCAGGCAACAGGTGCGCATAGTGCGTCGCCGTCACCAGGTTGATGTTATTGGCGCTCTGGTCCTGCAGCTCCAGCATAATCTCGACCAAACGCTCGGGCGAAATCTCAAGACCGAAATTGCCCGTCGAGATCTCGTGGTTTTGGCAGTAGATACATTTGAGCGAACAGCCGCTAAAGAAAATCGTACCCGAGCCGGCCTCGCCCGAAATGGGCGGCTCCTCCCACATATGGAGCGCCGCGCGGGCGACCTTAAGCGTGTTGTCGGCGCCGCACACGCCACGCGCGCCCTCGTCGCGCGCCGCACCGCAACGGCGCGGACACAAATGGCAGGCGGGCGAAAAAAGTTCGGTCAACGACGTCGGCATAAAAACATGCTCCAAAACAATGATTCAGCAGCTCAAACGTAAAGGGACCAACCGCACAGACGGCTCGAGCCCAAGGCGCCGTAATCGTCCGACACGATTTTTATAATGTCAAGACTGGAATCGACAAAGTGCCGCTTTATGATGTAGGTATTCCGCCCCCCGCGGAGCAACTGGGTGAACCGTCGCGTTTATTTAGGGAGCCCACACAGTCGTACCTAGTACAGGTATCCTTCGTTGTTAAGGACGCTGGAACAGTCGATGAGGGCACCCACCTGTTTTAGGTGGGTTCATTTTCGTAACGTGGGGGGTGGTTTTCATTTGCCGAAAACCACCATTACAGCCCATATGGATCCCCGCCGGTATCCCGACAAGCTATCGACAATACCCTAATATCTGGTAAGCGCGTGATTATCGCTGCGTGCAATTCCATGCACCCCCCTTGGTCGAGTATCATGGTTCGGCTATGCCCTTTGCGCTTAGCAACCTTTGACCTTTTCCTTCGACGCTTGGCGGTTTTTAGATTCATGGCTTCATCCCAGAGCTACATACCGTATCTATGCGTGGCAGCAGCGGCCTTCATCACGACCTTCCTCACGGTGCCCCTGGTCAAGCGCTTGGCAATTAAGCTCGACGCCGTCGACTATCCTTCTAAGCGCCGCATCAACACCAAGCCCATCCCGCGTTTGGGCGGAACGGCGGTGTTTTTGGGCCTGGTCGTTGCCTGTATTGTGCAAATCCTAGGCACCTGGTACCTGGGTTGGCCGCCCGTTTTGGTGCCCCACCCCCGTCTGCACATCAGCTACCCCATACTTGCGCTTTCTTTTACCGTCATCTTTGCGACCGGCGCTATCGACGACGTCTTCCAGCTCAAGCCCAAGCAAAAGCTGGCCGGACAGGTCCTCGCCGCGCTTATCGCCTGTATCGGCGGCCTACGGATCGGCGTCATCGTCAACCCGTTTGCCCCCGGCGAGATCATGCTCGGATGGCTCGCCTACCCCATCACCGTGATCTATCTGGTGGCATTCACCAACATCATTAACCTCATCGACGGCCTCGACGGCTTGGCCACGGGCATCTGCGGCATCGCGTCGTTCACCATGTTTTCGATGGCCGTTCTCTCGGGCCGCATCGACGCCGCCGCGCTCTCCATTGCGCTCTTTGGCGCCTGTCTGGCCTTTTTGCGCTACAACTTCAACCCCGCAAGCATCTTCTTGGGCGACTCGGGGTCGCTGCTTCTGGGCTTTGCGCTGGGCTCCATCTCGCTGCTCAACGTGAGCCGCACCGCCGCGCTCACCTCGCTTATCATCCCGCTCATCGTTGCCGGCGTGCCCATCATCGACACGTTTAGCGCCATCGTGCGCCGCAAGCGCGCCCACATTAGCATCGGGCAGGCCGACAAGGGCCACATCCACCACCGCCTGATCCAAGAGGGCTACAACCAAAAGCAGGCAGTGCTCCTCATCTACGCCTGGTGCATCATGCTTTCGGCCGGCGCCGCCGCGATTAACCAGGTCGAGGTGCCCATGCGCGTGCTCATCTTTACCGTACTCGCCATTGGCTCGGCGGCCTTTGCCAAGCACCTGCACCTGTTTGAGCCCGTGCTGCGCCACCATTACAACAAGCGCACGCACGAGGACGAGCTCGTCACCCCCGACGATCCCGCCTTTAAGCAGGAGGAGCAGGCGGCAGAAGAACGCAGGGAGGAGCGCCACCACAGGCGCTAGGGTAAGCTGCCGAGGATGCGCCCAGGCGCCGCCGGCCAAACGCGCAGCCACGCCGCGCCCATCGCACATGCCGCCGCTCTCCCGCCCCTCGCGTACTTACGCCCCGACCCTCCAATAAACGCGTTATCATCTTGACCCATGAACATACGTTAGGAGCAATCATGCCAAACGAGAACAGCTACGAAGTCGCGCTGCAAAAGAGCAACGCCATTCGCGAGGGCCTGGCCAAAACGCCCGAGAAGTTCACCATGCTCACCGGCGACCGCCCCACCGGCCGTCTGCACCTGGGTCACTACTTCGGCACCCTCAAGGGCCGTGTTGAGCTGCAGAACATGGGCGCCAAGACCAACGTGCTCATCGCCGACTACCAAGTCATCACTGACCGCGATACGACCGAGCACATCCAGGACAACGTGTACAACATGGTCATGGACTACCTTGCCTGCGGCATCGACCCCGACAAGACCATGATCTACGCGCACTCCGCCGTACCCGCCGCAAACCAGCTCATGCTGCCGTTCCTGTCGCTGGTCTCCGAGGCCGAGCTGGCGCGCAACCCCACGGTCAAGGCCGAGATGGAGGCCTCGGGCCACGAGCTCACCGGCCTTCTGCTCACCTACCCGGTGCACCAGGCCTGCGACATCCTGTTCTGCAAGGGCAATGTGGTGCCCGTCGGTCGCGACCAGCTGCCGCACATCGAGCTCACCCGCACCATCGCCCGCCGCTTTAACAACCGTTACGGCAAGGTGTTCCCCGAGGTCGACGCGCTGCTGTCCGAGACCCCGCTGCTGCCCGGCCTGGACGGGCGCAAGATGAGCAAGAGCTACGGCAACGCCATTAACATCTCGATGACCGCCGAGGAGACGGCCAAGCGCATCAAGAAGAGCCAGACCGACTCCGAGCGCATGATCACGTTCGATCCCGAGAATCGCCCCGGCGTGTCCGGCCTGCTTTCAACCGCCGCCATCTGCACTGGCCGTTCCGAGGTCGAGATTGCCGAGGAGATTGGCATGGGCGGCTCCGGCCAGCTCAAGAAGTACGTGACCGAGGCCGTCAACGAGTACTTCGCGCCGATCCGCGAGCGTCGTCAGCGCTATGAGAACGATCTGGACTATGTGAAGGACGTGCTGCACGAGGGCAACCGTCGCGCCAACGAGATTGCCGAGCAGACCCTGGCCGAGGTTCAGGACGCCATGGGCATGGTGTACTAGATCGATCTGCTGGCTAGAACTTTCGATTGCTATAGGGCGGGCGCTACGGCGTCCGCCTTTTTGGTGCCCGACCGGTTCGGCTCTGCCCATTGCACTCCCCCGACAAACAGGAACAGGCCCGCTGGCAGTTAGTTGCCAGCGGGCCTGTTCCCGAAGTACACCGTTGAATCGCACAGAGGGGAGGAATGCGAATCAAACTCAACAGGGCAGGCTTTTTCATCGCCTATTGCCTGCTCCGTTGCTGAATACAATATAGTTCACCGTGGTTTACTTTGCTGCATCAATATCGCCCGCCATAGCTTCTCCATAAGTTAGCCCCAGTAAACTAAACCACCACAAAGGGGACAGGCACCTTTGTGGTGGTTTTAACCACGGCAGAGCCGCTAGAGCCCTGCAGGCCAGCGACAGGCGGCCAAGTCGACGTGCATGTCGTCCTTAAACGCCACACCCTCCCCTAGCAAAAGCTCACGTTGAGCATCGGGACCGCCAAAAGCAAAACCATCGCATATGCGGCCATCGGCAAACACCACGCGGTGACAGGGAATCTCGCCGGGGCGCGGATTGCCATGCAGGGCATACCCCACGTACCGCGCACTTCGTGGACGTCCAGCAAGCAGCGCCACCTGACCATACGTGGCGACCATCCCCTCGGGAATCTGCTCGACCACCTCGTACACCCGCTCAAAAAAGCCCTCAGACGCCATTGCTCGCTCCCTTCCACCCGGAATAGCATAAACCACCACAAAGGTGCCTGTCCCCTTTGTGGTGGTTTTGGCAGGTGGGCTAGTTAACGGGCTGGAAGAAGGCTACGGCTACGGCGCCGGGGCCTACATGGGTGCCGATGGTGGCGCCGATGGTGTGAACGGGCAGTTCGCCCTCGGTGTGGCCAGCCCACAGTGCCGCGCTGTCCTCGATATACTTCTTGAGCACCGCATCCGAAAGGCCCGTATAGCCGAGCGCCAGCGGCATGGAAAAGTCGATGCCGCCCGCCTTTTCGACCTTCTGGTTGAGCAGGTTACGTCCGTTCTTGGAACCGCGCGCCTTGCCCAGCTGCACGATCAGACCGTCCTCGGCAGCCACCACGGGCTTTACGTTGAGCAGCGTACCCACGGCACCGGCCGCAGCAGACAGGCGACCGCCGCGCACCAGGTACTCCAGCGTCTCGAGCAGGCCGATGACGACCACGCGGTCGCGCACGGCCTCGACAGCCGCCGCAACCTGAGCCGCGCCCTGGCCCTCGTCCACCAGGCGCAGCGCATACTCGACCAGCACGCGCTCGCCCAAGGTCACGTTATTGCTGTCCACGACGAACATGTCGCCGCCCGGCGCCTCGGCAAGTGCCGTACGAGCACTCTGGTTGGTGCCCGAGAGCTTGGCGCCCACGGTAATAATCACGGCCTCATCGCCGGCCTCACGCGCTTCGGCAATCGCCTGCGAAAAGGCGTACGGGTTGACCTGACCGGTCTTGGGCAGCTCATCGCGCTCCACAAGCATCTCGTAAAAGCGCTGGTGATCGATGTCGACGCCATCCATATACACATCGGTGCCAAAGGTGACGGACAGCGGCAGAACACGCAGAGCGGGGTGCTCCGCCGGCGACATATCGCTTGCGGAATCGGTAATAATGCGGACGGACATAACGAATCCTTTCTTGCGCAGGTCCCGCGCGGGGAATTTTGACAGCAATGCCCCGGCACGGCATACGCGCTCAAACGGGACTATGCAGTTTTTAATGGGAAGCAAATGCCTTGGCGGCCTTAGATCTCACGCAGGGTGTTGAGAATCGTACGCAGCGACGCATACATCTGCTCGCGCTGCTCCACACCCATAGCCTTACCGGTGGTGTCGAGCACCTCGCGAATGATGCGGTCCGCCTCGCTCATGCTCTCGCCGCCCAGAGCGGTCAGGCGCACCGGGGCACGATACTTAACGGCCGCATCACCCGAGTCGTCGACCTCGACGTAGCCGCCCTCCTCCAGATGCGCGAGCGTGCGCGAGACGGCGGCACGGGTCACGCCTGCCATGCGAGCCAGGTCAGCGCCAGTCAGGCCGTCCTTGCTGCGCTCAAGATAGTACAGGCACATAACGTCGGAGCCCTTGAGGCCCAGCCTTGCGCCCTCGGATGTCTTAATGCGCTGGATCTCCTTGTAGAGCCCGCTGATCAGTCCGACAAAGTCCTCGAAACGTGTCTCGTCGTTCTGCTGCATGGGAGACGACCGCCTTTCGCTTACATGATGCTAACGGGTAAACATCTTAGCCGCACGAGGCAACACCCATACCCTAATATCCCATTTGTTAACCCATCAACATAAAAACCACCACAAAGGGGACAGGCACCTTTGTGGTGGTTTGGGGCATCGAGTTTGATCCGTAGACTTCGCTACAGCCCCACGCAGGGATTGTCGCGGGTCACAAGCGTCTTAACGACAACCGTCGCTCCCAGATAGCGCTCGAGCAACTCGGCGAGACGATCAACGGCAGCCTGGCAATCCCCCATCCGCTCGGGCTCCACGCACTCAATCGCCAGGAATGCATCGGCCGAATCGTCGGACAGCGCCGTGCGAACGCCATCGCGCCAGTTCCAGCAGCGGCATACGGCGCCCGCGTCATCGATGTAGGCGAGCTCGCCGGGCAGCGTCGGGTCATCCGTTTCCTCGCCAAGTGGCAGGAACGCATCGCCGCCGTCAGTCACCTTCAAGCGAAGATCCCCCTCAATCGCATGCAGGTCCTCGCCGCCAACGGGCAGCGCGTAGGTCAGCGACACCGTGTTGTAGATGTCCACCGCGGGCGTAATGTGGCCCACCGGTTTGCCCTTGAGCACGCGCTTGAGCAGGTTCTCAATTGAGCAACGCGCGCCCTTTTTGGTCTTGAACAGCCGATAAGCCTCGCGCCATGCCTTGACCGGTGCGTTCTCGCTGATAGTATCGCTGGTCAGATGACGCTCCGCGTCAATATTGGCGCGGTCGAGCAACGCCGCAATCGCGTCCACGTCCTCTTGAGGAATCTGAGCCGCGGGCTTCATACCCTTTACGACCACAACACCGACAGCCGCCTGCGGAAATAGCTCCCAAAACGAATCCTCGGCAACGAAACTCTTCATGCGCTCTCCCTTCATCGTGCGCGCCCGAGCGAGGGCGCCTAAACAAAAAGCGCCCTTACGACGGCCACCTTCAAAGTCCTACGGTGCCGCCACAAGAGCGCTTACGCTGCCCCCATCCGGAGAAGGGGGCAATATGTCAGGCGTATTGTAACCCGAGTCATCCGCGCGAGTAAAACCACCACAAAGGTGCCTGTCCCCTTTATGGTGGTTTTGGGCCTGAAGCAACGCTAGTGTCGGAGTCCCAGCAGGCCGCGGCCGCGATGACGGGCGTCGGCGTGCACCTGAGCGTGCGGACCGGCGGCCTTCACGGACTCGGGCAGGTGCGAGTACTTCTTCTCGAAGTTCTCCTCGAACATCACGGCCAAGTTGTGCGCCGCCTCGTCGTAGCGCGCGGTGCTCTGCCAGTACTGGCGCGGCACCAGGATGCCGTCGGGCACGCCGTGGCACGTGGTGGGAATGTCGACGTTAAAGATATCGTCATGCACGAATTCGCTGTCCTCGATGGTACCGTCGAGGGCGCGGGCCACCAGGGCGCGCGTGTAGGCAAGCTCGATGCGATGGCCCACGCCGTAGCCGCCGCCAATCCAGCCGGTGTTGACCAGGTACACACGCGTGCGGCCGTCGGCGATGCGCTCACCGAGCATCTTGGCATAGACCATGGGGTCGAGCGGCATAAACGGCTCGCCAAACAGCGAAGAGAACGTGGGCGTGGGCTCGGTGACGCCGACCTCGGTGCCGGGGATCTTGGCCGTAAAGCCCGTCACGAAGTGGTACATGGCGGCATCGGCCGTCAGGCGTGAGATGGGCGGCAACACGCCAAAGGCGTCGCAGGTCAAAAACAGCACGACGCTCGGAGTGGTGCCCATGCCCTTGGTCCACGCGTTGGGAATGTGCTCCACAGGGTAGGCCACGCGCGTGTTGTGCGTGACCGAGACGTCATCGTAGTTGGGCTTGCGGCTCTCGTCGAGCACCACGTTTTCGCAGATCGCGCCAAAGCGGACGGCGTTGAAGATCTCAGGCTCGTGGAACGCGTCCAGGCCCTCGCATTTGGCGTAGCAGCCACCCTCGATGTTGAAGATGCCCATGTCGGACCAACCGTGCTCGTCGTCGCCGATCAGTAGGCGCGTGGGGTTGGCCGAAAGCGTGGTCTTGCCGGTGCCGGACAGGCCAAAGAACACGGCGGTCTCGTGCGTGACGGGATCCATGCTGGCCGAGCAGTGCATGGGCAGCACGTCGTCCTCGACGGGCAGCAGGTAGTTCATGACGCTAAAGATCGACTTTTTGATCTCACCGGAGTAGCCGGTGCCGGCGACCAGAATCACGCGTTCCTGGAAGTTGATGACCACGGCGGCGCTGGAGTTGAGCCCCTTAATGGTGGGATCGCACTGGTAGCCGGGAGCGGCGAGCACACAGAAGTCGGGCTCACCGGTGCGTGCGATTTCGCGGGCGAGCGGGCGGGCGAGCATCTGCTTAATAAAGAGTGCCTGACTGGCACGCTCGCAGGCAACGAGCAGTCGACGCGTGTGGTTGCGGTCGGCGCCTGCCATGCCGCGGGTGACGAACACGTCGCGCTCGTTGAGGTAGTCGACAACGCCGGCCTTGATGGCCTCGTAGCTCTCGACAGACAGAGGGCGGTTGACGGCGCCCCAGGCGATCTTGTCGTGCACGTCGGGCGTGTCGGCGATAAAACGGTCGTTGGGCGAGCGGCCAGTGCGCTCTCCCGTCTCGATCACCAGTGCGCCGTTGGAGGCCATGCGGCCTTCGTTGCGGCGGATGGCGTGCTCGACGAGCTCCGCGGCGGGTAGATCGACCAGCAGGCGGGGCTGATTCTCGGCGGGATCTTCGACCAGCGTAATACCAAAGTTGGACAAAACATCTGCAGGGGTAACACCAGGCATGGGGCCTCCTTTAAAAACGCGACACGTGGACGCGACGCGCACTTTACTCACGTAAAGCCCGTTGTACCCGATATGCAAAAACGTTTTTGCGGCAACGGCGAAGCGCCCGCCCAACGGTCAAAAATCGCACGCAAGCGGCCTAGTCATTGGGGGCGTTTTTAAACGACTAATCGTTGGGGACACTCTTGAACAGGCAACAACCAAGGAGTGTCCCCGGATGCCGGCACTTAGGGACGTTCCCAAAGTGCCGGCACATGAGGAACGTCCCCAAATGCCGTCTACTGAATGGCGCCGCCGAAATTATCGAACAACCTGTTCAAAAACACGACCGAACACCGTCGCGTCTATACTAGAGTGCAGCAATAGAAAGGACTCCGCTTTGAGCATCACGCCCCTCGATAGCATTCGCCGCGCCATCGCCCGCCGCAATGGCGTCGCCGACCCCGCCGTAGCGGGCAGCGGCACCGCAAGGGCCCAGGGCGGACGCATCGAGAACGGCCTGTTCCCCGCATCGCACACCGCCGAGGAGCTCGCACGAATCCAAGAGCTAAGCCAGCGTAACGCCGGCGGTCCCGACAGCAGCCAGGCCACACGCCGTCGCCGGCGCGAACGCGATCGGGAGCCCGGCCCCGTCCGCCGCATGGTCAACGCTTGGTGGAACCGCCTGCTCGGAGCCGTCTACGGCGGCGGCTTCTCCACACAAGAAGCCGAGTACGAAGATCACGCCACCCGTCGCGACTACCTTTGGAATACCCTGGGCACCGCCGTGTGGGGCATGGCGTTTCCGTTGCTCACCATCGTGTCCACACAGCTCGTGGGCGCCGAGGAGGCTGGCAAATTCTCCATCGCCTTTGTCACCGGCACGCTCATCATGATCGCGTGCAACTACGGCGTGCGCAATTTCCAGGTCTCGGATATCGACGAAAAAACCTCTTTCGCCTCCTACCAGCTCAACCGCTGGCTCTGCGGAGCGCTCGCGCTGGCATGCGGCCTGGTATACAGCAGCGCCCGCGGCTACGATGCGCAGATGGCCACGATCGGCCTGGGCGTCTACCTGTATAAGGTGATCGACGGCGTGGCGGACGTGTACGAGGGCCGACTGCAGCAGGCCGATAAACTCTACCTGGCCGGCATGAGCCAAACGCTACGCTCCGTCGGCGTCATCGTGGTCTTTAGCGTGGCGCTGTTCCTTACGCGCAGCATGCCCATCGCGGCCATGGCCATGGGTGTCACCGCCATCGCTTCGCTCGTGCTGTTCACCGCGCCGCTCGCCCTGCTCGAGACCGAAAAATCGCGCCGCGTGAGCCTGCGCGAGGTCGGCCACCTGTTTGTCCAGTGCGCCCCGCTTTTTGGCGCGCTGTTCCTGTTCAACCTTATCGAGAGCATGCCCAAGTTCGTGATGGAAGGCACGCTGGCCTACAAGTATCAGCTGTACTTTAATGCCCTGTTCTTTCCGGCGCAGGCTATTTTGTTGAGCATTGGATTTATCTATAAACCGCAGCTCCTGCGTTTGTCGAGCATTTGGGCTAATCCTCGCAAGCGTCGTCGCTTTGACCTGATTATTGTTGCCGTTATGGCACTGATCGTGGTCATCACCAGCGTGTGCGCCGCATTTATGGCAGGTCCCGGTATTCCCCTCATGAGCTTCATGTACGGCCTCAATTTTGAGCGCTACCGCACGCTGGCACTGCTGATGGTTGTCGCCGGCGGCGTCACCGCGGCCATCGACTTTCTCTACGCCATCATCACGGTGCTGCGCCATGCCGGCGACGTCACCAAAATCTACCTGATCTGCTTCGCCGTAAGCGTAGTGCTGCCGGTGATCCTGATCAACCTGCTGGGTCTGATGGGCGCCGTGGTGAGCTACCTAGCCATCATGGCCCTACTCCTGGTGCTGCTGATAATCGAGTACGCCCACATCCGCCAGCGCATCGAGCGCGACCGCAACCCCTACGGCGCCTAATTAGCTGCCCCGGTCACCGGAATTTGCGATGGAATCGCCCCGGCTGGAGCCTCGTTGAAGACAATATGCATCACGTAAAACTAAGTGAGTAGATTTTTACCGAATCCCTGACCACACCGACAGAGCACAAGTCTGTGACCTGCGGTTTTATTGAGGCAAATATGTTGGGTGCTCGGCATTTCCAAAAAAGTCTACTCACTTAGCCAGCGGGCAGCCAAATGATTATTTAATCCCCGTCCCAGAGAAATCAATTAGCGGGCAGAAGGGCAAAAGTAGTCAAAAAAGCTCCGTCCCAAATTAGCTACCCTTTGCACCGATTATTCGCCTGGGTTGATATTCGCGTAGAACTCCGCGCCATCATCCAGGCGCAGGATCCCGACGCGGCCGAACTCGGAGCCGGTGGCGGCGGCGCAGTCGATATCGATACGATCGGGCACGCCGGCGGTATCCTCGCCACCCAGGCGCACAATCTGCCCGCGGCCCGACTCCTCATCAAGCCCCGCCAGGCCGCCAACCTCGCAATAGCGCCCAAGCGACACCGTGGGCGTGTGGCCGCTCACCACGACCGGACCCTCGCCCTCGGCAGAAAGCAGTCCCGTCGGCGCATCCCAATAGCCGTGACGAATCCACAGCAGGTCATCGGACGACTGCACCGCGAGCATCTGCTGCAGCAGCTCGCGATCGGCACCCACCGCTCCGACGCCATCGGCACAATCGACGCCATGCTCAAGCAAAAACGCGCGCGCCGCCTTCATCTCGATTCCAGCATGTACCAGCAGATACGGGCGCTCCTCGGTCTCGGCCACCGCGTAGAGCGGCAGCGCGGCCATCCATCGCACGAGCTCCTCGTATGCGTCAAATTCCATGTCGTTGAGCTGCTCGCGCGTCGTCCAGCCACCGTTGATATCCCAGGTCTCGGCATCGAGCGGATCCTGGCCAATGATGGCATCGAGCATGATCTGCTCGTGATTACCCTTGAGCACGCGGGCGTTGGGCAGCGAGCGCACGAGCTTAATAACGCCGACCGGATCGGGCCCGCGATCGATCATGTCGCCCAACACGTACAGCGTGTCGTCGGACGTCAACGAAATCTTGGACAGGGCCTCGTCAAGCGCACGCACGTGCCCGTGAGCATCAGATGTCACATAGATCGCCATGGTACGCCTCTCCTTGCATTGCGGCCAAAGCCCGGTGCCGCAACTAAAACTTCAAGTTGAACTTAAACGTTACCCATTGTACTCCGTTGCAATAAAGCTGGAAAGGGTTTCCGAGCAGAGGCAAAGACGGCAGCCGTCTATGACGATATCGCGCACGCCCGCAATCCAACCCCATAAACCCACCATCTTTGGGTACAAATAACCGCAGACAACTAACCGTGCCACGCCAACCACCCAGGAGCGGACACCATCCATGAACCAGATCCTTCTTTTTATCGGCCTCGTCATCATTTTGTGCCTGACCATCAAACCCGTCGGCAAAAAGCTCCCCTTCCCCACCCTGCTTATCTTTATCGCGCTCGGCATGCTGCTGGGCGTCAACGGCCCGGCGCATATCGACTTTAGCGACTACGCACTCACCGAAACCGTCTGCAGCACGGCGCTATTGTTCATCATGTTCTACGGCGGCTTTAACACCAACATAGACCGCGCCAAGCCCGTCGCCGCGCCGGCGGTGCTGCTGAGCACGCTCGGCGTCGTCATCACCGCAGGCATCACCGGCGTGTTCGCCCACTTTGTGCTGGGCTTCGACTGGATCGGCGGCCTGCTGCTGGGATCGGTCGTGGCGTCCACCGACGCGGCCAGCGTCTTTAGCGTTCTGCGCGAGCACAGCCTTTCGCTGAGGGGCGGCACCGACTCGCTGCTCGAGGTCGAATCGGGCTCCAACGACCCCGTCGCCTACATGCTCACCGCCGTGCTCGCGACCCTCGCGGCGGGCGGCAATATCGACATTCCCGTGCTGCTGACCAAGCAGATCATCCTAGGCGTGGGGTTGGGCCTTGCCATCGGCTGGACATCCAGCCGTCTGATTGAGCGCGCACACGCAACGGCCGAAGGCGCGCAGACCATCTTCTTGTTCGCCGTGGCCATCGTCGCCTACGCGCTGCCGAGCTACCTGGGTGGCAACGGCTTTTTGGCCGTGTACCTGGCCGGCATTGTGCTGGGCGCAAGCGACATCACCGGTAAGGTCGAGATGGCGCACTTCTTCGACACCCTCACCGAGATGGCAGAGATGACCATCTTCTTCTTGCTCGGCCTGCTCGTAACGCCCGCACGCCTGCCGCAGATGCTGCTGCCGGGCCTGGCGCTCATGGCGTTCATGCTCTTCGTGAGCCGCCCCATCGCCGTCGGCGTGCTCCTAGCGCCCTTTAAGACGAATCCCAGCCAGGTCGCGCTCGTAAGCTGGGCGGGCCTGCGCGGAGCAGCTTCGGTCGTCTTTAGTCTCTTTGCCGTGGTGGCCGGCGTTCCCGGCGGACACGACCTATTTGACCTGGTGTTTGTGATTGCCGTATCGAGCATTGTGGTGCAGGGTTCGCTACTGCCGGCGGTGGCGAAGAAACTCGATATGATCGATGCGGCCGGCGACGTGCGCCGCACCTTTAACGACTACCGCGACGAGGACGGCATGTCGTTTGTAAAGCTCAAGGTGGGCGCTGGCCATCCGTTTGCCGGGCGCTCGCTCGCCGATATTGGCAGCGCGACGGACATGCTCGTGGTCTTGGTGCTGCGCGACGGGGCGCACCCGGTACTGCCCAACGGCGATACCGTCATCGAGGAAGGCGACCTTCTGGTGATGGCAGCCCCAACGTTCGAAGAGCGTGCCGAGGTTACGCTGCGCGAGGTCACCGTGACGCCCCACGGTCGCCTGGGCGGTCAGCGCCTGCGCGACGTGCCGCAGGGCAAGCACCCGTTTATCGTGGTGATGCTCAAGCGCGAAGGCCAAACGATCATCCCCGACGGCGACACCCTCATATACGCCGGCGACGAAGCCGTCATCGCCACGCTGGCATCGTAGCCATCCCCACCCATAAGTTGCGGTGAAATAGGGATTGAATAGGCCTCTGAACAGCCATTTCAGTCCCTATTTCACCGCAACTTATTAAGGGGATGGGGTTGAAGCTCAATCGCGGCTACCAGTCCTCATCCGTGTCACAGCCGTCGCCCTCATCGTCGACGGCAAAGTCGCGGAGGTCGAGGCCTTCGCGTTCGGCTCGGGCTAGGAGCTCTTGGGGCGACTCGTCCTCGATATCCATCACGTCGAGCATGGCAGCGGGAAAGCCCACGCCAGCCGCGCTCCCCGCGTAGTCGAGCAAGCCCTCGCGCAGCTGGTCTACATCAACTTCAATCTTCACGGTGAATCCTCCTACCGGGCAATCGCGACCGGACAAACCGCACGTCCCAACTGATGTGCAATAAACTCCAGATACGGCCATAATAAAATAATGAACATCAGGGAGGTTACGGACAATGGACAAGCTCACTGCCATGACGGAACAAGTCAGAGATTTTTGTGATGCGCGCGATTGGCGCAAATATCACACTCCAAAGGAACTTGCCATCGGCATAGCGACAGAGTCCTCCGAACTCCTTCAGCTTTTCCGCTTTATGAGCGACGAGCACATTGCAGAAATGTTCGATAACCCTGATCAGCGCCAAGCCATCGAAGACGAAGTCGCTGACACGCTCCTCTTTCTCCTGCGTTTCGCCGATCTAAACGGAATCGACCTCCCAAAGGCGCTCTCGTCCAAACTCAAACGCAACGGCGAGCGCTATCCCGTCGACACCAGCTCCAGCGAATACAGAAAGGCGGACCACCATGAGTAACGAGTTCGCCCTTCGGCAATACACGCTTCCCCTGCCCCAGCCCTTCGAGACAAGCGAATCGCTGCAAGACTTTGGCACACCAAATCCAGGGTCGCACCACGACGAAAGCTGGCCTGTTCTCTACATCCTGACCAACAGCAAAAACAAAACGGCGTACATCGGTCAAACGACCAATTATCGACGCCGCATGAAGCAACACGCCGCAAACGTGGACAAAGACTTCGACCGGACCCTTCTGATTGACAATCCGACCTTCAATCAGTCAGCAACATTTGAGTTTGAGAATCGACTTATCGAGCTGTTCTGCGCTGACGAAAAATACCAGGTAACCAACGCCAACAATGGCTATGCCCAGTTCGATTATTTTGAGCGACCTCAGTATCGCCAGAAGTTCAGAGACCTCTGGACAAAGCTTCGCGAAGAGAACTATGCGATCCACCCCATCGAAGAGCTCGAGAATACCGACCTGTTCAAATTCTCGCCCTTCAAAACGCTCACGCCCGATCAATACGAAACGATTGAGGCGATTTACAGGCGGCTCGAGCAAGAGCATGAAGACATTAAACACGGCGGTCCCAAGAAAGAGCGCGTAACCGTCGTGAACGGCGCGCCGGGAACAGGCAAAACAATCCTCGCCATCAGTCTCATGTTCAAAATCAAAAATGAGCCGAACCTTTCCGGTCTGCGGGTCGGCTTCGTGACGCCCATGGAGTCTCTGAGCAAGACGCTCAAAAAACTCACGCACTTCCTCCCCGGGTTAAAGCCCGGCGATATCCTGAGCCCCAACGACGTCACAAAAAACGATCGGTATGACGTCTTGCTTGTCGACGAGGCGCACCGACTGGGAAACTACTTATCCGCCGGCGCCGGCATCGGAGCTTTCTACAACACATGTGAACGACTCAGCTTGCCGCGCACGAGCAGCCAGGTGGATTGGATTTTCAAATGCTGCGACAAGGCGTACCTGTTCTTTGACCCCAAACAGCAAGTCCGCGCATCGGGACTCAACCGAGATGGCCTTGAGCAGCGACTCAACCAACTCGAAGAAGCCGGCATCGAGACCGAAGAATTCAACTTGAGTACCCAAATGCGCGTGCGTGGCGGCGATGAGTACCTCGATTTTGTCTACGACCTGCTTGATAACAAAGCGTACATGCATGCCGGCATGAAGTTCAAAGCACTCTTTTCATAGGAGCCTTACGATTCGCGAGCCGGGGATCCGGACAGCGATATCCCCAGATACCAGTTTGGAATCGTCGACCGATTTGAGGACTTCTGCTCTCTGCAGCAAACCAAGGAAGAAGAAGTTGGTCTATCCCGCATGATGGCAGGCTTTGCGTGGAAGTGGGAAACGAAGAATAACAAAGATGCGTTCGATATCGTCATCGAGGGCATTCCCAAACGCTGGAACTCAACCCAGAAGGATTGGGTTAACTCCGCCAACGCCGTCAACGAAGTCGGATGCATTCATACGGTACAAGGCTACGACCTCAACTACGGATTCGTAATTCTGGGTCCCGACATTTACTACGATTCGAACAAAGATGCAGTCAACGTTAACAGGGCAAACTTCAAAGATGCCGTTGCCAAGAAAAAGGCAAGCGACGATGATCTGCAAAAGATCATCGTCAACGCCTACTACGTCCTCATGACGCGCGGCATGTTAGGAACGTATCTCTATGTGTGCGACCCCGCGCTCAAAGAGTACCTGTCACGGTATATCCCGGCGATATAGACCTTGCGACCGCCCTCCCCCATGTAACCATCCTGTAAATCATAGCGGCGCACTCGAGTTTTACCGTGATGCGGTCGCGCCTAGCGCTCCACTGTGCTAAAGTATCCCGAACGTTCAAACGACTACGAGGGGGAACTAGAAGATGGCACGTGTGCACAACTTCTCAGCTGGCCCGGCCGCACTGCCCACAAGCGTGCTCGCCGAGATCGCCGACGAGATGATGGACTACCGCGGTTGCGGCATGTCCGTGCTCGAGATGAGCCATCGATCTAGCATGTACCAGCAGATCATCGACGACGCCGAGGCAACCCTACGCCGCCTGCTGAGCATCCCCGACAATTACCGTGTCCTGTTTTTGCAGGGCGGCGCCACGCTGCAGTTTGCGGGCATCCCCATGAACCTCATGCGCCGCGGGCGCGCCGGCTACATCGTGACCGGCAACTTTGCCAACAAGGCGTACAAGGAGGCCGCCAAGTACGGCGAGGCCGTGCTGCTCGCGAGCTCCGAAGACACCAACTTCGACCGCATCCCCGACATGGCCGACATCAACGCGCGTATTGCCGCCGAGGCTGCGGGCGACGGGCTCGACTACGTCTACATCTGCCAGAACAACACCATCTTTGGCACCATGTACCGCGAGCTGCCTAACTGCGGCGATGTGCCGCTGGTCGCCGATGTTTCGAGCTGCTTTTTGTCGCAGCCACTCGACGTCGAGCGCTACGGACTCATCTACGCCGGCGCTCAGAAAAACGCCGGCGCCGCTGGCGTGACCGTGGTCATCGTGCGCGACGACCTGATCGCCGACGGCCCGGCCTTTGCGCAGACGCCGCAGTACATGAACCTTAAGACCCAGGCCGCCAAGGGCTCCATGCTCAACACGCCCAACACCTTTGGCATCTACGTGTGCGGCAAGGTGTTCCGTTGGGTTGAGCAGACCGGCGGACTTGCCGCCATGGCCGAGCGCAACTGGGCCAAGGCCAACCTGCTCTACGACCTGCTCGAGCACAGCGAGCTGTTCCATGGCACCGCGCAGGCCAACAGCCGCTCCATCGCCAACGTCACGTTCCGTACCGGCGACGCCGAACTCGACGCGGCCTTTGTTGCGGGCGCGGCAGAGCACCAGATCCAAAACGTCAAGGGCCATCGCCTCGTCGGCGGAATGCGCGCCAGCGTGTACAACGCCGTCACCATGGAGGACGTGCAGGCGCTGGCCACGTACGTGAAGGACTTCGAAGCGCAGCATAGTTTGAGCCCGCGATCTAACTAGCCCGCAACACGCGGACCGACCAGCCACTTCAAACCACTTGTTATAAACAAATCCGCTAAGGAGTTTTTCATGCGCAAGATTAAAACCATCGACGACATTACCAAGGACGGCAAAGTCGAATTTGGCGAGGGCTACGAGTTTGTGGGCACCGCCGAGGAGGCCGACGCCATTCTGATGCGCTCCACCGACCTGCACGGCTACGAGCTGCCCGAGGGCATCCGCGCCATCGCCCGCTGCGGCGCCGGCGTCAACAACATCCCCGTCGAGGAGTACGCCAAGAAGGGCGTCGTCGTCTTTAACTCCCCCGGCGCCAACAGCAACGCCGTCAAGGAGCTCGTCCTGGGCATGTTGGTGCTCTCGAGCCGCGGCGTGGTGCAATCGATGAACTGGGTGCGTGACAACGCCGACGACCCCGAGATTCAGGTCGATGCCGAAAAGGCCAAGAAGGCCTTTGTGGGCCGCGAGCTCAAGGGCAAGCGCATCGGCGTCATCGGCCTGGGCAACGTGGGCTCCAAGGTCGCCAACGCCTGTGTCGATCTGGGCATGGACGTCTACGGCTACGACCCGTTCATTTCCGTCGAGCACGCATGGGTGCTGAGTCGCGAGGTGCAGCGCGTGGGCACGCTCGAGGACCTCTGCCGCGGCTGCGACTACCTCACCGTGCACGTGCCCAGCAAGGCCGATACCATCGGCATGATCAGCACCGAGCAGATCGACCTGCTGGCGCCCGACGCCGTGCTCATCAACTACGCGCGCGAAACCATCATTGACGAGGACGCCGTCGACGCTGCCCTGCGCGAGGGCAAGCTCAGCTGGTTTAGCTGCGACTTTGCCACGCCCAAGACCGTCAAGATGCCCAACACGTTTATCACCACGCATTCGGGCGCCGGCACCGGCGAGGCCGAGGCCAACTGCGCCGACATGGCCATCAGCGAGCTCAAGGATTACCTGGAAAACGGCAACATCGCGCACAGCGTCAACTACCCCGCCTGCAGCATGGGCAAGGCGCGCGCCGCAAGCCGCATTGCCTGCCTGCATGCCAACGTGCCCAACATGATCGGCCAGATCACGGCCATTCTCGCCAAGGACAACGCCAACGTGCAGCGCATGACCAACGAGTCCGCTGGCGAGAACGCCTACACCATGTTCGACACCGATGAGCACCTGGACGGCAGCACGATCGAGGCACTCAAGCATATTCCGTCGATGTATCGTGTGCGCGTGATTAAATAGCGCCGGCGCCAATCCTGCCAGACAGACCACGAAGCCCATTCGGCCCCCGTTTTCACGAAACGGGGGCCGATTTTGTTGCTCCGGACGACTTTAAAATGATACCCATAACAAGTTTTTTCAGATAATCGATAGTGAGGCTCAAGTCGCTAAGCACACCCGCTTTGATAAACAGCTTTATCAGGGACTTTAGTAGGTAAAAATCGATCTCTATGTGCCGAATGTAAGTTGACTGTCCATTTTCCGAAACAACTTATTCTAGATAGCATTTTTAAGGCCCCTCCAAGGCGAAATATAAGTCTTTTTGTGACCAAAACTCTAGTCCGCGCGACCGTTTTCCACCCGCGCGGCTACATTCCTGCCCAATCGATAAAAATCTCCTCACGAAGCCGCCGTTCGAGCTCCTGCTGTCGCGGCGTCTTGTCTTTCAGCGGCACATCGAGATAGGACATGATGAGCTCCATCACCACGCGGAAGGCATCGGAGTCGGCCAGCTGACCATAGGTCATCAGAATGACGGGATATCCCATCGCTTGCAGCGCCGTCGTTCGATCGGAGTCCGAAATCTTGGATTCAATGGATCCGTGAATGGCTTTACCCTGGCATTCAACCAGACACTCTCGGCTGCCGTCCTTATTTGCCAGCAGGATATCGGCATAGCGCCTATCAAGCCCCGAAATCAGGCGGGCGCTGCGCGTCATACGAATCTCAACGTTATTGGTAAGGCTCAGCCCTTCGCCGCCGCGCAACCTCGTAAGGCCAAACAGCATCGAAGCCTGGACCTCGAGCGGCGATGCTGCCACCCCCGTAATGCATTTCGCGGCTCGTATGAACGATTTAGCGCCGCGGAGCCCCCGGACCTTATCGACGAACTCTGTAAGCTCAGAGAGCTCGATCAAGGGAGGTCGTTTCCACAAGTCCGTTGGATTCCCCGAGACATCCTTTACGTTTTCCCAGCCCGACCGTGCGTCACCCCACCGGCCCCCGTATGCCTGCTCAAGTGCCGACTTTACCTGAGGCGCAATCTTGCACACGGCAAAGGTGCCGCACATCTCATACATGCACATGATTAGACGCTCGTTTGAGACCGAGGAAGCCAGGGTCAGCAGGGTAAAGAGTGGGGACGCAACATCGAGGCCAAACTCCGTCTGCCGCACGGAATCAAACGGCCTCTCCCCGTTCCAAACATGCCTGACAATGCGATCGCCCTTACGTCCGCAGCTGCCCTGCGCCAACACGTGTAACGGGGTGCCCAGGAAATGCGTGACGAGCGGATGCTCACATAGGTGCTCCCTGCGCGGATCGTCCGCAGAATCAGGCAGGTCCGGCATTATTGCCAAGACCTGTGGAGGTATCCGGTGATACCGAAAGGCAGATATGTCGCACAGCATGTCGTCCATGAAGGGTACGTACCCGCTGCGTCGCTTGTGAACCCGCCCGGACGGCAAACGCGCTGGCTCGGCCTGCGAACGGTAAATACTGCCACGCCCACGTCGCGGATCTCTCAGGAGGCTTACAATCGGTTTGGAAAGCAAACTGATTGTGAGGTTGCATATGGTTGATGAGGATTTTGCCTGGCGGCTTGCGCAGGAGCTTGTGCGGATCGACAGCTCAGACCCGGGCGCGTATGAGGATGAAATTGAGCGCTTCATTAAGAGGCTCATTGAGCAGCAGCTGGCACAACTTGATAGTTCTGCGCTCGATGCCGTGCAGATTGAGGAGCTCGAAGTGCTGCCCGGGCGCCGCAACCTTAAAGTCACCGTGCCGGGCCAAAGCGACGAGCCGCGGCTGATCTATATCTGCCACATGGATACCGTCACCTTGGGCGATGGCTGGGACGCAGACATCGCACCGCTTGGGGCGGTTGTGCGCGACGATAAACTCTATGGCCGCGGTGCCTGCGATATGAAGGGTGGCCTGGCCTGCGCCATTGCCGCACTGGTCCATACGCTCGAACGCGTGGCGGCGGATGGCGCGCTGCCACGCCGCGGCTTTTCGCTCATCTGCTCGGTCGACGAGGAAGACTTCATGCGCGGCTCAGAGGCCGCGATCGATGCTGGCTGGGTCGGCTCGCGCGAATGGGTGCTGGACACCGAACCCACCGACGGACAGATCCAGGTGGCGCACAAGGGTCGCACGTGGTTCGAGATTGAAATGGCTGGCGTGACGGCGCATGCGAGCCAGCCTTGGAAGGGCGCGGATGCCGTCGCCGCCATGGCCGAGGTCGTGTGTTCGCTTCGTCGCGCGTTTGCGGCGCTGCCCGCGCACGATGAGCTGGGGCCTTCGACCATCACGTTTGGCCAAATCGAGGGCGGATATCGCCCCTACGTCGTACCCGACCGCGCCAAAGTTTGGGTCGACATGCGCCTGACCCCGCCGACCGATACGGCCGCCGCAATCAATATGGTCGAGCATGCCATCGCCGTCGCCGAAGCCACCGTTCCCGGTTGCCATGGCAGCTACACCGTGACGGGCGACCGCCCCGCCATCGAGCGCGATCCGGTCTCTCCCCTTCTAGCTGCACTCAAGTGCGCAGCAGACGATGTAACGGGCACGGATACGACCGTCGGCTTCTTTACCGGCTACACCGACACTGCCGTCATTGCCGGCAAGACGGGTAACCGTAACTGCATGAGCTATGGCCCAGGCTCGCTCGCGCTCGCCCACAAGCCCAACGAATATGTGCCCCACGCCGACATCGTTCGTTGTCAGCAGGTGCTAATCGCGCTCGCCGATAACGTGCTCTGGGACGCGAGCGGCCAAGTTGGGGCATAATAAGCCGCGAACAAACCGACTCGTGCGTTAGGACCGCCCCATGAAAGCACTTCCGTTTCCCTGCATCCGCCCGGCTCAGGACCGCGTGCTCGAGGCACTGCCTGCAATGGGCAGCATCCTGAGCGGCAACGATGCTCTGCGCGGAGCCATTGCCGATGGTCTGATGCTCAAGGATCCAGGCGTGGCGTATTACGTGTACGAATGCTCGGGTGAGCCGGGACGCGTGACGGGTGTCGTGGCGATTTGCCCGGTTAACGTGCTGACGGGCGGCGACGAGGCTGCCGCCGAGAGCATCGACGCACTCGCCACCGCGCGCGCGATCGCCGAGCTCAAGGTGCAGCCGCGCCCCGTGTCGCTCGCCTACGAGGCGTCGCCCGTCATGGATATCATTTTGAGCGCTGCCAAAGAGGGCGCATCGCTCTACGCCGTCACCGATCCCGCGGGCGTCACACATCGCGTGTGGGAGGTCAAGCGCGAGGACGCCGTTGCCGCCATCCGTGCCATGCTCGATCAGGCGCCCGACCCGGTGTTCGCCGGTGACTCCGCCTATGTCGCCGCACTGGCTGGGGCATCGCAGATTCTGGCCGACGAGGCCCGCGCTGCCGGCGCCTACTCTGGCAAAGAGCCGTTCAACTTTGCTGTAGCCGTGCTGTTCCCCGCCGCGCAGGTCAGCGGCAGCGCGCCGCAGGTTCCGACGGGTCTGCTCACTCACCAGGTCTCACGGTTCTAGCGAACTCAAACGCTAAGCTGGAAAACCCAGCATCCAAACAAACAAGGGGCGGAGATGCAGCAAACGCATGCACCTCCGCCCTTTTCGCATCAAACAATTACGCCGGTAAACCGGGCCGCAACGTCAGCGTTATCCACGCTGCGGACCTGCCGCCGCCACGAGCGGCTCTAGCCCCAGCTCGCGCGCGTAGTCTTCCTGCGTAAAGACTTCGACCAGTTCAAACGTATCGGCCGCATCGTCAAACGCAAAATGCAGCACTGAGCAGTTGCCCGGCACGCGTTCGCGCTCGTCAGCCGCCGCGCCCCGCACGTGGTCCAAAAACTCCTTGATAGCTGAGCCATGACTTACCGCGAGCACGCACGTATGGTCCGGACGCTGCATAAGATCGGTCAGCGTCGCCACCATGCGCGTGCGCACCTGGATCTGGCCCTCGCCGCCAAACTGCCGATAGAAGTCGCGCCACGGGCGCTCGGGCATAAGCATCACGCGCTCGGCCTCAAAGTCGCCAAAGAACCACTCACGCAGGCCGTCCAGGCGCTCGTACGCCAAGCCCGGCCACAAGTTGGCGATAGTCTGCTCGGTGCGATGAAGCGTAGAGGTGTAGGCATGATCGGGCTCAATGCCGCGCGCACGTAAAAACATGCCGGCGCGCGCCGCCTGGTCGCAACCCAACTGCGTAAGCGGCGAGTCACTCCACCCCTGAATGATACGCTTAAGGTTGTATATCGTCTGTCCATGACGGACCAGATACAGATCTTTATTCATAGGGGTCCTTTCGTTCGTTACCAACCCAAGAGCGAAAACGCCCCGTCGCAATAGCCAAAATGAAGCACGGCACCGTTGTCGGGTAGCTCTCCCCCGCCAGTCACATACTCAAGAAACTCCTGGCAGGCTGAGCCGTGGGAAACCGCCAGCACGCAGTCGTGCTGCGGCCGGGCCATAATACGGGACAGCGCCGCGACCATGCGCGACTGAAGCTGCACTTCCGACTCGCCGCCAAAGGCCACCGGATAATCGCCCCAGGGCTGCGGCGGCATCTCGCGATTTGATGTGCCCTCCAGCGAGCCAAAATGCCACTCACGCAGGTCATCGACCAGCTCAATGGAACGGCCCTCGCCAACGATAAGCTCGGCCGTATGCCGCGCCCGGCCCAACGGCGAGGAATACACATGATCAAAGGCCACGCCACGCGCCGCAAACGCCGTACGCGCCGTCAGCGCCTGCTCGCGCCCGCGCGCCGTAAGCGGCGAATCGTGCCAGCCCTGCAAAATGCTCTGCACATTGAGCTCAGTCTGCCCATGCCGCACCAAATACAGATCTGCCACACGCCCTCCCCTCGTACCACCACAAAGGGGACAGGCACCTTTGTGGTGGTTTACCGTCTGATCACGCCGCGGTGACGCTCAGCTACACCAGCACGTCGGCAAGCGGACGCTTGGGTACGTGGTGCACCTGCGCCTCGTCGCGCCAATAATTGATGGAGCCGTCGGGGTTGGAATCGATCGCATCGATCACCTGTGTCTCGGCCGGAACGCCAAACGCCATGATCAGCTTGAGCTCATACTTGTCGTTATTGAGCCCCATGGCTTCGATCGCGCGGGGCGTAAAGGCCTTGAACATGCAGGCTGCCACCTCGGGCGTGGCGCTGCGGGCGGCGAGCATCATCGTCTGCGCGGCAATGCCCGTGTCGACCTCGGTAATGGGAGCGGCAGGCTTGCCCGAAACGGCGCGCTCGGCCAGAATCGCGATATAGCCGGTCGGGCGCTCGCCCTCGGCAGGACCCGGCCAATCCTTAAACGCGCCGGCCCATGCGAGCTCGTCAAATACACGCGCGCAATCCTCGGCACCGCTCACCACGTGAAAACGCAGACGCTGAGCATTGGCGCCGCAGGGAGCCAGGTGCGCCAGTTCCGCCAGCTCGAGCAAAAACTCGCGCGGCACGCGCATGGACTCGTCAAAACGGCGGCACGTACGGGCACGACGGACCAGCGCATCAAACGCTTCCAGACCGAGCTTTTCGCAACCTTGCTTTGCCATCGATTCGACACTCGACGGTGCCTCGGGAACTGCTTCGTTCATAGGGACCCCCAATACAAGCCAATTGTCCTTAGGAAAATCTAACCTAAAACGTAGGCAATAACGAACAGGGCTGCAATGTTCTACACCTGTTGAATAGAAAATCGCGACGTGGGGAACAACGGAAACAATTCGGGACCTTTGGGTTACGTTTCGCCCTCCCCGACCCATACGCCAGCGCCTTTAAGCGATACTGGTTGTAACGATCAAGGCTTACGCCGCACGGAAAGGAGACATTATGGGCATCTTTAAGAACGATGACCAAAAATCGAGCCAGTTTGGATTTGACGAGAAAAGCATGGCGGGCAAAGCCGTCAAGGCCGTACGCTGGATCTACGCCATCACGGGCGTCTTAGCACTCATTGCTGGTATCGCGCTGCTTTTTGCACCCGCCAAGTCCCTCGTCTTTTTGACGACCGTCCTGGGTTTTTACTTTGTAATCACTGCTGCCATCAGACTGTTCACTGCCATTTTTGAGCCGCTGCTGCCCACCGGCTGGCGCGTGACGAGCATCATCTCCAACCTACTCATTATCTTGGGCGGCGTCATAATCCTGCGCAACCAGGCCTTCTCGACCGCGACGCTCACCACGATGGTGGTTATCGTGGCCGGCTTTGGCTGGATTGTCGAAGGTGTCATGTCCATTCTGGAGTCCGAGCTTTCGTCCAACCGCGCCCTCGCCATCCTGAGCGGCGCACTTTCCATCATCGCCGGCATGTTCGTGTTTATCTATCCGCTGTGGTCGGCCAAGATGCTCGTCATCTTTAGCGGCGCCGCGCTGCTGGTGTTTGGCGTAACGCTGATTGTTCGCGCTATTCAATTTGGCAAACTGGTGCGCTAGATGCCAAAGACGCTCTTTATTGATGCAGACGCCTGCCCGGTCACGCGCGAGTCGATTGACTGCGCGCGGCGGGCGGGCGTCGCCGTTGTTATCGCCGGCAACAGCACGCAAAACCTGGAACGGCACATTCGCCGCGACGACCCGCGCGATGCCGAGCACGCGCGACGCGGCTTTTGGGTCACGACGCTCGACGTGAGCGTGGGCGCCGACAGCGCCGACTTTGCCATTGTCGAACGCCTGCAGGCGGGCGACGTGGTCGTGACGCAGGACATTGGCTTGGCGAGCATGGTGCTCGGGCGCGATGCCGCCGCTATCGGTGTGCGCGGGCGCGTCTACGACAAAGCGACCATCGACATGCAGCTGTTTATTCGCCACGAGGAAAAGAAGGTGCGCCGCGCCGGCGGACGCACTCGCGGGCCGGCGGCATTTACCAGCGAAGACCGCGCCCGCTTTAAACGCAACCTCACCGAGTTGCTGCACTAACCAAGGTAGATTTTTGAGACATGCCTAAAATCTACCTTTTTGTTTTGAGCGGTGTGAGCGCTCGGAATCCATGGCTCAACAAAAAACGGGCTTCAAAATGCCATGCGTCGCCGCATTGCGCAGGCGCTGAGCATGGCTATTTGAAGCCCATTTTTTAGGCCTACTTAGAGGCCAACGGCGGAGAGGATGAGGCCCCAGCCAGCGCCGATGACGCACATCATGATCAGGAACACGGCATTTTCGCGGGCGCTGCGGTTGGTGCGGAACAGCACCAGATAACCCACGCCGGCGGAAATGAGCGTGCCGGCGAGCATCGGCGCCAGTTGCAGCGCGCCTTCCAGATACAGCTGTGTAATGACCACGCTCGCCGAGCAATTGGGAATCAGCCCGACAAGCGCCGAACCCAGGACAGCGAGTGTCTCGTTGCCGCGCAGGAACTGCTCGATCGCGGACTCGCCGAACGTCTCGAGCACGGCGACCAGAATCAGCGTCACCAGAAAAATGAATACCGAGACCTGCACGGTGTGCGAGATCGCACTGCGGATGATCGACAGGACAGGCGTCCCTTCGTGGGAGTGAGAGTGACCGTGACCATCATGGTGTTCATGTTCGCCCTCATGACCGTGATCGTGGCCATGTCCGTGTTCGTGCTCGTCCTCGTCTTCATCACAACCGCAATGGTCGCGCTCGCACAGCTCGTGGATGTGGTCGGCGCTCACGCCTGCCTCGGCCACCTCGTCGATGATGTCACCGCCGCTGTGGTCGTCGTGCGCGCAGTTCACGTGGGCCGGGTTGGCCGCGGTTCCCAGCACGGTACGGCGAATCGCCGCGTGCGCGCGGGCGTTACGGCGCAGGCCGCGAATGGCAGCGTCCACGATAAAACCCGTGACCAGTGCGATCAGCGCTTTCGAAGCCAAAAGCATCGCCATAGTCTGCACGGGAACCTGCTCGGCAAGCAACAGCGGCAGCATCTCATCGGAGGTCGAAAGGAACACCGCCACCAACGTGCCCAAGGTCACGACACGGCCGGCGTACAGCGTTGCTGCCATGGCCGAAAATCCGCACTGCGGCACCATGCCCAGCAGCGAGCCAACCACGGGACCCGCAGCGCCGGCGCGCTTGATAGCGCCGTTGACGCGGTCGCCCGCAACATGCTCAAGTGTCTCGAGAGCAAGATACGTCACCAACAAAAACGGCACCAGCGACAGCGTGTCCTTGCCGGCGTCGAGCAGAATATCAATCAGTAAATCCATGACGGATGGAACCTTTCGTGTCTTTCGGCAGCATTGTAAAAGTCCTAGCGGTCAACTAGGGTATTGTAGTTGTCCCGGGCGCGGTGCCAATAGTTGCCTATGGTAAACTATCATCTCGCCATAACTCAGTAACCTAGAGCCGCACAATGCGGCCCGTCCAAGGAGTAGCATATGAACGTATCGCAAGCACTCGAATACGAGCGCCAGCCGTTTATCCCCATGTTTATCTACGGCGACCACGGCGCCATGGAGTCCGAGCGCCAGAAGGGCGAGGAGGCCCTCAAGGTGCTCGAGACCGAGTACTTTACCGCCGAGGGCGACCCCGGCTTCGACTTTGCCACCGTGCGCGACCTGGCCGACCGCAACCGCGACCTGTGCGACCAGATTGGCGAGGCGCGTCTGCGCAACGTGACGCCCGCGACGCTCTCGCGCGGCCTGTCCGATGCCGACACCTGCGCCGCCATCGGCAAGATGCAAAAGCGCACCGCCGCGTCCGTTATGCGCGAAATCCGCGGCGACCGCGACGCGCTCGGCGTGGCCTACGCCCGCAAGCCCATCCAGGGCACCGTGCTCGGTATCGACATCGAGACCACCGGCCGTGCACCCGAGCGCGGCTATATCATCAACGTGGGCTGGGAGATCATGGAGCTCACCAGCGACGCCGTCCCGCATGACGCCGAGGCACACTACTGCGGCCTGCCCGACATCTACCGCGGCGAAGATGTGCCGCTGTCGAATATCCACCACATTACCTGGGACGACATCGACGGCAAAACGCCCTTCCGCGAGAACAAGGAGCTGCAAAAGCAACTGCTCAAGCTTATGAAGAAGTACCCGTACATGGCGCATAACGCCGCCTTTGAGGACAGCTGGTTCAAGATTCACCTGGACGGTTACGCCGAGGCACGCCGCGCGGGTAAGATCATCGTCATCGACTCGCGCCAGATCTGCCGCAGCCTGGACGCCGACGTGCGCTCGCTCCCCCGCGAGTCCGCCCCCGCCGCGCTCGAGAACTGGGCACGCCGTCGCGGCACCCTCGCGCCCGACGCCAACGAGCAGCATCTGGGTCTGGACGACACCGACCTCATGCTCCGCACGGTACAGGCCGAGTTCAACCTCAAGAACCTATTCGCGAAATAGCAACGCCTGCGACAAACACTACTTGCTCACGAGCGGCCTCGCAGCGGGAAACACCGCAGCGGGGCCGCCCTACGTTCCACAGATAGATCTGCCATCACAAATTCTGAACCCTCATTTTGAACGATTTCGGCCAATTCCCGACACGTAATTCGTTGTCGGATGGTGATGCATCGATATCAAATGTGCAGCAATTGAGTTTTTATATGCTATAGCTAAGCTGCGATAACATTGATTTTAGGCATGCCAACCCATAATTGCGTCAAGCTTTTGGACAGCATTTGGTTAGGCCCCTAAAACGACTTTCCCACTCAGCGCCATCAGCACGGCATTAGCTGACACGATATATACCATGAGTATCGTATTGTCACATACCACTGCAAAAGCGGTCTACCAGGCCGCGCATTCGGCGTCTACGAAAGACACCGAGCCCTGTAACCCTGCCGCGATTTACGGATCATGTCCCACCGGAACGCTCCTTGACGCAGCCGCAGAATGGCTCACCAAACACGATGTTTCCCTTGACGCAAATGATTGCCTCGAAGTAATGGTGTTTGATCGCAGGAATGCGCGCTATGCAATGAACTGTCAATGCCACGTTTCGTCAAAACGATTCTCGAGCTCACGCTTTATAGAGCTCAAAGATGGCATCTTCATTGTTGGCGTTGAGCTTTGCGCACTTCAGGCCGCCACCTATCTCCCTTTTCGCGAACTGGTGGAGTACTACTTTGAATTGTGCGGCGCTTACTCCCTTGGAACCGGCTCTTCCACCTCGTATAACGAGCGTTTCGCGCTCACCTCGACCGAAAGGTTAAAACAGTTCTTTAATTCCATTACCAGATGCGACGGTCTGGCCCTTGCCCGAAAGGCGATTCAATGTGTGCGCGACGGATGCCGGTCTCCTATGGAAACGGCCTTTGTCATGATGCTAACGCTGCCTAAAAGCGAAGGAGGGCTTGGTATTAAGGGAATTGAGACCGATTGCGAGGTGCAGGTCACCGCTGCCGCAAAGAATCTCACGAGACGCAAAAAGTTCTTTATGGATGCGTATCTAAAGAAATCTCGCACAGACATTGAATACAACGGGTTTTATCATGACGCGGAAGAAGACCGCGCCATCGATGAGGAGCGCAAGAATGCGCTTGCGTCCATGGGATACGGAATCATCACCGTCAGTCGCTATTCCTTTATGCATGCCAGCGCTTTCGTTAGGGTCATGGAGGCGATCCAACGGAAAGAGGGCATACGCCCCTCGCGTCTGCCAAAAGACTTTCAAATCATGCAAGAGGACCTGAGACAGTTTGTGCTCAGAAGGTTTATAGAAGAGAAAAAGAGAATTCAGAAGCAGCTTCGCCAGGATTCCGAAGATCGTCAACGAATCGACCTCGAAAAAGCAACACTCGAAGGCATCACGCTGGATGACCCGACAATAAATGAAGTTCCGGCAATCGATGACATGCAGACTGTCGAATCCGACAGCCCATCATTTGCCCAAATAAGCAGCCTCGCGCCCGAGGGCAGAATCTTCGGGGCCGGAAGCTAGACCGGCTAACAAGGTGGGTACCCTAGCGATGTGCAAAATTGCGAGTATTCAGCAGGGTCGGCCCTCCAGCACCCACAAGTTAATCCAAATGAAAAACAAAAACGCTATCGAACGGGAACGTTAGGCAACATTTGAGGAAGACCTTGTCTGTTTACCGCCCTTGGATAACTCTTGAGCGGCTTTATTTGGCCTGGAATAGATTAACGGACCCCCTATAGTTGCAGAATACTCCAATTTTTGCACGGCGCGGGGGCACCCACCCCGGCATCGGCTATCAAAACCGCTCAGTCCGGAATCTCGTCCACTATTCCCCATCATTTTATGCGACGAATTACCTGTACGTCATTGACATATGAACATGCGCTCATATAATCGGAAGTAAGTTATATGAGCGCATGTTCATATGAAAGGATATTGCAATGAGCAGCCACGCTGATGAAACAAAGACTGGCATCGAGGCCACCGAGCCGATCGTCCCCACCACCTGCTCGCCCGAGGACCTTCCCGACGAGGAACTTCTCTACGACCTTGCCGACCTGTTCAAGGTCTTCAGCGACACCACGCGCATCAAGATTCTCTATGCCCTCATGGGCCGCGAGCTCTGCGTGGCTGACATCGCCGAAGCGACCGCGACCTCGCAGTCTGCGGTGTCGCACCAGCTGCGCACGCTTAAGCAGTCGCACCTGGTCAAGTTCCGCCGCGACGGCCGCAACATTCTCTACTCGCTCGCTGACGATCATGTCTATACCATGCTCAACCAGGGCATGAGCCATATCTGCGAATAGCAATCAACCACGGTATCAGCGCGGCCGGCACCCAGACCGCCAACACAGGGAAAGGAACCCACCATGAAAAAGCAGTTTAAGCTCGACGAGATCGATTGCGCCAACTGCGCGCGTGAACTTCAGGACGAGCTGGCTAAGCTCGATGGCGTCAAGTCCGTTTCGGTCAACTTTATGACCCAGAAGCTGACGCTCGAGGCCGACGACGCCAAGTTCGACGAGGTCCTGGACCGCGTCGTTGAGTTCACCGCCGACGCCGAGCCGGACTGCGAGATCATTCTCTAACCCGCGCACACGTTGACCTGTAAGGCCGCGCTTGCCGCGGCCTTTGCTCGCGAAATTATATGAGCAAGTGTTCATACACTCAAATGGGAGGTTTGAATCATGGCAGCCGCCGACCCCAAAAAGAAAAAGAAGAAGCGCAAGAAGAAAGAGTCCCTTGAGCACAAGCGCAACCGCATCCTGGTAGCACTGGGCATTTTTGCCGTTGTTTATGCCCTCGACGAGCTCGGCGCCCTCACTATCGCATTTGGGGAGCCCGGCAACATCTACGCCAGCTTCGCGCTGTTCCTCGTGCCGTTTTTGATTGCCGGCTACGACGTACTGCAAAAGGCATTCAATAACATCCGCCGCGGCAAGGCCTTCGACGAGAGCTTCCTCATGGCCGTCGCGACCATCGGCGCGTTTGCCATGGTGCTCTTCCCCGACACCGACCCGCACATGGCCGAAGGCGCCGCCGTCATGCTGTTCTACCAGGTCGGCGAGTTGTTCCAGGCATACGCCGTGGGCAAGAGCCGCAAGTCGATCAGTGCCATGATGGACATCGCGCCCGACTACGCTAACGTCGAGCAAGCCGACGGCACACTCGAACAGGTCTTTCCCGATGACATCGCCGTCGGCACCGTGATCGTGGTCAAGCCCGGCGAGCGCGTGCCTATCGACGGCGTCATCGTCGAGGGCGAAACCCAGCTCGACACCGCCGCGCTCACGGGCGAGTCAGTCCCCCGCCCCGCCAAGACCGGCGACGATATCATCAGCGGCTGCATCAACATGACGGGCCTCATCCACGTGCGCACCACCAAGCCCTTTGGCGAGTCAACCGTCGCGCGTGTTCTGGAGCTCGTGGAGAATGCCAGCGAAAAGAAGGCGCGCACCGAGAACTTCATCACGCGCTTTGCCCGCGTCTACACCCCCGCCGTCACTGGCGCTGCCGCGGTGCTCGCGCTTGGCGGCGGCCTGGTGACTGGCGCTTGGTCCGATTGGATCCTGCGCGGCCTGACCTTCCTGGTCGTCAGCTGCCCGTGCGCCCTCGTGATCAGCGTACCGTTGAGTTTCTTTGGCGGCATCGGCGGCGCGTCCAAGCTGGGCGTTCTCATCAAGGGCTCCAACTACCTCGAGACGCTCGCCGACGTGGACACCATCGTCTTCGACAAAACGGGCACCCTCACCAACGGCACGTTCTCAGTCGTCGCGGTGCACCCCGAGGCTGGCTATACCGAGCAGTCGCTGCTCGAAGTCGCAGCCCTTGCTGAGTCGTTCTTCGATCACCCCATCGCGCAGTCCGTGCGCGACGCCTACCAGGGCGAGGTCGACCCCAAGCGCGTGAGCGACTCCGCCAACGACGCGGGCCACGGCGTGACGGCAACCATCGACGGCAAGCACGTCGTCGTTGGCAACGCCAAGATGCTCGCCGCGGCCGGCGTTGAAGCACCGGACTGTGAGGTTGTCGGCACGATCCTCCACGTGCTCGTTGACGGCGTGTACGCCGGCCACATCGTGATTGCAGACACCGTTAAGGCCGATGCGGAGCAAACGATTCGCGACCTGCATGCCGCCGGTATCAACCGCACCGTCATGCTCACGGGCGACCGCGAGGAGGTTGCAGCGTCTGTGGCCAAGCAACTCGGTCTCGACGAGTTCCACGCGCAGCTCCTGCCGGGCGACAAGGTCGAGCGCGTTGAGGCGTTGCTCGCGGCCGAAAGTGACAAGGGCAAGCTCGCCTTTGTCGGTGACGGCATCAACGACGCGCCTGTGCTTACGCGCGCCGATGTGGGCATTGCCATGGGCGCCATGGGCTCGGACGCCGCGATCGAGGCCGCCGACGTGGTGCTGATGGACGACAAGCCGTCCAACATTTCCCGCGCGATCCGCGTGGCGCGCAAGACCATGTCGATTGTTTGGCAGAACATAATCTTTGCGCTGGGCATTAAGCTGCTGATCCTTGTGCTGGCAGCGCTGGGTATCGCCAATATGTGGCTTGCCGTCTTTGGCGACGTAGGCGTGGCGATCATCGCCATCCTGAACGCCATGCGCGCGATGGGTGTCAAGAACCTGTAGCGCTCGTGGTCCCTCCGGCCGGGGCCGGGCTTGGTTTTGAAAACGTCCTCGCGCATGAGGCCCGTCTTTCTTGCTCCTGCGGAGCAACGGAAAGGCGGGCCTCGCGCTGCGGAGTGTTTTCAAAACCAAGCCCGGCCCCGGCCTGCATTGACACAGCTGGCGGTTCTTGGGCATCGCTTGCTGGCGGGGTTCCTTTGCTGAAATGGACTTGGCCGAAAGGGCCGCTGGTCCCGGTCGCTGGTTCGCGCTTTGCGTGAACTCCGCGCTACTGTGGGTCAGTTAGGCTTCTGTTGTTGGACCCGCTACATCTTCCCGTCTCAGCATCGATCTTAGCTTCTCGAAGCTCTCCTCGCTCAGGCAGTGCTCCATGTGGCAGCCCTCTTGCGACGCGACCTCGGGCGTTACGCCTGCGTCCTCTAGCAGACCTACAAAAAAGCAGTGGCGCTCCCACATTTGACGGGCAACCTCAAGACCGCGTTCCGTCAGATGCACGTCGCGTTTGCCCATCTCCACGTAGCCGGTGCTCTCCAAGGCCGCCATGGCTTTAGAGACGCTTGCTTTGGTTACGCCCAAGTATTCGGCAACGTCGATCGAGCGCACGATGCCCTGACGTTCCGATAGAACGTAGATCGATTCGAGATAGTCTTCTCCGGATTCACGCAGGGCCATGGGCCGCCTTTCGCGATGGCTTCTAGTTAGCCTTTGGATACTTTTGCTTGATTTACTTTACCGCAAAAGTTGCCCATGTCTTACTACTTTGCCTAAAAGTTAGCCGTGTTTCACAAAACATGCGGGACGAAAACAAAATGGGGACGCCCCGCAAGGAGTGTCCCCAGCTGCCGGCAGAAAAGGAACGTCCCTAAGTGCCGGCCGCAGCTACAGTAGCCCAAAGTGCTTGGCGGCGCTGTAAATGCCGTCGTCGTCTACGGCGGTCGTAACGTAGGTCGCCGCGGCCTTCACGGTATCCTGCGCGTTGCCCATGGCCACACTTGTGCCCACGGCCGAGAACATCGACAGGTCGTTCTCGCCGTCGCCAAAGGCGATCGCCTCGCTCGCGTCGATGCCCAAGCGCTCCAGCGTCGCCGCCACGCCCAGGTCCTTGCCGCCGTTAGCGGGAATAATATCGCAGAACAGATCGCACCAGCGCGTAGTGAGCGAATGCGACACGGAATCGGTCACGATATGCTCGTCGGCCGGATCAACAAAGGCGCAAAACTGGTAGACCGGCGCGTCAAAGGCGTGCTCAAACGGCTCCTCATGGTAGACAATCCCCGCGTTACTGCCAGCCGTCACCACGCGCTCGGACAGACGGTTCACAAACGAGTTCTCGCCCTGCATGCACAGCGAGTCGTAGCGCCCCTCGGCCACCTGGTCCACAATCACCGCAACGTCGTCCGGATCGATCGGGCAGCTACGGTAAACGCCCTCGGCATCAAAACAGTGCTGGCCCGAAAGCGTAATGTACGCATCCCAACCAAGATCGAACAGCCAATCGGGCATCTGGTAGGTCGGGCGACCCGTGGCAATGACGCACGCAATCCCCTGCTCGTGAAAGCTGTCGAGCACCTGCTGCGCCGACGCCGGAATCCGGTGCGTCTCAAAGCTCAGCAGCGTGCCGTCGATATCGAAAAACGCGGCCTTGATCATCCTCGCCTACTCCTCGCCCTCGAGCTTCTCGCTCGCCTCGAGCCACGCCATCTCCAACTCGTCCATGGCGGCGTGGGCCTCGTCGATCTTTGCCTGCTGCTCGCCCAGCGCCGTGTAGTTGGTGGGATCGACCTGGGCCATGGCGGCCTCGGCCTCCTCCACGCGGGCGCGCTGCGTCCCCATCTTGCGCTCGAGCGAGCTCACCTCGCGGCGGAGCTTCTGGCGCTCGGCATTGGAAAGTCCGTTGGGCTGGCCGCTCGACTTGGGCTTTTCGGCTGCAACCGCTGCGGCGCCGGTGTCGAACGTGCCGGTCTTGGCGCTCGGCGCGCCCACGGGCTCGCCCTCGGCAGTAGCGTTGCACAGGCGCAGGTACTGGTCGACGCCGCCGGGCATATGCGTCAGATGACCGTCAAGCAGCGCCCACTGCTGGTCGGTCACGCGCTCCATCAAGAAGCGGTCGTGCGTCACCAGGATCAGCGTGCCCGGCCAGCCGTCGAGCAGGTCCTCGACAATCGCCAGCATGTCGGTATCCAAGTCGTTGCCCGGCTCGTCCAGGATAAGCACGTTGGGCTCGTCCAGGATCGTCAGCAGCAGCGACAGGCGACGGCGCTGGCCGCCCGAAAGATCGCCGATGCGGCTCCAGAGCTGCTGCGTCGTAAAGCCCAGGCGCTCGCAAAGCTTCTCGGGCGAGGTCTCCTTGCCGTCGATGACGTAATACTTCTTATAATTGCTCAGAACCTCGCGGATCGTGTCACCCATGTAGGGCTCGAGCTCCTCGAGCTGCTGCGACAGCACGCCAAAGCGCACCGTCTGGCCGATCTTCACACGGCCGCGCAGGGGCGCGATCTTGCCCTGAATCACGTCAAGCAGCGTGGACTTGCCGGCGCCGTTCTCGCCCAAAAGACCATAGCGGTCGCCCGCACCGATGAGCCAGGTCACGTCGGAGAGCACCTGCTTGGGCGCGCCGTCGGTATCCGCATAGCCGGCGTCCACGTCGACCACGTCGATAACCTGCTTGCCCAGACGGCTCACCGCCAGGCGCTTGAGCTCCAGCTCGTCACGCACGGGCGGTACGTCGGCGATCAGCTCGCGAGCAGCCTCAACGCGAAACTTGGGCTTGGTGGAACGCGCCTGGGCGCCGCGGCTCAGCCACGCGAGCTCCTTGCGCGCCATGTTGCGACGGCGCTCCTCGGTAACGGCGGCCATGCGGTCGCGCTCCACGCGCTGCAGGATATATGCCGAGTAGCCGCCCTCGAAGGGATCTACCTGGCCGTCGTGGACCTCCCACATGCTGGTGCAGACCTCGTCCAAGAACCAGCGGTCGTGCGTGACCACGAGCATGGCGCCCTGGCCGCGCTGCCAGCGGGCCTTTAAGTGACGCGCAAGCCAGTTGATGGTGCGCATGTCCAGGTGGTTGGTGGGCTCGTCGAGCATGAGCACGTCGTAGTCGCCGATCAGCAGGCGCGCGAGGTCCACGCGACGGCGCTGACCGCCCGAGAGCTCGCCCACCATGCCCTCCCAGGGTACATCGCTGATGAGGCCGGCGAGGATCTGGCGCGTACGCGGACTCGACGCCCACTCATACTCGGGCGTGTCGCCCACGACGGCATGATGCACGGTGTCGGTATCGACCAGGTTATCCTTTTGGCCGAGCAATCCAATCGTCGTGTCGCGGCGGTGCGTCACGCGGCCGTCGTCGGGCTCCAACGTGCCGGCGAGCACGCTCAGCAGCGTCGACTTACCGTCGCCGTTTTTACCGACAATACCAATACGGTCGCCCTCGCCCACGCCGAGCGTAACGCTATCGAAAATATGCTTGGTGGGAAACTCTAGGCTGACGGAATCGCATCCCAAAAGAATCGCCATATGCCCTGCTCCTTCGTAGAGATTCAACGTTGTCCATGATAGCGAAAACCACCACAAAGGGGACAGGCACCTTTGTGGTGGTTTTGGGCAAGCGCACCAGCACACGACACAAAAAGGCGGGCCATCTCCCGCAAGAGATGACCCGCCTCTCCAATCAGTCCCGCGACAACCGTGGCCGCCGCGGGCCTCAAGCATGTCCCGGACTAGGAGAACATGCCGGTGAGGTAATCATTCAGCCGCTTATCCTTGGGCCGTTGGAAAATCTCGTCAGTTTCGTCGTACTCGACCATATCGCCCATGTAGAAGAACGCCGTGCGGTTGGACACACGCGACGCCTGCTCCATGTTGTGCGTCACGATGACGATGGCACGGTCGGCAACGATCGACGACATCAGGTCCTCGATCGCCAACGTCGAGATGGGGTCGAGCGCCGAGCAGGGCTCGTCGAACAGAATCACGTCGGGGTTGAGCGCCAGCGTGCGCGCGATGCACAGGCGCTGCTGCTGACCGCCCGAAAGCGCATAGGCGCTCTTGTCGAGCTTGTCTTTGACCTCGTCCCACAGCGCGGCGCCGCGCAGGCTTTCCTCGACCATGCGATCGAGCTCGTCGCGGTCGGTGATGCCGTGGCGCTTGGGCGCAAACGTGATGTTGTCGCGAATGGACTTGCGAAACGGATTGGGCTGCTGGAACACCATGCCAATGGAACGACGCAGCTCGTACGTGTTCTCGGTCTTGGTGTTCACGTTGCGCCCGCGGTAGTTGATCTCGCCCTCCACGCGACAGCCGCGAATCTCGCGATTCATAAGGTTGAGGCTGCGCAAAAAGGTCGACTTACCGCAGCCCGAAGGCCCGATGAGCGCCGTGATCTCGCCCTTATGGAAGTCGAGCGACGTATTGTGCAGCGCATGGTGGTCGCCATAGTACACGTTGACGTCCTTGGCGGAGAGCACGACCTCGTCGCTCACGGCCTTGCCGCTCACGCGCACGCGCCTCTCGCTCTCCCCCACGCTCGACAGAAAGTCCTGGGTGTCGGACGCGGCCGCCTCGGTTGCGGGCGTTGCATTCATATCGCTCATTCGGCCGTCATCTTCCTTGCCAGTTGCTTGCCCACGATACGGGCGACTACGTTAAACAGCAGCACGCAGGTCATCAGCAGTGCGGCGGTGCCCCAAACGATCTGCTGGGCCTCGGGGCTGCCCTCGCCATAGATCTTGTAGATGTGCACGGCCAGCGACTCGCCGGGACGGAACACGTTCCAGGCGCAGGTGGGGCTCGACAGGTTAAAGCTCAAGAAGTTCAGGCGAACTGGCGAGCTCATGCCCGAGGTAAAGAGCAATGCTGCGGCCTCGCCAAAGACACGGCCGGCCGAAAGCACGATGCCGGTCACGATGGCGGGCATGGCCTCGGGAATCAAGATGTGCAGCGTTGCCTCCCAGCGGGTGAGGCCCATGGCCAGGCACGCATCGCGCTGGGCCTGCGGCACGTCCTCGAGCGCCTGCTGAATCACGCGCACCAGGATGGGGATGTTGAACATGGTGAGCGCGACGGCGCCGGAGATGATGGAGTACTTCCAGCCCAGCTGCACCGAGAATACCAGAAAGCCGAACATGCCTACGACAATGGAGGGCAGCGAGGACAGCGTCTCGATGGCGGTCGAGGCGATGTCGCGAATAGGCCCATCGGGCGCGTACTCAACCAAAAAGACCGCGCCGCCCAGGCTGATGGGCACCGAGATGATCAGGGTGATCAGCAGCAGATAGAACGAGTCGAACAGCTGGTAGAGCACGCCACCCTGGGTGCCGTTGGCGCGCGACGGCTCCGTGAGGAAGCCCGGCTTAAACAGTGTCGAGATGCCCTCGAACAGGATATAGGCCACCATGGAGACGACGATGAGCATGACGATGGCAACGATCGCCGTCAGCACGCCCGTGGCGATGCGGTCCTGCTTTTGGACACGCCCGAGTCTCGCCTCGTCGATGTGGATGCGCGTGCTAGCCACGAGCCTTCGCCCCCTTGCGGCCAATGAGATGGATGATCAGGATGAAGATGAGGCTCATGCCCATCAGTAGCAGACCGAGTGCCCACAGGACGTCGTCCTGAGCCGAGCCCTCGGCATAGACCGCCATGGACGTGGTGAGCGTGGTGGTGATGGTGGAGGCCGGCGACAGCAGCGACGTCGGCATGGCCTCGATACCGCCGATAACCATGCGCACGGCGAGCGTCTCGCCAAAGGCGCGGGTCATGCCAAGGATGACCGCGGTCATGAGCGAGGGCATGGCGCTCTTGAGCACCACGTGCCAGATGGTCTGCCAGCGGGTGTAGCCCAGCGCGAGCGAACCCTGACGGTAGCTGTCGGGCACGGCACGCAGGCCATCGACCGAAAGCGTGGTCATGGTCGGCAGGATCATGACGGCCAGCACGATGGCGCCGGGCAAGATGCCCAGACCCGTGCTCACATGGAAAACGCTCTTCATAAGGCCGACGACCACGTGAAAACCGATCAGGCCAAAGACGACCGAGGGAATGCCGGTCAAAAGCTCAATGAGCGGCTGAAAGATCTTGGAACCAAATTTGGGTTGGATCTCGACCGCAAAGATGGCAGAGCCGATGGCGATGGGCAGCGCGATGAGCGTGGAGAGCATCATGACCGAAAACGAGGTGATGATCAGGGGCAGGGCGCCGGTATAAGGCAGGCCGTTATCAGCCGTGTTGGCCAGGTCCCACTTGGTGCCGGTAAAAAACTCGATGACCGAGACGCCGTCCTTGACAAAAGCCGAGAGGCCCTTTTGGGCGACCATAAAGATGAGCGCGGCAACGACAAGCGTCACGAGCGCTACGCACGCGCCCGTGACGCCCAGGCCCACGTTCTCAAGGTCGCGCTTTGGCAGCTGTTTTGCCATTGCAAACCTTTCCGGGGGCGATTACTTATTTAGCGGAGACCTTGCCGCTGGCGTCCTTGACGACCTTCATGGCAGAGACGGGGATGAAGCCCTGCTCCTCGACGAGCTTGCCCTGGACGTCGTCGGAGAGCATGAACTCCAGGAAGGCCTTGGTAGCCTCATCGGCGTCCTTAGAGCAGTACATGTGCTCGGTAGCCCAAATCTTGAAGGAGTTGTCGGTGACGTTCTTGCTCTTGGGCTCGACGCCCTCGACCTTGACGGCGTTGAACTTGGAGTCATCGAAGTGCGAGAAGTCGAGGTAGGAGATGGCGTTGTCGGTGCTGGCGATCTGAGTCTGGACGTCGCCGGACTTATCGAGCTCGGCGTCGCCCTTAAAGTCGACAGCCTCGTCGCCAAAGACGGCAGCCTCGAAGGTGGCGCGGGTGCCGGAGCCGGCCTTGCGGTTGAGGACGACGATGGTGGCGTCGTCGCCGCCGACCTCCTTCCAGTTGGTGATCTGGCCGGAGAAGATGCCCTTGAGCTGCTCGAGGGACAGGTCGTCGACCTTGACGTTCTTGGAGACGACGGGGCCCATGCCCACGACGGCGACCTCGTGGTCGACGAGGTTCTTGACCTGGTCGGCCTCGAGCTTGGTCTCGGCGAAGACGTCGGAGTTACCGATGGTGACGGTGCCGGCGGCGACAGCGGTCAGGCCCTTGCCCGAACCGTTACCCGAACCGGAGACGGAGACGTCGGGGTTGGCATCCATGAACTTCTCGGCAGCGGCCTCGACGAGAGCCTGGAACGAGGAGGCGCCGTCGTAGGTCACCTCGCCGGAGACGGACTCGGCAGCAGCGGCGCTACCCTTGTCGGCGGCGTCGGATTCGCCGGAGCCGCCGCAACCAACGAGACCGAGACCGACGATGCTGGCAAGACCACCAGCGAGGCCGAGGAACTGACGACGAGAATAAGCCTGATCGAGCATGATCTTCCTTTCATACATGCGACTCGCGGACACCCTGCCCGCTTTGCTGTTTGGAAAGATACGTCCCCGATCGGGCAGCGCCCGCGCCAACTGCTGTTTCTTACGGGCATTTGATAGACCCTTACCGCAAGCGCGGCTCGGCTTTACAAACGAATAACAAACCCGCCGCCAAGCATGACCCGCCTTTTACAAGGTAGTCATTGGGGACGTTCTTAAACGACCGCCCCAGCGAGCGAGGATTATTGGACACTCAAATAACGAGAGTGGATAATCTCCCACTTTGAGCCTGTACACAGGCCAAAAACGGCAGACTATCCACTCTCATTCCGAGATGAGCTGCTACGCGGGCTGGTAATACCGCGTAACCCCAAGCAAGATATAGGGGTTTCCCAGGTGCCCGAGATTGCCCCGAAAGAGGAGCGCCGCGTACTTTGGTACGCAAGCGACGGTTTGAGGGGCAAGGTCGGGTGCCTGGGGAAGCCCTAGAGCTCGAGTTCGTTGAGGCGAAGGATCGCCACGATATAGATCTTGAGCGCCTGCTTGAGCTGTTCTTCGCTGGCGCACTCGTTGGGGCCGTGCATCTGGCCGCCCCATGCGGGCAGTTCCAGACCAGTCTCCTCGGGACCAAACGAGACGGCGCGGGCAAAATTGCGCGCGTACGTGCCGCCGCCCATGGCAAAGGGCTCGGCATCCTTGCCCGTAAACTCGTTGTAGGTGTCGATGAGCGCCTTCACGGCCGGGTCGTCGGCAGAGACCGAGAACGGCACCTTTGTACGACCCACGCGGCACGTCACGCCAAAGCGGCCCACGAGCGGCTCGAGCTGCTCACGGATGGTATCGGCGCTCGTGCTATCGGGGAAGCGCACGTCGATGACCTGCTCAATGTGGCCATCTGCCACACGAATGACGCCGGGGTTGCAGGTGAGCGGGCCAAACGCCGGGCTCGTCGCGTCGATACCCAGGCCACGACCATAGGCGTCCGCATGCACAAAGGCCAAAAACTTGACAAACTCGTGCTCGGCAGGCGTCAACAGGCGCTCGTTGCGTGCGCCAAACGTATCCTCCACCTCGCGCAGATACCCCACGATCAGGCCGACGGCATTAATCGTTCCCTCGGGCATCGAGGCATGGCCACCGATACCGTGGGCAAAAATCTGCGCATGACCGTTGTCGAGCGTCGTGATCTCAAGGCGATCGGCGTTTTCAACGGGCGCCGGCAGCTCCTCGGCGGCAATCGCAAGTTCGCAGATAGACTGCGACGGAATGGCGTTGCTCGCCTCGGCACCGCTCCAGGACACAATGCGCCCGCCGTCGATCTTGGGGCTCACAAGCGTCGCCCCAAACTGACCCTTCTCGGCATTGCAGACCGGGAACTCGGCATCGGGCGTAAACAGAAAGTCGGGGTTCGCGTAATTCTCCAGATAATGGTGAACGTCGGACATGCCCACTTCCTCATCGCAGCCCAGCAGCGCGCGGAAGGTGTAGCGTGGGGTAATACCGTGCTTGAGCAGATAGGCACCGGCGTAGAGTGACAGCACGGCAGGACCCTTGTCGTCGATAACGCCGCGGCCAAGCAGCCAGCCCTCGCGACGCTCCATCGCAAACGGGTCGGTGTTCCAGCCGGGGCCGGCGGGAACCACGTCCACGTGGCAGATAGTCGCGAGCTGCTTGTCGCCGCGGCCGGGAATGTCGGCGATGCCCACGTAGCCTTCGTCATCGCTTGTCTGGTAGCCGAGCTTTTGCGCAATGCCGAGCGCGCAATCGAGTGCATCACGGACTGGGCGGCCAAACGGCGCACCAGGTTCCGCATCGGCGGCAATGGCAACAGACGGATAGCTCACCAGCTGCTCGATATCGGCGACGACATCATCCCAGACCTCGTCGACATACTCGGCGACGCTCTGCTCCACCTGATTCATGGACGACCTCCTTACCAATGAGCGGCGAGCGCGCTCGCCCCTCACATTACGTCATTAGATAGCGAAAAGTTTAGCAAGCTCGGCCACCGAGTGCACCACTGCATCGGCACCCGCCGCCTCATGCTCACCCGGCGCCGCCGCGCCCGAATAGATGCCGATGCACGGCACGCCCATCGCGTGCGCGCCCTCCACATCGTTAAAGCGATCGCCGATCATCGCGGCATCGTCCGCCGTCGCGCCGAGCGCCGCCAGGGCATCGCGAACCGAATCGGCCTTGGTCTCGCGCCCCTGCGGAGGATTCATGCCAACCACGGCTTCGAACTGAGAAAGACCAAGCTCATGCACCATGTCGATGCATTTGGCCTCCATGCGTGACGTCGCCACGGCCATACGCTTGCCCCGGGCGGCCAACTCATCCAGCAGCTCGGGAATCCCATCGAACACGGGGTACTCCTCCGGTCCCAGCTCATCAAAAAAGGCGCGGTACTCGTCGGCCACCACAAGCGACTCCTCGCGGGAAAAGCCGTAAAAGTCGTGAAAGCTCTTCCACAGGGGCGGCCCGATCATGCGGCGCAGATCACCCATCTGCGTCTCCGAAAACCCGCGCGCAGCCAGCGTCTTGCGCGTCGAGGTCATCACTGCCCGACCCGTATCGGCCACCGTACCGTCAAAATCGAACAGCACAACCGGCCGCTCGCAAAGTTGCAATGCCGCCATCGGCACCCTTCTTCCCCAGTTGATGATTTCCACACCACCGCTTCAAACTGTTGACTATTCAACAATTGAACCTAGCAATGTAGAGCAACTCCACTATACTTGTCGCACTATGCTTTCAGAAGGCGGCGCGCAAGCGCCCCAACGAAAGGTGCAATTATGTCTTTTGCCATCATAACCGACTCCACGTCGGACATCTCCCCCGCCCGTGCCCAAGAGCTCGGCATTTACGTGATTCCGCTGCATGTGATTATCGAGGGCGAGGACCTGCTCGACCAGGTGCAGATTACCGCCGAGGAATACGTCGCCCGCATGGCTGGCTCCGAGCAGCTGCCGCACACCTCGCAGCCGAGCGCCGGCGAGTTCAAGGCGCTGTTTGACCGCGTACGCGCCGATGGCCACGACAGCGCGATCTTTATCTCGCTGTGCAGCGAGTGGTCCGCCTGCTATTCCAACGCATGCCTGGTCGCCGAGACCCACGAGCTCGACGTGCGCTGCATCGATTCGCGCACCGGCTCGGGCGCCGAGGGCCTGCTGGTGGAGTATGCGCTGGCCATGCGCGAGGACGGCCGCAGCTTGGACGAGACCGAGGCGCAGATCCGCGCGACGCTGCCCGACGCCCACCTGCTGCTGATTCCCCGCACGCTCGAGAACCTGGTCAAGAACGGCCGCGCGCCCAAACTCGCCGGCCAGCTGACGCAGATGCTCAACATTCGCCTGGCCGTTTCGCCGGAGTGGCAGTCGGGCGAGATCAAGGCCGTCAAGAAGGGCCGCGGCGCCAAGCGCATCGTCGCCAACACCATGGCCGACTGCCTCGCGTTTTTGGCTGAACACCCGGGTTCGAGCGTGCGCGTGCTCACGACCGGCGCCGCCGAGGAGCAGGAGCTTGTCAACGAAGCACTCGAAGGCCAGGACTACGTAGACGCCGGCACCGGCCCCATCGGCTGCACCATCGCCACCCACGTAGGCGTCGACGCCATCGCCATCAGCTATTGCCCCCGCTACCAACCTGCCAATTAGGGACAGATTTATTTTGGCAGGTTTTATCTGGGCAAACGTTAAACGCTAACAGACCTGTCCGACAAGATCGGACCTGTCGGGGCTGTCGAACAGCCATGGTGCAACCAGCCCCAGCAAAGCCGTCACGCCGGCGCGCCCCAACTCAAAGCGCACCGGCGTTGCTTTAAGAGTTGCGGCGGGACGGTGACCGCTTGAGCCGAAAAGCCGCGAACCGCTTCCCATTACGCCGCAACTTCATTGCCGCCCAACCAGCCAATCGAGAAATTGGCGGCGATCGATGCTTTGTCCAACCCCCTTGCGATACCCTCTGGGCAAAAAATGGCAAATATGAGTACTGTTACCAGTTTAGTAACAGCGAAATCTGGCTGAATATGCCGTCTTCCACCAATTCCGAGCGTCATAAAGTCCCGAATCGCCATGTCGAGAGGGTTGGTTATATCAAATTTCGGCCGATTGGTCTTAAATACGTTCAAAATGATATGATACTACCCCAACAACAGTACTCATATTTGCCATTTTTTGCCCACAGGGTCTATTCGAGGGCGGCTCCCGGGGTCTCCAGCCCGCCTCATAGCCGCTCAAACCCATTCAGCAACAGCCGCCGCACATTTTGACACCAGCTGAACACCACTCACAGAGTCGCATTCCACTATCACCGAACCTAAATCGGAATCGAGCGCCCAAAAAACCAAAATAACGTACCCTCATCTCAATGGACCATGAGAAGAACGGCATTTACATGAGCACCGTCACGCATCAATACGCCCTCATCGGGGGCGCGTTATTCCAATTCAAGGAAGCAGTCTCTCACGTATCGGAGCCGCACAGCCAAATCGTCATCTGCAGCAACGGCCCAGACATCCGCTACGCAACGCTCGAAGAATGGGAGAAAGCCGGAAAATCTTTCGGCAAGCGAGCGCAGGTTAAGGGCCTCGTCACCAGCACGAGTTCAGCGCGCGAAAAACTCGAGCTCTTTCGCAATCTCTTTACTGGCCGCAAAGATGTTTACGCCCATGGGTACCGCAGAAAAGACGGGGGAATCGGCTATACACCCGCCTGCGCAAATGAGTGGAAGTCAGGCATTTGCCCCAAAGTAAATCGTCAGAAAACCAAATGCGCGAAATGCGGCAACCGCATCTTCCCCAAGCTGAGCGATGCCGCGATCATCGCCCATTTCAAAGGCAACGACGACAGGCTCCGAGACGTCATAGGTCAATACGTTCTCGATAGTGACAGTAACACAAAAGTCCTGGTCATCGACTTTGACGGAGCCGATTGGAAAGAAGCGACAAACGCCATTCGGCTTGTCGCAAAAAACCATGGGATCGATGCTGCAGTCGAGCGATCGAGATCAGGTAACGGCGCGCATGTCTGGTTTTTCTTCCTAGAGCTCACCAGCGCAAAGATCGCACGAGAATTTGGAAGCAGCCTTATCACCGAAGCGGCGGCGCTCAACAAGACAATCACCTTTGAAGCTTTTGACCGGATGCTGCCCGCGCAGTCCACCATTCCTGAGGGCGGCTTCGGAAATCTCATAGCACTGCCTTTTCAAGGAAAAGCGCAGCGAAAAGGGAACAGTGTATTTGTTGACGAGCAATTTGAGCCCTTTCCCGATCAATGGCTTTACCTTTCGCAAATTCAGCTGGTTCCACATGCAACGGTGCAAAATCTAATCGAAAGCATCGACAATAAACCGCATGGAATATCAGCTGCAGTGGCGGGAAACACCGCCGCGCCACATTCTCAGAGGCCGCGAAAGCGGCTTCCGCTCACGCTGCAGGACTTCCCGTCATCGCTACCCGTCACGCAAGCCGATATGCTCTACATAACCGAAAAATCTCTGAGCCCGGCCGCCCAGATGGAGGTTCGCAGACTTGCAACATTTGCCAACCCGGAATTCTTCCGTGCCCAATCAATGCACCAATCAGTATTTGGCAAACCGCGGTACATAGACCTCAGCGAACTTAGAGATGGCTGCGTTGCGATTCCCAGAGGCTGTAAAGCTCAACTCGAGCGGCTGCTTCAAGAAGCCGGCGCTTCTACTCACTATTCAGACAAGCGCATGTCGGGCAATCCAATTGTGATGACATTTAAAGGGGCTCTTCGCCCTGAACAGCAAATTGCCGCCGAACAGATGCTCAACTATGAGGACGGGATCATGTCCGCGCCGACGGGTTTCGGGAAAACCGTCATTGGGGCCTATCTTATTGCCGCCATCGGTCTTCCAACGCTTGTCATCGTTCCCAAGACTGCGCTCATTGCCCAATGGAAATCCCAGCTCGAACGGTTTATCGACATTACGGATAACAGAAAGCCAGTTCGAACCCCAAAAGGACGAATCAGTAAAAGGCAGCCTCCGCTCATTGGCCAAATCGGAGGAGGCAAAACCACCATAAGCCATCTCATCGACATTGCTTCATTCCAGTCTCTGTCCAGCAAGGACCCCCAGACCGGAGAACCAATAGCCAAGGAGCTCGTTCGCGATTACGGTCTCATCATCTGTGACGAATGTCACCATGCGGCCGCGCCACAGCTTGAGCTTGTGCTCAAGTCCGCTCCAGCCAAATATGTATACGGCCTTTCCGCGACGCCTGAACGCTCGGACGGACTCACGCGAGCACTCTCAATGCTCTGCGGCCCGCTTCGCCATGTCATTGATCCAAAAACGCAAGCAATCCAACAGGGAATTCAGCGCGTTATTAGGCCGCGTTTTACCGGAGTTCGACTACCCGCCTACGAACCAGGGGCGTCCTTTAATCAAGTTCTCGATCTCCTGTGTGCGCACACAGCGAGAAACAAAGCAATTGTCGACGATGCCCTCGAGACCGCGTCAAACGGTCGACATCCGCTTGTGCTATCCAAAAGGAAAAAACATGCCGAAGAGCTATGTAGACTGCTTCAAAGCCGCGGACACGAACCTATACTCTTAACCGGAGAAATCGACGCCAAAGAAAGAAAGGCAATACTGAACAGCCTTCCCGGCTTCGAGCATGAGCATCGAATTATCATCGCAACCGAAGGCCTTCTGGGCGAGGGTTTCGACCTGTCTTACCTTGACACTCTGCTCATTGCCACACCGATATCTTGGGACGGCAGCATAACGCAGCAGGCAGGCAGACTACATAGAAGTCACGAGGGCAAGCAGCGGGTTGAGATATTCGACTATGTTGATTTGTCGATACCCATGCTCGCGCGCATGTACCAGAAGAGACTCAAGACCTACGCCAAGCTGGGGTATGAAGTCTTTGCAGCAAATGACAACAAACGGGCCGATCAAAACATCCTCGTTAGGCCGGCAAGGGCCGTGGAGGCATTAGCGGATGACATCGCGCGCGCAATGAAAAGCATTTTTATTGCCGCGCCCTACGCATCCGCTGCATGCCTCGCAAAGCTCGCTGCCGTACTCACAGGCGCCGCCGACCGTGGGATTGCCCTTGAGATTTCAATTGCCTCGACTCCGCACAATGACGTGAAAGCGATTTTTACCGAGATGAACGTCGACTATTCCATCAAAGCCGAAGGGCGCCTGTGCGCGTCAGTAATTGACGAGGAAACCGTCTGGTACGGAACTATTCCATTACTGGCCTTTCCTAAGAAAGAGGACTGCAGCATCCGTTTCAAAAGCAGCGAAGTTGCAGCCGAGCTTTTAAGCGAAATCCAGCGAAGAGGAGAACCGGAGGTCGCAGCCACGAACGGGATGTCTCCAACAGTTACGGTGGAATAGGGGCCGTTTTTGGCCAATCGGCCGCGAATCAATCCCTATTCCCCCGCGAATCATAAGCGAGCAATCAGCCCTGCGGACCCTGGAACAGCTCCTCATGCGAGCCCATTCTGACCAGCCGGATCACAGGATTAGTCTTATGCGGCAAATAAAGAACGACCACATCGACCAAGCCATCGGATAGATGGAAATCGATGTGGCCGTTGTAGTTGCCGCCCGGGTTTGAAAGCTCGTGGGTACCATATTCCGCGGGAAGCGAGCCGTGAGCCGCAAGCTCTGCGACTGCCGCCTTAAACTCGGTTTTTAGCTGCGGATGGATGCGCATCGTCCGTTTGTAATCCGCCTTAAGCTGAGCCTCGACCTTAATCTCAAACATCGCTATTCCTCATCGAGGAATGATATAAGCTCATCAGCGTTATTGAATGACGGGCTGTCGTCCGGCAGAATCCCCAACTCATGAGCTTCGGCGATCACCATGGCACGCCTCGTTGCCTCCTTGGGCACCTCCGCCCTTCCTACGATCTCAAAAGGAATCTTTCGTTGATTTACCAGCTGCCGAACAGCAAGGTTGAGATACGAATTGAGACTCAGACCAACCGTATCCAAGAACTCAGTCGCCTGTTCCTTGAGCCCCTCTTCGATGCGAACCGTCGTAGGCTTAACCGTTGCAGTAGACATACGCGACCTCCTCGCCTCGTCTTTTGCATCAGTATACCCAATATAAATGGCAATCTGATGTTAGATAACATCAGATTGCCATGCGTATTCATGTCGCGTGGGCACGGTTGATCTACATCAGCCCGCTGAGCGCAATGTCAACGGCCTCGTTGAGGTCGTCGGTGATGTGCACCAGCTCCTGATCGAGTGGGCTGATCATGCCGGCATCCATCACCGGGCCGTTGAGCCAGTCGAACAGGCCCTGCCAGTACTCGCTACCCACCAGCACAAGCGGCATGCGCTTGACCTTGTGCGTCTGCACCAGCGTGAGCACCTCGAACATCTCGTCGAGCGTGCCAAAGCCGCCGGGAAATACGATGGCGCCCGAGCTGTACTTAACGAACATGGTTTTGCGCACAAAGAAGTAGCGGAAGTCCATGCCAAGGTTCACGTATTTATTGAGCCCCTGCTCGTGCGGCAATTCAATGCCTAGGCCAACTGACTTGCCGTTGACACTCGCCGCTCCCCTGTTGGCCGCTTCCATGATGCCGGGGCCGCCACCGGTGATGACCGCCACGCCACGTTGCGCGATCTTGCGCCCGACGGTACGCGCCGCCTTGTAGAGCGGATCGGTCTTGGGCGTGCGGGCGCTACCGAAGATAGTCACCGCAGGTCCAAGCTCGGCAAGTGCGCCAAAGCCATCGACAAACTCTGCCTGAATTCGCAGCACGCGCCAGGGGTCGGCGTGCAGCCAGTCAGTCGACTCCTCGGGCGCCAGCAGGTTGGCGTAGGTGTTGTCCTTAGGAATCATGGGGCCGCGCATGACCACGGGGCCGCGGCGGTACGTCTCGTCGTAGGCAGGCTCGCCCTCGACGTTCTCATTCTTAATCATGGGTACTCCTATCGAGAAAAAGAAAAACGGGCGGGGTCGACGCCATGCGTCAAACACCCGCCCGAACATCAACTATTCGGTATGGTACCCACGATGCATCAAGTGCTTGCAAGGCATCGGTCAGCGGTCGTGCAACCGATGCCAGCGAAGGCGATGCCCGGCGCCGGCTGCGCGCGGTCGATTGGCACGCGATCTCGACACCGCGCGAGCGCCCCCGTAAGCGCACCCACAGCTCTTAGTAATCCACCGCCGCTGGGCTGTTCATCCAGTCACTCACGAACGCGCCGTAACGACCCTCGATAATGGCCTGGCGGGCGCGCTGCATCAGGTTGAGCAGGTAGTAGATGTTGTGCATCGACAGCAGAATGCCGCCGAGCATCTCCTTCTGCGTGACCATGTGACGGATGAGCGCACGGCTGTAACCGCCCGTGCACACCGGGCAGGTGCAGGTGGGATCGATGGGACCGTCGTCGTGCGCAAAGCGAGCGTTGCGGAAGTTGAGGCGACCCTCGCTGGAGAATGCCGTGCCCATACGGCCGGTGCGCGTCGGCAGCACGCAGTCAAACATGTCGATGCCCACGCCAACGCCGCGCACGAGCGTGGTGGGGTTGCCGACACCCATCAGGTAGCGCGGCTTATGCTTGGGCATGTACTCGCTCACGAGCGGCGCCAGGGTCTCGAACATGGTCTCGTGATCCTCGCCCACCGAATAGCCACCGATACCATAGCCCGGGAAGTCGCCACACTCCTCCAGATGGCGCAGCGAACGCAGGCGCAGATCCAGGTGCATGCCGCCCTGAACGATGCCAAAGAGCGCCTGGTCATCGCGGGTATGCGCCTTATAGCAGCGCTCGGCCCACATGCTCGACAGCTCAACGGCGCGCTCAACGTAGGCGCGCGTGGCGGGATAGCCCGGGCACTGGTCGAGCTGCATGCAGATATCGGAGCCGAGTTTCATGGCGATTTCCATGTTGTCCTCGGGCGTCCAAAACACGTGGCGGCCGTCGTAATCGTTGACGATAAAGCGCACGCCCTCATCGGTGAGCTTGACGGCATCGTTGTGGCTGAAGACCTGGAAACCGCCCGAGTCGGTGAGGATGGGGCCGTGCCAGTTCATGAACTTGTGCAGGCCGCCCAGCTCGGCGATGGTATCCTCGCCGGGACGCATGGACAGATGATAGGTATTGGCGAGCACGATCTGGGCGCCGAGCTTCTTGACAGTCTCGGTAGGAATGCCCTTGACGTTTGCCTTGGTGCCCACGGGCATAAAGATCGGCGTCTCGATGTCGCCGTGCGGGGTGTGCAGTACGCCGGCGCGCGCGTGCGTCGTCGGATCCTCGGCGATCAGGTCGAATTTAAAAAGGTTCTGGTCCATAAACTGGAACTCCTTGGTTGCGGCTCATACGCAAACCATTATACGAGCAACCATCGAACCGCACCGACTCGACAGAAACCGGTGCAAGAGGGAGCGCGGCAAGGACACAGCAAATGAGCGTGGATTTTCGGACACCCACCTAACGAGAGTGGATAATCTCCCACTTTTGCCCGAAACACAGACCAAAAACGGGAGATTATCCACTTTCATTCTGCGGGCACTCATTTAAGTACGCCCCCGATGAGTGGAGCTATTTACCAGCCACGGCAACGCCGATATTTTGGCAACGTCAGCGAGCGGGTCGCATTTGAGACAAGGTGCCGTGAAATGAAAGGGCGCTGACCTTCTGGTCGCGCCCTTGAAATTGAACGGCAGATTGTCCAAATGCGGCCCGCGCAGCGTCGGCCGGTCCGCCGTTCGGTAGAACGGCGGAACCCCTAAGGACGCTGGCCCATGCCACCCTCGAGGGTGACGGTCTCGCCGTTCATATACTTAAAGTCGGGACCGCAGAGTTGAACGACAACGCGGCCGATTTCCTTCTCGACGTCGCCGTAGTGGCCTGCCGGCGGCATGTGGACGTTGGCCTTGAACGCCTCGGGATAGGCATCCTGGAAGTTCTCGAGCGCGGCGGTCCAAGCAAGCGGGCAAACGATATTGACGTTGATGCCGTCCTTGCCCCACTCGTTGGCAGCGACGCGGGTCAGACCGCGGATGCCCTCCTTGGCAGCGGCGTAGCTGCACTGGCCATAGTTGCCAAACAGGCCGGCGCCCGAAGCAAAGTTGACCACGGAGCCCTTGGTCTCCTTCAGGTGCGGGTAGGCCTTCTGCATGTACAGGTAGGTGGCATACAGACCGGAGTAAATGGCGAGGTTGAACTGGTCCATGGTGTGATCGGCGATCGTCACGCCCGAAGCGCTGGCCTGAGCATTGTTGACGACGGCGTCGATGCGGCCGAACTCCTCAATGGCCTTGTCGATGACGTTCTGGACGACGGCCTCGTTGTCCTGACCAGCCGAGACATCGGCCTGAACAGGCAGAACCTTGACGCCGTACTCGGCCTCGAGGGATTCCTTGGCAGCCTCGAGCTTGGCAACGTTGCGGCCGGTAATGACGAGGTTTGCGCCCTCCTTGGCAAAAGCGATATCGATACCGTAGCCGATGGAGCCAGCGGAGCCGTCCTTGAGCGTGGCCTTGCCGCCGCCGGTGACGATCACGGTCTTACCAGTGAAAAGTCCCATACAAAGTCCTTTCAAATCGCGACGGGCCCGCCCGTCGACTGCGCGCATCCAACTTCACGCGCCAAAAGCTGACATGCAACTTTAGCGGGTTCAAGTGAAAAATAAAGCCCATGGCAGGCGAACGGTGCAACGTCTTTCGGCGAAGGGAATGTCAAGTAAAAATTGGATAGAGCGACCGAGTTTTTGTTAACGCAACGAGTCATCGAACACGTTTTGAAACTTTGCTGCGGGGCGCGGGATGTCGGCGCGAGACTTTATCATAGGGTGACGAACAACGATGAGGAGCACATGCCTATGACAGACGAGCTGGACCCCCAGACTCAACAGCATATTGATAATTCCGCAGACACCATTGACGACTGCGATACTTCCACCAGAAGCGATGGCGGCATTGATGCCGCTGTCGAGGAGGCTCCTGCCGCCGCAGACGAGGCCGCAGACGCAAATGTCGCCGCAGAGCAAGACAAAGAAGAGCAGCTAGAGCAGCCGGACCCGAGCGATACTGAGCCCAAGGCTGAGAACGCTCCGCAAGCAGCGGGCCCCATCGAGGTGTCTTCGGAAGAAGAGCTCGACGCCGTCATGGACTCCATGATGGATGCCGTCAAAGCGATGAAGGACGCTGTCGCCGATGCCGACGTTGACGCCGAAGAGGAAGAGGCTGCCGAGGCCGCCTCGACCTTTGTACCCGGCGAGACCCCCGTTGCCGATCAGGGCAGCACTATGCCCTCGTTTCTGCAGCTCGAGCATCCCACGATTGGCGCGGACGCCGTCGACCCGCATGCAGCGGGCTTTTCCGTGATCGAAGGCGGCACCGGCAATATCGCCGCGCCGCAGACTGCCGATACGAATGCCGCCGAGGCCGCGCACCCGACCACCTCGCATGCCCCCGCCACGAGCCGCGACCTGGGGAGCGCCGTCTCAAACACCGCTAACGCCGTGGGCACTTTTATCGCCCAGGGCGCGTCGGCCATGCGCGAGATGAACGCCGCAAAGAAGGCACTCGCCGATGCCCGCGCCCACCTGTCCGAGCTTGAGCAGCGCATCGCCGACCAGGCAGAGGAGCTCGAGACGCGCCAGGACATCGCAGGCCGCTACGATCAGATCATCGCCGACCAGCGCCAGGCAATCGCCACGGCACAAAAGACCGCTGCGGCAGCTGAAATTAACCGTGATGCCCATGCCGCCAAAGCGACGGAGCTCAAGGGCCAGCTCGAGCAAATGAAAGCAGAGGACGATGCGACCGAACTCCGCCTGAAGGCTGCACTCGACGCCGCGGAAGCCCGCGAGGCGAGTTCACGCGAGACCGGCAACCGCCTGGTTCGTCGACTCGAAGATTCCAAGCGCATCCGCGACAAAGTGAAGGCTGAGCGCGATACCGGTGTCGCCGCCGCACGACAAACTGCCGATGCTACGCGCGCACAGCTCGAGACCTTGCGTCGCGAGTATGCCGAGCTGCAGCGCAACCCTTCGGCAAATCCCGCCAATTACACCGTGCGCACCAGCGAGCTGTCTATGCAAATCTCCGACGCTGCCGACGCCCTCCGCAAGGCCGAGGAAGACATTCCGCGCGTGACCGCCGATCTTGAGCATTCACTTGCCGCCGCCGAGCAGGCCGTCGAACAGGCACAGGCCCCCATCGCCGACGCTAAACGCGCGCACCAGGCCGTAACGGCCGAGGCAGATGCCGCGCGCGACGAGCTGCAGTCCGCAAAAACTGCCGCCGCGACGCGTCAGCGCGAGCTGCGCGAAAAGATCACCGCGCAGGACAAGGCACGCCGCGAGCAAGAGCAGGCCATCGCAAACGCCCGGGCAGATGCCGCGCATGCGCAGTCGATTATCGAGCAGGCGACCGAGGTGCATGACCATCCCGAAATCACCGAATCGCTCGCCGGGTCCTTGGCACGCGACAAGGCCGAGCATACCGAGACCGAGCGCGAAGTTGCCCAACTCGAGGCCGCCGAAGACGACGTGCGCAAGCGAACCCGCGACTCACGCGTCAAATTCACCGGAGCCATCGTCTGCATCATCGCCGCAATCCTGGTGATCATCGCAATCTGGCTGTTCATGAGCAAGTAAACCAGTTGCCAAAAACGCCCCAACGCAGTTGCGGTGAGATAGTTCCTGTTTAGCCCTCAAAAAGGCCAATTCAAGCACTATCTCACCGCAACTTTTTGGTGCAAAGGGGTCAGGCTACTTTGCACCAACTTGGTGCATATAAACCAGTCCCCATTGCGCCAACAACGTTTGCCCAGATAAAACCTGCCAAAATAAACCTGTCCCTTTTTGGCAGGTTGAACCACGGCAACACCGATGTTCTGGCAAAGTCAGCGAAAACCCGCCAGAGCGAGCAAGATGACGTGAAAGAGGAGGGCATTGACCTTCTGGTCATGCCCGACGATTGAACGTCAGATTGCCGCTCTGGCGGGTTTGCAGCGTCGGCCGGTTACGGCGTTTGGAAAACGCCGTAACCTACTGAATGAGCATTGCGTCGCCAAAGCTGAAGAAGCGGTAGCGCTCCTCGATGGCGGCGGCGTAGGCATCCATGATCTGGTCGCGGGAGGCAAGCGCGCTCACGAGCATCATGAGCGTGGAACGCGGCACGTGGAAGTTGGTGATCAGCGCGTCGACCACGTGATAGGTCGAGCCAGGCATGAGGTAGAGCTGCGTCGTCGCGTTCTCGCGCACCACGATGTCGCCGCGGCCGAGCGTGTCGGCCCCATCCTCGCGGCCTTCAAAATAGCGCGCCGTCACAGCCGGATCGGACACCGGCGCGTCCACGTCAAAGGCGCTCTCGAGCGAGCGTACTGCGGTGGTGCCGACGGCGATCACGCGATGCCCCTCGGCCTTTGCCTTATGCACGGCGTCGACAACCTCCTGCGACACGTGGTAGCGCTCGGTGTGCATCACATGCTGCGTGGGATCGTCCTCCTCCACCAGACGGAAGGTATCGATGCCGACCTCGAGCTCGACGGCGGCAAACTTGGCACCCTTGGCCTCGATGGCGGCCATGAGCTCGGGAGTAAAGTGCAGACCCGCCGTGGGAGCGGCAGCCGAGTGCTCCTCCTTCATGGCGTAGACGGTCTGGTACTTCTCGGGATCGCCCTCGTAATCGGTAATGTAGGGCGGCAGCGGCACGTGACCGGCGGCGTGAATGGCCTCGTCGAGCGTGCGCGGCTCGCCGGCGGCATTGCAACCGGCCGGCTCAAAGCGCACCAGGCGGCCACCGCGGCTATCGGTGACAAAGTCGATGACCTCAGCTGTCAACACCACGGGCGCGCCCTCGGGCGCATGGGCGCCACCGGCGCGATACTCAATCTGAGCACCGGGCTTTAGGCGCTTGCCCGGCTTGACCAGGCACTCCCAAACGTGACCCAGTGGGTCAACATCCTCGCGGCGCTTGAGCAGCAGCGTCTCGACCACGCCACCCGAGCCCGACTTGCGACCGATCAGGCGGGCCGGCATCACGCGCGTCTTGTTGATGACGAGCACATCGCCCGGCTCGATATAGTCGATGATGTCGCGGAAGATGCGGTGCTCGACGGTGCCGCCATGCTCCAGCGGCGTTCCTGCCTCGGAACCCTCGCGATCCACCACCAGCAGGCGGCAGGAGTCACGCGGCTCGGCAGGAGCCTGGGCAATCAGTTCCTCAGGAAGGTTATAGTCAAAATCATCGGTACGCATAGACACGTCGGATTCTCCTTATATAGCTAAAGTCCGCTCTACATCCTAGCAGGCTAACGTCCCAAATGAACTACTTTTTGGCGGCTTTACGCTCGTCGCGGATGCGGGCGCGGTCCATGGCCGCCTCGACAGCCGAGAAGCGGCAACCACAGTAGTTCTGCCGATACATGCCAAGCTCGCGCGAACGGCGAGTCGCCTCGGGGTAATACGGGCGAAAATCGCGAATGACCGGGGTGAGACCGCAGGCGGCAGCCAGACGCTCCAACACGTCATTACAGGTCTCGAACAGCTGATACGGCGAGACGGCGAGCGTCGTACCCACATATTCGAACCCGCGCTCCTGGGCCACACGGCATGCCTCGGCCAGACGCAGGGCATAGCACGCACGACAGCGACGGGGTCGATCGGCGCCCAACGGGGCCACACCGGCCTCCCAGCGCTCGCGGTCCTCGTCTGCCTCGATAAGCTCAATGTCGCCATCGGCACACCACCGGCGCAGTTCGTCCAGGCGGCGCTGCCATTCATCGCGCGGTTGAATATTGGGGTTGGTCCAGCAAATCGTGGGCTCAAACCCTTCCTCGCGCAGCAGGCGAACCGGCTCAAGCGAGCACGGCGCACAGCAAGCATGCAGCAGCAACGGCTTCATCAACATCTCCTCCCCCGCAATAAGTAGTCTTTTTGGGACGGGGCTATTTTGACTACTTTTGACGTAAAGCAGCCGCAATGCCTATCTCAACAGAAAAGTAGTCAAAATAGCCCCGTCCCAAAAAGACTACTGACCAAAAAAGCGGACGCCAAAGGATGTGTCCTCGCAGGCGACGATACGGCGATCGCGCAGGATGGTCCGCGCGTAGTACCAATCGCCCACACAACCCGACAAATGCAAGCCTGCCGCCAGGTAGCACAGCAGCGGATAGCCCGAAAACGCAAACCCCAAGGCAAACGCCGCCGTCAAAACAACCGTCGGCGCCAGGCAAATGAGCATGTACCGCCGGCGCGAATACACAACGCCCTCGGCGCAGGCATAAATCATGCAGGTTTCGAGATTTGCCCCAAAGGTCACATGCGCACCGGCGGGCGCAAACAACTTAAAGAACACACCGTGAACCAGCTCGTGCACGACAAACGACGCCGCAGAGACGACCGCCAAGCCGACTATCCAGCCCAAGACCGCCATCCAGCCGCCCGCGTCGGCCGCATCCAGGTCTGCGGGCCCGCCCAGCAGCATAAACACCGGCACCAGGCACACGGCAAACACCACAAGCACGGCCATCCCCCACACGAAGCAAGCGTGCAGAAAATCCTCGTCTTCAAACGCATGTATGTTGGAAATCTCATTCATAGCATCTTAGGATAGCGCCCCCGTCACGCACCCGCCCGCATGTGCGATAATGTCGAACGATATGCACGAATTGACCACCGCGTCGCCAGGCCTTGCGCCCGGACGCGCTCTCACCATATGCGAAGGAGTCCCATGGCATCCAAATACTCCATGAACGACCGTCCCAGCTGGCCTCGCCGCGCCATCGTTACCGCCGGCGAGCCCTACGGCAACAAGGGCCTTCACTTTGGCCACGTTGGCGGCGTCTTTGTCCCGGCCGACTTCTTCGCCCGCTTCCTGCGCGACCGTCTGGGCCGCGAGAACGTCATCTTCACCTCGGGCACTGACTGCTACGGCTCGCCCATCATGGAGAGCTACCGCAAGCTCAAGGAGAACGAGGACTACGACAAGTCCATTAGCGAGTACGTCGAGTCCAACCACTCCCGCCAGGCCGCGACCCTCAACAACTACAACATCAGCTGCGATATCTACGGCGGCTCGGGCCTTGAGCCGGCTGCGCAGATTCACAACAAGGTTACCGCCGAGATTATCGAGCGCCTGCACGAGCAGGGCACCATCTCCAAGCGCTCCACGCTGCAGTTCTACGACGCCAAGGCCGGCACATTCCTCAACGGCCGCCAGGTGATTGGCCGCTGCCCCATCCAGGGCTGCAAGTCCGAGAAGGCGTACGCCGACGAGTGCGACTTGGGTCACCAGTTTGAGCCCGAGGAGCTTATCGCACCCAAGAGCCAGCTCACCGGCGAGGTGCCCGAGCTGCGCCCGGTCGACAACCTCTACTTCGACCTGCCGGCCTACCTCGACTTTATGAAGACCTACACCGCCAAGCTCGCCCAGAACCCGCAGGTTCGCTCCGTGGTCTCCAAGACCATGGAGGAGTGGCTGCTGCCGGCTCAGCTCTACATCCAGAATAAGTTCCGCGAGGCCTTCGATGCCGTCGAGGACCAGCTCCCCGAACACACCGTGCTGGAGCCCGAGGGCAACAAGAGCAGCTTTACCGTCACCTTCCCCAGCTGGAAAGAGCGCGACGACGCCCACGCGGTGCTCGCCAACGGCGGCGTGCGCTTCCGCAGCGGCAAGGCGCTCGTGCCCTTCCGCATCACCGGCAACATCGACTGGGGCGTTCCGGTGCCCGAGGTCGACGGCGTGACCGACGTCACCTGCTGGTGCTGGCCCGAGAGCCTGTGGGCGCCCATCAGCTACACCCGCACCGTACTCGCCCGCGACGCCCGTGCCGCCGGCGTGACCGAGGGCGTCGCCGCCCAGGATGCCGCCCTCATGGGCGAGCCCGCCGCCGATTCCACGCAGGTCCCCGCGCCCACCTACCAGCACAGCTCGCTCGACTGGCGCGACTGGTGGTGCTCTGACGACGCGCAGATCTATCAGTTCATCGGTCAGGACAACATCTATTTCTACTGCATCGCGCAAACCGCCATGTGGGAGGCCCTGGGCTGGGACCTTACGCAGAGCACCGTCAGCGCCTGCTATCACCTGCTCTACATGGGCAAAAAGGCGAGCTCGTCCTCGCAGACGCCTCCCCCGCCGGCAGACGACCTGCTCAACCACTACACCTGCGAGCAGATGCGTGCGCATTGGCTGTCGCTCGGCCTGTCCGAGAAGCCGGTGAGCTTTAGTCCCAAGGCATACGACACGCGCGTGACCGGCAAGGACAAGGACGGCAACGAGGTGCGTGCCTGCGACGACAAGCGCGTCATCGATCCGGCCCTTAAGGAGAGCGCGCTGCTGACCGGCGTCTTCAACCGCCTGGCCCGCAGCTGCTTCTACGGCGTCGCCATCAAGGAGGGCGACGAGAGCCCCTATCGCAACGGCTGCATCCCCGCCGGTGCCGCCTCCGCCGCCGTGGTCGAGGCTGCCGAGCAGGCCGCTCTCGCCTTTGAGCAGGCCATGTACAAGTTCGAGACGCACCGCGCGCTTGCCGTGTGCGACGACTACCTGCGTGCCGCCAACAAGCGCTGGAGCGACGCCTCCAAGGCCGCCAACAAGCTCGAGGGCGAACCAGCCAACGCCGCCATGAAGCAGGCCCTCGTCGACGCCTTTACCGAGCTGCGTGTGGCGACCGTGCTCATGCACGGCATTGTCCCGGCCGGCTGTGAGCTCATCTGCGAGTACTTCGACGTCGATCCGGTCGCCTTCTTTAGTTGGGATAACATCTTTGCCTCCACGGACGAGTTTGTGGAGAGCCTGGGCGAGAAGCCCGGCGAGCACCGCGTGAAGCCGCTGCCCCCGCGCTTCGACTTCTTCAGCAAGCACGAGAGCCAGTACTAAAGCACGCCAGCAGCGGCGTGCCCGGAAAGTAGTCTATTTGGGACGGGAAGGAAAGACGGATGTCCAAGCCGCGTCGTCGTAAGCAGAAAAAGCAGGTCAAGGCCGAGCTCAAGCTTAGGCAGTTTGCCGCTACCGAGCTTTCCGACCAGCTTGCCGCCCAACACTCCGCCGCCGACCTGCCGCGCTTTATGGTCGACACGGTCGCCGGCGCCTATGCACCCGCCGATGCTCAGCTCATGATCGAGGGCTTCGGTGCCGCTGCCACGCGCCCGGTCACGCTGCGCGCCAACACGCTCAAGGCGACCGCCGAGGACATCGCCGCCGCACTCGACGCAGCCGGCATCGCCCACCGCCCCGTCGCATGGTACCCGGACGCTTTCATCCTGCCCGAGGCCCAGGTTTCCGACCTATGGGACCTCGACATCTACCGCGACGGCAAAATCTACTTGCAAAGCCTGTCGTCCATGATGCCGCCGTTGGTCCTGGGCGCTCAGGCAGGCGAGGACATCCTGGACATGTGCGCAGCCCCCGGTGGCAAGACGACGCAGATCGCCGCCCTCACCCAGGGCCAGGCACACCTCACGGCCTGCGAGATGAGCATTCCCCGCGCCGAAAAGCTTGAGTCCAACCTCCACCGCCAGGGCGCCAAAAACGTGCCCGTCATGCGCATCGACGCACGCGAGCTCGACGAATTCTTCCGCTTTGACCGCATCCTGCTCGACGCTCCCTGCACCGGCACGGGCACCGTCATCAGCGGCAACGAAAAGAGCCTGCGCGGCCTCACCGAGCAGTTGCTCGGCAAGTGCGCCCGCTCGCAGCGAGCACTTCTGGACCGCGCCATGGGAGCCCTCAAACCGGGCGGAACGCTCGTCTATTCGACTTGTTCGATCTTGCCGCAGGAAAACGAGGACGCCCTGCAAGAGGCCCTCGACAAGCACATGGACTGCGAGCTCATCCCCCTCGACGGCACGCCGAGCAAAAGCGAAGCACGCCGCGCCCAGGATGCCGGCGAGGAGCCGCGCATCGAGTCCAACGCTCTCACCGAGGCAATCGCCGCGGGTCAGGTATCGGCCATCACCAACGGCATGCCCGGCACGCTCACCATCCCGCCCAGCCGCGACTTTGAGGGCTTCTACATCGCCCTGGTCCGAAAACGCGGCTAGCGCACGGATTCAAAACTCAACAAGCTATTCCCGTGCGCGCTTGTCCTGCTGGTCACGGTGCTGCTTAAGCGCCTCGCGTTCCTTGCGCTCGGCTCTTTTGCCTTTAATGGCCGTAACCACAAAGTAGATGACCGCGGCGGCTACGATTGCGCCCACACACAGGCCAATCGAGCCCAACATTGCTGTAAATTCCATTCCGCGTCACCTCTCTTTTAAACGGGACTTTCAAGATAGCACCTCAATACCCGCCACCACAGCTCCTTCACGTTCGCCGGCCCTTCGGTCTAACGGATGGCACGGCGGGGAAAAATCAACTCGTCAAACGATTTAGCAAGTACAATGCTGCCGGCACCCTGCCGGCCGTCATCACATAGAATCGAGCCTCCATGGATACCCTCAACGACCTAAACGAGCGCGTCGACGCCTTTGTCGGCACCAGCTCCTTCGACACGTCAGTCACGGCAAACGACCAAGCCCCCATCGATGTTCCCGCCGAGGTTCACGAGGACATTGTCGCCTCGGTCGACTTCTCCGAGGTAGAACTTGCAGACGAATTTACCGAGCCCCAGGTGGCCGTAACTCCCAACGGCCTTTTGCCCATGGAGCCGCTGCCCATCGACGGGCGTCTGCGCAAGGCGGCTCTCCGCATGCCCGATGAGATCGAGGAGGCCAGCGGCTTTACGCTCTTCGGTCGTCGCATCAAGTCGCTTATCTACACCACCGACGTCGCGGTCATCCGCAACTCCAACGCCGATGCCGTCTTTGCCGTTTACCCCTTCACGCCACAGCCGGCCATTACGCAGGCGTTGTTGACCGTTGCCGAGTGCCCGGTCTTTGTAGGCGTGGGCGGCGGAACTACGACCGGTAAGCGCTCCGTACAGATGGCAGCCGTCTCCGAGATGCAGGGCGCGGCGGGCTGTGTGGTCAACTCCCCTGCCACTGCCGAAATGATCGAGCACATCACCAACATCGCCGACATCCCCGTCATCGCCACGGTCGTACGTTGCGACGACGATGCTCACGCCAAAGTGCGCGCCGGAGCCAAGATCCTCAACATCGCGGCCGGCAAGAACACGCCCCAGGTCCTGCGCGAGCTGCGCGAGCACTATCCCAACCTGCCGCTCATCGCACCGGGCGGCAAGACGCCCGAGAGCATCCGTGAGACCATCGCCGCCGGCGCCAACGCCATCATTTGGACGCCGCCTTCGGCCCAGCAGCTGCAGACCGACATGATGCAGCGCTACCGCAAGATGAAGGAAGACGCCACGCCTGTCATCTCGCGCGACGATGTGCCCATTATCGACCAGGTCGCCGCCGCCGAGGTCAGCCAGGTCGAGAATATGAATCCCGACGTGCCGATTCCCGACGAGGTCATCGAGCGCGTCGCTTCGATCCACGATCATATCGAGGAACGTCGCGCCAACCGCGGACTCAAGCCCTCGCTGCACGGCTTCTTCTTCCGCGGAAAGAAACGCTAACCGCAACAGCAAGGCCCGCCCCGCAAACAACGGGACGGGCCTTTTTCGTTTGAGCAATCGTGCACGACGTGATGGGCTAAGTTAATCCACGCGCTTGTCGCCCATAAAGAAGAGCGCCACCGTACCAGGTCCGGTGTGCGAACCGATCAGAGCACCGATATTGTTGATCTCAATCTTGCCTTTGAGCTGCGGAACCTGTTCCTCAATCAGCGCCGCAACTGCCTCGGCATCCTCGCGGCACGCCGAGTGCGACATGATGCACTTACCCGAATAATCCGCACCGTCCTGCACGTGTGCCAACATGGTCTTAGCCATCTCGGAAATCGCGCGCTTCTTGGTGCGAATCTTCTCACGCGGCGCCAGCTCACCTTCGCAATCGACCGTCATGAGCGGGCAAATCTTGAGCGCCGTGCCGATGATCGCGCTCGCGGCCGAAATGCGACCGCCGCGCAGGTAACTCGACAGATCGGTCGAGAAGAACCAGTGGTGCAGGTTGAGTTTATGCTCCTCAATCCAAGCGGCCGTCTCGTCGAGCGAAGCGCCGCTATCGCGAACGTCGGCGGCATATTCCAGCAACAGGCCAAAGCCCGAAGACGCCGCCAGCGAATCGATGACGCGCACCTTGCCGCCTTGGGGATAGCGATCCGCGAGCATCTGCGCCGCAACGCAGGCCGATCCATACGTGCCCGAAATACCCGACGACAACGTCAGGTGCAGCACGTCTTTACCCTCGGCAACAATCGGCTCCCAAAACTCCTCATACTCACCCACGCTCACCTGAGACGTCTTGGGCATGGCACCCGCGGCAATCTGGGCAAAAAATTCGTCCGGCGTAATCGACTGATACAGATCGTCCGTATAGACGACATCGTCGATCTCATAATGAAAACCCACGACAGGGATATTGCGCGACGCAAAGAACTCACGGGTTCGGTCGGCGGCAGATTCACAGGTCAGGACAAAATCACTCATATGAGGCTCCTTACTCATTGCTGCGCAAATTATCGCACAGCAAGCGTGAATACGGTACAAATGTCCACTATTTACCAATGCGAACCGTTTGTATTGAATATCTTTATCATGAACATCCTCATCCCCGCCATGGGCCAACGTGGGCAAAATCACCCGCTTCGTCTCCACTCAACCGCCATATCTACCTCAACTAAATCGATTTACCAAACCGTTCAGCCGACAATTCAGCCGCCGGCGCAAAATCGAAACAAAGCCGGCGCATACTGGTAAACGCTTGACGCTGTTTTATCAGTTTTACCAACCATATCGGAAGGTGTTTCATGGTCGCATTCGATCGCAATCCGCAAGACTTCAAGTATCTGCGCCTGCTGTCGAGACAGTTCCCCACCGAGCAATCCGCGTTTACCGAGATCATCAATCTCTCGGCCATCCTCAACCTGCCCAAGGGCACCGAGCACTTTATGAGCGACCTGCATGGCGAATACGAAGCCTTCATGCACATCCTCAACAACTGCTCGGGCGTCGTACGCGAACATGTCGACGAGATCTTTGGCGACACGCTCACCTTTGACGAAAAGGGCGAGCTGTGCACGCTCATCTACTACCCGCGCGAGAAGATCGAGCTGGTCCGCAGCCAGCACGAGGACTCGCCCACCTGGTACAAGACCATGCTCGACCAACTCATTGTGGTTGCCCGCTCGCTTTCGAGCCGCTATACCCGCTCCAAGGTGCGTAAGGCCATCCCGCGCGATTACGCCTACATCATCGACGAGCTGCTGCACACGCATCCGGATGAGAACAACTACCGCGTGCGTTATCACGAGCGCATTATCGAATCCATCTTGGAGACCGCCAGCGCCGACGACTTTATCGAGTCGCTTGCCTCGCTCATCAAGCGCCTGGCCGTCGACCACCTGCACCTGGTGGGCGACATCTTCGACCGCGGCGGCGGCGCGGCCAAGATTATGGACCGCCTGCTCACCTACCATTCGCTCGACATCCAGTGGGGCAATCACGACCTGCTGTGGATGGGCGCCGCTGCCGGCGAGCCCGCCTGCATCGCCACGGTGCTGCGCAACAACCTGCGCTACGACAACTACGAGATTCTCGAAAACGACTATGGCATCTCGCTGCGCGAGCTTGTCGCCTTCGCCGACGCCACCTATATCGCCGGCGAGCCCATCAGCCCGCTGATCAAAGCCATCAACGTCCTGCTCTTTAAGCTCGAGGGCCAGATTATCCAGCGTCATCCGGAGTTCGACATGGCCGACCGCCTGCTGCTCGACAAGGTCGATCACGACGCCGGCACGGTCACCCTCGCCGACGGCAGCGTATGGCCGCTCACGACCAACGACTTCCCCACCGTCGATCCGGCGGACCCCTACACGCTCACACCCGAGGAGCAGCACATCATCGACAAGCTCGTGTCCGAGTTTGTCACCGCCGATCACCTACATCGCCACATCGATTTCCTCTATACCCACGGCTCCATGTATAAGGTCGCCAACGGCAATCTGCTCTTCCACGGCTGCGTGCCGCTCAACGAAGACGGCACCTTTAGCAGCATGAACTGCCTGGGTACCTGGCACGCCGGTCGCGATTATTTTGATTTTTGCGACCATATCGCCCGCCGCGCCTGGCGCGTCGGCGACCGCGATGCCCTCGACTGGATGTGGTACCTGTGGATCGGCTTTAACTCACCCGCCAGCGGACGCGTGGTGCGCACCTTCGAGCGTGCCTACATTGCCGACAAGAGCACGTGGGTCGAGCCGATGGACCCGTACTTTACGCTTACCAAGTCGCCCTCGGTCTGCGACGACATCATGCGCGAGTTTGGCGTCACCCCCATGGCGTGCTCGCCGACGGGACACATCATCAACGGCCACACCCCGGTCAAGACCACCAAGGGCGAGCAGCCCATCCGCGCCAACGGTAAGCTGCTGGTCATCGACGGCGGTTTCTGTCGCGCCTACCACCCCAAAACGGGCATCGCCGGCTACACGCTCATCTCGAGCTCGCGAGGATGCCGCCTCAAGTCGCACCAGGCCTTTACCACCGTTGCCGAGGCGCTCACCCGCAACATCGATATCGAAAGCGAGACCAACCGCTTTGACGAGGCCGACCGCCGCCGCATGGTCAGCGATACCGATACCGGCGCCAAGATTCGCAGCCAGATCCAGGACCTACGCCAACTGCTCGGTGCATATAGAAACGGTGCTATCGAGGAGCGCGCCTAGCTCCACCCGCGGGGATTGGCTAAACTTGCTGAGTTTGTCATCCCCGCGGCGCTGCGGCGCCACCCTAAGGCAGGTACCATGCAAAAGCTCCTTGCGCAGATCATGAAGTTTGGCGTCGTCGGCGTCATTGCCACCGTCATCGACTTTGGCATCATGAATCTGCTCCACTACGGTCTGGGCCTTAACATCCTGATCGCCAACACTAGCGGCTTTATCGTCTCGCTCATCTTTAACTACCTCGCAAGCATGAAGTACGTGTTTTCGCACAAGGAGGGCATGAGTCGCCGCCGCGAGTTCATCATCTTTGTCGTGCTGTCCGTTATTGGCTTGGCACTCAACGACGGCATCGTGCTGGCGCTCAACGCCGGCCTGGGGCTCGAGGCCAATATCGCCAAGATTTGCGCCACCGCGCTGGTCATGGTCTACAACTTTGTGACCCGAAAGATCTTCCTGGAGGGCGACGAGACCAAGTAGCTCGGCCTCCTCGTTGCACTACGGGGCCCACGGACGACGTGCGTCGGGCGCTGCGTCGTTCGCGGGCCTCGCTCGTTTACGGAAGGATTTACAACGTTTGCGGATTGTCTCTTGCAAATTTGACGAGTTCGTATAGTTCTTGCCAAAGACCTTACGTTTCCCATGCAAAAGCTCTAAAGTAACTCTTTGCTCGATTCATCAACGCATTGGATGTGATTGCGTGCGCAAGGCACTGGCACAACCTCATACCAAGCAGTTCCTCAAGTTCGCTGTCGTGGGTCTTATCTCCTTTGGCATCGACTGGGGCATGCTCATTGCGCTCGTCGAGCTGTTCCACCTCGACTTTTTGATGAGTACCACGCTCTCGTTTATCACGTCCGTCGTGGTCAACTACTGGCTCAGCATGAAGTACGTGTTCGACCACCGCGAGGGCATGAGCCGTAAGCGCGAGTTCACGATCTTCACCATCCTGTCGGTGATTGGTCTGGGTCTCAACGACCTGTACATGTTTGTGGGCGTCACGTTTTTGAGCATCGGCTACCAGGCCATGAAGGCAATCGCAACGTTCCTGGTCACCTGGTACAATTACTTTAGCCGTCGTCTCTTCCTCGAGGGCGCACAGTCGTAGACGCGTAGACGGCCCAACATAATCTCGCTTCGCAGCCGGCTGGAATTCACGTTCCAACCGGCTTTTTGTTTGTTAAGTTTGCCGACAATGGAAATTGCATCCCGGAATATCGCTCCAAAGCGGGACGCAGTTTCCGGTTGAGCCTCGAATGGGAAACGGCACCCCATTCCCGACAAATCAGCCAATCGGCATTCCCGCTGTCCCCGGCGGAACAAAAAACGGGCGGCTCGGAAGTTTATCCGAACCGCCCGCTCCGTGCGTTATGTTGAGACTCCTAGCCCGTTACGTAATACCAGACGACACTGTCGCCGTTTGAGAGAACGTAGTTGCTGCAGGCCGTCATAGGCGTTGTGCCGTTGACGGAGTACATCCAGCCGCTCGTGCCGCCATACTGTTTCTCGGCCAAACCACCGATGGCGGCGACATACGTGCCATACGACGAGCCGTGCGCGTTCACGGAAAGACCCAGCGCGCATAGGGCATCGTAGGCCGTAGCGCCCTCGTTAAAGGTGAAGGTGCCACCAGAAGATACAGGATTGCCCACGGCGCTCGATGTGACTGAGACCGTTACCGTGACGTAGCCAGGCTGATGCGAGCCATCCTGATTGCCCGCAGAGGCGCCGCCACTGTTGGATTCAGACCCACCGCCGGACGCCGAGCCGCTGCCCGAAGAAGGGCTGGATCCACCGGTGGATTCCGAGTTCTGTCCGGCAGACGTGTTGCCGGCTTTCTTGCCGCCCTTGCCCTCGGACTTCTTCTCCTTCGAATCCTTATTTGAGTCCTTATCCGAAGATTTAGAATCGTCGTTGGAGTCCGATTCATCCGAACTCTTGGACTCGGAGCCCACAGCATCAGAAGACGAGGAACCCGCTGCCCCTGCCTTGCCGGAGGTGGTGGAACCAGAGTCGGCAACGCTCTTTCCCTCCACGGCCTGAGCAATCCAATCGATAGACCAAGCGCCGCTGGTGGAAGGCTGGACAAAGCCCAGCGAAACAACGATCAAAACGACGCAGGCGGCTGTCAGGACGCCAAAGAGCGCCTTGCGCCGCGGGGCAGACGCCGCCGAAGCGGCGCCCTTTTGCTTTGCATCGTCGAGCTGAATGAACGACGAGTCAGGCTGCTTGGAGTCGGCGTCCTGAGGTTTATTGGACACGGCCCTCACCTACCGACGCTTGGTGAGCACGAACACGCCGATGACGGCGAGACCGATCACGCCAGCCGCCACGCCAACGATGGCGAGCGGGTTGAAGCCAGACTCCTGCGCGGAAGCCTCAGAGGACTTCTTGGCAGCGGTCGAAGCGGACGAGCCCGTGTCGGACTTGTCGTTCTTCTTGTCGGACTTCTTGTCCTTCTTGTCGGAATCCTTCTTGGAATCCTTGCCGTCCTTGGTCTCGGTCGTGGTGGTCGTGGAGACCGGCGTCTGACCCGGAGCAACGGCGCCGCCGCCCTGCTGGCCGCTCGTTCCGTTGCCGGAGTTGGCACCATTGCCAGAGCCGCCCGCATTACCATTGGAGCTGCCGTTGCCACCGTTATTGTCGGCGGCATACTTGACCCACTTGGCATACAGCGTCATATCCGCCGTCACCGCAGCGTTAAAGTCATACGCCTTGGTGCAGGCCTCATCCGTGTACCAACCGGCGAAGGTGTAGCCCTTGCACTGCGGCTTGGTCGAGGGCTCCGTCGCCGTCTTGCCCTCCTTCACGCGCTGAGAATCGGGCATCGCCGCATCTTTGCCGTTAGCGTCGAACGTCACGTTATAGCGCTTGACCCTCTGGCCGTTACCCTTGACGGCAAACAGCTTACCGGAGTCGTTGACATAGTAGAGCGAGCCATCGGACCCGACCGAAATGGAGGCCATGCAATACTGTTGATCTTTGGCGTCCGGAGTGTAGAGCAGCTCTGCCTCGCTATCGCCAATACGGTAGCGATAGATGCCACCCGGGTTGTTGTTGGACGTGAAGTACACGTACGTCTCGCCGTTCTGGACAGAAACAACCGGTTGCGACTTTACATCACCGCCGCCCGAAGCCCCCTGACGAATGTAGCTGCCGTCCGCCTTGCAGATGGAATACTTCACCGTAAGCGTATCGGCATCGATGACCGCTATCTGGCCATAGTGGTAGGTGTATTTGTTCTGGTAGCCGCCAGTGAACGAATCCGTCGATGCGCCTCCAACCACAATCTTGCCGTTGACCAACACCGGCGTCGAGGTCGAGCTGCTACCAAACGTCACCTTGCCAAGCTCGGAAAGCGCTCCGTCCGCTCCAACCGAAAGCTTATGCAAAACGCCATCGGCACTCACGACATAAGCGATCGACCCATCGACCAGTACGGTCGTACGTGCGCGGTCGGCAATCTTGAGCGACGCGATGGTCTTTCCGGTTTCGGGGTCGACCGTGCTCACCGTACCGGAATCGTCCGCGATGACACCATAGTTGCCCGAGAACGCCATACCGGCCCAGTAGTAGCCCTTGCTGTTCTCGTTCTTATGCTGCCACATGACCTTACCATCGGAGATGCGTACGCAGAGCAGGTAGCCGTCGCTTGAGTCAGTCCAGCTGGCCGATGCCGTACCAAAGTAGGCATAGCCGTCACGAACCGTAATGGACGCAAGTGACTGCTGGGCGCCATCGGGACCAGCGGGCAACTCATCGGTTACCCAAACCGTCGCCAGGGCATCAACCGTCAGCGCCTGTAGACGACCGCCCGCAAGCGGCACGAGTACGACGCCACCGGTGTATGCCATGCGCGAGACTGAGTCAATCTTTGCCGCCAAAGCCGATTCGGCAACCGTTTCGCCCGTGTCGACATTCTTCTTGAGCAGCTTGGAGCCAACAGCCACATAGAGATAATCACCGACCAGCAACGGATCGGAGATGCTCTTGCTCCATTCGTTCGAAGCCTTGAGTTCGCTTACCCACTTTGCCTCGGCATCCTTGGTGGGCACGGGGGCGTCGGTCACCTTGTCGGCGCTCGTAAAGCCCGACCAGTCGCTATCCCAATTGGGGCGCGTGACATTCGGGTTCAGAACCACGCCATCGAGCGGCTTCTCGTTATCGGACGCATAGACATACTGAATATTGTCGCCAGGCTTGAGCGTCACCTGGTCGGCGCCAAATTTAGAATACACGCCATTGACGTAGAGCTGCCAGTAACGGCCCGACTCCTTATCGTAGGCAAGCTTTTTGCCGTAGGACGACGTGATGCTCGAAAGGTAGAAATAGCCGTCCTTCTCCGGCGTCAAAAGCTCGTACTCAAGGCCCGAAGCCTTCAGCGCCATCACCGTCAGATCGGCAGCCGTTGCGCCGCTTTGGAGCTTTGCATCGTTCAGGGAATACCAGACCGCATTGCTTCCGTTCGCATCAGGGCCAATCAGACTCAACGAGGCTTTGACTTTAGCCTGCCCAATCTCGTCAAGACTGGTACCAAAAGCGGAGTAATACAGCACAACGCTATCGCCGGGGGCAAGGGCGACCTGGCCGGCGCCAACATCAGAAGCCTTCCCGTTAACAAAGAGCTGCCAGTACTTGCCCGTCGACGCATCCCAGCCCAGCTTGCGACCATCGGCCGAAGTGATATCGCTCAGATAGTAATCGGCAGTGCCCACGCCAGTCGCGGTATGCGTCATGCCCTTTAAGGCGTCCTCGATCACATCGCCTGCGGTCGAACCATAAACGACGCTCTTCGCCGAATCCGCCCAGACCTCATCGTTGCCGTCGGCGTCGACGCCAACGAGCTTAAAGGCAACGGAAATCTTGGGGTCGGAGTGATCAACCGTACCGACGACGCGATACGTTGCCTTAACGCTCTGGTTAACGAGGCTCTGCAGCTTAACGTTCTCGGGATGCGCCTTCGCAAGGGATTCGTACTTGGCGTACGTCAGGTTGCTCTCGACCGTAACAAGGGTATCGGCCTCGGGGCGCTTTACCTTAAGGTTTTCGTTAGAGATAACCGTGGAGTCGCTCGTGCGGTACGTGCGCCAGTCATTTCCCGACATGGCGTCATATCCAGGCAGATCGGCCGCCACAACGCCGGACAGTTTGCTGTCCTTACCCTTGCGGTACTCGATGCCGCCGTCTGCGGTAGGCACCGCCTCGGCAAAGGTCGACAGATCCTCGGTAACTGCGTCAACCGAAGCATTCGCGCCGAGCAGGGACTTTGCGTAGGCGTCCTTGACCTGCTGCATAAATGCTGCAGCCTGGTCAATCTCGGAATCAGCGATGGGCTTGACCTTGATGGCAATGTCACGCGTTACGGTTATGCCATCCTTTGTAAGGGTCGCGGTGATGACTGCGTCATTCGTGGCGCCTTCGATATCGCGGGTGACAACCACACGGTAGCCGTTGACCTTCGCGACAGCCTCATTGCTCGATGCATAAGAAAGCTTGGCGCCGGATGGAGCGTCAATACCAGAGCGACGCGTATTGGGCAGCTGGATGTCACCCTCAACGGCATTGGTATCGATTTCTTTTTTGGTCTCAAAATCCTTGAGCACAATGCGGTCGAGCGCGGCGGACAGCTCGGCCTTTTCGGCATCAATCTGATCCTGAGATTTTGCCTTGACGGTAAAGGAGACCAGATAAGCCGTCCCATTCGACGGAGCGTTACCGTAGCCAGGAACCGCCAGCGAAAGTGTAGCCGTGAACTCGGCGGTCTGATCGGTCATACCATGGGTATACGTAACCGCCGGATCACCATAGCTCGAATTCACCTTGGCAACGGAGTCGTTCAGGCTCATCCAGCTAATAGAAGCGACCTTTATTCCGTTGATGCTGATCGAGCCGGGAAGCGTTCCCTGATTAACGCCCGCCTCAATTTCATCGGGCAGGCCCTTAACATGAGCCCATGCCGCCTTAAGATAGGCGACGACCTTGCCGCCGTCCCATGCAAGCGTCGATGAACGACCAGGCGTATACGCCGCGCTCTCGGATCCAAGCGCCAGCGTATACGTCGGCGTAAACTGGCGAAGCAGCGAGTAATCAAGCGTGGAGGTCTTATCTGCGGGAGACAGGAAGAAATAGGAGATCTTTCCGTCATCCGCGATGCCACCATCCTGCTTGGGATCGCGACCACCATAGGTTACGCCAGCAAGCGAAACCTTGATATCCGAGTAGCCCAAGTTGGCAAGTTTCGCCGAAAGCATGGAGCAAATGTTGGTATCGGTCCCCTGAGACGGATTGGGATACCAGCCCGAATAGCCATCGGCCTTGAGTTTCGCGAGCGCCTCGTCCAGTTTCTTAGCCTCGTCAGACTTGGGAGCCTCGGGCTCGGCAGGAGCCTCTACGGGATTCTTGAGGCTTGCCGTAAACTTATAGTCACCGGTGCCGTCGCCATACGCAACACGACACGCAACGTATTTGCCAGCAAGATCGGAGGTCAGCTTGAGCTCGCGAGCAGTCGCCCCCTCGATAGCGGTAAAGGTCGATGCAGTCGGCGCTGCGGACTGGCTCTTGCCGACATACCACTGGTATCCCAGCTGTGCGTACTCGGACGAGGAAATCTCCTCGTCATCGCCCCAATCGTCCTCGTAATAGGCCGCGACCTTAACGGTATCCCCTACCTTGGCGGTACGGTTACCATAGGCAAGACCGTTGCCGTCAGCATCGACAATTTCGACCGAGTCAACGGTTACATATGCCGAACGCGCAGAAGTAGCAGCTACGGAGTCGGACACATCGCCCTGCCCGGATGCAGCAGGCATCGACGCGGCCGAACCCTCCGCATTGTCTGCGTCACTGGCCGTCGCGCTATCGCCGCCGCTGGCATTTTCAATAGCATCATCGGCGGCGGTACCGTCGGCAGCGCTCGTCACGCCGGCACCAGCAGCAGCGCCATCTGCCGCCGCGCCCTCGCCGGCCGTCGCAGTCTGAGCCACGGCCTGGGCAATGCCCTCGGCGCCCTCGGCCCAAAGTTGCGCCGGTGTGGTGCCAAAAGCCATGGCAAAAGCCAGGAACGCCACCAGGCCGCGCTTAGCTACGCCGCGCGCAATCGCGCCACGGCGATGCGAGACGCGCTGGCGCTCGTCCTCAAACATATCCATTTGTCTCCTACTGTCTGCACTTGGAGCATTGCCCAGCGGCTGCCCCACATCATCGCGCACATTGCGCTCGAGTACCCCCATCGGGGTCCCCCTTCCCTCCAGAGCCCAACGCGTACCGGCGGCATGCGCCGCGGCCGTGTACAAGATGGGAGGCGATCCGACTTAACCTTACCGACCCGGGCGCGCCGTCCGATCTGCGACGCAACCATCCCGGGCCAAGAGGAATTACGGTTACTGGTACAGCCGGGGACTTGCACCCCGATTCTCCCAAACGCGCAGGAAAACCGCGCATTCGTGCGTCTCCGCACCACCATCTAGGCCATCGATTATTACTGTCGATATGGTAGCACGCAAAAGGGCCCCGCACACAGGCGAAGCCCAAGGTAAAAGCTATGGTTTGCGATAGGAAAGGATGCGGATGGGGTGCCGAGCAAAATAACCCGTTTCCTCCGACCCCGGGAAATCGTTACCGCTTGCCGCCGTGACTGTTGCGCCAGATCTCGCGGCCCAGCATCAGCGCCAGCACCAGCGCGCTCACGTAGCCCATAAAGCCAATGACTGGGATACCAAACACAACCGGCTCGATACGTGCGTAGTACACCACCGACGAACCGATAAACAGGCCGGCGATAACGATAGCCATCGACATGCGGTCGATAATTCCGCCCAGCTGTCGCAGCGCCTTATCGCTGCTCATAATCTGCGTGTTCACCTTAAGCTGCCCGCGTGTGAGCATACGCGAAGCCAGCCCCAGGTACTCAGCCGCCTCGAGTGAGCCCTTCGCTGCGCGATAGCTGCTCGCGGCAAGATCGCGCCCCATGTCGCGCACGCGCGCATAGGTGCTTTTCTCGTTTTTGATGTGCGTCTGGATAATCTGGATCATGTTGACGTTGGGCATGTACTCGGTCAACAAACCCTCGAGCGTCACCATGCCGCGCGCGAACATCGTCACCACGCTCGGCAGCTCAACATCATTCTTACGCGCGAGGTTTAACAGCGAGGTCAAAAACTCGCCGATATCCAGATCCTTCAGGTCAAGGCCTGCAAAGTCAGCCACGATAAAGTCAAGATCGGACAAAAACGCTGAATGATCGAGCTCGGCCGAATCGCCACGCGTCACGGCAAAGCGCATGAGCGAATCCTTGAGCTTGGGCACGTCACCCTCGGCCACGGCGAAAATCATGTCCTTGACGATACCGCGATCGTGGCTCGACATGCGTCCGACCATGCCCAAGTCGATAAAGTAAACGATGCCGTCCTTGAGAATGATGTTTCCCGCATGCGGGTCGGCATGGAAAAAGCCGTCATCGAGCACCTGCGTCGAGTAGTCCTCGACAATTGCGGCACCGATCTTTTCCAAGTCATAGCCCTCGGCCACCAAGCGTTCAGGATCGGCGATCGAAATGCCGTCGACGTAGTCCATAACCACCACGTGCTCGGTGCAAAGGTCCAGGTAGGATTTGGGACACGATACGCCATGCACGCTTTTGTGGAAGTCATAGAAATCGTTGAGGTTTTTGGCCTCGGCCAAAAAGTTGGTCTCCTCGCGAAACGAGGTCCACAGCTCTTCGACCACGCCGTGCAGGTCAACAAACTGGTCGGTGTTGACGAACTTGGAAACGATACGCACCACCGAGCGAATGATGTCGATGTCCTGCGCCATCACCTGCTGCGCACCGGGGCGCTGCACCTTAACGGCCACGTCCTCGCCGGTCACCAGGCGGGCGCGGTGCACCTGCGCGAGCGATGCGCTACCAAGCGGATTAGGGTCGATCGCATCGAACATCTCTCCCAGGCGCAGGCCGTATTCTTCTTCCAGACAACTGAGTACGACCTCGTACGGCACCGGCTCCACGTCGGACCGCAGACGACGCAGCTCGTCGCAAAAGCGTTGCGGCAGAATCTCGGACCGGTTGGCCAGAATCTGCCCCATCTTGACGAACATGGGGCCGAGTTCCTCGAGCAGGCGGCGCAAACGAACCGGCGTGAGGTTATCCCACACGCGGTACTTTTTGACCAGGCGAACAATCTGCCCGATGCGCTCGCGGCGACCCGCCGGCGTGAGCTGGTATTCTTCATCCGGCGCCATCGCGTCGGGCTCCTCGGGGACCATATCGACAGCGCGCGGCTTCTTGCGAGCGCCCGAGACGGCGGCATCGACCTCATCGACAACCGCCGCCTCGTCACCCAAGGAATCTAGATTGTTGTAATCGGTGGTGGAATCTGCCATCTGCGCTGCTACTCGGCCTCTTCGGTATCCTTCGCATCGTCGGGCTCAACGGACTCGACGGGCACCGAGGTCACGTTGTCCTCGACCGAATCGACGATGTCGCGCACATGGGCCAGGAAGGCCGTGCGCTCGGGGGCTGTCATGACGCGGACGCGAGCCAGAATGAGCTCGTCGAGCACGCGCTGGGCCGCGGTCTCGCCCTGCATGCCCAAGCGCTCGGTCAGATCGGAGATGGTACCGCCGGCCTGTTCGAACATGTCGGACACACTGCGGGCGATACCGGGGGCGCCTGCGTCCTTGCGCACCTGCTCGCCCTTGGTGTTAAGGTCGTCGAGAACCTTCTTGCTGCCCTCGACGGCAACGGCGGCGGCGCCGAAGCCCACGTTGATGGCGCCGTTAACAAGCTGATCGAGTTTCATAACCATGGTTGTCTCCAATCACAAACAACTGCATTGGCGTTCTTGTACCCAAGATTGAGTGAAAGCGACAAAGCGTTTAAGCGCTATTCGATCGACGGGAAATCCCTATCTCACGTTGTCGTTCATCGCGAAAGAGTTCTTCATGGCGCAGCTCGTGGTGTAGAGCACCTTGCCCAACAGGGCATCGGTCTCCACGCGCACGAGCTCGGCAAACTCCTCGTTGGCGCGTGCAAGCTCGGCAGGCACCTCGGCCTCGGGCAGAACGGCTACGGCAGCGTCGACGTCATGAATCTGCTTGTGGCCCATGCCGCCGACCTTCTCCTGATAATCCTCGACTGCGCGGCCGCACTCATGGAAGCGGACGTCGGCCAGCGCGCCGATCAGGCGGTTGGCCCAGTAGAAGTTTTCGGACGTCACGCGAGCCTGCGTGTCGGCAAAGTACTCGGGCATGGTCTCGACGTTGGCGTACAGCGGAACCAGCGCGTTAAACGAGTTGGAGCCAAAGGCCATCCACTGCACGGCGCGGTAGGCCGGATGCGCATAGGGGCGCAGCTGCAGCACAGCGAGCTGGCTGTTGCGGTTGATGCCGATGGGGCGATAGGCGCCACGCGTGGCGGGCGTGCCCTTGCTGCCGTAGCAGTCGTACTCCGTGCCCTGGTAGTGGCTCGAGAGTACGTACTTGATGTCCTCGATGGTCACCTTGCGCTCGGGCACGCGGCTCCAGGGAATATCGTCGCTCTCGGGCGTGTAGTCGGCCTCGGGACCGTCCCACACATCGCTGGGGTTAAGGCAGCGCTGCATATACCAGGCGCGCGGCGTGTTGTAAACGTGGTCGCTGTCGCTGTGCGAGCCAAAGGCCTCGCGCGGGTTAAAGACCGCGGCCGGACCGTCGCCCTCAACGCCCAGCGTCAAGTCCAGATGCCACTCGGCCATCCAAGCGCGCAGGTCGGCGGAGCACATGTGATCGGCCTGGGCGCCCTCGGCGTCATCCAGGTCAAAGCTGTCGATACCCAGCTGGTTGGGCATGGTCACATAGGCGTCATCGGGCACGCGCTTGGCGATCCAGTGGTGACCGCCGATGGTCTCGAGCCACCAGATCTCGTCCACGTCGCTAAAGGCGATGCCGTTGTTCTCGTAGGTGCCATAGCGCTCGAGCAGGTCACCCAGAATGCGTACGCCGTCGCGGGCGGATTTGGCATATGGCAGCACCAGGGTCACCATGTCCTCCTCGCCCAGACCGCCGGGCTGCGCCGGAACATAGCCGTCCTCGTCCTCGTTGCCCTTGGCGGGCACGTAGTCGACGAGCGGGTCGGCGCCGCGAACGCGCTCGTTGGTGGTGAGCGTCTCGGTTGCGGACATGCCCACATTGAGCTCGTTGAAACCGGCCTCGGCCCAGATGCCGTGGCCCGGGACAACATCGGGGACGCTCGTGTAGCGCATGGGGTTATCGGGCAGTTCAACGGTCAGGTGACTCAGGACGCTCGTGTAGACGCGCGGCTGCTCGTCGGGATGCACCACGCGCATACGCTTGGGCTCAAACACCCCGTTGGACGAATCCTCGTTGCGGGCGACCAACGTCGACCCGTCGTAGCTCGCGTTCTTACCAACCAAAATCGTTGTGCACGGCATGCGCATCCTCCTTGAGCGAAGAAATCAAACGATAACAGTGTATCGCTTCGGCGCAGAAAGGGCGAAACCACGGCGCTGGCAACCCCTGTGGTCAAAAAATGCCAAATATGAGTACTGTCACCAATTTAGTAACAGCAATTTTGCTACGTATGGGTGTCGAAAGTCTACATTTGTTCAAAAATTAGATGATGTAATTCCTCATAGGTCCAATAAAATAGGCTCTCTATCGATAATAAATATCGTTAGAGAGCCTATTTGGCCTAAAATATATGTGACTATCTTGGCAACAGTACTCATATTTGGCATTTTCTGTCCACGGGGTATAGAGCTAACCCCTCAAACAGCCCAAAACGCCTATTTCGATGCGCGCTCGGCCGCTTCGATCACGTGTTTAGCGAGGATCGCCGTCGTCACAGCGCCCACGCCGCCCGGCACGGGCGTGATGGCGTTAACGACCGACTCCGCAGCATCAGAATCGACGTCACCCACCAGCTTGCCAGCGGCCTCGTCCCAATTAATGCCAACATCGATGATCGTCTGGCCCTCGCGAACCGCATCCACGCCAATCGTACGCGCGCGTCCAACGGCGGCAACCACAATGTCGGCAGCACGGCACTCGGCAGCAAGGTCGCGCGTATGCGTATGGCACGTCGTCACGGTCGCATTGCGCGCCGTAAGCATGGCGGCAACAGGACGCCCGATCACCAGCGAGCGCCCGACCACAGCAACCTTAGCTCCATCCAGCTCAACGCCGTAATGATCCAGCAAAGCAAGCACGGCTTCGGCTGTGCAGGGGGCAAAACCCTCGCCGCGCCCCGAAAGCGTGGTGAGCAGCGAAACCGGCGTCATGGAGTCAACGTCCTTGGCAGGATCGAGTGCCGCGGCAACCGCATCCTCGTCAAGGCCGGCGGGCAGCGGGCGGAACATCAGGCAGCCATGAACAGACGAATCGGTATTGATGTCCTCGATGGCCGCCAACAGCTCGTCCTGCGAAACATCGGCGGGAAGCAAAACGCGGCGAGCCTCAATGCCAACCTTTTCGCAGCGCTTGAGCGCACCGCGCTCGTAGGATAGGTCGTCCTCGCGTTCACCCACGCGCACGATAGCCAGCGTCGGCACAACGCCGCGCTCGCGCAAAGCCACGCAGCGAGCAGTAAGTTCCTCAGTCAAAGCGCGAGCAACGGGGGCACCCTTCAGCAGTTCAGCCATGGCTATCCCCTCTTCCTTGCGGCGTCGGCGGCGCGGCGCGCCAGCGCATCGGCGCGCGGCAACCACATGTCGAGCAACTCATCACACGCCGTCTCGAGCTCCTCAGCACGAGCGCGATCCTTCATAGACGTGGTGTTCGCAAAGAGCGTCAAGCTCGCGCCCTGCATAGCGGAACGGCAGAACACGGCGCCGCACGCCACATCGGACAGCAGCTGACGCGAACCCTTGTCGGCCATGTCCTCGAGCAGCGCCAGCGCGCGCCCGCAGGCATCCATAATGCGATACGGCGGCATAGCGGCCACATGCAGCGCATCCTGAATCGCGGTCGCTCGAGCCGGATCGTCACGCGGAATACCGTATGCCGCGGACACCTGCCCATAGGCACGAACGTCCTCGGCAACCAACTCGACAAGCTCCTGGGCCAGCTCATCAGCATGGGCAAACGCACGCGTCAGGTCATCCGCACGATCAGCAAGCGCGGGATTGGTCGCACCGTAGCGGGCAACCATTCCGCACAGCGAGGCGCCCAGCGCGCCCACAAAGGCGCTCGCGCTGCCACCGCCGGGAACCGGCTCGCGTGCGGCAAGTGCCTCGGCAAACTCTCGACAGGTTTTATCCATCATCTCTTGGCTCATACGCACGCACCTTCAAGTCATATACATCGGTCAGGCGGCAACCGCCGACCAACCGCATCGAACACGTAATGGTGCTAAGTCTAGCCCATAAGCACATGGGCGTCAGCACACCTGGCCATCGCGGATTTCTATGACGAACGATAGGCCATGCCAACGCAAACATGGGACACATGGCCCACGTTTCGAGACTCCCGGGCAGCGGCAACTAGGGCATACATATAGGTAAGGAGCCCCATGTTGGGGCAAGCTCATCACGGCACCGGACGACGAATGGAGGAATCACCGCACAGCAAACAAAGTCATCATGTGCACGCGCAACCGCCGCCCCAGCGATCCGCGGCACACGATGTCCCTGGCAGACAAGGAGGACGCCACCATGAAGAAAAAGACCCTATCGATCCTTTCCCTTTGCATCGCCCTCTTTGCCGCGTTTGCCCTTGTCGGCTGCGGCGGGAGCGCATCGGGCGGCAGCAGCGCCTCCAAGAGCGAGAGCAAGGAAAAGACCCCCGTCGCCAAGAAGACCGACTTTATCTGGTTTAAGGTCGAGATGCCCGAGGGCGTCGGCGTAAGCGACTCCGCCGGCAAGAATGCCGACAGGGTCCAGCTCACCTTCCCCGAAGACGAGAACGCCTCGGCCGATCGTTTTATCCCCGTTTGGAAAAAAGCGCTGACTGCCGAGGAATCCCACGCCGACCAGGCGGAAAAGAAGGGGGATACGTTCCAGTGGAAGGATGGCGGGTCCGTCGAGTATAACGGCAGGACGTGGCTCGTCGGAACGTACGAGGACAACAGTGGCATCACAACCCTCCTCTTTACCGACGTTGAGCCGGGAAGCGTCTACGTCCTCATCTCGAACTTCGACCAGCACAAGAAAGAAGCCGAGGCGCTCCTCAACTCCATCGAGTTCCCCGATGACATGGCAGAGGCAGTTGCCGAGGCACGCGAAGCCGAGATTTCGAGCATCGAGATCAAGTAACGGGACACCCGCACGTGCCTATGCGCACCCGCGTACACGCGCCCCATTAAAACAACGGGCACCCAACCCCGGGGAGGGCCGACAGCATCGGCCCTCCCCTCTTTTGCGTCCGAGCATATTGCCACTTAACGGCGCAAATCCGGCCCTCAGAATGGGACACATGGCCCACCCTAGCGAGCCGCCCACGCGTACAGTAAAGGCAGGTAATCCATGGGCGGTTACAGATCGAGGAGGACACGACCATGAAAAAGAAGGCCTTAGCGATTCTCACCCTCTGCATCAGCCTCTTTGCCGCGGTTGCCCTGGTGGGCTGTGGCGGAAGCGGTGGCGCTACCGGCAGCAGCGGTGGCGGCGGAGCAGAAAAGTCAGCCGTGGATATGAGGACCGACTTCATTTGGTTTAAGGTCGAGGTCCCCGAGGGCGTCGAGATTACCGACGTTGCCGGCGACACGGCCGACAGGGCCCAGTTTAAGTTCACCGAAAGCGAGCACGCGAGCGACCGCTTCATTCCTGTCTTCGACCCCGACAAGAACGCCGACGAGCTGTTCGACTACGAGGCAAAGTGGAAGGCCAACTCCGGATGGACCGAAAGCGACCCCGTTAAATACAACGGCAAGACCTGGCGCAGTGCTTACTTCACGCACTCGGGCGGCGTAACGACTGAGTACTTCACCGACGTTGAGGGCGGCAGCGTCTACGTGCGCATCGACAACGTCGAGGAGCACAAGGACGCCGTCGAAGCCATGATGAAGTCCCTGGAATTTGCCGATGACATCGCCAAGGCCAAGACTGAGGCCATGGACGTCAAGCTCGACGATATCGAGATCAAGCGCTAAGCGACTGGCGAGCGCAACGGGAAACACGGGCGCAGCGCTAACAAGCGGCGGTGCCCCAGCGCTTCGTACCCAGGGAGGGCCGGTAAACCGGCCCTCCCTTTCTTATGCCGGTAGCCGGCGAACGCGAGGGTGCCGGGCGGCAAAACCACCCCCAGCGCGGTAGCAGCACAAATAGGCAAGCATCCCAACACGTCCGCCCGCCGATTTATAGCGCCGCGCAGGCAATTAAGCCGACGCCTTTAAACATCTGGGCAGTATAGTGTCCAAAACGAGCGTACAGCCGCACGCTGCGAATGGAGGAGTTATGACCGAACACCATGCCATCAGCCGCCGAGCATTTACGCTGGGCTTAGGTCTTGCGGCGCTGTCGCCGCTTGCAAGCCTGCCAGAAACCGCGGCACCGGGCATTCCCCCGCGAGCGGCATTTGCAGACGACACGCCCAAACCGGCGGAGCACCTCGGTAATTTCGTCATTCGCCTTCGCCCCGCGGGCTATTTTCGCACCGCGAGCGTCAACCAAGACGGCAACGTTCGCGGCAACGTCTGCCACCTGTTTAACGACGGCACGTCCAGCAAGCTCATCCTTGAGAACGTAACGACCAAGAATGACGATACAAACTGGTATGCTATCCGCACCTTGCTCAATTTCGAAGAGCATAAAAAGACGGGCTACAGCATTTGGTCGGTCGACGACGACTCGGACAAAGATGGAAAGGTCATCCACGTATGGGGCGGCGAGTATGACAACAAGCCCAGCCGCGCTTTTGCGTTCGAGCGCCAATCAAACGGAACCTATATCATCCGAGACCGCACGGTCGAGAAAGAAACCGAGAAAAAAGACATTAAGTACTTGGCAATAGAATCGAACGGCAAAGACCAGGACAACAATAAGATCTGCCATAAGAGTAAGAGCATTCCGTGGGAGCTCGAACTTATCGGTTACGACATGAAAAAGAACGATGCCACGGTTAGCAGCCTCGACTGGATCACGTACAGCAGCTACGTCGATGGGCCATGTTGGATGAAATACGTCGACGACAACAAGTTCCTCGACGAGCTGAGCATCCCGGGTACGCACGATTCGGGCACCTGCAGCGTGGACAACGACACTGAGCCCCAATCCTCGCAAGTAAAATGCCAGCAGGATTACATTCCCACGCAGTTGCTCGAGGGAATCCGCTATTTTGATATCCGACTCGGAAAGGGCGACGACCCCGGTATCGACCACGGGATTTTCTACCTACTCAAAAAAGACGGGAACTATCTGCATCTCTCCGATGTCATCGGGTACTTCAAAACGTTTTTGAACGAAAACCCGTCAGAAGCGCTCATCATGCTCGCATCGCGCGGCAACGATGAGGCTACCGACGAAAGCATAACGACGGCCTTCGCCAAGGTTATGGCCGATAACCCCAACCTGTTCTACACATCGAGCCGCGTTCCCACGCTACACGAGGTGCGCGGAAAGATCGTTCTGCTGCGTCGATTTAGGCTCGCCGGCAACAGTGTAAGCGGCCATACGTGGGGCCTCGACCTTACCGAATGGGATGACAAGATCAAGGCTCACTCCGACAGCGCCACTATGTGTCTCGTCCAAGACGCGCGGGGCTTTGAAGCCGCGGGGGAAACAGGAGACAAAGAGCCCTATTGCACCAAGGTATACGCCCAGGACAAGTACAAACTCACGGGAACCGACAAGCTCAGCTGGGTCGATAATGCGCTGAAGGAAACGACCGGGCGCACGCGCAACAAGGTGGACGTCGCGGACGATGACGGGGCCAAGGTGCAAGTCCAGGAGCGTTGCTGGTCTATCAACTACACCAGCTGCACGGGCTTGTCGCACGGAGGCAATCCTTTTACCTCGGCACGAGTAGTCAACGAGCATCTGTATAAGAGCCCGTACATCAATCCCAGCGGCATCGAGGATACAAAGTCAGATTACCTCGAGCACATTGGCATCATCGCATCCGACTTTGTTGATGCGGCGCTGGCCCGGAGCATCTACCAGCGCAATTACGATTACGATACACAGCACAAGCAGACAGCTTCGTACTACCTCCCGACCCGCATGCGCATGACGTACGGCGACTCGCTGAGCGATGCCTCGCTCCAGGATGGCAAGACCGTTGGCGAGGGCCATTTCCGCCTTGTCGACAGCAGCAACGTACTCAACGTGGCGGCTTCGGGCCATGCGTTTGCCATTGAATACGTGGATGTTGATGCCCTGGGCAACGAGACCGTTACAAGACTGCAGGGCTTTGTGCCTATCGATATCGATCCACGCGCGCTGACGCCCCATTTTGAGGGACTCGAAGGCCTTAAGGCCGGCGAAGACGTGCGCGCCAAGATTGCGGCATCACTCGAGGGCAAGCTCGAAACCGATGCCTGCACGGCCCAGCTCGAGTTTGTGCACGACGCGGACGGCGCTCCGGGCACGGCAATGGCCGAGGGCGAAACATTTGCCGCAGGAACGTACTGGGTGCGCGTGAACGGTCTCTTGGGCGACGCGGCGCAGAACTACACGCTCGCCAGCGACGGAGCCGCAAGCTTTACCGTTGCAACCTCGGGCAACGCGGGCGGCAACGGCGCCGGCACCGACGGTGGCACGGGCTCCAACGCAGGTAGCGCCGACAAGAACGGCAAGGGCGAAAGCTCGGCCGGAAAACTCGCCGACACGGGCGACGGCCCTGGCGTTGCCGCCGGGCTCGCTGCCGCCGCCGTGGCGACGACGGTCGCAGGTGCAGCAATGCTTGCCAGTGACCGCGAAGACAGCGAAGGCGCTAGCGAATAGGCAAGCCAGCCTTTTAGACACATCGACTCAATCGGGGGCGCAGAACACCGTTCTGTGCCCCCGATTTTTACCTTGGCCCGAACGCCGCTTTCGACTACATCACCATGTTCAGCGCGTTAACAAACTCCTGGGCCTTCGCACGACTGCTCAGGCTAAAGACACAAGCGGTCAACAGCCTGTTACGTAGGAAAACGTCGCGGCCCTTGATCCTGTTGACCCCAGTGATGTCCTTAAGGTAAACAATCTCGGTGTGCTTGCCACCAAACGTGCCCTTCTTGAGCACCTCAATACGGTTAGGGTAGATCTTGACGTCTTTAAACCTACCCGAACCTTTGTCCTGGAATAGCAGCGTGTTCTTGTCCATGCATGTCACTCCCGTGGGGTTCGCTAAAACTGCCTTTATGGTCACATTTTAACCACCGCAAGGCCCCCATGCGAAGGTGCCAGACAACGCAGCAATTCGTGTCCGCGCGAGGCTTTAAACTAAATGTAATAAAGATGCATTCCTCAAGAGGAAAGTCGGGCGATATTGATGGGTGAACTGGTAAACCGCGGGGAATCGACAATCGTGCCAGAAGTTTTTTACAAGCAGGTTTCCTCGATTCTCAACGCCGCTCGCAACAAGGCATATACCGCCGTTAACTTTGCGATGGTTGAGGCATATTGGGAGATCGGCAAGAGCATTGTTGATGAACAGGGCGGAGAGGAGCGCGCAGCATATGGAGAGGCATTGATTGCGGGCCTCTCCAGAAGGCTTACCGCGGATTTCGGAAGAGGCTTTGGCATCGCAAACCTTCGCAATATGCGTCAGTTCTTTCTTGCGTTTCCAATTCGCGACGCACTGCGTAGCGAATTGAGCTGGACTCATTACCGCAGGTTGATGCGCATTCCCGACCCTGATGCTCGCGCCTGGTACATGAACGAATGCGCCAATTCTCGCTGGAGCACGCGCCAACTCGAACGCCAGATCAACACCATGTTCCGAGAGCGCCTACTTGCCAGCAAGGACAAGGAGGCCGTCACCCAGGAAATCCAAAAGCGCGCCCCGGCTCGTCGCCCCGAGGATATCATCCGCGACCCATATGTGCTGGAGTTTTTAGGTTTCTCGGACGATACTGCGTTTCGCGAGAGCGATCTAGAGCAGGCGCTCATCACGCATCTTCAGAAGTTCCTGCTGGAGCTTGGCCGTGGCTTCGCTTTCGAGGCGCGCCAAAAGCGCATCACCTTTGATGGGCGCCATTTCTATATTGACCTTGTGTTTTACAACTATCTGATGCGCTGTTTCGTGCTCATCGACCTTAAGACCGATGACCTTACGCATCAGGACCTGGGCCAGATGCAAATGTATGTGAACTACTACACGCGTGAGCTCATGAACGAAGGCGACAATCCGCCCATAGGCATCGTGCTCTGCGCGGACAAAAGCGATTCGATCGTCGAGTACACGCTGCCCGAAGACAACGACCAAGTGTTTGCCGCCAAATACCTGCCGTATCTTCCAAGCAAGGAAGAGCTGGCGCGCGAGCTGAGTGCCGAGTACCGCGCCATCAACGAAGCGACCAATGGCGAAACGCAAGGGTTGCAGCACGTTGCGACCGAAACGCCCGACGGCGCTCCACATCACCCGGGAAAAGAGGAGCTTTCCATGACACACAGACCGAAAACAACACTGCGCGACTGCATCTATGGGCTTGCCGTCGGTGACGCGCTGGGCGTTCCCTATGAGTTCAGACCTCGTGGCACGTTCGAATGCACCGACATGATCGGCTACGGCACGCACGAGCAGCCCGCCGGCACCTGGAGCGACGACACATCTATGACGCTCGCCACCTGCGACTCCATCAGAGAGCTCGGCCGCATTGACACCGAGGACATGCGCGACAAGTTCGTAGGCTGGATTGCCCGTAGCGAGTATACGATCGACGGCGTTTTCGATTACGGCGGTACGACCGCCCGCGCCCTGCACACCGGCAAAGGAGGCTCCGGCGAGCGCGACAACGGCAACGGATCGCTCATGCGCATCGCTCCCCTGGCGTTCACCGATGCGACAGACGAAGAGGTCAGCAAGGTCTCCGCGATTACGCACGCCCACAGAACGTCGACCGGTGCATGCGTCATATTTGTCGAGCTGATGAGAGATGTGATGAACGACGTGCTCCCCTCGTGGGCACTCCATCTGAAAGGCGTGCCTGAGCAGGAGATCAGGTCAGGTGGCTTCGTGCGCGACACGCTTAAGGCAGCCACCTGGTGTTTCGTCAACACTAACAGCTACAAAGATTGCGTGCTTGCCGCCGTCAACCTGGGCGACGACACCGACACCACCGCAGCCGTCGCCGGCGCCCTCGCAGGCACGGCATACGGTCTCAAAGCCATCCCGCAGGAGTGGGTCGACACCCTACGCGGAAAAGAGCTGATTGAGCAGTGTTTGTTTTAGGGCGCACTTACGATAGAAACTGACCAGGGGGCATCATGGAAAGAGAGGTCGCAAATATAGACGAGTTCCAAGTGGACGAAAACGGGATTCCGCTATTTCCAGCAGGACTAAAGGAAGAAGCCAACCTCTATGTCCTCCCCGACGGGCGTTACCTCCCCTGCGGCGTCTACAGGACCGCGGACGGCGGTTCGCTCATTTATGAGCCATCCGAACTAAGCTTCTTCGGGCAGATGCTTGCTCAATTCAAAAAGAGCTAGAGGCTTGATTGCCCGTTAGATCGACACTGTTCCAAACCATGGGATGGGTAAGATGTCTCCCACCGCGGCCTGTGAGGTAAAATCTTGACCGCCGCGGAATCCGCCTGCGGGCAACGCTCCGATCTCCGATTGGGGTGAAGCCTATGAACTTGTTTCTTGAAATCCTGCGCCTCTCGATGTATGTGACCGGCATTGCCCGGAACCTCTACTCGATCTGGCGGGAATATAAGCAGTAACGGATAGCGAAGGGAGTCATAGAAAAGGGTCGGTTGCAGCCGACCCTTTAAGACGATAGCACCTGCGTTGCCCGCGCTTCCAAAGTTGACCGACTGAGGAGCGGGTTCCGCGGCACATCCTGATTTTACCCAGTGGCAAGGCTCTTTTACAGCCGTTCCACCGTTTATTTACATCCGCCAATCAAGACGAGGCTACTACGCACCTTTATTACACACGATGTTTTCAGCCTGGTATAAACAAGTTCAATAATAGAATGCAAATCCAACCATCGTGTCTGATTACGAAAGGATTCTTGCCTTTTCTGCAGCAAACTCTTCCTCGGTAAGTACTCCACTCTCACGCAGTGCTGCAAGCCTCTCAAGCCTTGCAACTACATCAACCACTATCCGCCAGCGTCTCAATAGTCTGTGAAACCTGCGGATACCGCTCGAGCTCCTTCGATAGGGCATCGACTATCTTGGCAATATTCTTTGCATTTTTGCCCCCGTTTAATACGTTTGCCCTGACCTTAGATGACGACTTGACAGTAACGCCAGATCCGCCTTCAACTGGAACAACCGAAATACTGATATTTTCGCCCCAAGACCAAAGGCTCATACCAATCTCGGCTGCAACTGTTCTTGTTGTGGGCGATGCACTATCAACTTTTACTTTAGGCAGCTTTTCCATAGCTGCCTTCAAGGCATTAAACGTGTCGTCAGGAGAATACGGTACCTGAAGCTGAAGCTGCTGATCCGCAAAACCCATAATCTGGCCTCCGCTTCTTACAAGATTAAGGCTATCGGCAATGGTAGCACGTTCCCAGCAGTCTTAAGTTCGTCTCATGACCTTGCGATGCAGCCCGACGCCCCGGCACCACTCCCCTACTTACCAAAAATCGCAGCGAACAATCCCTTGCGTTTGGGCTTTTCTTCTCGGTAGGAACCCTCAGCTGCCGCTGCAACCTGGCGCGGTTGATCGCCACCTCCACGGCGCACGATCTGGTATAGGAAGGGCGATTTAACGTATTTGACCTCGATGGGCGTGGCATGCACGGTACTTTCGCCGGACAGATGCAGGCTCGGGTTGAGCGGTGCCACCACATGCGTCTCGCGCTTGTCGCTAAACACCACCGCGGCCGCGCGGCCCGTCTGGCCGTTCACAGCGATGCGCACTTGCTCGCCGTCGCGGCTGTCCGTCGCCGGACGATCGACAAAGTAGACCGGCACCATCACCAGACCGTCCTTATGCTTGCGGGCCTTGCGCGCCCAGGTTCGGATGCTCTTTTTATTGAGCCCAAGCACTGCCTCGGCATCGTTGCCGACAATGTCGAGCGCCAACTTATCAATGACCACTTGGTCCTTGGTAGACGCATCGACGGAGACAACGCGAAAGTCACCTTCCTGCATGGCCGGGTCAAACGGCCCAACCTTGGCAAAGTCCCACGGCTCCAAAATGCCCATAAGGCGAACATCCAGATAGTTTGCCCGCGGATACGCCCAGTCGAGCACCTCGTAGTACACCAGGGTTTCCTTGCTCAGGCCCTTGCCCGGGAAGCTCGCCATCATACGCAGGTCCGCCAGCGCCATGGGGAAATAGAAGAGCATCATGTCGTTTTGGATTGCGTCTTCCACCTCGTGCCCAGCAAAGGCATCCGGGTACTGGCGCACCAGCTGCAGTGCGTTGGCACGTGCCTGCTGCGGTGAGATTTCGCAGGGAATACCCTGCTCCGGCACATACTCCGCACCCACGCCCATGGTCAGACGTTTGCTAAACGTACCGGGCTTGAGCAGGTCGGCAATGCCGATCTTGTTGCCGCAGGACGGGCACTCAAACACACGCTGCGTTGACTCGCCCTCAAAGGACGCTCCGCAGAAGGGGCAAGGAATGCTCACATGCGTGACCTCTTGGAACTCCTGCGCCGTGCCGCGATCCTCCCACAGCAGATGTTCCAGGACCGACTGATTGCGCCAGTGCGAATTGAAGAAATACCAGTCCGGGTCCTCCGGGCGCTCGAGTTGCGACACATGCGTGAGCTTGAGCAGTCCATCCACCACCGTCAACGGCGTATGGCGAATGCCCAAAGCGCTCTTGGGCTCTCCGGCGTCCGCCTGCCACGGAATGACCGCGCCGCAATAGGCGCACTCAAAGCTGCGCTTAGCCTGGTGCGAGTACATAGGGCCGCCGCAGTTTTGACATTTAATGGCAAACATCTCGTCCATGGAAACGTCCTCCTTTGCACAGGGGCTATCGACGTTAAGTATGTCGAGCAAACAGGCACATGCCCATACCCATGTGGCCCAAAATGGACCACCCAGGCAGACGAGAAGGCTCGCTCGTTAGCACCGGCAGACCATTACTGCATTTTCTGAGCATCGGTGCACAGCGCCTCCGCGCGAGCTACACTATCCCCTTAAACATGATTGTGAGGACGACCGCTATGCTATTTGTAAATCGGCTGGTACATACGCTTGTTCCCGGCAGCGAGGGCGAGCCGGTCGATACCTCCTGCCGCACCAACGCGGGCTTTGCCGCAAGCCTCATCTGCATTGGCCTCAACATCACCCTGTGCCTGGCCAAGGGCATCGCGGGCCTGCTCGCCGGCTCCGTCTCACTCATCGCCGACGCTTTCAACAACCTCTCCGACGCCTCGAGCAATATCGTGAGCCTGCTCGGGTTCCGCCTTGCCAGCCGCCCAGCAGACGAAGGCCACCCCTATGGCCATGGCCGCTACGAGTACCTCGCCGGCTTGTTTGTCGCCGTCCTGGTTTGCGCCGTCGGCATCAACCTGATCCTCGAGTCGGTCACCAAGATCATCAAGCCCTCCCCCACCGCCTACACGCTGGTCTCCCTAGCCGCTCTCGTCTTGTCCATGCTCGTCAAATTCTGGATGGCCGCATTCAACCGCGCGCTGGGCAACCGTATCGATTCCGAAACACTTATTGCCACAGCACAGGACTCCAAAAACGACGTCATCACCTCGGGTTCGGTCTTGATGGCGGCGCTTATTTCGCAGACGACCGGCTTTGACCTCGATGGCTGGGCAGGCCTGGGTGTGGGCATCTTCATCTGCATCAGCGGCATGGGCCTGGTGCGCGACGCCATCAGCCCGTTGCTGGGGCAAGCGCCCGACCCCAAGCTCGTCCAGGCAATTCGCGACAAGATCATGTCCTATCCGCAGGTCTTGGGCACACACGACCTGATGGTGCACGACTACGGCCCCGGTCGTCAGTTTGCCAGCGCCCACGTGGAGATGCCCGGCGAGGGCGACGCATTTGAGCACCACGAGATCCTGGACACCATCGAGCACGACATCAAGCGCCAGATGGGCATTGGCATCACGCTGCACTGCGACCCCATCGCGACAACCGGCGATGATCTGCGCGGCTGGGTCAAGCGCGGCGTCATGCAGATCGATCCCGCGCTCTCCATCCACGACCTGCACGAGCACGACGGGTTCGTTTCGTTTGACCTGGTGCGCCCCGACGGCTTTGACATATCCGACGAGGAGCTGCTGGAGCTCGTCACGCGCATCGTGCACGAGCGCCGGCCCAACGTCTCATGCGTCGTTACGTTTGACTCGGGCTTTAGTTCGCCCGACCGTCCAGCAGAGCAGCTGTAGCCCGCTTAACAGCTAGTTTCCCTGCGCGTCCGAGATGCCGTTTTGCAGTGCGTTCCAGGCATCCGTCGCCATGTCGCCCAAGTTCTGCGCGGTGTCGCCCAGGTTTTGTGCCGTATCGCCCAGCTCTTGCGCCTTGTCTCCCAACTCCTGTGCCTTGTTGCTCAAGTCCTCCAGCGTATTGGAGCTCGAGCTGTCGGTACCGCTTTGGCCGCCGGACGAGTTGCCCGAGCTGTTCTTGTGCGTGAGTTGAATTTCGAGGTTGCCGTTGTCGTTATAGTAGGCAGAAGTAACGACCCAGTTGGCATCGATGACGGGCGTTGAGCCATCATCAGTCAGGACCACGGCATTCGAAAGATCGGCGCCGCGCGACTTGAGAAGCTTTTTGGCGTTGGACCAGTACTGCCCCGGGATATCGCTCAGATCGACGGTGCTAGACGAGGCGGACTCGGTTTGCTCGGCAGTGGTATCGGCCGTTGAACTCCCTCGCTTGTTAAGCATGCCCGACACGATGGCAAACACAACCGACAGCGCAAAGAAGATCGCCAGTACGATGAGGATCTTCTTGATCACGCTCGACGAACGCGACGGCTTCTTCTCCTCGTCCTCGCCATATTGCGGAATCGACTTGGGGTACTCGCGATACGGCTCGCGCGACTCGTAGCGAGGCTGCGCCGTGCGAGGCATATACGTCGTCTGCTGAGGCTGCGGAATGGGATTCTGCGGCAGGTCATCATAGGGATTCGGTGTCGAGGCGGCATAAGAATCCTGCGGCGCGTAATCAAACGGGTCCGGAGCTGCGTTGCCATAGGGGCCTTGCGAAGATGCAGCGTAAGAATCCTGCGCCGAGTCGCCATAGCCCATAACCCGGGTGGGCTCGGCAGAAGGCTGTGTCGCGGCGGGGTCGGTATAACCGGGGTTGGGAACAACGCGGGTCGCATCGGCGCTATCGCCAGCCTGCGTGGAACCGTAGCCGCCCATCACGGTTGTCTTGTCCTGATCCATGCAACGATTCCTTTCCGTCGCCCGTAAGCATCAAGTTATGCATGCATTCTACCCGCGCAAAAGCCTATGATGGGCAAAGGCCGTCGGTATCTACAAGACAAGCGCGACTAGAAAACAAAAGCCCCGCCGTGCCTTGTGAGCACGGCGGGGCGGGCAAGCAGCTATGAGCAGCGAGCTTAGAACAGGCCGGTGATGTTGCCGTCGTTGTCGACGTCGATGTTTTCGGCCGCGGGCACCTTGGGCAGACCCGGCATGGTCAGAACACTGCCGGTCAACGCGACCACAAAGTGGGCGCCGGCAGAAACCTTGAGCTCACGCACGGTGATGCGGAAGTTCTCGGGAGCGCCCAGGGCCTTGGCGTTGTCGCTAAAGCTGTACTGCGTCTTGGCGACGCACACCGGCAGGTTGCCAAAGCCGTTCTCGCGCAGCTCGGCGATCTGGCGCTTGGCGGCCGGCGTAAAGTCAACGCCGTCGGCGCGGTAGACCTTGGTGGCAACGGCCTCGAGGGCATCAGCGACATCAGCGCCGTCCTCGTAGGCAAACTTGAGCTCACTCGGCTGTTCAACCAAGCGCATGACCTCATCGGCCAGCTCGAGTGCGCCCTCGCCGCCCTTGGCCCAGACCTCGGACAGCTTCACATTGACGCCCAGCTTCTGGCACTCGGACTCGATGAGCTCGAGCTCGGCCTCGGTGTCCGTCGGGAAACGGTTGATGGCGACCACGCAGGGCAGACCATAAACGTTCTGGATGTTGTCGACATGACGCAGCAGGTTGGGCATGCCAGCCTTGAGTGCCTCGAGGTTCTCCTCGTTGAGGTCGGCCTTGGCAACACCGCCGTTGTACTTAAGGGCGCGAGCGGTCGCGACGACCACGACGGCGTTGGGACGAACGCCCGTCATGCGGCACTTGATGTCCAGGAATTTCTCGGCACCCAGATCGGCACCAAAACCGGCCTCGGTAATGGCGACATCGCCAAAACGCATAGCCATACGCGTGGCCATGATGGAGTTGCAGCCGTGGGCAATATTGGCGAAGGGACCGCCGTGGACAAACGCGGGCGTACCCTCAAGCGTCTGCACCAGATTGGGCTTGAGCGCATCCTTGAGCAGTGCGGCCATAGCTCCCTGGGCCTTAAGGTCGCGTGCGCGGACGGGCTCGCCGGCATAGCTGTAGCCGACAACGATCTCGCCCAAGCGCTCCTTAAGATCGTTGATGCTCGTGGACAGGCACAGGATCGCCATGACCTCGGAGGCAACGGTAATGTCAAAGCCATCCTCGCGCGGCACGCCCTGGGCCTTGCCGCCAATGCCGTCGATGACATGGCGCAGCTGACGGTCGTTCATGTCGACAACGCGCTTCCAGGTGATGCGCTTAACATCGATACCGAGCTGGTTGCCCTGCTGAATATGGTTGTCGAGCATGGCGGCCAGCAGGTTGTTGGCGGCACCAATAGCATGGAAGTCACCAGTAAAGTGCAGGTTGATGTCCTCCATGGGGATGACCTGCGCCCAGCCACCGCCGGCGGCACCGCCCTTGACGCCGAAGACGGGACCGAGCGAAGGCTCACGAAGGGCCACGGCGCTCTTGACACCGCGACGGCGCAGGCCATCGGCCAGACCGATGGTCGTAGTGGTCTTACCCTCGCCGGCGGGCGTGGGGTTGATAGCGGTCACGAGGACGAGCTTGGCCTGGTGATCAGTCGGCTCGTTGAGCAGTGAATAGTCGACCTTAGCCTTGTCGAAGCCGTACGGAATAAGGTGCTTAACGTCGACGCCGGCGTTCTTGGCCACCTCGGTAATAGGCAGCGGCGTAACAGAACGTGCGATTTCGATGTCAGTAGGCATGGGCGGTCCTTTCGTTACCGGATGAGAAAAAGACCAATCCAGCATAGCACGGGCGTGCAATAGTAAAACACCCGCAACCGACAAACGGCGATATGTTTACCCGATGCCCAGCGATAGCCCAACAGCCCGCCAAAACAAAGCGCCCTAAACGGTAGGTTCAATCCCCAGGTGCTCAAAGGTGCGAAGGGTTGCCTGACGGCCCTGCGGTGTACGAATCATCAGCCCGCACTGCAGCAGATAGGGCTCATAGACATCCTCGAGCGTGCCCGGGTCCTCGCCCACCGCGCTGGCAAGGGTCGTAAGTCCCACGGCACGACCGGAGAACGTCTTGGCGAGCGTCTCCAAAATGCGAATATCCATCCAGTCCAGACCGAGCTCGTCGATCTCAAAGAACTCGAGTGCCTGACGGCAGATATCGAGCTCAATGGGACCGTTGCCGCGCACCTGTGCGTAATCGCGCACGCGCTTGAGCAGGCGGTTGGCAAGACGTGGCGTGCCGCGCGAACGCGAGCCGATCTCGAGTGCACTGGGGTGGTCGATCGTCACGCCCAGGATAGTCGCCGAGCGCGTCACAATCTGCGCGAGCTCCTCGACCGTGTAGTAATCCAGGCGATATGAAATGCCAAAGCGGTCGCGCAACGGGCCTGTCAACATGCCTGAGCGGGTCGTTGCCGCTACCAACGTAAACTTGGGAATATCCAGGCGAATCGAGCGCGCCGCCGGACCCTTGCCAATCACGATATCGAGGGCAAAGTCCTCCATCGCGGGGTACAGTACCTCCTCGACCGAACGGTTGAGGCGGTGGATCTCGTCGATAAACAGCACATCACCCGGCTGCAAGTTAGTAAGGATGGCCGCCAGGTCGCCCGTGCGCGCGATGGCAGGGCCACTCGTGGTCTTGATCTGAGCGCCCAGCTCGTTGGCGATAACGGTGGCCAGCGTGGTCTTGCCCAGGCCCGGAGGACCCGAGAAAATCACGTGGTCGAGCGTCTCGCCACGGCTCTGCGCCGCTTCGATCAACACGCGCAGGCTCTGCTTGATATGCTCCTGGCCGCAGTAATCGTCCAGGCGCTGGGGGCGCAAAGTGCGATCGACATCGAGGTCCTCGGCCGTCAGCTCCGAGCCCACCATGCGCTCGCCGTGCGCCATGGATGCCGCCGGCGAGTTGCCGGGCGTCGCCCACAGGTCCTGAGAGTCATCGGCTTCCCACATCACGCATCCATTCCGAGTCGCTTAAGCGCCGCGCCGAGCAGATCCTCGACACGCATATTCTGCCCATCATACCCGCTCAGGGCAACATCGGTCTCCTGCGGGCTAAAGCCCATGGAAAGGAGTGCTGCACGGGCGTCATCGATCGCCGAAGGAGCGGCGGCGGGCACGGGCATCGCAACCTGTCCGGGAATCACGTCGACCGGAACAAAGCCCTTGTCCTTGGCAAAGGTGCTCTTGAGCTCCAGAATCAGACGCTGCGCTGTCTTTTTGCCCACACCGGGCACCTTGGCCATGCCTTTGTCGTCCTCGGCCATCACCAGCGAATACAGCTGTCCCACGGTATAGGTGGAAAGCACGGCAAGCGCCAGGCGCGGACCGACGCCCGAGACGGATACGAGCCGATCGAACATCGTGCGCTCGTCCTTGGAGGCAAAGCCAAAGAGCGTCATGGCGTCCTCACGCACCTGCATACGGGTATAGAGGCGGACCTCGCCGCCGGGCGTAGGCAGCGTGGCGGCAGTGCTGCCCGAGATACCGAGCTCAAAGCCCACGCCCGATACATCGACAACGGCCGAGCTCATCGTGGCCTCGACAAGCGTTCCATGGAGCTGGGAGATCATCAGTATCCGGTTCCTCTCTGTTGATAGAACTCGCCACCGGTAAGCGCCCGGGTGCGGCTGAGGTTAACGTGGCAGATGGCGCAGGCCAGGGCATCGGCGGCATGGTCGGGATGCGGGTCATGGTCGAGCTGTGTGAGCGTACGCACCATGTAGGCGACCTGCCGTTTGTCCGCAGCGCCGGTGCCCACAACCGCCTGCTTAATCTGCATAGGCGTGTACTCGCCAATCTCGAGCGCGCATTCCGAAAGCGCCACGAGTGCAGCACCGCGGGCATGCGCCGTAGGGATGGCCGAGCGAACGTTGGCGCCAAAGTAAATGCTCTCGATAGCAGCGGTATCGGGTCGATAGCGTTCGACAGCGCCCTTGAGGTCACGGGCGATATGCGACAGGCGCACCGCGAGCGGACTGCCCGCGCTGGTCTCGATACAACCGTAGGCACGGCAGCGAACCTCACCGCGCCGCTCCTCGATAATCCCCCAACCCGTATGGGCCAAACCGGGGTCGATACCCAAAATGACCAAGCCAACCTCCCCTCGTCACAAGTACTGCACAAGGCAAGGCCCCGAGCATCATTCACGAACGTCTGTTCTAGAATAACACAACAGAGACCGTATCTAGCAAGCAAGGTTGAACCATAGGTTGAGCATAAGTCAGCGAGCGAGTCCCTGCCGTGGCAAGGTGTCGCGAAAGAGGAGCGCCGCGTACTTCTGTACGCAAGCGACGGTTTGAGCGGCAGATTGACCGGCAGGGGCTCGCGCAGCGTCGACTCGTTACGCGGTTTGGCAAAACCGCGTAACCTTGCCCCTATCCCATAGTTAGTTTTGAGAGAAAAAGGGAAACTGCCTCGGATCCACCGGCGGATGCGGCATCGGGCCACCCTGGGGCCCACCCTGCGGTCCGCCCTGGCCGCCCATCATCTTTTCGATGGCGTCCTGGACCTCGCCCTCAAACTTCTTCATGCCCTCATGCAGGCGGCGCTGACCATCCTCGGAGCGCAGCTCCTCCATCTGCTCGGGCGAAATACCCAACAGGTCACCCAGTATGCCCATCATCTCGCCACGCATGCGCTCGCTTGTATCCTCGTCGGCAAAGCGGCGCACCTCGGCGCGTGCCAGCGCATCGACCGTCATGCGTTCCTTGCCGCTCAGTCCCAGGTCGGACCACGCGAGCATATACGGCCAGGCACGCTCGGCAAACGAACGGGCCGAGACGATCGGCGCCGTCGGCAGTATGCGGCGAGCGGCCTCTCCCTGGCGCACGAGCATCAGCAGCAGCGAGCAAGCCTCGGGCTTGCCGGTGGCCATCGGAATGTCGTCGAAGGGACGATTGCGGTCGACGTGTGACTCGAGCGCGCCATCAACCTCGCCCGGCTCGAGCCCACCGAGCAGCTGCGCCGCGCGATCGAGCATGTCGACCGGGCCGTCGAGCGTCGAGAGCGCCCGCGCCAGCACGCGCTCCATGCAATCTTCCACCGCGTTGAGCGTCACGAGCTCCTGCGGCACCACGGCAGACGTGCGGTTGCGCACGCGCGCCACAAACTCGAGCGTCGACAGGTACACATCACCAAAGGGCGCGTAATCGCCCTGGTAGCCACCGCAAAGCGCCGGTGCCGCCAACGCATACTCGGTCTTGGAAAGCGGGCTCAGAGCCATCGCGCCCAGCTCGAGCGCCGTATCCTCCAGCATGAGGCCCAGCGTGCGAGAGCGCAGGCGCTCGGCGTCGCCCGCCGACACATCGCGGTCGAGTACGCGCGCCGCATCCGGCGCATCGCGCTCAACCGTGCGAATATGCAGGCGCTCGGCAATCGCGTGAACGGCGGCACAACGGGCGGCCTCAGCCTCTTCCTGCGCTGGCGTAAAGATGCGGTTGCGGTCCAACACCAGGCCGATCACATTGCGCGAACCCAATGCATCGACAGCCAGCGCCGCAAGCAAAGACGACGGCAGATCGCCCTCGAGCGCCACCACGGCACGCGACGTGCCATGGGCACGGGCGTTATCGCGCACAGCGAGCACCAGCGCCTGCCACAACCACTCCTCGGAACGAAACTCGGGCAGCTCGTGGTCCTCCAGGGCATCGAGCATTACGCCGCGCTGAATCTCCTGAACCAGCAGGCTCTCTTCAAAACACGGCGCTTGGGCCACCACGCGCCCACAGTCGTCGAGTACAAACGACCCGCCGGTATACACCGACTCGTCATAGGCACCGACCGGCGCCATGCAGGCAAACCACACGCTGCGCTTGGATGCGATCTTGCGGTAGGCACCGCTGCGAACGGCGGCAATGGCGGCCGTCTCGCGGTCGGTCATATCAAACGCGTTGAACTGAAAATAGGCGATGAGGTCGACGCCGGTCGGCAGCATCTCGAGTTCGCGGTCCAAGTCGAAGATCACGGCGATACGCACGCCGTCCACGTCGAACACCGGCGGTGCCCAACGGGCATCACCGTTCCCACCACGCTGCAGAGCAATGCTCGAACGGGCCGGCACCACATGACCGTCCTTGAGCATCATGTAGTCGAGCAGCGGCTGACCCTCAAACGAAACCGCCGCGGGCACGATGCAGATCATGTCAAGCTCCTGGATGCGCTCGGCGACACCAGTCAAGCCGGCAAGCATGTCGTGCTCAAAGTCGGCAGCGCCCACCAGGCCACCGGGCATGGCGCCCATAAAGAGCGGAGCCGGAACGCACAGCACGCGCGCCCCGCGCTCGTGGGCCAGACGAGCCTGGTCCTCGATGCGGCCGCAAATGCCCTCAATATCACCCAGGCGCATATCGATCTGTGCAAGCGCGAGCTTCATGGCTCAGCCCTTTCCGTCGTAAACCATCGAAATCGTAGTAAAAGCGCCGGCCGCATGATGCAGTCGGCGCTCGCATGTGCATATGCTAGCTATGATACCCCGAGCGGGGGCGCGCTCCTAGAACGTCGCGGACCACAGCCCGTGCAGGTTGCAGTAGGCATAGACGGTACCGGTCTTGGAACCGCCAGCAAAAAACGTCGCGGGCTTCATGCCGGGCTCAAGGTAATGGACCTCTAAGCGGCCCTCGGCCTCAAGGGCGATCCACTCAATATAGTGCTCGGGCAGGCTGGGGTGCTCGACCGAGCCAACGCGTGCGCGAATCACGTGACCGTCGCGCTCGGTCTCGACAACAGGCACGTGCTTCTCGTGCGCCGCGTCCTCAGTGTTTGCGGTCAGTTCCGTGCAACCGGCAGGGGTTGCAACGTCGTTGCCAAGGGCGGCAATGAGCTTACCGTCGGGGTCCTTAAAGAATTTCGCCATGATGTTCTCCTTTGCTGACGTGCCAATGTTCTTGATGGTTCTTATGCCCAAAGGCAGACAAACCATCCACGGCATTGCAAATGAACACATAACGGGCGGGGACGATGGGGCAGCGTGCGCTATCCGCCCTGGCGGCCCCACCCGAGCGGGTTAGCGCCCGTCGCCGCCCAGCAGCGCCAGAACATCTTCGCGGGTAAACAGCGCCGACGAGATGCCGTCGCCGCCGAGCACGCTGTTGACCAGGTCGCGCTTGGACTCCTGCATCTGCATAATGCGCTCCTCGATCGTGTCCTTGGCGATGAGCTTGTACACGGTCACGGTATGTTGCTGGCCAATACGGTGCGCGCGGTCGGTCGCCTGGTCCTGCGCTGCCACGTTCCACCACGGGTCGTAGTGGATGACCACGTCGGCCGCCGTCAGGTTAAGGCCCACGCCGCCCGCCTTGAGCGAAATCAAAAAGACCGGAACCTCGCCCGCTTGGAACTGCGCGACCATCTTGGCGCGGCTCTCCTTAGACGAAGCGCCCGTGAGCTTAAGGAAGGCGATGTCCTCCTTGGCCAAGCGCTTACCGATGATATCGAGCATACCCGTAAACTGGCTGAACAACAGGATGCGATGCCCGCCGTCGAGTGCGCCGTGCACGAGCTCCATACACGTATCGAGCTTGGCGCTCCCCGCCTTGTAATCCTCGTAGTGTAGACGCGGGTCGCAGCAGATCTGGCGCAGCTTGGTGAGCTCGGCGAGCACCTTGAGTTTGTCCTTCTTAAACTCCCCAGCCTCGCGGTGCTGCACCTGCTGGGCGATGCGGTCCTGGTTGGCCAGGTAGAGCTTGCGCTGCTCGCCGGTAAGCTGCGCCATGACGGTGTCTTCGATCTTCTCGGGCAGGTCGGCCACCACGTCTTCCTTAACACGGCGCAGCACAAACGGCGACACGAGCGCCTGCAGGCGAGCGGCGCTATCGCCCTCGGCATGCTCGACGGGGCTCTCAAAGCGCTTGGCAAACGACTCGCGCGTCCCCAAAAGGCCCGGCATCAAAAAGTCGAAGATGCTCCAGAGCTCGGACAGGCGGTTTTCGATGGGCGTGCCCGTCAGGGCAAAGCGCACGCCGGCAGGCAGGCGCTTGGCGGCGCGCGCCACCTGCGTGAGCGGATTTTTAATGTACTGTGCCTCATCGAGCACCACGCGGGCAAAATCCCGCTCGACGTACTCGTCGATATCGCGCCGCATAAGGTCATACGACGTCACGACCACGCTATGCTCGGCCACGCCGGCGATCTGCACGCGGCGTTGAGCCTTGGCGCCCACAATGGCGCACACATCGAGCGACGGGGCAAAGCGCTCCAGCTCGGCAGTCCAGTTGTACACGAGTGAGGCCGGGCATACCACGAGCGTGGGCTTGGTGTCCCCCGCCTCCACGCGCGCCAGAATATGCGCAATCATCTGGAGCGTTTTGCCCAGGCCCATGTCGTCGGCCAAGATGCCGCCAAGGCCCAGGTGTTCGAGCGAGCCGAGCCACTGGTATCCGTCGACCTGGTAGCCGCGCATCGTTGCCTTGAGCGATGCCGGCACCGTAAAGTCCATCTTGCCGAGCGTGTCCAGGCGCTCGACGGTACGGCGGAACGCAGCGTCGCGATCGGCCTCGAGCGCCGGCGTGCGTGCGAGCATGCTGTCGACGAACAGGGTGCTCGACGCGGGAAGCGACACGCCGTCGAGCAGGTCGACGGCATCGACACCCAGGTCCTCGGCAAGGCCAAACGCGGCGCGCGCCCCCTCGTCCAGGCGAATGATGTCGCCGGACGTAAGGCGCGCAAACGTTTGATGGCGCTTGTACGAATCGAGATAGACGGCAAGGTCCGCGGCCGAAAGCCCGCTCGCGCCCAGCTCGACATCGAGCAGATTGCTCTTAACGGTCGCACGAACCGAGAGCTTGGGCGCGGGGCGGACCGAGATCTGGCGCAGACGGTCGCTGAGCATGATCTCACCCAGTTCGGACAGGGCAGACAGGCCCTCGGTCAGCAGGCAGAACAAGCGGGCGTCATCGCGCTCCTCAAACGCCAGACCGCGCTCGTAGAAATCGAAGTACAGGGCCGCCGTATCCATAACGCGAAACTCCGCCACCTCGTCGCGGGGCGGCAAACCGGGGCGCTGCTCTTCGAAGGGGCTGCCCGGAGCGCCCAGGCTAAAGAGATCCGCCGACCAATCGCCGTAGGTAACCGTAATTTTGCAGGTCACGAGCCCATCGTCGACACCGATCGCCATAGCAAAGCTCGGCTCGGGTGCCACGGTATCGAGCGCGGCGGGCGCGGTGAGGTCGGTGTAGTCGCGCAAAATGGGCAGCGCCATACGGCAGAACTCACCCACCTGCTCGGCGGCAATATGGGCGGGCGTGCGGCACGGCAGCAAGCGCGACAAAAAAGGTGCGGCATGCTGAGCAAATGCAGCGTCGGTACGGCGCGCGCGGCGCGTGTCAACCAAGTAGGCGGCATCGCCCGACGCAAAGCAGTACATATCGGCGGGCAGGCGCAGGTCATAGCTACCACCAGCCGCCGGCGCGATTTTGGCGGCAAGCAGCGGTGGGCGCTTAGCGGATGCCTCGTCCTCCCCTTGCGGAGACAGCTCAACCGCCACGTCGTAGGTGCGATGCGTCGTCATCCCCCGCGACCAGGCGGGCTCAAAGGAGATGGTCTGGCCGCGCAGCAGGTCCAGCACATATACGATGCTATGCTCGGACAGCGGCAACTGACGCTCGGCAACAAAACCACTGCGGGCAAAGTCGTACGACGCCGAACGCGAGCTTGTGATGTCATCGAGATAGGCAACTGTCGTCACAACAAGGTTGAGCAGCTTTGCCGATGTTTCGTCAAAGGCCTCAGGTGAATGGACAAACGTGAGCTTCTTGCCATAGGAGAACGTGCCGCCGCGCACGTAGGCATCGGCCATGCCGTCGATGTCCTTGACCACGTAGGAGACCGATCCACAGCGAATGCGGAACTCGAGCGCCCAGCTAAAGCGGTCAGCGAACAGCGGATTGTAGTACGGCACCAACGAGGGCTCCAACGCCGCTTTGGGGGCGTCGGGATCAACGGCACCGGCTAGTTTGCGGCGCATGCTCGCCAGCTCATCCATGCGCGCGTCCGAAAGATCGGAAAGCGCCGCCACAAGGCTCGGGCTCGTGGGGACGGGCGCCGGGAAGGGAAAGTTGGGGTTGACGGCCGGCGCGGCGGACGCGGCGCGCGCGGGCTGTTTCGGCTGCGCCGTAAACGTGCGAACCGGCGTGCGCAGCCCCTCAACAGGCTCAATGCCGCTGGTGTCCAGGTACGCCAGCGCTGTGGCGATGGCGTGCTTGCACATACCGGGATAGCGGTATGCGGCGGGGCAGTCGCAGTCGTAGTCGATAACCTCGTGCTCGTCCATATCGAGCGCCACGTGCGTCTTGTACAGGTCGCCGCGCGAGCCGCGCACCGAGCCCTCAACCGTCACGTTTTTGGAGAAGCGCGAGCCGCTGTCCTCAATCGACAGCACGGCGCCGTTGAGCATGAGCGAGCGGCCCTTCATAAAGGTGCCGCTCAACGCCGCCTCTTTGCGAAGCGCCTGCACAAACGTCCCCTGCGCCATCACTTCCTCCAATCTCACCCGGGGTAGCTTAGATAACCGTCACGCGACCCTGGTTACCCACAATCGCCTTTGCCTCGGCCAGCAGCGGAATCGAGCGCGCGTTGACCTTGGCCGGCACCTCGGCACGTAGCACGCGCCCGTCCACCTGCTCGATAAAGATCTCCACGCGGTCGCCGCCCGGGTTGGCGGTAAGCACCGTGGCAAGACGCGCCATATTGCCCTGGCTAAAGCGGCTGTTGGGCACCATGACCTCAAACACCTTGGGCTTGTTGTTCTCCTCGTTAAGCTCGAGCGGCACGATCTCCTGCGCGATGATCTGGTCGCCGCGGTCCGAGCGCTCGAGCTTGCCCTTAATGCGCACAAAGGCATCGGACAGCTGCGCGCCGGTCTCGGGATCGACCTCGCCGTACAGGTACCCCTCGGCCTCCTTGTAGGTCTTGGGGAACACGACGACGGTGGCCTCGCCTTCCATGTCCTCGAGCTGCACGATGCCCATGGGGTCACCGTTTTTGGTCACGCGCTTGGACACGCTCGAGACCATGCCGGCCCACCACAGCGCCTTGCCCTCGGGAATTTCCTGGTTGATGGTGCCGCCCGTAGGATTCTGAACTTCGTAGCCGGTGTCGATCTGCGAGAACGAGAAGTCACGCGCCTTGGCTAGTGCATACTCAAACGGGCGCAGCGGGTGGTCCGAGACATAGATGCCCAGAACCTCCTTCTCCTGACTCAACTTGAGGTGGCGGTCCCATTCCTGGCCATCCGGATCGGGCACGCTCACCTCAAAGCCCGAGCCCTCAACGTCGCCAAACATATCGAAGAACGACGTCTGGCCGCTCGCGCGATCCTTCTGGCGCTTTACCGCGGCATCGATGATGTTCTCGGGGTTGTTCTTGTCCACAAAGTGCATCATCTGGCGACGCGGATACCCCGTGGAGTCGAAGGCGCCTGCCTTGATGAGCGATTCGATCACGCGGCGGTTGGCCTGGCTCGAGTCCACGCGCTCGACAAAGTCGTGCAGCGTCTTAAACGGGCCGCCCGCCTCGCGCTCGGCGATAATCGCCTGCGCCACGCCGGTGCCCACGCCGCGGATGCCGGCCAGACCAAAGCGCACGCCCTCCTTGGTAGCCGTGAACTCGGTACCGGACTCGTTGACATCTGGCGACAGCACGGGGATGCCGTCGTGACGGCATGCCGAGACGTAGTGCACGATCTTGTCGGTCTTGCCCGTATAGGACGTCAGAACGGCCGCCATGTACTCGTGCGGATAGTGCGCCTTGAGCCACGCCGTCTGCATAACCAGGATGGCGTAGCCGGCGGAGTGCGACTTGTTGAAGGCGTAGGACGCGAACTCGAGAACATCGTCCCAAATCTTCTGGGCGACCTCGCGCGTATAGTTGTTCTTGATGGCGCCGTTCATCCAGTGGTCGTAGGTGGTCTCGTCGGAGCCATCCTCCCAGTGGAGCACCGTCGACGTGAGCAGCTTGATTTTCTTCTTAGCCACGGGCTTACGGATACGCGAGTCCGATTCGCCCTTGGAGAAGCCGCACATCTCGACGGAGATGAGCATAACCTGCTCCTGGTAGACCATGGTGCCGTAGGTTTCGCCCAGGATGTCGTCCAGGCGGTCGTCGTAGGAGACCGCCGGCTCCTTGCCGTTCATACGGTTGATGTAGGACGAAACCATGCCGGCGCCCAGCGGGCCCGGGCGGTACAGGGCGATCAATGCTACGACGTGCTTGTACTCGGTGGGCTTCATGTTCTTGATCGTGGCCGTCATGCCTGCGGACTCGACCTGGAAGACGCCGGCGGTGTGGCCGGAACCCATGAGCTTAAAGATCTCGGGGTCGTCAAAAGGAATCTCTTCCTCTTTGATGTCGATGCCGAAGTTCTTTTTGATGTTTGCCTTGGCCTTGGAGATAACAGTCAGCGTGCGCAGGCCCAAGAAGTCCATCTTGAGCAGGCCCATGTCGGCAACGGTATGGCCCTCGTACTGGGTAATCTCGACGCCGCCCTTGGTGTCGAGCTTGGTGGGCACGTGCTCGTTGACGGGGTCGCGGCAGATCAGAACGGCGCACGCGTGCACGCCCTCGCCACGGGTGAGGCCCTCGATTGAGAGCGCCGTGTCGATGATGCGGCGGGCGTCGTCGTCCTTTTTATAGGCCTCGGCAAAATCGGGGTTAAACAGATCCTCTTTGCCGGGCTGCTTGTCGAGCACCTGCTTGAGCTTGACCTTGGGGTCGCTCGAAACCATCTTGGACAGGCGCTGACCCATGTAGACCGGGTAGTCCAGGACGCGCGCGGCGTCGTTGATGGCCTGCTTGGCCTTAATGGTCGAGTAGGTGATGACGTGGGTGACCTTCTCGGGGCCGTAGAGCTGGCGAACGTGCTCCACGACCTCGAGGCGCCGCTCATCGTCGAAGTCCATATCGATATCGGGCATCTCGGTACGCTGCGGGGACAGGAACCTCTCGAACATCAGGCCGTTCTCGAGCGGGTCGAACGCGGTGATGTTCATGGCGTAGGCGACGATAGCGCCGGCGGCCGAGCCACGGCCGGGGCCGACGCCGATGCCGTTGTCCTTGGCCCATTGCACGTACTCGGCAACGATCAAGAAGTAGGCGGCAAAGCCCTTGTCGCAGATGACTTTGTATTCGTACTCAAAGCGCTCTTTGATGTTGACGCCACCAATCTCGCGCGTGGCCCAGTCGTCGCCGTAGTGCTGGCGCAGGCCCTTCTCGCACTCGCGGCGGAACTGGCTCTCGTGCGTCTCGCCGGGATCGAGCAGCGGGAAGCGCGGCAGGATGATGGAGTCCCAGTCCAGCTCAACGTAGCACTTGTCGGCGATCTCGAGCGTGTTGTCGCAGGCCTCGGGGCAATACGGGAACATCGCCCGCATCTCCTCCTCGGTCTTCATGTAAAACTCCGAGCCAGTCATGCGCATGCGGTTGGGGTCGTCGACCTTGGCGTTCATGCCGATGCACATGATGACGTCCTGCACGGGAGCGTCCTCGCGGCGCAGGTAGTGGAAGTCGTTGGTGGCGATGACCTTGACGCCTACCTGCTTGGCGATGTCGATGAGCGTGCGGTCCATCTGCTCATCGGTCAGGCCGTTGTCGGTGGTGATGCCGTGTTCCTGGATCTCGATATAAAAGTCGCCAGGTTCGAAGGTATCACGGAAGGTCTCGGCCCACTTGATGGCGCCCTCCATGTCACCGCGGTCGATGTATTTGGGAATGATGCCCGCGATGCAGGCGCTGGTGCAGATCATGCCCTTGGCGTGGCGGCGCAGGTTGTCGAGCGTCACGCGGGGCTTGTAGTAAAAGCCCTGCACGGCTGCCTCGGAGACCGTCTGCATCAGGTTGACGTAGCCCTCCTGGTCCTTGGCCAGAAGGATCATGTGGTAGAGCTCAGGCTTATGGTCGCGGGCAAGGGTCTCGTCCGGCGTAAAGTAGACCTCGCAGCCAAAGATGGGCTTGATGACCAGGGGCGGCTTGAGCTCGTCGATGTTGCCCTTCTCGTCCCACATGGCCATGTCCTTCACATACTGGGCATGCTCGCGCGGGTTTTCCTCGGGATCGGGCTCCACCAGCTCGTCGCGGCGATCCTTTTCCAAGAAGGCCTTGTCGTGGCTCCAGGTTTTGTACTCGGGCGTGTTGTGGTTGACGGCGTCGCAGGCCAGCGCCAGGTCGGGCACGCCATACATGTAGCCGTGGTCGGTAATGGCGACGGCGGGCATGCCCAGCTCTACGGCACGGTTGACCATATCCTGGATACGGGTTGCGCCGTCGAGCATGGAGAAAACGGTGTGGTTGTGCAGATGGACGAATGTCATGTGATGAGCTCCGATGCGGGTTCGTGTTCTGACTGAACGATTTTACCGCACGGCGCGGATAGCACCCGAACCTAGCCAAACCCACACGGCTCCTATTGAGTTGCGATGAAATACGGACTGTTTGGCGGCTTTTTTGGCCAAAACAGTCCGTATTCCACCGCAGGTTGTTGAGGGTTAGAGGTTGTAGGTGACCACCTGGGGCTCGCAGGGGTTGGCGGGATCGGCCTGCTCCACGCGGACGAACTTGACGGTCACGGCCTCAAAGCCCGCCTTGTGCAGAACATCGGCGTAGACGCGCGCCTGCAGGGCGTGCTTCTCCCGCAGCTGTTCCGGCGTCTCGTCCGGCGTGCCGCCCGTCTTGTAGTCGATGACCAGCGCGCGTGACGAATCCGCCGGGTTCGTCGCCAAAGCGTCGATGGCGCCCTCGGCATAGGCACCGTAGCGGGCGATGTCCTCGTCTTCGCAACCCAGCGAGAAGAACGGCACCTCGGCGCGAACGCACGGCCACGCGAGCAGGTCGGCACGAACAGCCGACTTGAGCCAGCGGTCCAGGGCAACGTCGAAGCGCTCGCGCTGCTCCGGCGTCAAGCGCCACAGACGCGCCAGCGCTTCGGCGCGCGCGGTGGGCAGTGCATCGGCACCCATCTCGATGAGCCACTGGCATGCGGCGTGGAAGGCCGAACCCAAGGCCATGGGATTGCCGGCGGGCTCGACAGCAGCCACGTCCGCATCGGCCATCTCCGAGCCATCCGACTCGGCATCATCGCCAGCCTCGTCCATGGGCACGTGTGCCTCGGCGGCACGGTCCTCGGACTCGGCATGGAGCGCCGCGGCAATTGACGAGTAGCTATACGAGTCACGCGCCGGGAACGGACAGGCGCCCATGCGCACGCCCACCGCCTGGGGATACACGAGCTCAAACGCATCGGGCTCGGGGTCGGCAGGACCGGGAACGGCGGCGCGGGCATCTGCACCGGCACCCTCCGGCTCCGCATCGCCGCAGACAAGCCTGCCCTCGGCATCCAGTAAAGCGTTGGCCTCAAACGCCTGCTCGCCAAACGTAAAGTCCGCCAGCGAGATAAGCTCGTAGTCGCCCGGCTGGGAGTTGTCGAACACCAGGCGGTCGGCATCGAGCTGTGGCATGTCCAGGCCGTCCGTCGGCAAAATACGGCGCAGCACGTCATAGGTCAGATCGGTCTCGACGTCGAAGGTCGGCGCGCACAGCTTGCCACGGCTCACGCCGGCATCCATCGCCAAGATCACCAGCTCGCGCGCACGCGTCATGGCCACATAGAGCAGACGAGCCCGCTCCTCGAGCGAAAGCTGCAGGTCATCGTTGCGCAGGCGAGCAAATGCCTCGGCGGGAGAACCCGTCGCACAGACGTCCTCCATGAGCTCCGGCGGCAGCCACAGCGACGTGCCCTTGCCCTTAAACGCATGCTCAAACTGCTTTTTAACGTCGTCGCCCTTCACAAAGGTTCCGTCGGCGAGCTTAACGCCGTCGAAGCGTGCCGGCAGTGCCACGACCTGCGCTCCGCCCTCGACGCGACCCATCTGTGCCGCACCCGAGGACTTGCGCACGCCAAAGCACTCGGCGACCGCCACGACCGGATATTCCAAGCCCTTGGAGGCGTGCACCGTCATGATGCGCACCGCGCCGTCGCCCTCCTCGTTGAGCGCGCCCGGGGCTTCCTTGCCCGCCAGGAAGCGGTCAAAGGCCAGCGCAATGGAGCGCGGCGAGTTACCGAACTCGGCCTCCGCTTCGGCCACGGCGTCGAGCGCCTTGAGCACGTTGGCGGCAATGGCCTTGCCCTCGGGACCACGCTGCGCCAGACGCACAAACCAGCCGGAGGCGTTGACCACGTCGCGCGCGATGTTGGCGAACGAATCACGTCCCACGCGGCGCAGCGCATAGCGCAGCACCTCGCGGGCGCGCGTCACCAGTGGCAAGCCCTGCAAGCCGGGCACATCGGAATCGCTCATGATGCCCGCGTCGATATTCCGGCGCGAGGTCTCCCCCGTCTCGCTATCGAGCTTGGTCGCCAGCGCCAGGAACTCCTGGGCGCCGAGCGCAAACATCGGCGAGGCGAGCAGCGGCATAAGGCCCTGCGCCGTATCGGCCGGGTTGGCGAGCGCGCAGACTAGGGCGCGCACCGTCTGCACCTCGGCTGCCTGGGCAAAGACCGAGCCACCCGCGATCACGCAGTCGAGTCCTTGGTCGCGGAAAGCCTGGGCATAGACGTCGGCGTTGGTCATGCGGCCCAGCAGCAGCACCATGCCGCCCTGGGGCTGACCGGCATCGGCAAGCGCGCGGAACCGCTCCGCGATCGCGCGGGCCTTGGCCTGTGTGCGCTCCTGCGTACTGCCGCCGGCAACAAAGAGCGCCTGCCGACGCGAGGCGTCTGCCACCAGCGTGTCCTTGCGGCCGTCGCTCGCCTCAAGATCCAAAAAGCCCTGCATCAGGCCGCCGTCATCGCCGTCGAAGACGCGTGCCACGTAACGCAGCACCTCGTCATGGCTGCGGAAGTTGCGCACAAGTTTAACGAGCTCGCCGGCGGGGACATCGGCAGCAGTGCCAGCGACGGCCGCCGCCTCGGCCGTCCCCGAGGCGCCCACCTTGCGCTCCTGGCGGCGGAAGACCTCGACCTCGGCACCACGGAAGCGATAGATCGACTGCTGCGCATCGCCCACGGTGCACAGCGCGCGCTCCCCCGCACCGGTCAGGTAACGAATCAAATCGACCTGCATCTGGTCGGTATCCTGGAACTCGTCGATCATGACCATCTTAAAGCGGCCCTCATAGGCAGCTCGAATGGCCGGGTAGTCGCGCAGGGCCTCGTAGGCCATGCGCAGCAGGTCGTTGTTGTCGAGGGCGGACTGGGCAGCCTTGAGCGCGCGGTACTCAGCCTCTACAGAGCGGGCCAAGCCAACCAGTGCATCGAGCGCGGGACCACCGCAGGCGAGCACGATATTGATAAATGCATCGGCGGCCTCGGCCTTGAGCAGCTCAATCTGCTCCTTAGGGAATGCCTTGCTCGCGCGCGGCATGGTACACGACATCATGAGCCGCGCCGCGTCCTCCATGGTTTTGCCGCTCGCCTCAAACGCGTCGATGGCGTCGAGTGCCACTTGTGCCTTCTCGGTCGCGGCCTTGCTCGCACCCAACGCCGCGCGATAGGCGTCGGCAAGCGCCGAAGTGTCAGCCTGGCCGCGCGCCACGCACACATCGTCCATGCCGCCCGGCAGCTGGCTCGAGAGCTCCAGCAGGTCGCGCACCAGACCCTTGATGGTGGTACCGGCGCCAAACGGCCCGCCCTCGCCCGCCATGGGATACCAAGCGTAGAGGGCCTTAAGCGAAGCGGCGAGCTCGGGCGCGGCATCGGGTGCCGTCGCGCGACCCAGCACATGCTCAACAGCCTGGTCCATGAGCTCGTCGGTATCGGTGAGCACCGTGAACTCGGGATCGATGCCCAGCTCCAACGCATGCGCGCGCAGGATACGCGAGCACATGCCGTGAATGGTCGAGATCCACGCGTCGTCGACGGTCAGTGCTTCCTCGTCCATGCCCTCGTCGATAAGCGCACGGCGCACGCGGTCGCGAATCTCGGCCGCGGCATCTTTGGTAAAGGTAATGGCGAGCACCTGGTCCAGATGCTCGACAAACGGACCGGATTCGGGCGAGAGCGCATAGACAATGCGGCGCGTGAGGGTAAAGGTCTTACCCGAACCGGCGCCCGCCGAGACAAACAGCGGGCGGTCGAGCGTTTTGACGATCTGCAGCTGTTGCGGCATCAAAGTCGAAAGATCCATGGTCTACACGTCCCTCCTTACAAACGTTCCTTCGTGGTTATACGAGCAGCGCGCATGCGCGGCCTGAGCCGACGTCGGGTCGACGGCGGCAACGTTGCCTGTCTCGAGCTCGCGCAGACGCTCGGCAATGCCGGTCTCCACGCGATCGAGCAGCGCATCGAAGTCCATGTTGCCGCCCTCGCCGGGAAAGCCCTTCTTAAGGCCTGGGATGCGGCCGTCGCCGCGCTCTTCCTCAAGCAACTCGGCGCTCGCCGCACCGCGCAGCGCGGGCTTGCCGCCCTTGGTCGAAAAATAGAGCGCGGCGCGGGTATCCAGATCCAGCGCCCGACGCATGGCCTGCGCGTAGATGAGTGTCTGAGTATGGGGCGGCAACCAGCGCGGGTCGTCGATGGGGGCCTCGCCCGACTCCTCGTCGCGCACCGTGGGATCGGCGAGCTTAAACTCCTCAACGCCCGTGCGATGCTTGTAGTCGATTACCACGGCGCGATTCTCGGCATCCACATCCACGCGGTCGATGCGCCCGCCGAGCGGCCAGCCGGCATACTCGACCTGGAGCTCGTTGAACGCAAACTCCAGGTAGCGCGGCGCGAAGGGCGCGAGCGCCTCGGACTCGTAGGCAAGAACGCCCTCCAGCTGCGGCAAAATCTCGGCCACCTGGCGCTCCTCCACCGGGGAGAGCGGCACGAGCGGGCCCTCGGTACCGCGCTTGCCCGCATGCTCGGCCAAGGTCTCGTCAAAGACCTCGCGCAGCAGCTCCTTCGCGCGTGGCAGATTCATGGGTGTCACGCGCTCCATGCCCTCCTGGGGCAGACGGGCATGCAAGTGTTCCAGCACGTCGTGGACAAAGTTGCCCTTCTCCATATTGCCAAAGCCAGCGTCGATCGACTGGGGCTTCACGCGGTACGAGACGAACCAGCATAGCGGGCAGGTCGAATAGGCCTCGATCTGCGAGGCAGACGTCAGGCGCGGCACCAGCGGCGCATCCTCGCCCTCGCCATCGCGACGACGCAGGACCAAATACGGAATGGCTTCATCGCTCAGATGCTGAGGAGCTTCGCAGGTCACGCGCTCGCGCCTAAGACCTTCGCCTGCCGCGGGATCGAAGTCCCTTACGATATCGCCCTCACCCACGCACTTCGCCTTGTCGGCGCCAGCGGCCTTAGCGTCGTCAGCGGCCTTGTCGGCGTCAGCGGCCTTAGCATCGTTAGCGGCCTCGGCATGCGCCCGAAACTCGGTCCACACGGCAGCCGGGTAGCACTCGCGCGCCTGGCGATCGTGCGTCACGCGGGCGAGCGTAACCGGACCGCGCGCGGCCTGCATCGCGCGGCCAAAGCGCACGCGCAACAAGGCGGCAGGCTCAAGCGTCACACCGCTGCGATCTAACTCTGCCGCCAGCGTTGCCAGCGGGCCCTCCTCATGTGAGAGCGGATAACTGTCCAGGTCGACGTCGGCAAACAGCACGGCATCGTAGCTGCCGGGGCGCAGGGCCGCCGCATCGGCAAGCGAAGTAAAGCGAACCTGGGCACGTGGCGCACGGTCAACCTCGTAGGTCTCGTAATCGTAGGCGGTGCTACGCTTGTCCACCTTGGTGCGAATGCCATCGAGCACGGGCACGGTCGCGGCCTGCGACACGTCGAGCGCGCGAGCATCGTTCATAAGGATGTCGATCGCGTGGCGCAGCAGGGCCACCTCCGCCTGGCGACGGGCCTGACCGTCGAGACCACCAAGCGCGCGATCGGGCAGTGCCTCGGCAACGGCAAGCATGGCCTTGAGCGCCGTCACGGGCTTGTCGCGCCACAGCGCCTGGAACACGTCCGAGACCACGCACGGCACGTTCTTAAACCAGTTCTCGTCGCTCGCCGCTTTACGCGCGCCCCTCACCTGGCCCTGCACGCTCTGCAGCAGGCTCTTGACGCCCGCAGTGGTCTTGCTGCGCGACAGTCGCATGTTCTTATCGAAGGTACGGGCATTGACGGCATCAGCGCCCGAAAGCGGACTGTAAATCCAGTCGGTAAGCTCCGGCGCGGGCCACCACTCAGTCTTAGAAGCTGCCCCTTCGTCGGCGGCCTTCATACGCTCGATCAGGTTGGCGAGCGCCGTGAACTGCCTGCCCGCAATGGATTGAGAAAACGCCGTGAACTCAACTGTCTCGGCAGCGATATGACGAGCCGCCAGACGAGAGGCGAGCTCACCGAACAGCTGGGGTGCCCGGGCAGAAACAACGAGCACGCGTACGGGGTCGGCGGGCGTTGCAGCAGCCTTATCGTCCTTGGACTCCTTGTGCGTTTTCGCCAACTTATCGATGGCGTCCGCATAAGCATGGGCACGGGCATGGGGGCCGGCGACCTCAATAAAGGCAGGCTGAGCGGCGGTCCCGCAAGCGGCATCAGACGCGACGGCGTCCTCCCTCAGCGGCGCGGCCTCGAACAGCACACCGCGGGCATCAAATGCCGCGGCAAGCTCCTCGCGCATCGCCGCCTGCTCGCAGGCAAGCAGTACGACGACCTCTCCCCCATTGTTCGCCACGGCAGACAGCAGCTCGAGCAGGCCGTGCGCAAACGACGTGATACCGCGCACGCATACGGCGCGGGTGCACGCCGGCAGGTTATCGGCCAGGGCATCGGCCATAATGTCAGCCGCCTCGCAGGGCTCGACCATATCTCGACGGTCCAAACCGCGCGCATAGGCGCACAAAAGTTCAAACACGCGAGCCTCGGCGTCGCTTCTGGGCTTGGGCTTGCAAACGTTGTCGCAGCAACGCTCGGCACCTGTCCCTGCCACACCCGGCAGCACATCGCGAGCCATACGCGCGAGCATACGCACCGTGCCCTGGCTGCGCGAAAGCGGCTGCAGGTCGGCGTCGTCGAGGCGCGCTACCATGTCCGAAAACAGCATCTGGCGCTGCAGGTTGTCGACGAAACCGCGCCCGTCGCCCAAAAGCTCCCAAAGCGAGCGAAGCCACGATGTAGGCGTCTTGTAGTCAATACCCAGCGAAACGCCGGCTTCCGCCGCATCATGACGGCACAGGTCGAGCTCGGCAAACGTTGGCGCCAGCAGCACGGCACGCCCGTGGCGGGCAATAAGGTCGGCAAGCAGCGCCGCCTCGGCATCGCTCAAATCCGCGCCGGCGTTGGTGGTATAGATTCGAACAGGCATGGTCCTCCACTCAAACCGTTCGCAATATTCAATGCTTCCATCCTACCCGCCCGCGCGGACAGATTTGCCCCACGCCAACAGATTTGACCCCTTGGAGACAGAGGAAAATGGATCACCGAGGAGGTCAGTCTAACCCAGTGATCCGTTTTCCTCCGTCCCCAAAGGATCAAAAAACCGCCCCCGAAGGGACGGTTCTGCGCAATTCGTTTGTTGCCGCTGGCCTACTCGCCATCCTCCAGTTTGATGAGGATCTTGCGATAGCCGCCGTACTCGCCGTTGAGTGCCTTTGAAACGCGGCTCACCGTAGTGGACGAAGCGCCGGTGCGGGCCTGAACCTCAACATAAGGCTCGCCCTCATCCAGATAACGCGCAACCTGCAGACGCTGCGATAGATCGCAGATCTCGCGCGGCGTGCAGATATCGGTCAAAAACGCTTGGATATCCTTCTCGTCATCCAAAAGACTAAATGCGTGGACCAGCTGCTTGACATCAGGCTTGTCAAACATGTTCTCGATATTCATCGATCACCGCCAAACCCGCCAAAAGGCATCGAAGTTGATACTGACATCGGGCATCGTTCGCCCGTTCTATGCAATAGGGCAACGCCTGTGGCTTTTGCCCGTAGCAGTTTAGCACACCACCAAACTAAAGCGACAAAACTCTCTGCCAGCGGCGCGTTTTCTAGGACGAACGCCGTTTTGAAACCGAATGCGCACGTAAGCTCCACGAATATCTGAGACAATGGGCGGCCGAACAAGGCGGCACACCCGAGCGGCCGTCCAAGCTGCCGCAGCAAACCGCTTCACGCGACACCGACGCACCCTGCGCAAGAAAGGATTCACACCATGCGCTTTATGCTTAACTGGCTCTTTACCTCGATCGCCATCGCGATTGCCACGTTCCTCGTCCCCGGCATCCAGCCCTTCGGTTTTGCCGAGGCCTGGGTCTGTTTCGCCTTCGTGGGACTGTTCCTGAACATCGTCGATTCGCTCGTCAAGCCGTTCCTGACGGTTATCTCGCTGCCGCTCACGATCATTACGCTGGGTATTTTTCAGCTCGTAGTCAACAGCTTTATGCTCGAGCTGGCCAGCTATCTGTCGGTCAATCTGCTGGGCGCGGGCATCTCCATCGCCAGCTTTGGATCGGCCTTTATGGGCAGCATCCTGGTGTCCATCATGCGCAGCATCCTCGACAGCATCGCCGAGGGCTAAAACGGCCATTCCGGCCGCGCCCGTCTCAACAGCCCAAAACGAAGGCCGCCCATCACAAAAATGGGCGGCCTTCTTATTTGCCAAGTCTCAAAGGGCGAGAGAATCTGCCATTTCCACCCCGTCCCCAAATGGCAGGTGGGCTAGATCACGTAGTCGTAGCCTTCGTTGGGAGCGACAAGTTGATCGAGCGTCACACCGTCGAGGTAGTCGTTGATAAGCTTGTCCAGGTTCTTCCACACGTCGAGCGTGGGGCACTCGTCAGAGCGCGAACAACCCTTGCAGTCGCCATCCAGGCAGGCGACCGGCGCCAGGCTGCCCTCGGTCAGGCGCAAGATCTCGCCCACCGTGTACTGCTCGGGCGGGCGCGTGAGCACATAGCCGCCGCCCTTGCCGCGCATGCCCGAGAGCATGTTGGCGCGCACGAGCGTAGCCAGAATATTCTCGAGGTACTTCTCCGAAATCCCCTGGCGCGCCGCGATCTCTTTGAGCGGGATGCGACCGGCCGCCTGATGCTCGGCCAGGTCGACCATAACGCGCAGGGCATATCTGCCCTTTGTGGAAACCAACATATATATAGCTGCCTTTCGGTCTTTTAATTCGTAGAAATTCTAGCCGAAAAATTGGTTTTGAAAATACCTATTCCCGTCAAGATGGTTAATCGACTCGTAATAATCTTCTATTTCCTATTGCGTTACTAGGCTTTACTGTCTACTATGCTTGCCAACAGCAAAACGAACAACCTATAAGGTTTGTGGGTTTCGCTGCTACACACACCGTAAAACCACACGGTATCCAGTCATTTGAACACTTTGGAGGTTCACCATGAGCAAGGTTTACACGTCCATCGATCAGCTTATCGGCCACACCCCGCTTCTGGAGCTCACCCACTTTGAGGCCGACGAGGACCTCAAGGCCCGCGTGCTCGTCAAACTGGAATACTTCAACCCCGCCGGGTCCGTTAAAGACCGCGTCGCCAAAAACATGATTGACGAGGCCGAGAAGGCCGGCAAGCTCGTGCGTGGCGGCGACTACACCATCATCGAGCCCACGAGCGGCAACACCGGCGTCGGCATCGCTTCGGTGGCGGCGGCCCGCGGCTACAAGGTGATCATCACCATGCCCGAGACCATGTCCGTCGAGCGCCGCAAGCTTATGCAGGCATACGGTGCACAGCTCGTGCTCACCGACGGCTCCAAAGGCATGAAGGGCGCCATCGCCAAGGCCGAGGAGCTGCAGAAGGAGACCCCCAACAGCATCATCGCCGGCCAGTTTGTGAACCCCGCGAACCCGGCCATTCACAAAGCCACGACCGGCCCCGAGATCTGGGACGACACCGACGGCAAGGTCGACATCTTCGTCGCCGGCGTCGGCACCGGCGGCACCGTGACCGGCGTGGGCGAGTTCCTCAAGGAGCAAAACCCCGAGATTCAGGTCGTCGCCGTCGAGCCCGCCACCTCCCCGGTGCTCTCCAAGGGCCAGGCCGGCCCGCACAAGATCCAGGGTATCGGTGCCGGCTTTGTGCCCGACGTCCTCGACACCCAGGTCTATGACGAGATCATCCCCGTCGAGAACGACGACGCCTTTGCCACCGGCCGCGCCGTGGGCCACAAGGAGGGCGTGCTCGTGGGCATTTCGTCCGGCGCCGCCGTGTGGGCCGCACTGCAGCTGGCCAAGCGCCCCGAGAACGAGGGCAAGACCATCGTGGCGCTGCTCGCCGACACCGGCGAGCGCTACCTGTCCACGGCACTCTTCCAGGACTAGAGCTCTCGTTCCTAGAACGAGTCCAAGGCACGCCGGTCTCCCCTCTCTTCTGGCAGCCTGAGCTCATCCCAACAGGGTGTCCCACAGGACGCCCGAACTTGCTACAATGTCTGCGGCGCGGAACCAGCCTCCCGCGCCGCTTTTCTTTTTTGGCCACATGCCACCAAGGAGAACCTCCCCATGCACAACAAGCGCGTGCTCGTCGCCATGAGCGGCGGCGTCGATTCCAGCGTGACCGCGTATCTGCTCAAAAGTCAGGGTTACGAATGTGTCGGCGCCACCATGCGCCTCACCTGCCCCGCACCCGACCCCGCCACGGGCATGAGTAAGGTCGACCGCGACATCGCCGACGCAGAGGCCGTCGCCGAGCGCATAGGCATTCCCCACCATGTGCTCGACTTGCAGCAAACCTTCGACCGTAACGTAATCGAGCGCTTTGTGAACGCCTACCAGGAGGGGCTGACGCCCAATCCGTGCATTATCTGCAACCGCCACATTAAGTTTGGCGCGCTGCTCGATGCAGCTCTGGACATGGGCTGCGACTACATCGCCACGGGCCATTACGCCAAAACAAGCCAGGCGGCAGACGGCACCTGGCAGCTGCATCGCGGCGAGGACCCCAAAAAGGACCAGAGTTACTTTTTGTATTCGCTTACGCAGGAGCGTCTGGCGCGCACGATTTTTCCGCTGGCGGGTCTGGACAAGGAGCGCGACGTGCGCCGGATTGCCGCCGAGCAGGGCTTCATCAACGCCAAGAAGGCCGAAAGCGAGGATATCTGCTTTATTCCAGACGGTAACTACGCGGGCTATATCGAGCGCCGCTGCGGACATCCCGCTGCACCGGGCGACATTGTGTGGCGCGACGGCAGCGTGGTCGGGCGCCACAACGGCGCGCTGCGCTACACCATCGGCCAGCGCAAAGGCCTGGGCGTCGCGATGGCGCATCCCGTGTACGTAACGGGTGTCGACGCCGTCAACAACACCGTGCATCTGGGCGAGGCCGAGGACCTGACGGCCGCAGCACTCACGGCCAACGACTGGATCTGGAGCGCCCCTGCTGACCGCATGGAGGCAGAGCTCGACGCCGGCGGCATTCACGTGGGCGCCAAGTACCGCTACCGTCAAAAGGACCAGGCAGCAACCCTTACACGTGGCGAAGACGGGCAAATGCTGCTAACTTTTGACGAGCCACAGCGAGCCATCGCCCCCGGCCAGGCAGTCGTCGTCTACCGCGGCGACATCGTCTTGGGCGGCGGCACCGTTACGTCAGCCATCAAATAACAGCTCCCCGCCACCGCAAGTTATAGAGGACGCCCCGGCTGGCATCGCTGCAACAACCGGGGCGGCAGGCTCGATGAGCATTGTCGATGCGTCTAGCGCTGAACGTAGGCGCGGACGAGCTCGTAGGTGTTGCGCACGCCGTCCATGTGGCTGCGCTCGTAGTTGTGGCTCGCGTACACGCCGGGGCCGATCAGGCCGTGACGGATGTCGTAGCCGGCAGAGAGCGTGGCCTCGACGTCGGAGCCGTAGTGCGGGTACACATCGATGGCGTAATCGAGCTCCAGCTCGCGCGCGATATTGGACAGCGTGGTTACCAGATCGTAGTTGTAGGGGCCACCCGAATCCTTGGCGCAAATCGAAACCATGCGCTCGGTGCAGCCCAGGTCGTCGCCCACGCAGCCCATGTCCACGCTGATCATCTCGCGCGTGTCGGCCGGCACAAAGGCGCCGCCGTGACCGACCTCCTCGTACACGGTAAAGAGCAGTGACACCTTGCGCGAGAGCGTCACCTCGCCAGTGGCGACGGCACGCGCCAAGCCCAGCAAAATAGAGGCCGACAGCTTGTCATCTAGGAAGCGACTCTTGATGTAGCCACTCTCCGTCACCGTGGTACGCGGATCCATAGCAATGATGTCGCCAGTCTGAATGCCCAGCTCAAGCACGTCGTCCTTGCTGTCGACATTCTCATCGAGCAGGATTTCCATATTCTTCTCGACGGTCTTGACCGGCTCATCGGCCACATGTGCCGACGGCTCGGTATTAAGGACCACGCCCGTGTAGACCTTGCCGCCACGCGTGTAGACGGTGCAGTTCTCGCCATCGGCCGTAGGCCACTGGTGCCCGCCGAGCGTCGTGGGACGCAAGCGACCATTGTCCTTGATGGAGCGCACCATGGCGCCCAGGGTATCGACATGGCTCGCCAGTACGAGCGGCTCGCCCTCGCCGCCAAGCTCAACGAGCACATTGCCCTTGTTAGAACGCTCGGGCCCAAAGCCCATATCGCGCAGGGTCTCCATTAGATAATCAGTCGCCGCGCGGGTATAGCCCGTAGGCGAAGCAATCGAGGTAAGCGCCTTCAACTGGTCAGTAATATAGGAGAGCGTAGAATCCATCTTGGACACCAAAGTCACCCTTTCATATCGAATTAAACCCACAGCAACAATACCACCACGCACAATTATTTACCTAGCGAGACAACCCATCGAGCTTCCCAGAGCAGCGCCCGCCACGATAACGAGCCGGCGGGCCCCTGCCCGTTAGCCCCAGAATCTTTCCGCAGGACAGAAGGAGGCCCCGCCGCACGTAGTGCGCAGCGGGGCCTCCGACATGTCCGAGGACGATTCTGGGGCTAACGGGCAGGGGCCCGCCGAACCATGTTAGGCAGCCGGGCAGATCTTCTTGAAGAGCTCGATGACGTCGTCGAGCGTCGCCTCGCGCGGGTTACCCGGGAAGCAGGCGTCGGCCATGGCGTCCTTGGCCAGGACCTCAATCTCGTCGGCCTTCATGGCCTCGCAGACGTGCGGGATGTTCACGTCGGCAGAGAGCTGCTTAACGGCGGCGATGGCGGCGTCGGCGGCCTCGTCGGTGCTCATGCCCGTGGTGTCAACGCCCATGGCAACGGCAACCTTGGCCAGGCGCTCGGCGCAAACCGGCTTGTTGAACTCCATGGCGATCGGCAGCAGCATGGCGCAAGCGACGCCGTGCGGGGTGTCGTAGTGAGCGGACAGGGTGTGAGCCATGGCGTGGTCGATACCCAGGCCAACGTTGGAGAAGCCCATGCCGGCGACATACTGACCAAGAGCCATGCCCTCACGGCCGGAGCCGGGCTGGCCGGACTTGGCCTCGGCAACGGAGTCGCGCAGGTTCTCGCTGATCAGCTTAATGGCCTCAAAGTGGAACATATCGGAAAGCTCCCAAGCGCCCTTGGTGGTGTAGCCCTCGATGGCGTGGGTCAGAGCGTCCATGCCGGTGGAAGCGGTCAGGCCGGCAGGCATGGAAGCCATCATGTCGGGGTCGACGACGGCGACCTCAGGGGCGTCGTTGGTGTCGACGCACACGAACTTGCGGACCTTCTCGGGGTCGGTGATAACGTAGTTGATGGTCACCTCGGCGGCGGTACCGGCGGTCGTCGGCACGGCGATGGTGAACACGGCGTGGTTCTTGGTGGGAGCAACGCCCTCGAGGCTACGGACATCGGCGAACTCGGGGTTGTTGATGATGATGCCAATGGCCTTGGCGGTGTCCATGGAGGAGCCGCCACCGATGGTCACGATAGCGTCAGCCTCGGCGGCCTTGAAGGCCTCGACGCCGTTCTTGACGTTCTGGATGGTGGGGTTGGGCTTAATCTCGGAGTAGAGGCTCCAAGCGATGCCGGCGGCGTCGAGCTCGTCGGTCACCTTGGCGGTAACGCCAAACTTGACCAGATCGGGGTCGGAGCAGACGAAGATCTTCTTGTAGCCACGACGCTGGAGCTCGCCGGGGATCTCCTTGATGGCGCCAGAACCATGATAAGAAATGGTGTTGAGAACGAAACGATTAGCCATTGATAGCCTCCCATCGTGTGCGGGGCACCCATTACGCCCCACGCTATGAGTCCCATCCTAACGCTTTTGAAACAAAAAATGCATGAGAACGTCAAAAGTGTTAAAGCGTTTCAACATAATAACGGAGTCCCAGTCCTTCCCTCCCGACTGCAGCGAAGGCTAGATTATAGGAGCAATTGCCCAAAGAATACGACCAACTCAGTCTATAAATTGTTTCTGTTTTAGCAATATATGTTTGACAATACGTTTATAAAAGGATACTTTATAGTAAGTAATATGCATGCAGCAAATAGTGTCATTCATTTTGTTAGAAATTGCCCATGCGGTTATTGCAGCTGCATGTACTGCAACATACAGCGTAATTCTCCGCACGAAGCAGAAGACGGTTCCAATTCGATCGAGGCGATGACGCGTGATGGCTACTGGTCCTAAATCGAGCAAGACGGCTACAAACGAATATCGAATCTCAATTGAAGGTAACCCTTATCCGCATGCTCTAGCTCTCACCAACCCAGTGGGAGACAACCTCAACATCAAAAGACATGGGTTCACGGGTCCACTAGGACAGCTATTGAGTCTTAAATACACCGTTTATGACGATACAAATGAAAAGCTCTTTACTGTCGTCGACGGTGGCTTTAGTAACATGCCCAGGGTTGCGCTCGTCATCGAACATAAGGAAGTTGCGGTGTTCGATTATGGCCTAAACAGACTTGAGATGAAGTGCATAACGAACATACCGAATTACTCAATAAAAGGTAACTTCCTTTTTGGAGATTACGATATATTCAGCCAACGGGAAGTGAGGGTATCTTCAGTTACCGTTCTTCAATGTGATAAACAATCGTGCTTTAGCATACAGGTTTTGGATAAAGCCGAATTAGCTGCCGCAATTGGAATACCCACAGCCATTGCCCTTCTTAGAGCTCGCATTGAAGAGCATCTCGAATAACTCGCAAATAGCAGTTGGTAGCAACGTTCAGGAGCTAGATAGTTTTTTCTGGCTCCTGAAACTGTATTACATAGTCTGCAAATTGTTCAAAACCATGTCCATGATCCGCAATGATGACGATACGCTCTTTCATCTCCTGTGCAACCACCGCCTTCAAAAAGGATATCGAAGCATTATCTAAATTGTTGCAAGGCTCATCCAAAATAATAGGTACCGTCAAGATTCTTTCGCAAATTGATCGAGGCGGCCTCGGCCCCGCCTTGC
>UQHT01000003.1 GCA_900540875.1 uncultured Collinsella sp.
TGTACTCCTGCCACCCGCGCTCCCGCAAGCGCCTGGAGGCCACCGGCTTCAAGCTGGACCCGCGCGTGCGCATGCACGAGCCCATGGGCTTCCACGACTACAACTGCCTGCAGATGAACGCCTTTGCGGTGGTGTCGGACTCCGGCACCCTGCCCGAGGAGTCCAGCTTCTTCGCGAGCGTCGGCCGCCCGTTCCCGGCGGTGTGCATCCGTACCTCCACCGAGCGCCCCGAGGCGCTGGACAAGGCGTGCTTCACGCTCGCCGGCATCTCCGAGAAGGGTCTTCTGCAGGCCGTCCACACTGCCGTCGAGCTCGATGCGGAGGGGTCGCTGCCCGAGGCGCCCGTTCCCGACTACGCCGACGAGACCGTGTCCACCAAGGTTGTCAAGATCATCCAGAGCTACACCGGCGTCGTGGACAAGATGGTGTGGAGGAAGAGCATTTAATGACTAGCTCATGCGCTGGTAAAAAAATACTTGTCGTAACGCAGCATTTTTATCCGGAGACTTTTCGAGTCAACGACATCGTCGAAGGCTTTATTGAAGACGGTGCAAGCGTTGATGTCCTTTGCGGTATTCCAAATTATCCTTCAGGTGAATGGGCTGAAGGATATGGTTATTGTGGCCATCGTTGCGATGATTACCATGGTGCGTCTGTCTTTCGGTCTGGTGAAATACGCCGAAAGGGTAATACTTCGGCCCGCATTTTCCTGAACTATATTAGCTGGCCGATTACTGCATCTTTCAAGGCGTTAAGGCTCAAAAACAATTACGACGTTGTATTTTGCTATAATACAAGTCCTATTTTGATGATAATTCCAGCAAGGTTTGCTGCATTGCGAAGTAAATGTCCTCTTGTCACCTATGTCTTGGATATTTGGCCTGAAAATTTGTACACCGTTTTAAATGTCCAAAATAGCTTTCTGAGAGCTTTTGCCAAATCGTTTTGCGACAAGCAGTATGCTGCCTGTAATAAGCTGATTGCCTTGAGTGACTCTTTGGCCGACAACTTATTTCATAGGATTAAACCTTTGAATCCGGATGTTTCGATAAGTGTAATACCTCAGCACTGTGAGGAGGTTTACGAACAAAAGAGTATTTCACAGGAGCTGAGATCGCAATTTGGAAGTCAGTGCGTTTTCCTTTTTGCCGGATCAATAACTCCCGCACAGGGTCTTGACACAGTTGTTGAGGCATTCTCGTATGCAATCAAAAATAGTTCTGTTGAGATGAAGCTGCTAATTCTTGGCGATGGCATGTCCAGAGCGGAATTGCAGAAGACCGTTGCAAATAAGGGACTAAGCGAGTCCATTTTGTTTATAGGGCGCGTAGATCCTGAAGTTGTGCCCACGTATTCAGATATTGCAACGGCAATGATTGCACCATTTGCTGACAATCCTGAGTTAGAGCTTACTATTCCGGCGAAAATTTCAAGTTGCATGGCGTCTTCGAAACCAATACTTGCTGTAATGCGCGGCGAAGGCGCCAATGCGGTTCGTTCTGCTAGGTGCGGATTCGTCTCCAATCCCTCAGATGCTAGCGCACTTGCTAGCAACATGGTGAAAATTGCTTCAATGAATAAAGACGCCATTGAAGCTTTGGGATCCAATGGCTTCAATTATTATCGTGAGCATTTCTCGAGATTGGTTTGTTTGGATAAAATTAAGCAAGTTCTATTTTCAATATAGGTCCGATGTGGATCGTTGGGGTTTTAATGGATGACATGTTGCGGGTGTTGGTAATCATTCCTGCCTATAATGAGCAAGCCAATATTGTTCAGACTGTTTCGTCGGTTGTTGAAGCTGGTTATGATTATGTTGTTGTAAATGATGGTTCAACCGATAAAACTCTATCTATCTGTCGTCAGCATGGATTTAATGTCCTCGACCTTCCGCAGAATTTAGGCATCGGTGGTGCCGTTCAGGCCGGTCATAAATATGCGCTCAGACATGGCTATGACATTGATGTCCAGGTTGATGGTGACGGTCAGCATGATCCTTCTTATATCGGGAATTTAATCGAGCCGATTATTGATGGTGCCGATTTAACCATCGGTTCCAGATTTGCCGTGCCCACGGAAGGCTTTCAGTCTACATTTTTAAGGAGAGTGGGTATCCGATGGCTTTCTGGTTGGTTGAGGTTATTTACCGGAAAGACGATTAAAGATCCTACTTCTGGATTTCGCGCGTGCGGAAAAAAGGCTATAGACCTGTTCTGTAGGGACTACCCAGACGATTACCCTGAGCCTGAATCTATTGCCGCAGCATTAAAAACTGGTCTTTCAGTGGTTGAGGTTCCCGTACTTATGCGCGAGAGACAGGGCGGAGTGTCATCAATTTCTGGCTTTTCTTCAATTTATTACATGATTAAAGTTTCGCTTGCAATTTCCATGGCCTGTTTTGTTTATAGAAAGGCGGCTCACTAATGAGTATGATAATTCGTGTGGGCGCTGGCGTAATTTTTAGTGGCCTTTTCTTTTATGTCGTCTCCTTAGTCGGCAAAGGAAAGCTACTTTTAAAGTACTCGTTACTATGGCTCTGCCTGTGCGTGGTGGCGCTATTAAGCGTTTGCTTTCCGGAGTTGATTTATCGAATCTCAGGCTGTATCGGGTTTATTAGTCCTTCGAATTTTGCGTTTCTCGTCGCCGTGGTACTTTTATTGATGATTTCTCTATCTCTCAGTATTGCGATCAGCAGACTCGTTACGGCTTGCAAGAACTTAACTCAACGTATTGCGATACTTGAAAATGAGAATGATGTTTTGCGGAATCAGCAGAGTTAATTAAAGACGGAGTTTAGATTAACTGTATGAACAACTATTTAGCAGCGGAAGCTCGAAACCATTGCGTTTGCGGCGGCTTGTATCGCCTTTACCATGTCGGTATTTTTGTCCTGCCGTTATCTTTTGCACTGATATATCTGTCTTTGTTTGTTAATTACATTGATGCTTTCTATGGCACGGTTGGCTTTACAATTGCCAACCCGATGCTTAATGACGATAGGGCAGTTCTATTTGTTGCTGGATTGACTATTATATTTGTCATTTCTGTAATCAAATTGGTTGAGTATAAAAGCGAGTTTTTGTATAAATATCGATGGTTAATCGGTATGACTGTAGCGTTGCTTGCCGTTGCTTTTAAAATCAGCGGTTCATCGCTTGGCATGTGGAGCATTATGCTCCCTGAAAACGCTGATACTCCGTTTTGGGGTATACCGAGGTCCCTTCGAAGTGATGAGTTCTCAGTTGGAACCCTGTTTCAATTATCTCAATCCCATAATGGCTATGCTCCAATTTCGGAAATCCTGAGAGGAGATTTAACGGATGTCCGGATGGTTTATGGCGCTGCCTGCTGGAGCGTAATCACGTTATTTAGACCAGTGCTTTGGGGTTATTTGCTATTTGGTTTTGAATTCGGCCTAGCGTTTGCCTGGTCCGCGAAACTATGTCTAATGGTTCTTGTCTCTTTTGATTGTGCCTTTCTCATTATTAAGTCAAAGCCGCTCAGCTTTCTCTTTTCATGCTTGCTTTGTTTTTCGCCATTAATTCAATGGTGGGGCACGGGCGAGGTGATTCTTTATGGCCAAGCCCTTGTCTTGTTGTTGGATAGGGCGCTCTTTACTCAAAAAAGAAATATCAGGATTATTGCGCTAGCTGCTATAGCATGGCTATGTGGTTGTTACATAATGCTCATGTACCCTGCTTGGATGGTCCCATTTTTCTTCATTTTTGCCTTGATGGGTGTATTTAGAACAACAGAGTATTGTCAAACTTTAAAATCTAACAATCAACATTCAGTTCTTGTATGGTCACTAATTGATACTTTTGTTTTAGTATCCTGCCTGTTGATTTCAGCGGGACTAATATTCCTTTCCTTCTTCCAGTCCTCCGAAGCAATGACATCTGTTATGAATACCGTTTATCCTGGTGCGCGCTTTGAAGCAGGTGGAAGCGGACTTCCTGAACTTTTTTCTTATGCAATTTCACTCTTTTACGCCTTTGATTCACCACTGGTTTCAAATGAATGCGAAATTGCAACCATTCTTTGCTTCTTCCCTCTTGGAACGCTTGCATCTCTGCTCTGTTTTATTAAAAGGCGGGATTGGCAGCTATTTTTGCTTACGGCACTTCAATTGTTTTTCCTGGCCTTTGCATTTATTGGTTTTCCGTCATTTCTATCTCGAATGACCTTAATGTATAACGTCCCCGTTCTGCGACTGTTGTTTCCTATTGGTTACCTGGAACTTCTCCTATTTTTGATTTCTGTCGAAAAGGCTAAAGAATCCCAAGGGAATAATAGCTCCATTGGTTATTTGTCAATTATCTTAATAATCGGTCTTATTCTGAGTTCAGCATTCCAGATTTTCATCCTTCTTTCTGCGAAATATCTTGTTGCAAGGATGCTGTATTTGTTGATGTTTATATTGTTCTGTCTTTTTTCGTGCCTTTCGTTTCGCTCCTATATTCTTGGTAAAAAATGTACCGGTTTATTTGTTGCTTTCGCGATTTGCTTCGGCGTAATTCCAGGGCTCTGTATCAATCCAGTTCAAATCGGTGCGGCTCCAATTACAGATACGAATTTAGAGGCTCTCGTTAATCAGTTTGTCGAAGAGAGTGATTATTCAGATAAATGGGTTGTCGATGGTTCTTGGACAGTTGCCAATCTTTGCGCTGCGTATGGAGCGCCTGTAATTAACTCTACCAATGCTTATCCTGATCTGGCGCGTTGGAATTCTATCGATGAAAATAACGAGAACGAGTGCGCATACAACAGGTATGCTCATGTCATTGCTAATGTATTCACCCCGTCTACGTCATTTAATTCCACTCAGGATGATCTCTTCACAGTGAATTTGACTGAAGATGATTTGAGGCAGCTTAATGTGAAGTACGTTATGTCTAGTAGGGATTTGACGGAGTTTTCATCTGATAAATTACAAATTAGGCAATTAGGTTCAGCAAACGGGTTTGTTCTATATGAATTGACCTATTAGGAAGAAGGGGCTGCTGGTTAAACCGGCAGCCCCTTCTTCTTTTTTACGTGTTTATGATATAAGCATCATAGCGCTTTTAAATTTGATAATACAAATTCCCGCTGATGATGTTGCTGTTTATATACGGATCGCCTTTCACGTAATATTCTGGCCATAGGTAGTTGAGCAATGAGTATTCCCTATGGAACCTCATTTTCTTTTCGTCGCTGATTTCATAGCCTCGCGATAGCGACTCATAATGATACAGCTCGGTGTCGGGTGTATATACAACAAGATAGTTGTGACTTCTCACTTTGAGGCAATAGTCAACATCATTAAAAGCAACAGCCAGCTCTTCTCTAAAGCCACCGACTTCGTCGAATACAGCTCTCTTAGTCATGAGGCATGCTGCAGTTACTGCGCTTAGATCTTGCGTGCGGTCACATAGATTGAAGTAGCCCCAATTACCTCTGGGGTAGTCTTTTCCAAGGTGGCCGGCTCCAATTCCTCCGATACCGACGCCCGCATGTTGCAAAGTATTGTCGCTGTAGAAAAGTCTTGCGCCAACAATGCCAACTTCTTTTCGTGAACAAATGCCCAGCATGTTTTCAATCCAGTTTGGGGTTAGAACTTCTGTATCGTTGTTTAACAAGAGAAGGTAATCGCCCTTTGCTTTGCTAGCGCCAAAGTTCATCAGTTTTGAAAAATTGAATTCTGCACCCCAATATTCGATGCGGATCATATCGGGATAGCATTTTTCTAATTCAGAGTAGTACTCGAATGTTTCTGGGTTCTCGCTGTTGTTTTCAATGATGACGATTTCGTAGTTATCGTACGTCGAGCGTTCAATGATCGACTTAATGCACGTATCGAGAACAGAGGGATGGTCCTTTGTCGGAATAATGATTGATACAAGTGGATGACTATCTGGAACTGCATAGGTAACTTTATAAGTGAAGGGGTCGTTTCCACGGTAAACCTTTGCGGAAACATCAAGTCTGTCCAAATGGGCCTGTACGGCTTTGACGCCAGCATCCCATGCATATAGCTTTGAGTTCGGGTCACCTGCAGTTGAGTTTTCGGTCATTCTCCAGTGGTACAGAATTTTAGCCACGTGTACCACATTTCGTGCGTTTTCTATCGCCTTAAGCGTCAGGTCATGGTCTTGGGCTCCATCGTACTGCTCGTCGCCGTACTCCAGAGAATCGAATAGTGTCTTTCTGATTGCAAGAAAATGGCAAATATAATTAACGCTTCGTAGTAAATCGATGCTTAAATCTGGCTTAAAGAATGGGTCACCATAGCTGCCATTGGCAAACAGTTTGTCTTCGTCGCAGTAAATGAGATCAGTATTGTTTTCAGCATTAATTGCATGCGCATATTCATAAAGCGCCGCGGGCTCAAGAGTATCGTCGTGGTCCAAGAAGCAAATGAAATCTCCATTCGCTTCTTTTGTTCCGGCAAGAGTATTTTTGGAAATGCCGGAATTGCTCGCTAGCTCTATCACCTTAATGCGAGCGTCATTATTCTTAGCGGTTTCGATCATATCCACAAGCGCACTGTTATCTGGGCTTGCATTGACCAGCACAAGCTCCCAGTTCGCATAACTCTGTTTAAGAACTGATTCCACCATTTCCCTGAACAAATTATCGGGTGTGTTGAATAGGGGAACGACGATGCTAAACAAAGGCATTTTCTTGAAGGTAACCATCGATTGTTTTTCGAGCATCGCCGAGCTTGCCTTGTGTTGTTCGAGCCATTTTGGATATGCAGATGGATCAATCGAAATAGGTTGCATCTTCGATGTGGTTAAAATGCGCAGCCTTTCGAGCTCTTCGTTGTCCACAACAGCGAAGCTGTTAAAGCTCGGGTGATTGTCATCTTCGATTGTGAAGATTAGCCTATTTGTGCTATTTGGGATTCGGACCGAGTATTGAATCTCGCGCCGTTTTTTATTGGGGGCAAACCACAAGGGAATCGTAATGTCATCGGTGGTGATCGGCTCGATCTCAATTCGATTCATCGAAGTATCGAAGCAGCTGATGGCTATTTTGTTGTCGTTGCGCTGAGGAAGTTTTACTGAGCAGCGAAGAATGGCCTCATCTCCATCTTCGATAAACTCGTGAAAACGCATGCTTGCTACATCCAAGTCATGCTTATCGTCATAGTTCCTAATGGAATGGGACAAATCATTCTTAATTTTGTAGTTTAATCTTGACGCCCATTTTGCCGTGCCAAAGCTGATTTTAATGGCATCGTAGGCATATTGCGCATTCAAATCATTAATCTGAATATCGCAATCACCAGTTCCGAGGTCGGGAAGAACTATGACGTATTGATTGTTATTTGACTCGTATGGATAGATTGAGCTTGGTATTGTCGTTCCGTCGCTCTTTGCTGCTGTCACCTGAATATTTGATGCATCTGTCTCAACATTCTTTAGAAGAACGTACACCTTCCCGCTTCCGCGGCAAATGCAATCCATGTTAATTTTCATTTCAATTTACCTTTCCGTTGCACTGAAGATGTCTGTGCTATTTCACTTTGATCTAGGGTTTATTCTTACATTGAATTAGCCCAGTACGGGTAGCCTCTCTATTCTTTCTTGGTATCGGATGCGCGCTGCTGTAATTCGACGTTCATGCCATGTGGCCGTAGTCGAATTGCTTTGCTCGTCTAGCGGATGAATGTTTTCATACCCAATTGGATGCATATACTCTTTAGGATTCGCTATATACATTTGCGTTGCTTCGAGATTTCCACTGCACTTACTTCTTAAATCGGGATTTCCATTCAGAAGAGAGCCAATAGAAAAATGAGGATGCGCAACTCGATGTTCGTTAATGCCGATTGCAATGAAATGTTCCAGCGCTCCATGGGGGTCGTCTTTATATCTATCGAATAGATCCTCGTAATGATTTACATAAAAGGAATAATCAAATACAGATGAATAGTCTGCTCCGTTAAATATTGCATTCGTAGAGCAAGCGCACGTAAGTTGCGGTCTCCTTTGAGGCCACGCGCTTTGATCGATCGTGAGGGCCTCTTTATTTATTGGGTTAAAGATGCGGCATTCATAGCATCTTATGTCTTCCTTTTTAAGGAAGACATTGAATAGTCGTTCTGAGATAAAGCCAGGCATCCTTTGTTGATAGCTATCGCGACCACTTATATAGTCAATTCGCTTATCAAGTTGTTTTTCAATTTTGAAAAGCCACTTACAATATCTGTCCATCAGTTCCTTTTTACAAATAAACATATTGCATGGCGAAAAAGAGCACTCCTCACAAATTGCTTCATCAAAAGCATCCAAGTAGCCAGGGCATTTCGTCCTGATGATTTCCCTTGCCTGTAGCAGATCTGTCGAAGAGTGGATCATTCTATACTGCTCAGCAACAGTGATTAAGTTGCACCCGATTGAGCTTGTGCAGGGTTCTTTGGCTGCAACAATGCAGTCATGCTTGGTAAGAATGTTCTCAATTTCATAGTCTCTGAGCATCTGCTTCGAGTCGTTGGGGGACTCAAATGCCCTTCGATAATGCGTGAGCCCAACTATCGACTCAGGAGAATTCTTCCATATCCAATAGAGGCCGGTAAGCTCACAGTAGTGCTTGTTTTTCTGGGAAATATTATCGCCTTGATCGTCGTACAGCCATCCAGCTTGTCGATTTTTCGTTGGAATGGAGCTTGCCCCGACGAAGAGCGGCTGGTAAGGCGCCTGTGCATCAATGTCAAAGTGCTTATGGGCTGCGATGTAAATCTTCACTGTTCCTGACGCTCTTTCCGTGCCGAGGCAATTAGATGCTCTGTTCAATGGGTATCGCTCATATATTTTTAATTGATATGACCGATAGAGTTTATTATATAAGTCGTAATAAAATGAGTTATATGACACGGAGGACTACATGAAAGGCATCATCCTCGCCGGCGGGTCCGGCACGCGCCTGTACCCGCTCACGCTCGTGACCTCCAAGCAGCTGCTGCCGGTCTACGACAAGCCCATGATCTACTACCCGCTGTCCACCCTCATGCTGGCTGGCATCCGGGACATCCTGGTCATCTCCACGCCGACGGACCTGCCCAACTTCGAGCGCCTGCTCGGGGACGGCTCGCGCTACGGCGTGAACCTGTCCTACGCCGAGCAGCCCTCGCCGGACGGCCTCGCGCAGGCGTTCACCATCGGCGAGGAGTTCATCGCCGGCGAGCCGTGCGCGCTCGTGCTCGGCGACAACATCTTCTACGGCAACGGCCTGTCGCGCCACCTGACGCGCGCCGTACAGAACGCCGAGTCGGGGAGGGCCACGGTCTTCGGCTACCACGTGGACGACCCCGAGCGCTTCGGGGTCGTGGAGTTCGATGCGCAGGGGAGGGCCGTCTCCATCGAGGAGAAGCCCGAGCGCCCCAAGAGCTCCTACGCCGTCACCGGCCTGTACTTCTACCCGGGCGACGTGGCCGCCAAGGCGCACGAGGTCGAGCCCTCCGCCCGTGGCGAGCTGGAGATCACCGCGCTCAACCAGATGTACCTGGAGGAGGGGACGCTGTCCGTCGTGACCCTGGGCCGCGGGTACGCGTGGCTGGACACCGGCACCATGGAGAGCCTGCACGAGGCCGCGGAGTTCGTCCGCGCCGTGGAGCACTCCCAGGACCTGCCGGTCTCGGTCCCCGAGGAGATCGCCTGGGAGAACGGCTGGATCACGACCGCCGAGCTGGAGGAGGCGGCCAAGGCCTACGGCAAGTCGGTCTACGGGCAGCACCTGAAGAAGGTCGCCGCCGGCGAGATCGTCAACAGCCCGCGCGAGTATTAGCGCCGGCTTGTTTTCTTTTAGGGGCCACCGTTTATCTGGTGGCCCTTTTCGTTATGATTACGTTGACCATAAAGACAATATGATTGGGAGTGGATGTGTTAAGCGTCTACTTTGGCGATATGCCAGAAGCGATTTACAACACAGCGACATATTTCAAAAACTCTTACCGGTCTTCTTGGATTACGGATCCCTATGCAGTCTCGATAATTAAAGATGTCGATCGATCGGATGTTGTCTCCGAAAACGTCATCGAAAGCCCTGTGCTTGGGTCCATTTCCCCACTTCAGCTTTCTGGTGGCGTGAAAACGCTGCTGCTTATGAGATTTGATCGTAAGCATATTTTTAACGCTTCCACCTGTGGTGATAACTGTGCCAAGTGGATTCTCGACATGGCGAAAGACCGCAAGCTCGTTGTGAATCTCTATCATGTGATGGACTTTGGTCGCGAGGATTTTAAAATTAAAGTCGTGAATAGCGGCCGAATCGTTCACAACATGGCCGAATTGATTCACGAGTCGATTCCGTATCTGTAGGTGCTGCTTATGAACGGTTCGCATCTCATTAAGATTTCCCGCCGCAGGGGAACCAAGTACACATTTACCATCAAGCGGAACATCACTATTGTGCGTGGCGATAGCGGCACGGGTAAGACGACACTGTTTGACATGGTCGCAGACTACATGCGAACGGGCGAGCAGTCGGGTGTTTCCTTGCAATGCGATTGTCCCTGTGTCGCCCTGACCGATTATGATTGGCGAAACCAGCTTTCGTCCGTCCATGACTCGATCGTATTTGTGGATGAGGGCTTAAAAGAGATTCATTCTGATGAGTTTGCCCATCATGTGCTGTATTCCTCTAATTATTTTGTGCTGATCTCAAGGGCTGATTTCCCCAATCTTCCGTATAGCGTGGATGAGATTTACAAGATTAAGACGAGCGGAAAATACCATTCTTTCGTCCCTGTTTATCAAGATCGCGGGAATCATCGTTATGCTATTTCCCGGTCGGCGCCAAAACAGGACTTTTCTATCCTTCTATGCGAGGACAGTAAGTCTGGTTTCCAGTTCTTTGAACGGCATTTCGCTGACAGTGAACTTGCCTGTGCTTCGGCCATGACGAACAGCGCGATTTTGGGTTGGTTGGATCAGCATCTCGACGATTGCGTGTTTGTTGTCGCGGACGGAGCGGCATTTGGGTGCTATGCCGACCGCGTCCTTAAGCTGCAAGACATTCACCGCGATACTGTTACGGTTTGTCTTCCCGAGTCGTTCGAGTGGCTTCTGCTGAGCTCCGGCGTTATTTCAGGGATAGATGCCAAAGCGGTTTTGCAAGAGCCGGAAGCGTTTGCAGACAGTGAGAAGTTTAAAAGCTGGGAGGACTTCTTCTACAAGTACTTACGCGATAAAACTGGGAATTCGGTCTTCCGGTACGACAAAGACTTCATTCCGGAGGCGTTTTGTAGGGGAAGTAATTCTGCGAAGGTTATGGCTCTTATCGCATGCCGAAATGTCCGATAGTTTTGTTGAATAGTGTCGCGGCGTCACTTCCTGCGGCATACTAAAAAAGCTGTACTTGCTTCAGATTGGAATTTTATGTCTGGGTTTTTCGAACCGAAGAACATCATCGTCACGGGCGGCTGCGGCTTCATCGGCAGCAACTTTGTCCACTATGTCGTGAACAACCACCCGGGCGTCCACGTCACCGTCCTGGACAAGCTGACCTACGCCGGCAACCCCGAGAACATCGCCGGGCTGCCCGAGGATAGGGTCGAGCTCGTCGTCGGCGACATCTGCGACGCCGGGCTGCTGGACAGGCTGGTCCCCGGCCACGACGCGATCGTGCACTACGCCGCCGAGAGCCACAACGACAACTCCATCGCCGACCCGGAGCCGTTCCTACGCACCAACGTGGAGGGCACCTTCCGCCTGCTGGAGGCCGTCCGCAAGCACGGCATCCGCTACCACCACGTCTCCACCGACGAGGTCTACGGCGACCTCGCGCTCGACGACCCGGCCAAGTTCACAGAGGAGACGCCGTACCACCCGAGCTCGCCGTACAGCTCGACCAAGGCTTCCTCCGACATGCTCGTGCGCGCATGGACCCGTACCTACGGCCTTCGCGCCACGATCTCCAACTGCTCCAACAACTACGGACCCTACCAGCACGTGGAGAAGTTCATCCCCAGGCAGATCACGAACATCATCGACGGCGTCCGCCCCAAGCTCTACGGGAAGGGCGAGAACGTCCGCGACTGGATCCACACCGAGGACCACTCCTCGGCCGTCTGGGACATCCTGACCAAGGGCCGCATGGGGGAGACCTACCTCATCGGCGCCGACGGCGAGAGGAACAACATCACGGTCCTGCGCATGATCCTTACGGCCATGGGCCGCGACCCCGAGGACTTCGACTGGGTCGCCGACCGCCCCGGCCACGACCGCCGCTACGCCATCGACAGCACGAAGCTGCAGCGCGAGCTGGGCTGGAGGCCGGCGCACACCGACTTCGCCGAGGGCCTGAAGCAGACCATCGACTGGTACGTCGCCAACGAGTCCTGGTGGCGCCCGGCCAAGGAGGCCACCGAGGCGCGCTACCGCGCGCAGGGGCAGTAAGACCGCGTCCCGGCATCCCGCACCGCGGGGCGCCCGCGCGGGGCCGCAGGGCATGGGGATGATCCTGCGTCCCCGCGCGGGCGCCCCCGGTTATCCAACCTCTTCGATAGGAGCTTTTCCCACATGGCTGACATCGCATTCGAGAAGGACCTCTCCGTCGCCGAGACCGGCATCGAGGGCCTCAAGGTCGTCGACCTGGCCGTCCACGGCGACTCGCGCGGCTGGTTCAAGGAGAACTGGCAGCGCGCCAAGATGACCGCCCTGGGCATCCCCGACCTCAGGGTCGTCCAGAACAACATCTCCTACAACGACAGCCGCGGCGTCACCCGCGGCATCCACGCGGAGCCCTGGGACAAGTTCATCTCCGTGGCCCGCGGCTCGGTCTTCGGCGCCTGGGTGGACCTGCGCGAGGGAAGCGAGACCTTCGGCAAGGTGTTCACCTGCACGCTCGACCCGTCGAAGGCCATCTACGTCCCGCGCGGCGTGGGCAACTCCTTCCAGGCCCTGGAGGACGGCACCGCCTACACCTACCTGGTGGACGCCCACTGGTCGCTGGAGCTCAAGAAGACCTACACCTTCGTGAACCTCGCCGACCCCGAGCTCGCCATCGAGTGGCCGATCCCGCTGGACCAGGCCACCGTCTCCGAGGCCGACCTCAACCATCCGATGCTGAGGGACGTCGTCCCCATGGCGCCCAAGAGGACGCTCGTCACCGGCTGCAACGGCCAGCTGGGGCATGCGGTCCGCGCGCTGGCCGAGGAGCGCGGCGTCGCCAAGGACTTCGACTTCTGCGACATCGACACCTTCGACATGTCCGACCCCGACGCCTACGCGCAGTACGACTGGTCGCTCTACGGCACCGTGATCAACTGCGGCGCCTACACCGCGGTGGACAGGGCCGAGACCCCCGAGGGTCGCGCCATCGCCTGGAAAGCCAACGCGACCGGCCCCGCCCTGCTCGCCCGCACCTGCTCTGAGCACGGCATCACCTTGGTCCACGTGTCCTCCGACTACGTCTTCGACGGTACCGTGGAGGTGCACGCGGAGGACGAGCCGTTCAGCCCGCTGTCCGTCTACGGCCAGACCAAGGCCGCAGGCGACATCGCCGTGGCAGGGTGCCCCCGCCACTACATCATGCGCTCCAGCTGGGTCATCGGCGAGGGGCACAACTTCGTTAAGACCATGAAGGGCCTGTCCGACCGCGTAACCGACCCGGACGACAAGCTCGAGCAGGTCACCGTCGTGGACGATCAGCTGGGCCGCCTGACCTTCACGCGCGACATGGCCGAGGCCATCTTCCACGTGCTGGGCACGCACGCGCCCTACGGCACCTACGACTGCACCGGCTCCGGTGCCGTGAAGAGCTGGGCGGACATCGCCCGCGCCGTCTTCGAGGCCGCCAACGGCAACGGCGAGAGGGTCGTGCCGGTTTCGACCGCCGACTACTACGCGAACGCCGCCGGTCCCGTCGCCCCGCGCCCGGTCCACTCGGCGCTCGACCTGTCCAAGCTCGAGGCTGCAGGCTTCCACATGCCCGACTGGGAGGAAGAGCTGAGGGAGTACCTCAAGACGCTCTAGCCGCTATTAACTTTTCGAGGGTAAAAGCCGCTGTTCTTTAACGGCGGCTTTTCTTGTTGGTGGCTATTTGCGCAGTGGTGCCAACAGTATTTTGCGGAGGACCTACCTCTCGCTTGGCGCGGTGGCGGACCTGCCGGGCCTGTCGTCGTAGGTGTACTTGCTGTACACGTTGACCTCCCACTGTTTTTTTTCGACCTTTGCTACAGAATCGAGGATGAATCCGGTTGCTAGGCTCAGGCCGCACAGGAACATAAACGACACGGCGAGCATGGCGGTGGGGAAGCGCGGAACGAGGCCGGTCTGGAAATACTCGACAACGATGGGCATGCCCAAGGCGAGGCCGATCACCGCAAACAGAAGCGCGACGAGGCTGAAGAACTTCAGCGGGCGGTAGTCCTTGAACAGCGTGCCGATCATGGCGATGACTTTAATACCGTCGCTGATGGTATTGAGCTTTGATTCGGATCCTTCCGGACGGTCGCGGTACTCAATAGGCACGTCCTTGATGCGCCAACGGTGGTCAACGGCGTGGATCGAGAGCTCGGTTTCGATCTGGAAGCCCTCGGAAAGCACGGGGAAGGTTTTAACGAACGGGCGGCTCATGGCGCGGTAACCGGTCATGACGTCATCGAAGCTGTAGCCATAGATCCACTTGATCATGGCGCGGACCAGATTGTTGCCAAAGCCGTGGAAAGCACGCTTGTTTTCCTCGGCGTAGGTGCCGTTGGAAAGGCGGTCGCCTACGGTCATATCGGCTGTGCCGTTGAGGATAGGCTCGCAGAGGGCTTTGGCCGCCTCGGCGGGGTAGGTGTCGTCTCCGTCGACCATCAGGTAACAATCGGCGTCGATGTCGCGAAACATCTGGCGGCACACGTTGCCCTTTCCCTGACGGGGCTCAAAGCGGACCGTGGCACCGTGCTCGGTGGCGATGCGTGAGGTATCGTCCGACGAGTTGTTGTCATAGACATAGATCGTCGCCTGCGGAAGCTCGCGGTGAAAGTCATCGATGACCTTACCGATCGTGAGGGCTTCATTGTAGCAGGGGATGATTACGGCGATGGATTCAGAATACATTCAATGCTCCTTAAACATTCAATCTTTGAAAGTATAGCCGTTTGAGCCTGGCATCCTAAGATGTGGGTTAGTTCTCCAGTTTTGTTGCGCGAATCGTTTGCATGGCTGTCGGGTCTATACTGTTCGTTTGTCAACGATTACGAGTAAAGGAGTTGCATCCGTGTCGGATCAGACAAAGCAACAAGAAACTCGCAGTCTGCCTGCGACGTTTGCTAAGAATGAATTTGAGAAGGACGCGTTTATCCTTCGTCAGCTGGTTACCAAGGATTTTAAGATCAAGTATCGCCGTAGTGTTTTGGGCGTCGCATGGTCGGTGCTCAATCCGCTGCTGATGATGATCGTCATGGCCATCGTGTTCTCGACGATTTTTGGTCAGGGTCGCAACGGTTCGATGACGCCCGAAATGTATCCGCTATACCTGATTGTTGGTAACATCACTTTTTCCGTCATGTCAGAATCTACGAACCAGGCACTGACGTCAATCGTCGGCGCGGCTCCGCTACTCAAGAAGGTTAAGGTGCATCGCTGGGTCTTTCCTGTGCAGAAGGTGCTCTTTTCGTTGGTTAACTTTGCCTTTTCGCTTGTTGCCGTCGCCATCGTTATGCTGTGGTTCCGCGTAATGCCTTCTTGGCATCTCGTTCTGCTGCCGGTATGCCTGCTTCTGCTTATGTGCTTCTGCATGGGCCTGGGCATGATGCTCTCTACTCTTACGGTCTTTTTCCGCGACGTTATGCATCTGTGGAGCGTCGTCATTACGGCGTGGACTTACATTACGCCCATCTTCTGGACGACTGACTATATTGTGCAAATGCCGCATCTCGTGCGTATCTTGATGTATGCGAACCCCATGTACAACTACCTGCAGTTCATGCGTGATATCTTCCTGTTTCAGACCACGCCCTCGCTTATGACGTTTGGTATGTGCGTCGCTTGGGCTGTCCTTGCGCTTGTTATTGGCTACACCGTGTTCCATAAGTCCGAGCGCAAGTTCATCCTCTACATCTAAGGAGTGCTGTGATGACTGAATCTGTTGTTGATTACAGCGAGCAGCCTCTGGCTGTCGAGGTCGACGACGTCACCATGATCTTTAACATGGCGTCCGAGTCGCTGACCAACCTCAAGGAGTACTTCATCAAGCTTGCCAAGCACGAGTTGTTCTTTGAGGAGTTTAGGGCGCTTAAGCATATTTCGTTTGATATTCATCGTGGCGAGGTCGTGGGTCTGGTTGGCACCAATGGCTCCGGCAAGTCTACGATGCTCAAGATTATCGCTGGCGTGCTTGAGCCAAGCGAGGGCAGCGTTAAGGTGCACGGTAACATCGCGCCGCTGATTGAGCTTGGTGCCGGCTTTGATCCCGAGCTGACCGCCCGCGAGAACATCTATCTGAACGGCGCCCTGCTCGGCTATACCAAGGAGTTCATCGACGTCAACTTTGACGGCATTATCGAGTTCGCTGAGCTTCAGAACTTTGTCGACATGCCGCTTAAGAACTTCTCCTCGGGCATGGTTGCGCGTATTGCCTTTGCAATCGCGACGATTACCGAGCCCGATATTCTGATCGTTGACGAGACGCTGTCCGTCGGTGATGTGTTCTTCCAGCAGAAGTGCGAGGCCCGCATCCAGCACTTTATCCAGAGCGGCGACGTGACGGTTCTGTTCGTTTCGCACTCCATGGAGCAGGTTGAGCGCATCTGCCAGCGTGCCGTTTGGATTGAGAAGGGTGACCTTCGCATGGATGGCCCGGTCGATGAGGTCTGCAAGGCGTACCGCGAGCAGTTCAACTAGGTTATAATTATCTGCGCCTGACAGGCTTGCGCTTGCTTGGGCGTGCGGTTATTTGCTCCATTAGCTCAGTTGGATAGAGCAGGGGACTTCTAATCCCAAGGTCGACGGTTCGAATCCGCCATGGAGCACCATCGTTTATTAAGCCCGGACCGCTTGGTGGTCTGGGCTTTTTTCATCTTGTATGCTGCTGAAGCCGAGCGCGAGCAAGCCGCTGCTGTTTGTTGGGGTTGGCATTTTACTTTTCCAGATGCTCTTTCAACAGCTCTAGCGCATGTGCGTAGCCCTGCAGGCCTTCGCCGGTGATGGTGGCGAAGCAGGCCAGGCGTGCATAGCTCACCTGGCGGAAGTCCTCGCGTGTCTCTACGGCGCTGATGTGTACCTCGACGGCAGGGATGGCGACGGCCTTGAGGGCGTCGAGGATCGCCACGCTCGTATGCGTGTATGCCGCCGGGTTGATGACGATGCCGTCGACCTTGCCGTAGGCCTCCTGGATCTTGTCGACGATGCTGCCCTCGTGGTTAGACTGGAAGACCTCGACCTTGTCGAAGCCCTGTGCGGCACCTGCCTCCTGGCAGATCTGCACTAAGCGGTCGTAGTTGTCGCTGCCATAGATGCCCGGCTCGCGAATGCCGAGCATGTTGAGGTTGGGGCCGTTGATGACGAGTGCTTTCATGGTTGCTTCCTTTGCGATTGGAAAACCACCACAAAGGCGCCTGTCCCCTTTGTGGTGGTTTTGGTTAGAGAGCGGGTGGGAGGGTGTCGAGGAGGGCTTGGGCGGTGTTGGCGGCGCAGTCGCGTGAGTCGATGATGTAGTCGGCCCAGGAGCGGTAGCGCGGCATGCGCTGCTCGGCGAGCTTGTCGATGCCATCGCGCGCCGTGATGGGGCGGCCCTTGTGGGCGAGCTCGTCGAGCTTGCGGTTGAGCATCACGATCTGGCTGTTCTGGTGCAGCAGCGGGTAGTTCTCGTCGCGCGTGACCACGCCGCCGCCGGTGGAAAGCACCAGGCCGCTGCGCTTGGAGATGTCGGCCAGCGCCGCCGTCTCCTGTTCGCGGAACGCCGCCTCGCCGCGCTCGACGATAAAGTCGGCGCAGGGCATGCCCAGGCGCTCCTCGAGGGCGCGATCCAGATCGATGTGCTCTCGTCCCGTGAGCAGGGCAATCTGCTCGCCCACACGGGTCTTGCCCGAGCCCGGCATGCCGATCAGCGCGATGTTCTGTTCGCGGCGTGACAGGCGCTCCGTTACGTCCAGAATGCGCTCACGCGGAGTGACCTGGCCGGTGTAGCGCTCAACGGCTTGCGCCGCCTGGGCCACGAGCATGAGCAGGCCGCCGATGCAGGGGATGCCGCGGCGCTCGGCCTCGAGCATCAGGCCCGTGCGTGCAGGGTTGTAGACAATGTCGATGACGCCCTCGAGCGCATCGAGCCCCTCGAGCGTGCAGGGGGCATCGGGACAGTGGGGGAACATGCCGGCGGGCGTGCAGTTGACGAGCAGTGCGGCGTCGGACTGCTGCGCGATGTTGTCGTAGTTGACTTCGCTCGTGCGGCCGACCGGCACGACGATGGCGCCCAGGTCGCCGAGCACCATGCTGGCAGTGGTGCCGGCGCCACCGGTGGCACCGAGCACGAGGGCCTTCTTGCCGGCAACCTCGACGCCCAGCTCCTCGACCAGGCATTGGAAGCCAAAGTAGTCGGTGTTGTCGCCGCGCAGGCGGCCGTCGGGCAGGCGCGTGATGGTGTTGACGTTTCCCATACGCTCGGCGAGTGGACTCAGCTCGTCCAGGTATTCCATGACGGCGCGCTTGTAGGGGATGGTCACGTTGGTGCCCTCCCATTCGTCACCCGTCATAAAAGCCTGGAGGTCCTCGGGCTCGCGCTCAAATCGTACGTACTCGAGCCCCGCGAGCTCCTTGTAGATGGTCGGGGTGTAGCTGTGGCCCAGCATGCGGCCCAGCACTCCGTAGGGGCGGGTTGCGGCGACATCGGTCATCTAGAGCACCTCCGTGTAACTGCCAAAGTAGGTGAAGCTCTCGCACACGTCGTCGATGGAATCGAGCAGGTCATCGAGGGCCTTGCTGCCAAAGGGGCAGTCCAGGTCAAAGTAGAACATAAACTCAAAGTCGTGCCCGGGGATGGGGCGGCTCTCGAGCTTGATGAGGTTGATATTGAGCGCGTAGAAGCGCTCGAGTACGCGATAGAGTGCGCCCGGCTCGTTGGCCGTGGTAATCATGAGCGAGGTGCGGTTGGCGCCGGGGTAGACGCGTGGCTCGCGGCTGATGACGACAAAGCGCGTGTAGTTGTTGTCCGAGTCCTGGATGTTGGGCTCCAGTACCTCCAGGCCGTAGAGTGCGGCGCAGCTGCGCGATGCGATCGCGGCAACATCGGTGCGTTCGGAGCTGGCGACCATCTCGGCCGACATGGCCGTGTTGGGGTACTTGGTGGCGTGCAGGTCGTGCGCCTCGATAAAGCCGGCGCATTGGGCAATGGCCTGGCCGTGGCTGTAGACCTCGTGCACGTCCGCAAGCTTGGCGCCGGGCTTGACGAGCAAGTTGTGGTCGATTTTGAGGCGCAGCGAGCGCACGATATGGAAGTCGAACTGGGCGAGCAGGTCGTAGACGGCGTTAACCGAGCCGGCGGTGGAGTTCTCGATGGGCAGCACGCCAAACTCGCAGAAGCCGTCGCGCACGGCGCGCATGACGCCCTCGAAGGTCTCGAAGAACGCGATGTCGGGCACGTCGAAGAGTTTGCACGCGGCGATTTGACTGTAAGCGCCCTCAACACCCTGGCAGGCGACGGTGGCCGTCTGGGGGAAGGGCGTATCGAAGGCCTCGGCCGTGGCGTGTGCCCTTTGCGAGACCGTGATGCCCTTGAGCTCGTTGATATAGCGCTGCTGCTCGGCCTTGCTCATGCTCATGAGGAGACGGAACAGGGTGATGGTCTGCGCCTCGTAGCGCTCGGGCGCGCGGCCGGCGAGGTTGTTGAGCTTGGAGCGCTCACGGGCGGGGTCGAAGACGGCCTTGCCCATCTCGATTTTTGACTTGGCGACCTCGGTGGCAATGTCCATGCGCTCAACAAAGCTGTTGAGGAGCGTGGTGTCGATGCCATCGATGGCCTGGCGGGTGTCAGCAAGGTCCATGAAGACCCCTTTCACGTGTCGGGGGATGTTGAGGGGTGGGTAGTTAGCGCTGGGCGGCGTCTTCGAGGAGGGCGTCCCAGATGGCAAGGGCGGCGGCTGCCTCGGCTACGGGGACAGCTCGGGGGACGATGCAGGGATCGTGGCGGCCGTGGACCGAGAGCTCGGCATTTTCCATAGCGTCCATGTCCACCGTCTGCTGCTCGCGGCCAATCGAGGGCGTCGGCTTTACGGCCATGCGCCACATGACGGGCGCGCCGGTCGAAATACCGCCCAGGATGCCGCCGGCGTTGTTGGACTCGACCTCGATCTCGCCGGTCTCGGCATCGATGCGATACGGATCATTGTTCTCGCTGCCGCGCATGGCGGCCACGGCAAAGCCCATGCCAAACTCCACGCCCTTTACGGCTGGAATGCCAAAAGCGATTTGCGCGATGCGGTTCTCGATGCCATCGAACATGGGGTCGCCGATGCCCGCGGGAAGCCCATAAATGCCGCACTCCACGATGCCGCCGATGCTGTCGAGTTCGTCGCGTGCGGCTAGGATCTCCTCGCGCATGCGGCCGGCTGCGGCGGCGTCAATGCACGGCAAATCGTTCGTAAGGATCGCCTTGCGATCGGCCTCGCGATAGACCATATCGTCCATCGGCAGGTCGGAGATGCCGCCGATCTGCGCCACATGCGCCATCACTTTAATGCCGCAGGCCTCGAGTGCCTGCAGCGCAATGCCGCCGGCGATGCACAGGGGTGCCGTTAGGCGGCCGGAGAAATGCCCGCCGCCGGCGACATCGTGCATGTTGTGATACTTCACGCGCGCAGAGAAGTCCGCATGTCCGGGGCGGGGCTTGCGGCGCAGCTCGGAGTAATCCTTGGAGCGCGTGTTGGTGTTCTCGATAATCGCGGCGATGGGCGCGCCGGTGGTATGTCCATCGACCACACCGGCGATGATGTGGGCGGCGTCGGCCTCGCGGCGTTTGGTCGCGGTCTCGTCGCGACCGGGGGCACGACGGTCGAGGAAGGCCTGCAGCTGCTCCTGGTCAACAGCGATGCCCGCCGGAATGCCATCGAGGGAGCAGCCGATGGCGGGGGAGTGCGACTGGCCGAAGATGCTTAAGTGCAAGACGTTGCCAAAGGTCGAGGACATGCTATTCCTCCTCGAGTGTGACCTTGCCGCCCAGCAGGCGGTAGTGGTCGAAGAAATCGGGATAGGACTTGTTGACGGCCTCGGCGCCGTGGATCACGACCTCGCCAGTGGCGCGGCTCGCGGCGATAGCGGCCATCATGGCGATGCGATGGTCGTTGTGCGAATCGACCTCGCCGCCGGTGAAGGCATCGACACCCTTGATGATGAGGTCATCGCCGGCAATGCGCACCTGCGCGCCCAGCGCGGTGAGCTCGCGGGTGGTGGTGACCAGACGGTCGGATTCCTTGATGCGCAGACGGGCGCAATCGCGAATAAAGGTGCGGCCCTGCGCCAGCGATGCCACGGCCGAGATGACGGGCACCAGGTCCGGAATGTCGTGGGCGCTCATCTCAAAGCCGGCGAGCTTGTCGGACTGGACGGTGGCGGCGTTCGTGGAGCGCACGATGCGGGCGCCAAAGCGTGAAAGCGCGGCGAGCACGTTGCGGTCGCCCTGTGCGGAGCTCAGCGACACGCCCTCGACGGTGATTGGGTCGTTGCCGATGGCGCCGGCGCACAGCCAAAAGGCGGCGTTGGACCAGTCGCCCTCGACGGCTACGTTGCCGGGCGTGCGGTACGAGCCGCTGTTCACGCGGAAGTTCGTGACCTCGGGCTGGCCGTCCTTGGCCGGAATGCGCTCGACGTTGACCTCGACGCCGAAGGCCTTCATGGCCTGGATCGTCAGGTTGATGTAGGGGCGGCTCTCGATGAGGCCGGTCACCTGCACGCAGGAGGGCTGGGACAGCAGCGGGGCTGCCAGTAGCAGGCCGGAGATATACTGCGAGCTCACGTTGCCCGGAAGCACAAAGGTGCCCGGGCGCATGCGGCCGCTCGTCTTGAGCGGAAAACCGCCCAGGCCCTGCAGATCGCAACCGGCGGCAATGATTTCGTCCGAGAGCGGGGAGAGCGGGCGGGCGCCCAGGCGGCCCTGGCCCACGAAGGTGGCCTCCGCACCCAGCGCACAGGCGACAGGCAGCATAAAGCGCAGCGTGGAGCCACTCTCACCGCAGTCGAGCGTGCCGCCGGCAAGGGCCTTGAGCAGGCCAAATTCGATGCTCTTCATGGTGGGGTGGACCTGGAAGCCGTCCTCGACGGTCTCGATGCGGGCACCGAGCGCCGTGAGGCAGCGCACCGTGGCCTCGATATCGGCGCAGGTCGTGTTGCAGGCAACGTGCGTCTCGCCGTTGGCAAGCGCGGCGCAGATGATGAGGCGATGCGCCATCGACTTGGACGCGATGGCGGGAACGGTGCCCTTGAGCGGGGACGGGGTGATGCGGGCTAGCATGCGGAAGCGTCTCCCTTCTGGCCGAGGCCCTCGGCAATTAAATCGTGGAAGGTGGAAAGCGGCGTGCGGTCGATGCTACAACGGCCAATGTCGTGCGGAATTACCAGGTCGATGGTGTCGCCCGCGCGTTTTTTGTCGTGGAGCGCCTCGGCAAAGACGGCATCGGCATCTAGGTCGCAGCGAGTCTTGAGACCGTGGCGGGTGCAGAGCTCCTCAATACGATCGGGCAGCTCGGCATCGCAGATGCCATGCAGGGCTGCGGCACGCGTGATGATGCCCATGCCGATCGACACGCAGTTGCCGTGGCCGAGCTCAAAGTGCTCGCAGGCTTCGACGGCGTGCCCGGCGCTGTGGCCAAAGTTGAGGAGCTTGCGCTGATTGGTTTCGCGCTCGTCGGCAACGACCACGGCGCGCTTAATGTCGATATTGCGGGCGATGATGAGCGCCACACGGGCCACGTCGCGGTTGAGCAACTCAAGCGTGAGCGGGGTCTTCTCCAGCTCGGCGAAGAGCTCGGGGTCGGCGATCACGGCGTGCTTGACGACCTCGCCGCAGCCGTCGGCGAACTGCTCGGGCGTGAGGGTTGCCAGGCACCCCACATCGGCGATGACCACGCTCGGCTGCCAAAAAGCGCCGGCCAGGTTCTTGCCGGCAGCCAGGTCGATGGCCGTCTTGCCGCCGACCGACGAATCCACCATGGCGAGCAGGCTTGTGGGAATCTGCACAAACTTGCAGCCGCGCATGTAGGTGGCGGCCACAAAGCCCGCCACGTCGCCCACGACGCCGCCACCCAGCGCCACGATCACGTCGGAGCGCGAAAGCTCGCGTTCGGCCACAAACTCCAAGATGGCAACGTAGGTCTCGGCACGCTTATGAGCCTCGCCGGCCTCGAAGGTGCAGATGCTCACCTCGTAGCCTGCGGATTCGAGGCTCTGCTTAACGGGCATCTGGTAGAGGGGGCCTACATTGGTGTCCGTCACGATGACGGCGCGCGAGCCGCCGGCGGTGGTGCGGACGAGCGGACCTGCCTGCTCCAGCAAAAACGTGCCCACATGCACCTGGTAGGGGCGTGCAGTGTCGATATCGATAGTAATCGCCATAAGCTTCGGTCCTTTCGACCTGGCGTGATGGGTGGTCTAGTGGGAGGCCTCGTCGTCGAGCGCGCGCTTAATGCGGTCGCCCTCGGCAAGGAGATTCTCCAGATAGCGCTGGTCGCGGTCCTTAAGGGCGCGGCTGTAGGCGCCAAGCGATTCGATCAGATGGTCGATCTCGAAGGCGAGCGCATCGGCGTCATCAATCATGAGCTCGGACCACATCTGCGGATTGAGGTGCGCCACGCGGGTGAGGTCGCGGTAGCTGCCGGCCGAAAAGCCGTGGTGGACCTGAGCGGTCGGGCTCTTAACGTAGGCGTTGGAGACGACGTGCGCGAGCTGGCTCGTAAAGGCGATGACGCGGTCGTGCTCGGCGGCGCTCGTTACGCTGAACTTGCCAAAGCCTAAGGGACGTACCATCTCGCGCACCTGGCCCAAAAGCTCCAGCTTAAGTGCGTCGTCAACTGCGGGCGGTACAAGCACGAGCGGTGCGTCCTGGAATAGGTCGGCGCGGGAATGTGCGTAGCCCGAGAACTGCGTGCCCGCCATGGGGTGCGCGCCCACAAAGTAAAAACCATGCTCGCTGGCAAGCTCAAAGGCGCGCTCGCACACGATACCCTTGACGCCCACGGTGTCGATCACCACGGGGCCCATGATGGCCTCGGTGTCGGTGGCGTCGGCGAGTGCCTGGGCGTGCGCCTCGAGCCACTCGATGCAGGCCTCGGGGTAGCATGCCAGGACGATGATGTCGCACTCGCCGAGCGTCTCGTCGTTGAGCTCGCCGGCAACGGTGCCCATGCTGGCGGCCGTCATGACGTCGTCATCGGGGTCCCAGGCCAGCACACGGACGCCCGCCTGCGCATAGCCGCGGGCAAAACTGCCGCCGATGAGGCCCAGGCCCACGATGCCGGCGCACTTGGGGCCACCCTGGTTAACGCGTGCGTTTCTCACCGTGCCCATGGGCTACTCCATGGTCTCTTGGCAGACAACCTCGCGGATGGCCCGGATGCGGCGCATGGTGTCGTCGAACTGATCGGGGGTGAGGGCCTGGGCGCCGTCGGACCATGCGCGGCTGGGCTCGTCGTGGACCTCGATCTCCAGGCCGTTGGCACCGCAGGCGGTCGCGGCGAGCGCCATGGGCTCAACGTAGCGGGTGTAGCCGGTGGCGTGGCTGGGGTCGGCGACGACGGGCAGGTGCGACAGGTGGTGCAGCACCGGCACGGCATTGAGGTCGAAGGTGTTGCGGGTGCGGGTCTCGAAGGTGCGGATGCCGCGCTCGCACAGGATGACGTTGTCGTTGCCCTCGCTCATGATGTACTCGGCGGCCATGAGCAGCTCATCGATCGTGCCGGACATGCCGCGCTTAAGCAAGATCGGAGTCTTGGTCTTGCCGACCTCTTTAAGCAGAGGGAAGTTCTGGGCGTTGCGGGCGCCGATCTGCATGACGTCGATCTTCTTGTCCAGGAAGACCTGCACGTCGCGCGGGTCCATGATCTCGGTGACGATCGGCATGTCGAGCTCGGCAGACGCCTCGCACAGCAGGTCCAGACCGGCGGGGCCCATGCCCTGGTAGGCGTAAGGGGAAGTGCGGGGCTTGTAGGCACCGCCGCGCAGCATCGTAGCACCGGCGGCCTTCACGCGGCGGGCGATGCGGATGAGGTTCTCGCCCTCGACGGAGCACGGGCCGGCGATGACCTGGAACTGATCGCCGCCGATCTTGACGCCGTGGCCGCAGTCGATGACGGAGTCCTCGGGGTGGAACTTGCGGTTGGCGCGCTTGAACGGCTCGGAGACGCGCTGCACGCGCTCGACGACATCCATGGACTCGAGCAGGAACGGGTCGATCTTGGTCGTATCGCCCACCAGGCCGATGATCGTCTCATTCTCGCCGCGCGAGACATCGGTCTTCAGGCCCTTTTTCTCAATCCAGCTGACGATATGGCTGACGGCCTCGTCGCTGGCGCTCTCTTTTAAAATTGCAATCATGGTGTGCCTCTCACCTCGATGGATAACCCTTGCAAAAACGGCCCGCATCGCGAGCCGTGTACATATGGTGCATGAGAGTTTATACTATCTGACTCGCTTTTGCCTTCTAAAGTGGGCCGTTGAGCCGCGTCTTCCTCGGAATTGCAAAGCTTTTTCTTTTATTTTGATAGCCCGTGGTGCACTTGGGTATAATGCCAGACGTTGGCCCTATTAGCTCAGGGGATTAGAGCGTCTGCCTCCGGAGCAGAAGGCCGTTGGTTCGAATCCAACATGGGGCACCATCGAACGTGAGACCGTCCGAACCTCGCATGGTCCGGGCGGTTTTTCTTATACCGACGCGACGTGATGGGACGTGGTATGGCAGCAACGGATATCGAGCGCGGACTCTCGACCGCCGAGGTCGAGGAGCGCATCGCCGCCGGTAAGATCAACCGCAACATGGAGCTCAAGACCAAGTCGGTCAAAGAGCTCATCATCGAGAACCTCTGCACGCTGTTCAATTTGATCAACGTGATCTTGGCGTTCCTGGTCATTTTGACCGGTTCGTTTAAGAATCTGACGTTCCTGTTCGTGGTGTTCCTCAATACCGCTATTGGCGTCATTCAGTCCATGCGTTCCAAGAAGATGGTCGATAAGCTCACGCTGCTGACCTCCAAGAAGGCCATCGCGGTGCGCGACGGCTCCGAGGTGGAGCTCGACCTGGACCAGATCGTGCTCGACGACATCATCCGCCTGGGGCGCGGCGACCAGATCCCCGCTGACGCCGTGGTGGTTTCGGGCGAGGCGCTCGTGAACGAGAGCCTGCTGACGGGCGAGAGCGATCTTATTAAGAAACAGCCCGGTTCCGAGCTCATGAGCGGCAGCTTTATCGACTCGGGTCTGCTGCGCGCCCGCGTGATCCATGTCGGCGCCGACAACTACGTGGCCAAAATTAATAACGAGGCCAAGTACGTCAAAAAGGTCAATTCCGAGATCATGAACGCGCTCAACGCCATCGTGCGCTTTGCGAGCATCATCATGATCCCGCTCGGTTTGGCGTTGTTTGCCTCGAGCGTGAGCGAGCTGTGGGATGCCGCGGGAACCCCAGGCAATAGCGCGCTTTCGTGGTGCTTCTCCGAGCTGTTGGCTGGTCATGTGCCTTCGTCGGCGCTGCTGTCCACGGTGGGCGCGCTGCTGGGCATGATCCCGCAAGGCCTGGTGCTGCTGACCTCGTCGGTGCTCGCCATCGCCACGGTGCGCCTGGCCCGCCGCAAGGTACTCGCGCAGCAGCTTTACTGCATCGAGACGCTCGCTCGCGTCGACGTGCTGTGCCTGGACAAGACGGGCACCATCACGTCGGGCCGCATGGAGGTCGAGGGTACCTATCCGCTGCCGGTCGAGGGTATGGGTGCGGGGGAGGGCGACGCCGCCGTTCCCGTCGATACCACGGTGCTCGATTTTGCGCTGGCTAACGTCGCACGTGCGACCTCGGCCGATGCCAACGAGACCTGTCAGGCGCTGCTCAACTATTACGCCGACCGTCCGGTCGAGGTGTCTGAGCCGCTGTCGGTCATTCCGTTCTCGTCTTCCAAAAAGTGGAGCGGCGCGTCGTTTGCACAGGGCTCATATGTGATGGGTGCGGCGCAGTTTGTGCTCTCTGATCGTGCGTTTGCCCAGGTCGAGAACCGTGTCGCCGAACTTGCCGACACCTGCCGCGTGCTCGTGGTGGCGCGCGTGGACGGCTTTACGCCCGATGGCGATATGGTGGGCGAGGCCGAGCCCGTGGGCTTTGTGACCATCCGCGACGAGATCCGTACCTCGGCGGCCGAGACCATCGGCTACTTTAACGAGCAGGGCGTGACCCTCAATGTGATCAGTGGCGACGACCCGCGTACGGTGTCGTCGATCGCGCGCGTGGTGGGCGTGCCGGGGGCGGACGCTTATGTGGACGCCACGACGCTCGATACGCCGGCCAAGCTCGATGCCGCAGTGGACCGCTACCATGTCTTTGGTCGTGTGACCCCGCAGCAGAAGCGCGAGCTCGTGCAGGCGCTCAAGCGCCGCGAGCACACCGTGGCCATGACGGGCGACGGCGTCAACGACGTGTTGGCACTCAAGGAGGCCGACTGCTCCGTCGCCATGGCGGCCGGCTCCGATGCCGCGCGCAACGTGGCCGAGATCGTGCTCGTCGACAACGACTTTGCCTCGATGCCCGCCGTGGTGGCCGAAGGCCGTCGCTCCATCAACAACCTGCAGCGTTCGGCTTCGCTGTTCTTGACCAAGACGCTGTTCTCGATGGGCCTGGCGGCGCTGTGCATCGCGCTGCCGCCGTACCCTTTCGAGCCGATTCAGATGACGCTCATCAACTTCTTCTGCATCGGCGCGCCGGGCTTTGTGTTGGGCCTGGAGCCCAACAATGCTCGCGTGAAGGGATCGTTCCTGACGAACGTGCTCAAGCGGGCACTGCCGGCGTCGATTGCGGTCATTTTGGCCGCGGCGCTCGATATCTTTGTGGCGCGCGTGTTTGGCTTTAACCAGCTCACGCTGTCTACGATGTGCCTGCTTACTTCGTGCGCGGCGAGCGTCAGCCTGATCTGGCGTATCTCGCAGCCCCTCACGCCCTTGCGTGTGGCGCTCTTTGTGTTTGTAGTCGTCGGCATCCTGACGGGCGTTATCGGATTCCCGAAGCTGCTGTCTATTGCCAACCTGTCGATGGGCCAGATGGTTATCTTGGCTGTCATCGTGGTCTTTACCTGCTCGGTGTTCTTTAAGCTCGCCACGATGATGGATTCGCTCAAGCCGCGTCGTCGTCATGCCGCAACTGGTTTTGGCCGCGGTGTGCGCGTCCGCTTGGGTCGCGGTGGCGGCAAGGTGAGCTCGACGGGTTCGACGGCGGAGCGTTTTGCCAAGCGCGTCGCCGCCGACATGGCACAGCGCCGCGAAGCTCGCACCGTTCGCGAGGCCGAGGTCCGCGCACTCGAGGGCGTGGCCCAGGCCCAGCCCAAGAAAAAGAAGGGTAGCGGAGCCAAGCGCTCTCGCGTAACCAAGTCCGCCCAAGGCATCAAAGTCTCGATGCCGAGCAAAAAGAAGAAGTAACTACGCGCCCTGGCGATGTTGAATTGGTGCCTTGCTCCTGTGGGGCCGTGGCGATGTTATGCTCTAACCTCGATTATTTGAATTGCTTCGAAAAGAGGATGCCGTGATCTGCCCGCATTGCCTTAAGACTATCGAGGACGGCGCCTCGTTCTGCCCCTACTGCAACGCCTACGTGGGTCCGGGCGATGGTCCGGAGCACACCGAGTTCGTGTTCTGTGAGGGCTGCGGTGCCCGTCTTTCTCCGCATGATCGTACGTGCCCCAAATGCGGACGCCCCGCTCCGGGTATCCTCTCCAAGGACGCGGCCGCATCCGACCTGGCAGCGGGCCGCACGGCGGGCTTTCCGCGCCTAACGCAAGAGCAGATCGATACCGAGGTGCCGCATGCGCCGGCCTCTGCCGCTGCGGTGCTTTCGGACGCCGCTGACCCCAATGAGACCTGCGTGCTGCCGGCTTTCGATAAGGATTTCGGTATCCCCAAGGTCGATATTCCCACGCCCGTTTCCCTGCATGACGATGCTCAAAAACCCAAGCGCAAGGTGCACCCCGACGAGGACGCCTATCACAAGCATAAGCGTCATATTCCCAAGCCGCTCATTATCATCGCGGTTCTTGCCGTCGTGTGCGGTGGTGCCTATTGGTTCGTGACGACCGATCCCATGGGTGTTATGCCTGGCTTCTACGACCAGTTTGGCCAAGCTGCACAAACCACCTTCCCCACGCGTCAAAAGGGCGAGGCGACTGAGGACGATACCAAGCAGGGCGATTCTGCCGAGGTGGTTCAGGAAGAAACCGTGCTCACCGATGATCAGCTCTATACCAGGCTCGACGGTCTGTATCAGACCATCGTGTCCTACGCTGACGAGGACCAGATCGGCGAGGTCATCGATTCCTTTAACAACGGTTATCTCCGAACGCCGCTGTCCACCCGTCAGGAGCTGTCGCAGAGTGCCTACGCCCTGCGCGACCAGATCAAAAAGACGCAAGATGAGCTCAACAATCTTAAGTATCAGGACGATACGGTCTATGCGGACGACATCGCCCACTTAAAGCAGCTTGCCGAGTGGATGTATGAGCGCGTTGACGTGATCTGCCAGAGCTGGGATATCTCGCTGGCCATTCCCGATGGCGAGTCGATGAGTTCCCACCAAAGCGAGATCCTGGCGCCCATCGCGCAGGGCGGCAACAGCGCGCTGAACCAGTACGATGCCAATGTGGGTTCCTGGAAGCCGCAGCAGCGTTCCTTAAATTAGTTCGCCATAGTCGGCATAACCTACGTGCGCAATTGATGTAAGCCCGTGCTTATTGCTACAATTCGTACAAATATGCTTTAAACGCACGAGGAAGGAACCACATGTTTGGTTTTAAGAAAGAGCTCTACACGCCCGAGTATCAGCTTGTCGGCGACGAGTGTGCCGTAATCGAGACGTCGAAGGGTACCATCAAGGTCAAGTTTGACGGCGAGGGCGCTCCCATTCATGTCGCGAACTTCTGCGAGCTTTCCACGATGGGCTTCTATGATGGCCTTAAGTTCCATCGCTATGTGCCCGGTTTTGTTATCCAAGGTGGCGACCCCAATACCCGCGACATGTCCGGCGCCGACGTCGCTGCCGGTCTTGAGGGCCCCGACGGCATGCCCGGTACCGGTGGCCCCGGCTACTGCATCAAGGGCGAGTTTGCCACCAATCCGCGCAACAGCCATGTCGATGGCGCCCTTGCCATGGCACGCTCCATGGACCCCGATTCCGCGGGTTCGCAGTTCTACTTCTGCCTGGGTGCCCAGCATAACCTCGATTCTGGTTACACCGTCTTTGGTACCACGGTCGAGGGTCTCGATGTGATTTCGCAGCTGCGTGCCGGCGACGAGATCGTTCATGTCGAGATCGTTCACGAGTAAAGGGGACTTCCTTGAATAGCCAGCTGATCCAACAGGGCCGCGCCGCTTACCGCGCGGGTGATTTTTCCGCTGCAGCCCAGATGCTTGGGGCGGCAAAGACTCCCGATGAGATTATGGGCGAGGCCGATCACCTTCGTGGCAACGCCTTGATGCACCTGGGCATGTATGCCGAGGCCGCCGAGGCCTATGCCGCCGCCCTCAACGACGGTACCTACGGCAAGCGCGGCGCGCTGCTCACCAACCGCGGCAAGGCGCTCGCCGCCGTGGGCGACTACACGACGGCCGCTCAGGCTTTCTCTGCCGCTACGCAGGATGCTTCCTATGCCACGCCGTTCAAGGCCTATCTGGGCCTGGGCAATGCGCTGTTCCAGTCGGGCGACTATGCCAACGCGGGAACCGCCTTCCGTCAGGCTGCCATCGACGGCGCCAATCCGGCTCCTGCCGCCGCACTCGGCGAGCTCGGTCGTTGCTTCATTAAGCTCGGCCGTCCGGCGGATGCCGTGGAGACCTACCGCACGGCTATCGACTTCGCCGGCCCCCGCGACGACACGCGTGCGCTCAACGCCGGCATGGGCCAGGCGCTTTCTGCCGCCGGCCGTCCCTCCGACGCACTCGACGCCTTTAACGCCGCTACTGCCGATGGCATCTACCAGCTCACCTCCGAGCAGGCCGATGAGCTTGCCCGCGTGCAGGATTCGCTTGCTGCGCTGTCTGCCCAGACGGCTATGGCCACGGCTCCGGCGCCCGCGATGGACGCTCCTGCCGTCGATCCGCTCGATCCTACGGGCGCGACCGGTCAGTTTATGCCCGATCCCTCGGACACCGGCTTCTTTACGCTGTCCGAGTCCGAGATGGTCCAGCAGGACCGTCAGGATCGTAAGCAGGCCAAGGTCCGTCGCCGCCATCGCCACACGGGCCTCAAAGTCTTCATCGTGCTGCTTCTGCTCATTTTGATCGCCGCGGGCGGTCTGGGCTTTGCCTACACGCGCGGCTTTGGCTTCCCGTCTCAGGAGTCTGTCGTTACCGATCTGTTCCAGGCTGCCGGTGACGGTGACACCGCAAAGGCCGAGTCTTGCCTGGCCTCGAGCCTGTCCGAGGACGCTAAGTCGATGATCATCTCCTCGATTCCGCAGGGTGCCACCGTGTCCGTCGAGGGCATGGATCAGTCCATGACCGAGACGACCGCTAAGGTGAAGGCATCGCTGTCCAAGGGCGGCGAGCAGGAGTACACCGTCAAATTCGTGCGCTCCGACAACCATATCGGCTGGGCCGTTTCTTCGCTTGATATGGATTTCTCGGCTGCTGACAACCAGTAGTGACCTTATGGGATTTAGCTTTGCCCGGCGCTTCACCGCAAGTGAGGTGCCGGGCTTGCGCTAGTATGATGGGCTAGTAGTTTTCCAGCAATCATCCAACACATCAGGAGTTGCGTTGTTTTCTTTGATGGATATGTTCTTCGGTAGCTATGCGGGCGATCTTGCCATCGACCTCGGCACCGCAAATACGCTTGTCTCCGTGCGCGGCAAGGGCATCGTCATTCGCGAGCCCTCTGTTGTCGCCATCGACAAGAACGACGAGCGCATCTTGGCGGTCGGTATCGAGGCAAAGCGCATGCTCGGCCGTACGCCCGGCAACATCGTGGCCGTTCGTCCCCTGAAGGACGGCGTCATCGCCGACTTCGATGTTACCGAGGCCATGCTTCGCTACTTTATCGATAAGGCGTCCGAGAAGCGGTATCCGTGGACTCCGCGTCCGCGTGTTGTCGTCTGCGTTCCCTCCGGTGTCACGTCGGTTGAGAAGCGCGCTGTCTTTGAGGCCACGATCCAGGCCGGTGCCCGCCAGGCCTATCTGATCGAAGAGCCTATGGCAGCCGCTATCGGCGCCGACCTGCCCGTCGAGGAACCCACCGGCTCCATGGTCATCGACATCGGCGGCGGTACCACCGAGGTCGCCGTTATCGCTATGGGCGGCATCGTCGTCTCGCAGTCCATTCGTATTGCCGGCGACGAGTTCGATCAGGCCATCCTCACGCACGTTCGTGATGCCTACAACCTGGCCATCGGCGAGCGTACGGCAGAGGACATCAAGATCAAGGTCGGTTCCGCCGTGCCGCTCAAGGACGAGCTCGACGTTGAGGTCAACGGCCGCGACGTGATCACCGGTCTGCCCAAGACCGTGCGCATCGAGAGCGAGGAGATTCGTCGCGCGCTCAACAAGCCGCTCGACGAGATGGCCAAGGCCGTCAAGGACGCACTCGACGCTACGCCTCCCGATCTTGCCTCGGACCTTATGTACTACGGCATTTTGCTGACCGGTGGCGGCGCGCTGCTGCGCGGTCTCGACGTGCGCCTGCGCGATGAGACCGGTGTTTCGGTCAACGTCAGCCCCACGGCGCTCGATAACGTCGTTAACGGCTGTGCCCGCGTGCTCGAGGCCAATGCGTTTGATGGCGGCTTCGTCCAGACCAATGCTTAATTTCCAAAAGGTGGATTCCATTTGGCACGATCTTCGGGTTTCTCCACAAATCTGAATACCAAGCGACAATCAACGGGTATGCGCCCGTTGATTGTTTTCAGCCTGATTTCGGTGTTGCTGCTCACGTTTTACATCCGCGAGGGCGAGGCAGGACCGATTCATGCCGTGCGCTCGGGCGTGACGACGATTACCTCGCCGGTGCGCTTTGTGGGCTCGGCTGTGGCGGCTCCCTTCAATGCGATCGGTAACGTGTTCTCTAACCTTACGGCGTCGCAGGACACGCTTGACGAGCTTAAGAAGCAAAACGAGGAACTGACCTCTAAGGTTGCTGAGCTCTCCGAGGCTCAAAAGACCGCCGAGCGTCTGGAGGGGCTGGTCGGCCTGCAGTCGACCTATAACCTCAAATCGACCGCAGCTCGTATCGTCGGCGCATCGGGCGATGCCTGGACCTCGACCGTTACCATCGACAAGGGCTCTGCCGACGGGCTTACCATCAACATGCCCGTGACGAGTTCTGCCGGTGTTATCGGCCAGATTATCGAGGTATCGGCCAAGACCTCTACCGTGCGCCTGATTGGCGACGAGAACTCCGGCGTATCCGCCATGGTTCAGGACACGCGCGCCCAGGGTATGCTGCAGGGTCAGGCTGACGGCACGCTGCGTCTTGAGTACGTGAGCGTCGACTCCGATGTTAAGGTTGGCGACATCATCGTGACCTCGGGCATTGGCGGTGTGTTCCCCAAGGGTCTACCGCTCGGCACCGTCTCGTCGGTTGAAAAATCCGCAAACGACGTGTACTACACCATTGTGGTGCGCGCCCAGACGACGGCCGAGAACAACGAGGAAGTGCTGGTCATCACCTCGCTGACCGACGAACAGTCGGCCTCGGATGAGGACGCGAGCACCGCTAATAGCACGCCGCAGGGAACGTCGCGCGATGCTGCGACCAAGACGAAGGACGAGAGCTCGGATGACGGTTCCGACACGTCCGAGACGACCGATTCCGGCTCGAGCGAGTAGGGGGCATGTCCATGGATCTACACGAGCAGGGGATGAGCTCCCGTACGTTTGTAATCGCCGCCATCGTGTGCGTGCTGCTGCAGGCAGGCCTGGCACCGCAGATCTCCATTGCGGGCGGTCGCGTCAACTTTATGATTATCCTGGTGTGCATAAGCGTGTTCTCGGGCGACCCGACCCGTGCCGTCGTGTGCGGTTTTTGCAGCGGCTTGTTCTATGACCTTTCCGCTGCCGTGCCGGTGGGCGTTATGTCGCTCCTGCTGACCGTGGGTTCTTTTGCCCTGGTGCATAGCGCCGCCGGTCAGACGGGCGGTACCCCGAGTGCGCGCGGCATCACGGTGGGTGCCTTCGCGCTCGTCATTAATGTGATCTACAGCATCATCTTGCTGTTTATGGGTTTGGAGACGAGCTTTGTCGTGGCGATCTTCGGCCATGCGCTGCCGTCTTCGATCCTGACGGGTTTGGTTGCCATTCCGTTTTTGATGTCCGGCGTCGTGCCGCAGTCCGGTTATGGATTCTCCGCACGTGGCGGACGCCAGACGGGCATGCGCTTTAAGCCCAAGACCCGTAAGCTCAAATAGGGGAGGCTCGTAGATGTCTTCCCAGATGACGGTTATTATCGCCGGTATCGTGCTGGTTGTGGCCATCGTGGTCGCGCTGGTCATCATGCGTCGCGGCGATTCCCGTTTTACCTACGATACGCAGCATGGAACGGCCCCGCGCGCCACCGAGGGCGAGGGCAATACCGCGGCGACCGCCTTTAAGGGCCGCTTCTCCATCCTCACCACGGGTGTGGGCGCGATGTTCGCGGCGCTTGCCGTCAAGCTGTGGGGCATGCAGATGGTCTCGTCGGACTATTACGAAAAGCAGGCTAATAGCAATCAGACGCGCACCGTTACCACACCCGCTGTGCGCGGCCGCATCCTCGACCGCAATGGCGTGGCACTTGTCCAGAACCGTCCCTCACTTGCTGTCGTGGCCTACCGCGACCTTGCCGAGGATGAGGTTCTGGTTCGCCATCTTGCCAACGTGCTCGGTATGCCCTACGTGGCGGTTCTGCGCAATATTCAGGACAATTCCGAGGGCGCCCAGAGCCTGCATACCATTGCGACGGACGTCCGTCGTTCCACGGTTGCCTATATCAAGGAGCACGCAGGCGAGTTCCCGGGCGTCAAGATTGCCGAGCGTACCGAGCGCCAGTACCCGTACGGCGAGACTGCCTGTCACATTTTGGGCTATACCGGCACCATTACCTCCGAGCAGCTCGAGGCCCAGAATAAGAAAACCTCTGGCGATGATGATGCTTCTGCTGGCAAGATTACGTACCAGTCGGGCGATATCGTGGGCCAGGCGGGTGTTGAGAGCTACTACGAAAACCTGCTGCAGGGTATTCGTGGCGAGCAGACCGTCAAGGTCGATGCCTCGGGCAATGTGACCGGTCAGGCCGGCGCCGTGCCCGCCAAGGCCGGCTCCGACATTAAGCTCACGCTCGACCTTAAGATCCAACAGGCCTGTGAGACGGCGCTGGCGAGCGCCATCGAGCTTGCCAAGACCACCGGCTACAGCAATGCCGGCAACGGCGCTGTGGTGTGCCTCGATCCCAACAATGGTGAGATCCTGGGCATGGCGAGCGAGCCCAAGTTCGATCCGTCCGTCTTTATCGGCGGCGTCTCAAATGACGTGTGGACCGAGCTCAATGATGACAAGGGTTCGCACCCGCTGCTCAACCGCGCCATTAGCGGACAGTACATGTCGGCCTCGACCATCAAGCCGCTCTCGGCACTGGCCGGTCTTGAGTTTGGAACCTACACTTCAACGCAGACAACCAACTGCACGGGCTATTGGACGGGCTTGGGCAAGGCTTGGGGCAAGCGCTGCTGGCTGACGTCTGGACACGGCACCATGACGCTGCAGTCGGGTATTGCCAACTCGTGCGACCCCGTCTTCTACGATATGGGCAAGGCGTTCTTTTATGACGAGCAACATTCCGAGGGCCTGCAGGAGGTCTTTCGTCGCTGGGGCCTAGGCAAGACCTGCGGTATCGATTTGCCGAGTGAGGGCGCGGGCCGTATTCCCGATGCCGAGTGGAAAGAGTCGTACTTTACCGACGCCTCTGCCGAGGACCGCAAGTGGAATGCCGGCGATATGACCAACATTGCCATCGGCCAGGGCGACATTTTGGTGACGCCTTTGCAGATGGCATGCGCCTACATGGGCCTTGCCAACGGCGGTAAGCAGTACGTGCCTCACGTGTTTTTGTCTGCCGTGTCGCGCGATGGCGACGGCGATGCCTATAAGTACAACGGCAAAGGCAAGAAGAAGCGCCTGGAGGCCAAGATCAACAGCGATTCGGATTTGGCTCTTGTTCGCAACGGCATGCACGACGTGATTTACACGGCATCGACGTCCCTGGCGGCTCACTTTGGCACCCTGACGCCGCAGGTATACGGCAAGTCGGGCACGGGCGAGAAAAGCGGCGAGGACGAATACGCGTGGTTCTGCGCCTATGCGCCGGCCGATGATCCCAAGTATGTCATCGCTACTGTCCTGGAGCAGGGCGGCGGTGGCTCAGATACCGCGATGCATGTCGTGCGCGACGTGCTCGGCGCGATTTATGACGAGCCCGATACCTCTTCGGCCTCGGGCGATTCTTCGGTTCGATAGGAGGTTGCGATGGATTTTTCTCCGGCGGATCTGTTCCGTTCAACCAAGACCGGCTCTCGCAGCAGCCTGGACCGCGTCAACAAGCAACTTTCGGCCTCGCGCGGTACGTTTCGCCAAAAGGTGCATATCGGTGTGCTGCTGGCTACCGTCGCGCTCGTTGCCTATGGCGCCATCATTATTTGGTCGGCGTCACAGTTTAAGGCCGACGCCTCATTCTCGCGCCACCTGCTGGGCATTGGCATTGGCGCGGTGCTTGCGGTGCTCGTCTGGCGTACCGATCTGCGCGGCATCTCTAACTTCTCGACGGCGCTGCTCGTCATTGACCTTATTGTGATCTTCTCGCCCAAGATTCCGGGCCTGTCCTATACGGGCGGTCTGGGCATGACGGGCTGGATCAAGATTCCCGGTATCGGCTTGACATTCCAGCCGGTTGAGCTTGCCAAGCTCATCACCATCTTCTTTATCGCCACGCTTGGCTCGCAGTATAACGGCCGCATCGATACCGTTCGCGACTACGTCAAGCTCTGCGGCATGCTGTCCATTCCGTTTTTGGCCGTCGTCGCCATGGGCGACCTGGGCTCGGGCCTGGTCGTGCTGGTCTCGGGCGCCATCGTCATCTGCATGAGCGGTGCACGCCGCGAATGGGTGCTGTCGACCCTGGCCCTGCTCGTGGGCCTGGTGGCCCTCGTCCTGGCGCTCGATTCGGTCTTTGATTCGTTGCTCGGCCACGATGTGCTCATCAAGCAGTATCAGATGAACCGTCTGACGGTCTTTATCGACCCCGATAATGCCGATTCGGACGATGCCTACAACCTGCAGCAGTCGCTTATCGCCGTTGGCTCGGGCGGCTTCTTTGGTAAGGGTTTGGGCCATGCGACGCAGTCGGCCGGCGGCTTTCTGCCCGAGTTCCACACCGACTTCGTCTTCGCCTTCCTGTCCGAGACCTTTGGCTTTTGCGGTTCCTTTTTGCTCCTGTGCCTCTACGTGCTGCTGATCTTTTCGACGATTCGCGTCGCCTTTAAGTGTGAGTCGCTGTTCTTGCGCCTATCGTGTGTGGGCATCGTTGGCATGTGGGCGTTCCAGACCTTCGAAAACATCGGCATGTGCATCGGCATGATGCCGATTACCGGTATTCCGCTACCGTTTATTAGCTTCGGTTCGTCTTCGATGATGATTCAGCTGCTGACGGTGGGTATCGTACAATCCATATGGCGGCATCGTTCGGGCGCCGCGTAACCGCTGGAGGGGTTTGCTATGAAAATTCCCGTAGATAAGCTGACCCGCGCTTTTAAGATGGGCGCGTCCGTTAAGAAGGATTCCGATACGCCGGTGCGCGTCTCGGTCTATTTGGATTCGTCCGCCTCGCGCTTTCTGGCCGAGACGGTGCGTGACGCCTTTGTACCGCAGACGACCTCGGGCATTGTGCGCGTCGAGCGTCTGGGGGAGGAGCGAATTGCTCCAAAGGCCGATACCGACGTGGTGTTGGTCCTCTCGTGCGGCTCCGACCGCCTGGAGAGTGCCGTGCAGGAGCTCGTGATCGCCGGCGCGCCCGTGTGCGTGCTTGCCGAGTCCGCCGTCGAGGTACCGTTCGTTGAGGAATCTACGCCCATGCTTGGCGTGGTGGCGGCGACCGACAAGACCTATCTGCTCGAGACGCTTGCCCGCTGGATTCTCGATCGTACGGACAAGGAGACGGCTTTTGCCGCCAACTTTGCCTTCATGCGCATCGCGGCGGCCAATCGTATCATCACCTCGTGTGCGCTCACCAATATGGCGACCGGCGCGCTGGTGTTTTTGCCGGGCGCCGATTATCCCGTTATGGCGCTGGCGCAGGTGGGCATGCTCTTTGAGCTCGCGGCCATCTTTGGACGCGGCATTAAGCCTGAGCGCGGCTACGAGGTCGCAGGCGTGCTCGCCGGCGGTCTGGTGATTCGCGCCGTCACCCGCGCATTGGTGAAGCAGACGCCGCACATCGGCTTTGTCGTTAAGGCGCTTACCGCCGCCGCGGGTACCTATGGCATGGGCCGCGCGCTCGTGTCGCTCTACGAGCGCGATGTGGACTACAGCCGTGCCAACGAGGTCGCTGCCGCCACGTTCTCGCGCGTTCGCGACCTGGTGACCACGGTCGCCGGTGCCACCCGTCCTATGGCGTCCTACCAAGACGCATCCGATCTCGCTGCTTAGGGGTTTTCCGTTGCGCGTTCCGTATCAAGACTGTTTTCATTTAATTGAGCCACTGCTCGCCAAGGTCGAGAAGCCGAGCCGCTATATCGATCACGAGTGGGGCACGCTTTCAAAGGCCGATGCCGACTATCGCTGCTGCATGATCTATCCGGACGTGTATGAGGTCGGTCTGCCCAACCAGGGCATCGCCATTCTCTACAGCATCCTTAATCAGGCCGAGGGCATCTCCTGCGAGCGCGGCTACGTGCCGTGGCCCGATATGGGCGACGCCATGCGCGAGGCGGGGATTCCGCTGCTGTCGCTCGAGGGTGCAGCGCCCGTGGCCTCGTTCGACATTGTCGGCATGCACGTGCCGCACGAGATGGCTGTGACGAACTTCCTCGAAGCGCTCGATCTCGCCGGCATTCCGCTGTTGGCTGCCGACCGTACCGAGGACGATCCCATTATCGTCGCCGGCGGTCCTTCGGTGTATAACCCCGAGCCGTACGCGGCATTCTTCGATGCCATCCTCATTGGCGAGGGCGAGGAGTCGCTGCTCGAAATCTGTCAGCTGCATCGCCGCTTGCGCGACGAGGGCGTCTCGCGCGCTCAGATTGTCGAGCGGCTCGCGACGGTCGCCGGTACCTATGTGCCGTCCCTGTATGAGGTGCGCTATGACGAGCCCTGCTCGCCGCATGGCTACACCGTGCCGCGCGAGGGCAAGGACGTTCCGCCGGTAGTCTACAAGCGCGTCGTCGAGGACTTTGGTGCCACCAATCCGCTTTCTCAGTCGTGCGTGCCGTATGCGCAGCTCGTCCACGATCGCCTGTCTATCGAGATCTTGCGCGGCTGCGCCCGCGGCTGCCGTTTTTGCCAGGCAGGCATGACGTATCGTCCGGTACGCGAGCGCTCGGCCGACCAGATCGTGTCATCGGTGATCCAGGGCTTGGAAAAGACTGGCTATGACGAGGTGTCGCTTACCTCGCTTTCGACGACCGACCACTCCTGCATCCGCGACGTGCTCGGTAGGCTCAACCGTCGTCTGGAGGACACGGGCATTCGCGTGTCCATTCCGTCGCAGCGCTTGGATTCGTTTGGCGTGGATATGGCCGAGTCGGTCGCCGGCGAAAAGAAGGGCGGCCTGACGTTCGCGCCCGAGGCGGGCAGCCAGCGTATGCGCGACATCATCAACAAGAACGTGACCGAGGAGGACCTGGACCGTGCGGCCAAGGCGGCCTTCGAGGCCGGCTGGAACCGCATGAAACTCTACTTCATGATGGGCCTTCCCGGCGAGCGCGACGAGGACATCGTGGCTATCGCCAACCTGGCCGATCACGTGCTGGAGCTCGGCCGCTCCGTGGTGCCCAAGGCGCGCCGCGGGTCTATCTCGGTGTCTATCTCTGTTTCGGTGTTCATCCCCAAGGCGGCAACGCCCTTCCAGTGGTGCCCGCAGCTCGATTACGACGACGTCAAGCGCCGCCAGAAGCTGCTCATCACGAGCGTGCGCAACCGCGCCGTTCGCGTACACTACCACGATGCGGAGACCTCGCTTATCGAGGCAGCGCTCTCCCGTGCCGGTCGCGATATGACGCCGGTCATCATCGATGCCTGGCGTGCGGGCTCGCGCTTCGACGCCTGGGTGGAGCACTTCTCGCTCGACAACTGGAAGGAGGCCGCTGCCAAAAACGGAATCGACCTTAATGAGCTCGTGCACCTGCCCTACGAGTTGGACTGGCGCCTGCCGTGGGAGCACGTGAGCCCCGGCTGCACGCGCGGCTTCCTCGAGCGCGAGTACCGTCGCTCTCTCGAGGGCGTCACGACGCCCGACTGCACCCGCACGTCGTGCACCGGCTGCGGAATCTGCCCCACGCTCCATGCCAAGAACGTATTGATGGGTGATCGCGCATGAGTGAGCGCTTGACCGACAACCCCACGCTCTTTAGGCTGCGCGTTCGCTACGGCAAGCGCGATCGCCTTAAGTACCTGGGCCATCTGGAACTGATCCATACCATTGAGCGCATCGTGCGCCGTGCGGGCCTGCCCTATGCCGTCACGCAGGGCTTCTCTCCGCACATGCGCGTGGGCTTCTCTTCGGCGCTTCCGGTGGGTACGTCGTCGACCTGCGAGTGGTATGACCTGTTTATGACCGAGTTCGTGGCGCTCGACGAGGCCTTTGAGCGCCTGGCGGCGGCATCGCCCGCCGATCTGGCGCCTATCGAGGCTGCCTACATCGACGTGCGCACGCCGGCTCTGACGGCTCAGCTTACGCGTCTGTCGTACCGCATCGACTTGCACCTGGACCCCGAGGCCCCCGTGAGCGCCGAGGAGGTACGCGCCGCGATCGACACGTTGCGTGCAGGCCATGGCATCGACTATGCACGCGGTAGGAAGAGCAAGCGCTTAGACCTTGACCACACATTGGTGGGCTATGAGCTCACGGAGGGGGAGCGTCCGGACCATCTGGTGCTCATGCTCGACACCCATGCCGACAACGAGGGCTCCATGCGTCCGGAGATTTTGCTTTCTGCTGCTGATGTTTTGTTGCAGGGCTTGACCCCGGGCGTCGATGCACCTATTGTTTCCACCGGTATGCAAGACCTCGTGACCATCTGCTCCTACGATGTCGAGCGTCAGAATCAAGCATGCGAGGACGACGAGGGCCGACTCGTCAGCCCCATACCTGTGCGAACTTGTGGATTTGCTCCACATACTCGTTGACGGGGGTATTATCGCCTGCTACTATATTCGGCTGTTGCACTAACTGATGCATGAAGGGCAAGTAAACATGTACGCAATCGTTAACACGGGCGGCAAGCAGTACAAGGTCGCCACCGACGATGTCATCACCGTCGAGAAGATCGAGGGCAATGAGGGCGACAAGGTCACCCTGCCGGTCATCTTCCTCAACGATGGTAAGAAGATCGTCACCGATCCCGACAAGCTGGCCAAGGCCAAGGTTACCGCTCAGATCGTTGAGCAGTTCAAGGGCGAGAAGCAGCTGGTCTTCAAGTTCCACAAGCGTAAGCGCTATCGTCGTCTGAAGGGTCACCGTCAGCAGCTCACCAAGCTGAAGATCGTGAAGGTCCAGGCTACGTCCCGCGCCAAGAAGGCTGTCAAGGCAGAGGCCGAGGCTGTTGCCGAGGCTCCCGTCGCCGAGTAGATTACACTCGTAACGAAAGAGTAGGTATACACAATGGCACACAAAAAAGGACTCGGTTCCTCCCGTAATGGCCGTGACTCCCGCGGTCAGCGCCTTGGCACGAAGCGCTATGCCGGCCAGACGGTAACCACGGGCACGATTCTCGTCCGTCAGCACGGCACTCACATCCACCCGGGTGAGAACGTTGGCCGTGGCAAGGACGACACGCTGTTCGCGCTGGTCGACGGTACCGTTGAGTTCCACAAGGGTATCAAGCACAGGGTCAGCGTACGCCCGCTCGCGAACGCGTAATTCACCCTTCATAGAGCACATATGTGGGAGGCACTTGAGTTTTAGGATTCAAGGGTCTCCCTCTTTTTGTAGGAGGCGATTCTGTTGTCACAGTTCACCGATATCAGCCGCATTAACGTGTGCGGCGGCGACGGCGGAGCCGGATGCATGTCGTTTAGGCGCGAGGCATTTGTCCCCAAGGGCGGCCCCGATGGCGGCGACGGCGGTCGTGGCGGCAATGTCGTCATCCAGGCCGATGCTCAGCTGTCTTCGCTGATCGATTACCGCTTTAAGCATCACTTCCGCGCCGAGCGCGGCACGCACGGGCAGGGTGCCCGTCGTAACGGTAAGAGCGGCGAGGACCTTATTCTCAAGGTTCCCATGGGTACCGTGGTGCGCGAGCTCGACCCCGAGACGCAGACCCCGATGTTCGAGATTGCCGACTTGGTGCATGATGGCGAGCGCGTCGTTGTGGCGCCCGGCGGTGCCGGCGGTCTGGGCAATACGCACTTTGTGACGTCGGTGCGCCGCGCGCCCGCATTCGCCCAGCTGGGCGAGCCGGCCGAGGAGCACTGGATTGAGCTCGAGATGAAGCTCATGGCTGATGCCGCGCTCGTGGGCTTCCCCTCGGTGGGCAAGTCCTCGCTTATCGCGCGCATGAGTGCCGCCCGTCCCAAGATCGCCGACTATCCGTTTACAACGCTCGTGCCGAACCTCGGCATGGTGCGTGCCGGTGAGTATTCTTACGTCGTTGCCGACGTTCCTGGTTTGATCGAGGGCGCGAGCGAGGGCAAGGGCCTGGGCCACCAGTTCCTGCGCCACATTGAGCGCACGGCGCTCATCATGCATGTCGTTGACATGACGGGCGGGTTTGAGGATCGCGATCCGGTCGAGGATTACCGTATCATCAACCGTGAGCTCGAGCAGTATGGCGCCGAGCTTTCGGAGCGTCCGCAGATCGTCGTCGCCAACAAGTGCGATGCGCCGGGCACGGCCGACAAGATTGCCGACCTCAAGCGCGCCGCGCTCGACGATGGACATATGTTCTTTGCCGTGTCCGCCGTGACGGGCGCCGGCCTCAACACGCTGATGCTTGCCGTGGGCGAGCAGGTGGCTAAGCTGCGTGCCGAGTTGGTGGTCTCCGCTGAGCCAGTCGATCTGCGCGACGAGGAGTGGGAGCGCCGCCGTCTGCAGCGCGAGAAGCGGTTCCGCATTGTCCAGGAGGAGCCCGGTGCCTTCCGTGTGGTTGGTCGTGCCATCGAGCGCATGGTCATCCAGACCGACTGGGAAAACGAGGAAGCCGTCATTTACCTGCAGCATAAGTTTGCACGTATGGGTGTTGACGACGCGCTCGAGAAGGCCGGTTGCCGTGCGGGCGACGAGGTCCGCATTTGCCAGCGTGCCTTTGACTTTGAGGGCGCTGAGGACTTCTCGGAGTACGAGGAGCTCGAGGACGCTGGCGAGGACGTTGCCGTTGAGGCCATTGACGTGGCCGATGCTGCGGATGAGGGCGTCGAGGTTGTCGATGCGGCGGATGCCGCGGACGATGCCGAGACCTCGGAGGGCGAGTAAGCCATGTCGCTGCGCGGTGGAATCGGTTTGCCCGAGCTGCCCATAAAAGAGGGCAAGGAGTTTCGGCTTGGCATTATGGGCGGCACCTTCGACCCGATTCATTACGGGCACCTGGTGACTGCCGAGCAGGCGCGCGAGTCGCTCGACTTGGACGCTGTGCTCTTTATGCCGGCGGGCTCTCCCGCCTTTAAGCTTGACAAGCCGGTTACGCCTGCCGAGGACCGTTATGCCATGACGGTCCTCGCCACCGCCGCGAACCCGGCCTTTTTGGCGAGCCGGTTCGAGATCGACCGTCCGGGTGTAACCTATACGGCCGATACGCTTCATGCCCTTCGCGATTTTTACCCGCCGCAGGTAAAGCTCTACTTTATTACGGGCGCCGATGCGATTATCGATATTGTGACCTGGCATGATGCCGAACGAATCGCTGAGCTTGCTACCTTTATTGCGGCGACGCGACCGGGCTTTGATATCGATACGGCGCGTGCCCGAATCAAAGAGTCGGGGCTGCCGTTCGACGTGCGCTATATTCAGATTCCGGCGCTGGCGATCAGCTCGACGAACATTCGTAAGCGAGTTGCCCGCGGCATGAGCGTGCGCTATCTTACGAGCGAGTCCGTGCTCGGCTACATTCGCAAGCGCAGGCTATATGCCGATTTGGGCCAAGAAGATTTTGAGTGATGGGGGCTACGTTGTCGGTAGAGGATCAGTTTGAGGGCGATGAGCGCGCGCTGCTCAAGCGCATTCAAGAGCTGCTTGATGTGCGTATGAAGGATAAGCGCAAGCGCTACATGCATTCGCTGGGTGTTGCCGAGACCGCACTTCATCTGGCCGAGGTCTACGGCGTTGACCGCTTTGATGCGGCTGCCGCCGGCTTAATTCACGACTGGGACAAGGTTCTTTCCGATGACGAGCTCGTGGCCCGCGCGCTTCACTATGGCATCAAGGTTGCCGGCTCTCCTTCCGCCGCGACGCCGCTTTTGCATGGCCCTGTTGCCGCCTATGAGCTTCCGCAGCTTTTTCCCGAGCTGTCGCCGGCTGTTTTCCAGGCTGTCGACCGTCACACCGTGGGTGCCTGCGACATGACGCCGCTCGATATGGTGGTCTTTGTGGCAGATGCCATCGAGCCCAACCGTCACGGCGACTATGCCCATGCGCTGCGCAAGATGGTGGGGGAGTCGACGCTTGACGAGTTGTTCTTCTCCTGTTTTGCGCAGGGTCTGGTCTATGTGATCCAGTCCGGGCGCTATCTTTATCCCACGGCTATTACGATTTACAACCATTACGCCCAGCTGCGCTAGCTCGGGTGTGTCTAGAAAGAGGTATTCCATGGCCGACGAGACCATGACTGACGAGCAGATTCTTGAAGGTGTGGAGCACAAGAGTTTCGCCGCCACGTCCGACCGCACCGCCGCCTCGCTGTCCGCGAGCGGTGTCGCCGCCGAGGATGTCGCCCGCGCCGCCGCGCAGGCCGCCTACGACAAGAAGGGCGAGGACGTGCAGGTGCTCAACCTGACCGAGCTTTCCGACGTGTGCGACTACTTTGTGCTTGCCACCGGTACCAACAACCGCCAGGTCGATTCTATCGTCGACGAGATCGAGGAGAAGGTCGCCGCGGCTTGCGGCGAGCATCCGTTCTCCATCGAGGGCCGCGAGCAGAAGACCTGGATGCTCATGGACTACGGCTCGGTCGTCGTTCACGTCTTCACTCCCGAAGCCCGCGACTTCTACCGTCTAGAAAAGCTCTGGGGTGACGCCCCCCAGCTCCCCCTCGACTTCCTCTAGTGGCTCATTTGATACGGGGCTTTTAGTTAGCCTCGCGCATTTTGCCGGGCAGTTGCGGTTTTCCGTACCTGCCCGGCTTTCTTTTTGCCCAAAGGCGGTTAATCGTTGAAGCGGGATTGGCGGCCGAAGGATAGGGCGGTGTCGCCGAACTTGTCTCGGACGGCGTCGATAGCAACCGAGAGGTCGCGTCGGTCGCTGGATTGGGCTCCGCGGTCGTCGACTTTGCAGAACAGGTCGGTCTGGATGCCGCCCTGATGGTCAAAGTCGCTCATCCCGATACCCGCCAGACGCACATGCATGCCTTCCTGCCAGATGTTGTCGAGCAGTTCGAGCGCAACCGCCACAAAGATGTTCTCGTCGTCGGTCGGATGAGGCAGCCGGCGCTGTGCCGAGCGACCGCTTCCATACGAATACTTGAGCTTGAGCGTCACCGTGGCGCCCGTCAGTCCCTGACGGCGCAGGCGGCGTCCCACTGACTCGCCCAACAGCGCAATCGCCGCTTCGATGTCCCCGCGCTCAGTCAAATCTTTCGCAAAGGTGCGCTCATTGCTCACCGATTTAACCTCACGCTCTTCATCGAGACTCGTGACTTCGGAGATTTCGAGTCCCAGCGCACGCTGGCGCATGCGTTCGCCGTTGACGCCAAAAATAGAGGCCAAGGTGGATTCCGGTGCACGTGATAGCTCGCCGAGGGTGTAGATGCGCATGCGGCGCAGTCGCTCCTCGGCCGAGCGCCCGATGCCGCTCATGGCAGATACCGGCAGCGCGGCCAAAAAGCGCTGCTCGGTTCCGGGGCGCACGATGGTCAGCCCAAACGGCTTGTCCCGCTCGCTTGCGATCTTTGCGACCGTCTTGTTGCAGCCCACGCCAATGGAGCACGTCACTCCCAGCGCTGCCACACGGTCGCTTATACGCCGTGCAACCAGCAGTGGGTCCTCGGGCGCAAAGCGACCCGGTGTGATATCGATAAAGGCTTCGTCGATGGATACGCGCTCAACGCGCGGCGTCTCCTCGGCAAGAATCGCCATGACCTGCGCGCTCACCTCGCGGTAGCGATCAAAGTGCCCGTGCGTCCAAATGGCTTGCGGGCACAAGCGCCGCGCCTCGGCCGAGGCCATGGCAGAGTGCACGCCAAAGCGGCGCGCCTCATACGAACACGTGGACACGACGCCACGCGAATCGGCGTCTCCGCCCACAATGAGTGGCTTTCCGCGCCATTCGGGATGATCGAGCATCTCCACGCTCGCAAAAAACGCATCGAGGTCCATGAGGCCCACCGCCGGACCCGTCCAGGGAGGCGGCGTGACGCTCATGGCATCCTCATAACCGTATGTATGTTCGCGTCTTTCCATGTCATGAGTATACCGCGCAGCTCATGTGGGGTGCGTGTATGTGCTTGCAAATCCCGAATTCTTGTCTAAGATATGGATTTGCCCTCGACTACACCGAAGAAGTTGGTCTCACGGACTTCACCTGCCCGCGTCGATGGCGTATTATGTTCAACTGTTTGTTTGTAGTTGCAGCCTAAAGCTGCTTGGTTGGAGGAGTTTCCTTTGGCAGTCAAGATTCGCCTTGCTCGTCACGGCGCTAAGAAGCGTCCGTACTACCGTGTCGTCGTCGCCGATTCCCGCGCCCCGCGTGACGGTCGTATCATCGAGGAGGTTGGCCGCTACAACCCGATGACCGCCCCCAAGACCATCAACCTCGACCTTGAGAAGATCGCCGACTGGCAGTCCAAGGGCGCTCAGCTCACCGACGCCGTCGCCGCTCTGGTCAAGGCCGCCAACGAGGGCGAGAAGACCGAGACCGTCGTCAAGAAGTCCAAGAAGCAGCTCGCCAAAGAGGCCGAGGCCGCTAAGGCTGCCGCTGAGGCCGCTGAGGGCGCCGAGGAGTAAATCGTGCCTGAGGTTGACGCTGCACAGCTCGAGGGTGAGGCAATGCTCTCAGATCGCATCGCCGATCTCGTCGAATATCTCGTTGTTCAGATCGTCGACGACCCGGATTCCGTGAGCCTTGAGGTCATCGATGGTGACGACGCCTCTACGATTGAGGTTTCGGTCGCCGAGGATGACGTCGCTAAGGTCATCGGCCGTCGTGGCCGTACCATCAAGGCCATTCGCACGCTCGCCCGTGCGCTGGCCGCTCGCCTCGACACTGCTGTCGAGGTAGAGGTTCTGGGCTAGGACCTTGAGGTCCCAGTACAAAAATATCGCCCGTGTGGTCAAGCCGCACGGAAGGAAGGGGGAGGTCCTCGCGCAGCCGCTGCGGGGGCTTCCTTCTGTATTAGAGCCGGGTATGCGCGTCGCCCTGACGCCGCCGGCGCTCAAGCGCGACCGCTTTTGCACGGTTGTGTCCGTCACCGATACGGGCGATGGCGATCTGGTCTCATTTGAGGGCATTGACGACTTGACGGCCGCCGAGGGCATCACGGGATGCTATGTGCTGGCAAATCGTGACGATTTTGAGCTCGATTCACTCGACGCCGCCTATACCGACCTGATGGGTCGCGAGGTGGTTGACGAGCGCTTCGGTTCGCTCGGCACGATCGTCGAGATCATGTCGACGCCCGCTAACGATGTTTGGGATGTCGAGGGCGATCGGTACGGCGAGGTATTGATTCCCGTGATCGAGCAGGTTGTGCTCGATCTTCCCGACACAGGAACAATTTCCGTCCACGTTATGGACGGCCTGATCGATATGGACAAGTAGGGAGGACAACATGCTGATTGAGACCCTTTCGGTCTTTCCCGAGATGTTTGAGCCCGTCATGTCCACATCGATTTTGGGCCGCGCCCGCAAGGCCGGCCTTTTTGATTTTAAGGCGTATAACCTGCGCGACTGGACGCACGACCGCCATCGTACCGTCGATGACGAGCCGTACGGCGGCGGGCAGGGCATGCTCATGAAGGTCGAGCCTATCGCCGAGGCCATCGAGGCCATTAGCGCGGAGGGCCCCAAGCCGACGGTGGTGTTCTTCACCCCGTGCGGCGAGCCTTTTACGCAGCATGTGGCCGAGCGCCTGCTCAAAAGCGAGCGCTTGCTGTTTGTGTGCAGCCGTTACGAGGGTGTCGACGAGCGTGCCTATGCGTATGCCGACGAGCGCCTGTCGATCGGCGATTACGTGCTCACGGGCGGCGAGCTGCCCGCTATGGTGGTGGCTGACGCCGTCGTGCGTCTCATCCCCGGCGCCCTTGGTGACGAGATGAGCAACGTCGACGAGTCGTTCTCGACCGCCGAGGACGGAGGCCTGCTCGAGTATGCGCAGTACACTCGCCCTGCTGAATTCAACGGCGAGGGCGTGCCGCCGGTGCTCGTGAGCGGTGACCATGCCAAGGTCGATGCCTGGCGCCGTAAGAATGCCATCGAGCGCACCTGCCGCTGGCGTCCCGACCTGATCGAGACGGCACGGCTTACGCCCCAGGAGCGCGCATACGCGCAGGAGATTCTGGACGCTTCGTATTCGCAGGGCGAGGAGTGAGAATGGTTCCATCGCAGCATTCCGCGTTGAGGGGCGCTTTTGAGTGGGTCGCGGTCATCGCGATCGCGCTCGTGGCCACCTTCCTGATCCGCACCTTTGTGGTCGAGCCCTTTGTGGTACCCACCGGCTCCATGGAGGACACGATCGAGATTGGCGACCAGATTCTGGCGCAGAAGGTGACGCTCGAACTCGGACAGCCCGTCAAACAGGGCGATATCGTGGTGTTTCACAACCCCGATGCCACATCCGAGCATGACGTGCTGGTAAAGCGCGTCATCGCCACGGCCGGCCAGACGGTCGACCTGCAGGACGGCAAGGTCGTCGTCGACGGCCAGGCGCTCGATGAGGACTATACGACCGGCATGAGCTGGCCGCTTTCGGTCCAGGCGCCCGCCGCCCAGGTGAGCTATCCCTACACCGTCCCCGATGACTGTGTGTGGGTGATGGGCGACAATCGAGAGAACTCTGCCGACTCACGCTACTTTGGTCCCGTCGATCGCTCCGATTTGATCGCTGTGGCGCTTGTGCGCTACTGGCCACTCAACCGCATCGGCGCTATCGATTAAAAACCGCTATAGTACAGTACCTAACCGTGTATTCGTTTCGACGAGGGGATATTAGAGGCATGAACGCTTCATCGCTTTCCTTCCAAGACATCATCCTGCGCCTCCAGCAGTACTGGGGCGAGCAGGGCTGCGTCATTATGCAGCCCTATGACTCCGAGGTCGGTGCCGGTACCTTCCATACCGCGACCACGCTGCGCTCGCTCGGTCCCGCCGAATGGCGCACCTGCTATGCGCAGCCCTGCCGCCGTCCCGCCGACGGCCGCTACGGCGAGAACCCTAACCGCATGCAGCACTACTATCAGTTCCAGGTGCTCATTAAGCCCTCTCCGGTTAATGCTCAGGAGCTTTACCTGGGGTCTCTTGCTGCCATTGGCCTGGACCCCAACGACCATGACGTCCGTTTTGTCGAGGACGACTGGGAGAGCCCGACGCTGGGCGCCTGGGGCCTTGGCTGGGAGGTCTGGCTCAACGGCATGGAGGTCACGCAGTTCACGTACTTCCAGCAGGTGGGCGGTATCGAGGTCGACCCCGTGCCCGTCGAGATAACCTATGGCCTGGAGCGTATCGCCATGTACGCTCAGGGCGTCAACTCGGTCTACGATCTGGTGTGGAGCTATCTGCCCGACGGCACGCCCATGACCTACGGCGACGTGTTCCTCGAGAACGAGCGCGAGTTCAGTGCCTATAACTTTGAGGTCGCCAACGTCGAGATGATGCGTCAGAAGTTTGACGACTACGAGGCCGAGTGCCATTCCTGCCTGGAGCGCAAGCTGCCGTTGCCGGCGTACGACTGTGTCATGAAGTGCAGTCACGCCTTCAACCTGCTCGATGCCCGCGGCGCCCTGTCCGCGGTCGAGCGTGCCAACTACATCCTGCGCGTCCGCGCCGTCGCCAAGGCGTGCTGCGAGGCCTACATGGCCGAGGTCGCCGGAGTCAACGAGAATGCCGACCAGGAAGGCGAGGTGGCGTAAGCCATGGCAGACGCTAAGGATTTCCTGTTTGAGATCGGTACGGAGGAAATGCCCTCTGCACCGCTGAACAATGCCGTCAAGCAGCTTGGTACCATGATCGCCAAGGGTCTCGACGAGGCCGGTCTGGCCCACGGCGAGGTCCGCGTGATCTCGAGCCCGCGTCGCCTGGCTGCGCTCGTGGCCAACGTCGCCACTGCGACCGATGAGGTTCACGAGGTCAAGCGTGGCCCCGCGGCAAACATCGCCTTCGACGCTGACGGTAACGCCACCAAGGCCGCCCAGGGCTTCGCCCGCAAGTGCGGTGTGGCTGCCGAGGATCTGGTCCGTCGCGAGGACACCGACGGCCGTGAGTACGTCTTTGCCGAGAAGAACATTCCTTCCGCTCCGGCTACTCCGATCCTGACGGCCCTGTGCGAGAAGACCATCGCCGGCCTGCAGTGGCCCAACTACCGTAGTCAGCGCTGGGGCCACGAGCACGCCACCTTCGTGCGCCCGGTCCGCTGGATCTGCTGCCTTCTGGGCGAGGATGTTGTGCCCGTGTCGTTTGCCGACGTGACGAGCGGCAACACTACGCGCGGCCATCGCGTGCTTGGCCCCGGTGACCACGTTGTCGCTAGCCCCGCCGCCTACGAGCAGGTGCTCGAGGACGCCGGCGTGCTTTCTGCCGAGCGCCGTCGCGAGGCGATTCTAGCCGGTATCGCCGAGGTCGAGGCTGCCCGTCCCGGCTGCCATGTCGATACGCCCAAGAAGGTCTTTGAGGAGGTTATCAACCTCTGCGAGTGGCCGACGGTGCTCGTCGGTACCTTCGATGAGGAGTTCCTCAAGGTCCCGCACGAGATCATCTGCGAGTCCATGCTCACCAACCAGCGCTACTTCCCGATCTATGACGGCGAGGGCAAGCTTACGCGTGAGTTCGTGGTCGTCTCCAACAGCAAGCCCGAGAATGCCGAGCGCGTGATCGACGGCAACGAGCGCGTCGTGCGCGCACGCCTGGATGACGCCAAGTTCTTCTACGAGGAGGATCTGAAGATCTCTCTCGACGAGTTTCGTGAGCGCCTGGCCAAGGTCGCTTTCCAGGAGAAGCTCGGCAGCGTGCTCGCCAAGTCCGAGCGCATCGAGCAGCTCGCGCTCGCTATCGCCCGCGAGGCTCACCTGGGCGCCCATCTTGCCGCCGACGCTGCTCGCGCCGCACACCTGTGCAAGGCAGACCTGGTGTCCAACGCCGTCGTCGAGTTCACGAGCCAGCAGGGCGTGATGGGCGGTTATTACGCGACCGCGATGGGGGAGAACGACGAGGTCGCCCATGCTATTCGCGATCACTATCGTCCCCGTTTTGCCGGTGACGAGCTGCCCGAGGGCACCGCTGGCTGCATCGTGGCCTGCGCCGACAAGCTCGATACCATCGCCGGTATCTTTGCCATCGGCGAGCCCCCGACCGGCTCCTCCGACCCCTACGCGCTGCGTCGTGCCGCTATCGGCATTATCAACATCCTGCGCGACCGTCTGCCGATCGACCCCACGTCGCTCATCGACTTTGCCCTCGAACTCTACAGTGAGCAGGGCATTGAGTTCGACGCCGCCGAGGTCGCCCAGCAGGTTCGTGACTTCTTCCATGGCCGCCTGGTGAGCATGGCCCGCGACGAGAAGATTCCGGCCGATACCGTCGCCGCCGTCTCTGCGGTGCATATCATCGCCCCGTCCGTCTTCTTTGCCCGCTGCGCTGCCCTCGACGAGGCCCGCAAGAACGACGCTGAGACGTTCGACAACCTGGCTACCGCCTATGCCCGTGCCGCGCATATCTCGAAGCCCGAGCTGGGTGCGGAGTACGACCGCGCCCTGATGGGCGAGGCCGAACTCGCGCTCGCCGACGCCTCCGAGGCTGCTCAGACCGCAGTCGATGCCGCCCTTGCTGCCGAGGACTACCCGGCCGCATTTGCTGCCCTCGCCGCCCTGCGTGCCCCCATCGACCGCTTCTTCGACGAGGTCATGGTCATGGACAAGGACGAGCAGCTTCGCGATAATCGCCTTAAGCTGCTCAACCGCTTCGAGGCCGTTTTCTCCGGCATCGCCAACATCGGTGAGCTTGCCCGCAAAAAGTAAGCCAGCCTGCGCATAAGCGCAAAAGGAGCCCCGCATGGATTGCCCGGTCACCGCTCGTCCCACCGTTATCGTTATCTCCGATTCGCTCGGCGATACCGCTTGTGAGGTGGTGCTTGCGGCGTCCGGGCAATTTGATGAAGGGGCTTTTCGTCTCTTGCGCCTGCCCAAGGTGACCTCCGTGGAGCAGGTCAAGTCATTTGTGGGGCCGCGCGTTGATGCCGACCATCGCGATGTCGCCGTGTTCCATACCATTGTCGATCCGGCGCTTCGCGCCCGCGTGCTCGATTACCTGGGTATGCTGCATATCCGTTCGGTCGACCTGATCGGCCCGACGCTTGCCGTGCTGTCGTCGCTCATCGGTGTGCCGCCCAAGTGCGTTGCGGGCGTGATTCACAAGACCGATGACCGCTATTTCCATCGTATCGAGGCCATGGAGTATTTCGTTGAGCACGATGACGGGCGCGGTTGCGACGATCTGTCGGGTGCCGATATCGTGCTGCTGGGTGTGTCGCGTACATCCAAGACGCCGCTGTCGATGTATTTAGCCTATCAGGGCTACAAGGTCGCCAATGTCCCACTGGCGCATGGCATGGAGCCGCCGAAGTCGATTTACGAGGTTGACCCGATGCGGTTGTTTGGTCTGATCTCGACCGTCGATGTGATTTCCGAAATTCGCGATAGCCGCTTGGGCGATGACTACGCCCGTGCCGTTGCCGGCTCCTATGCCGAGCCCGAGAGTGTGCGCAGCGAGCTTGAGGAAGCCCGTGCCCTCATGAAGCGCCTAGGCTGCTTTGTGGTGCGTACCGATGGCAAGGCCATCGAGGAAAGCGCTGCCGAGATCATTAGCCACTTGGAGGAAATCCAAGATGCCCGTGCCCGCCGCGCCGCCCGCCGCGCTCAACAGCAGTAGTCCTTTCTGTGATGATTTTTCTGGGACGGGGATTAAAAAAATCACTAGGTACTCAATGATTTTTTTAATCCCCGTCCCAGAAAAATCATCGGAGTGGCTAAATAGCCTGAATTGATAAAGCGATTTAGCAAAAATATCGCATCTGACCTGCATTCTTCTTGTAGTGGTATCTTCATAAGGTAGCCACCTTTACCTACCGTTTACCGCCGGTTTTAACACGTTTACCAAACCGCGCACCCTCTGCTCAAGCCTGTCCAAAACCCGCCGTATAGTTCCCTCACGGCCCGCATCCGGCGGGTCGATTCGTTACCACGGTCGTGCGCGTAAGCGCATGGAAGGGGAAGTATCGTGAGCGATTGCAAGAGGGTTTACCGTTTTGGAACCGACGCCCAGGGCACCTGTGTCACTGAGGGCGACAAATCCATGAACTTCGTGCTTGGCGGCAAAGGCGCAAACCTTGCCGAGATGAGCCGCATCGGTCTGCCGGTTCCCGGTGGCTTTACCATTACCTGCCAGACCTGTGTCGAGTACTCCGGTGCCGGCAACGTCTGGCCCGAAGGCGCACTCGATGAGATCGTTGCCGCCGAGGCGGACCTCGAGGCCCGTTGCGGCAAGAAACTCGGCGATGCCTCCGATCCGCTGCTCGTGTCGGTTCGCTCGGGCGCTCCGTTCTCCATGCCCGGCATGATGGACACGGTCCTCAACCTGGGCCTCAACGACGATTCCGTCCAGGGCCTTATCGCGCAGACGCAGAACCCGCGCTTTGCCTGGGACAGCTACCGTCGCTTTATCCAGATGTTCTCCAACGTCGTCATGGGCGTCGACGCCGACCTATTCGAGAACGCCCTGACCCAGGCCCGCCTGGTCGCCGGCGTTCGTGTCGATTCCGAGCTTTCGGCCGAGGACCTGCAGGAGCTCGTCGAGACCTTTAAGGGCATCTTCTCCGAGAACGTCGAGGCGACCCTGTATCCCGAGCTCGAGGTCGCCGACGGTAAGCCCGTTTTCCCGCACGATCCGGAGCTCCAGCTGCGCCTTGCCATCCAGGCCGTCTTTGGCAGCTGGATGAACGAGCGCGCCTGCATCTACCGCAAGCAGCACGGCATTTCCGACGAGCTCGGCACCGCCGTCAACGTCCAGGCCATGGCCTTTGGCAACAAGGGCGAGACCTCTGCGACCGGCGTCGCCTTTACGCGCAACCCGGCCGACGGCACCAAGGAGTTCTATGGCGACTTTTTGGTGAATGCCCAGGGCGAGGACGTCGTCGCCGGCATCCGCAACACCGAGCCCATCGCCGACCTCAAGACCACCTCGGGCCTCGAGTCCGCAGGCGAGGAGCTCGAGCGCGTGTTCCTGACGCTCGAGGATCATTACCGCGATATGTGCGATATCGAGTTTACCATCGAGCAGGGCAAGCTCTGGATGCTCCAGACCCGCGTGGGCAAGCGCACCGCCACTGCCGCCCTGCGCATTGCTATCGAAATGGTCGAGGAGGGCCTCATCACCCGCGAGGAGGCTGTGAGCCGCATCGATCCCGCGCAGCTCGACCAGCTCCTGCACCCGCAGTTCGACGCCTCCAAGAAGTACGAGGCCCTAGCCAGCGGCCTTAACGCCAGCCCTGGTGCCGCCGTGGGCGAGGTCGTGTTCTCGAGCGATGACGCCGTCGCGCGCGCCAACGAGGGCCACAAGGTCATTCTGGTCCGCTGGGAGACCAACCCCGACGACCTGAAGGGCATGGTCGCCGCCGAGGGCATCCTGACCAGCCACGGTGGCAAGACGAGCCATGCCGCCGTTATCGCCCGCGGCATGGGTACGCCCTGCGTTTGCGGCGTTGAGCGCTTCCACATTGACGCGGCAGAGAAGGTCGTGCGCATCGAGGGCAGCGACCGCGTGCTGCGCGAGGGCGATGTCATCTCCATCGACGGCACCCAGGGTATCGTCGTCGACGGCGCGGTCGACCTGGTCTCTGCAGAGCTCACCGGCGACCTGGACACCATCCTGTCTTGGGCCGATGAGATCCGTTTGGACGAGACCGACGGTCACGCCAACCACGTGCGCGTCAACGCCGACAACCCCGAGGATGCCGAGCTCGCGCTCGAGTTTGGCGCCGAGGCCATCGGTCTGTGCCGCACCGAGCACATGTTCCTGGGCGATCGCAAGAACATCATCCAGAGCTTTATCCTGTCTGACGATGAGGCCGTGAAGCAGCAGGCCCTGGCCGACTTGCTCAAGGTTCAGACCGAGGACTTCCTGGCGATGTTCAAGACCATGTCCGGTCGCGATGTGGTCGTCCGCCTGCTCGATCCGCCGCTTCATGAGTTCCTGGATAATCCTCGCGAGCTCGAGGTCGCCATCACCAAGAAGGAGGCCGCCGGCGCTCCCGAGGAGGAGCTCACTGCCCTGCGCGCCCGCCTGCGTCGCATTGACGGCATGGTCGAGTCCAACCCCATGCTGGGCTTGCGCGGCGTGCGCCTGTCCGTCGTCTTTGGCGATCTGCCGCTCATGCAGGTTCGCGCCGTCGCCACGGCCGCTGCCCGCCTTATCAAGGAGGGTGTCGACCCGCGCCCCGAGATCATGGTTCCGCTCGTTTCCATCACGGCCGAGCATGTCCAGACCCGCGAGGTTATCGAGCGCGTGATCGCCGAGGTCTCCTCCGAGGAAGGTGTCGAGCTCAACATTCCCGTGGGTACGATGCTCGAGCTGCCGCGCGCTTGCATGGTCGCCGACGAGATCGCGCAGCACGCCGACTTCTTCTGCTTTGGCACCAACGACCTCACCCAGACGACCTTTGGCTTCTCGCGCGATGACGCCGAGGCCAAGTTCATCCCGCTGTACATGCATAAAAAGATCCTGAAAGACAACCCCTTCGAGACCATCGACGCGGCGGTGCTGGAGCTCGTGCGCTTGGCCGTCGAGAAGGGCCGCGCCACCAATCCCGACATGCACTTTGGCGTGTGCGGCGAGCACGGCGGCGACCCCAAGTCCATCAAGGGCCTGTTTAACGTGGCCGACGTGGACTACGTGTCCTGCTCGCCCTATCGCGTGCCCCTCGCGCGCCTGGCTGCCGCTCAGGCCAAGCTCGAGGCCAAGCGTTCCGCCTAACGTTTTGGGTTTAGACGCCTAGAGTAGCCCCCTTCATGCCGCCCGTCTCATTCGTGAGACGGGCGGTTATCATGTGCGGGTTTTGTCTTTTTGTCTGCGTGAAAAAATGTTCTTGCAGCAGAAACCTGCGCGTGTATACTCGAATACGTTTGTTCAACTACGTGCCGGCCAAGGTGGTACGGCACCTCTAGAAGAGTAAGGAATTGCACATGGATTACATCCGCGCAATCGAGCGTCAGCAGATCCGCGAGGACATTCCTCAGGTTCGCGTCGCCGACAACGTCAAGGTTCACTACCGCATTAAGGAAGGCGACCGCGAGCGCATTCAGGTCTTCCAGGGCGACGTCATCCGCATGGCCGGCGCCGGTGCCCGCGAGACCTTCACCGTCCGCAAGATGTCCTTCGGTGTCGGTGTTGAGCGTACCTTCCCGCTTCACAGCCCCAAGATCGCCAAGCTCGAGGTCGTTCGTCATGGTCGCGTCCGTCGCGCCAAGCTGTACTACCTCCGCGACAAGGTGGGCAAGGCTGCTCGCATCCCCGAGAAGCGCTAAGAAGATCGCAGCGTCTGTCCACTCGTTTGGACACAAGGGTCACCTTCGGGTGGCCCTTCTTTTTATCTGATTTGCATGCAAGGAGGGCCTGGTATGGCCAATATGACGAGCTCGGTTTCGGCATCGCAGGTTGCCGGAGAGCTGGCGAGCGCAACGTTTGAGGAGACCCCCGCCCTCGTGGAGCATTATCGCGAGGACCCGCGCCAGCAGGTGATCAAGGCTTGCGAGCGTGCTCTTAAGCGCCATGCCAAGGAACTTGCCGAGCGCGAGCGCGTCAATGACATGTACGAGCTTATGCATGAGCTTGGCGGCAATGGGGTGGTCGTTGGTGTCGACGAGGTGGGTCGCGGATCGGTGGCCGGTCCTTTGACGGTATGCGCCGTCTGCCTTCCTATGGAGCCGCGCGTCTGGGGCATCAACGATTCCAAAAAGCTCACGCCGGCGCGCCGCGAGTTGCTCTCAGTGAAGATTGCCGAGGTGGCGACGGCGATCGGTTTTTGCCATATCGCGCCTAAGGATATCGATGAGATGGGCATGGCCCGTGCTATCCGTACCGCCGTTGCGGGCGCCGTGGCCGATACGGGACTTGAACCCGACTGCGTCCTCATGGATGGCAACCCCTTGGGCGCCGTTCCTAACGAGCGCGATGTGGTGAAGGGCGATGCCAAGATCGCCTGCATCGCCGCGGCGTCCATCATGGCAAAGGTCACGCGTGACGAGATGATGGTCGAGTACGACGCCGAGTACCCCGAGTACCATCTGGCCGAGTCGAAGGGCTATGCGAGCCCCGAGCATATCGAGGCCATTCGCAAACATGGACTTTGTCCGCTGCACCGCGTGAGCTTTTGCGGAAACTTTCTGCAGACTGAGCGCCTTTTCTAGGCCAATTGTGGAGATGGGGACCTTAAAGGTTCTATAAACCTGCTGGTAGCGGGCCGTATGCAACACCATTGCTGCGTACGGCCCGTTTTTTGACGGCATTTGGTCAGCTTTTGGTTTGCTTCCGGTACTTACCCGCATGAAAGGTGCCCTCATCATCGGGGCAATGCAGCGTGCGGGAAAGGAGACCCCATGAGTGCCGCAAGCAAAAAGAGCAAGACGCAGCAGCTCAAGGAGCGTTGGGAAAACGGCGAGCTCGACTGCGGGGCGATGACGCCCGAGTTTATCAAGGGACTCAGTCCCCGCGAGCTGGGCATGCTGGGCGAGCTGATCACCATCGACTACTTTAACGAGCGCGGCTACACCTTGCTGGAGCAGGGTTATCGTTGCACCGAGGGCGAGGCCGATCTGGTGCTGCTCGATGAGCTCGACGATGTCGTGGTGATGGCCGAGGTCAAGACCAGACGCGTTGCACTGAATTGCAGCACGCGGGTCTTTCCCGAGGAGGCCGTGGACGCCCAAAAGCAACGCCGCTACCGCCGCATCGCAAGTTGCTATCTCATGGAGCATTATCCGCTCAAGGCGATTCGCTTCGATGCCGTGGGTGTCACCATTCGTGGCGGGCATATCGCTGAGATCGAGCATCAGTACAACGCGTTCGATTGGCAGGTGTCGTGATGGCGTTCGAGACGTTTGCCGTTCACGCGGCCTGCATCCGTGGCGTCGAGGCGATTCACGTCACGGTCGAGGTCTCGCTTGCCGGTGGTGTTCCGGGCATCCAGATGCTCGGTATTCCGAGTATGGAGGTGATGGAGTCACGCGGTCGTATTCGCTGCGCGATGCGCTCCGCCGGGTTCGAGATCCCACGCTCGGGCATTACGGTCAACCTAGCGCCCGGTGATATTCGCAAGACCGGTAGCGGCTTTGATTTGCCCATCGCCATCGCGGTTCTGGCGGCCGATGGGCAGATTCCCCGCGACAACCTCGATCGTTGTCTTATTGCTGGTGAGCTTGGCTTGGACGGTACGGTGCTTCCTGTCAAGGGCGAGGTGGCGTTTCAGCTATTGGCGCGTGATATGGGGCTGTCCTTTATCGCCGGCAGGTCCGATCAGCATGTGCCGCTTGCGGGCGTGGATTGTGGATTCATCGATCATTTGTCTCAGCTTGCCCATGGCATGGGCGAGGCGGCTCGGCACTATCTGGATTCCGAGGGCGTCGAGGCGACCTTTGAGCCTGAGCTCGACTATGCCGACGTGCTGGGGCAGGAAGTCGCTAAACGCGGCATGGCGCTTGCGGCGGCAGGAGAACTCGGCTTGCTCATGATCGGGTCCCCGGGATCGGGCAAGACGATGCTCGCGCGTCGTATGACCGGCATCCTGCCCGAGCTTTCCGTTGAGGATCAACAGGAGGCGCTGTGCATCCATTCGGTTTTGGGTGAGAACATTGATGGCTTGTTGGCGGGGCACCGGCCCTTCCGCAGTCCCCATCACAGTATTTCGACCGCAGGTCTTATCGGCGGTGGGCGCCCGGTGCACCCGGGTGAGATCAGCCTTGCTCATGGCGGCGTGCTATTTTTGGACGAGCTTGCCGAGTTTCCCACGGGTGTGCTGCAGACGCTGCGTCAGCCCATCGAACGCGGCTACGTCAGGATCGTACGCGTCGACGGGGCTTTTATCTTCCCGTCGCGCTTTCAGCTGCTGGCTGCGAGCAATCCCTGCCCCTGCGGCTTTTTGGGCGATCGTGAGGTACCGTGTCGCTGCTCGGCGGCGATGGTCGAGCGCTATCGGTCTAAACTGCGCGGTCCTTTGGCCGACCGTATCGACATGATGATCGATGTGACCCGTCCCGACCCTCAGGTGATTATCGAGGGCGCGGAGGGTATGTCGTCAGCTGAGTTACGTGACTACGTTGTGCGCGGTCGCGCTTTTCGCGCTTGGCGCGAATCCCGTATGGACGATGCTGATGCCGAGGCCGGGGATGACGAGACACGGTCCATTGACGGCGTCGTTTCGACCTTTGAGCTCGATGATGCGGCGGAGAAGTGTGTGCTCGGCCTGTCGAAGCGCACGCATCTCACGGGCCGCGGCATCGTGCGCCTGGTGCGTATCGCGCGTACAATCGCTGACGTCGCCGAGAGCGAGCAAGTGACGCAGGACCACGTGCTCGAGGCGGCGATGTACCAGGGAAGGAGGGACCAATGATGGCCGAGGGGACCTTTGAGCTGCATCCAGGTGACGCGTTGTATCCCGAGACCGTTTTGGAGCTTTCTGATGTGCCCCAGACACTCTATGTGCGCGGCAACCCCGAGGTGCTTTCGACGCCCGCGCTCTCCATCATCGGCGCGCGCAAGGCCTCTCCGTATGGTCTTGCCGTGGCAGAGCTTGCGGCAAAGGTTGCGGTCGAGGCGGGCGTGACGGTAGTTTCGGGCGGCGCGGTCGGTTGTGACCAGGCCTCGGGTTGGGCTGCGGTCAATTCCGGCGGCAAACACGTCGTGGTGCTGGGGACGGGCGCCGACGTGGTCTATCCGCGCTCGAGTGCTGGCCTCATCACGCGCACGCTCGATACGGGTGGCGCGGTCGTGTCGATCTCTCCGTGGGGCATGGGTCCGCGCAAGTTTGCCTTTCCGCGCCGCAATCGCGTGATCGCGGCCCTGTCGCAAGCCCTCTTTGTATCCGAGGCGGGTATGCCTTCCGGGACATTTTCTACAGCCGAGGCTGCTATGGATTTGGGGCGAGAACTTCTTGCCGTGCCGGGGTCGATCCTATCGCCCGAGTCGCGTGGCACGAATTACCTCATTGCGAACGGTGCCTGCTGCATCATCGACGAGGAATCTATCGAGATAGCTATCTCACGCATCTACGGCACCCTGCGCTACTCGCGCCCCGATGCTCCCGGCATTGCCGACCTGGATCAAACACAGCAGACCGTGATGCATGCGCTCATCGCCTCTCCGCTCAAAGTCGACGACATCGCGGCGCTCGTCTCGCTCGATGCTGTCGGCGTACTCAAACTCTTGGGTTCGCTTGAACTCGAGGGCCTTATCGAGCGCATGATGGATGGAAGGTATGCGCCCTCCAAGTTTGCCCTTCACGCCCAGACGCCCTTCGGTCACAATGGAAAACGTGTCAATTAGAAAGGTGTTTGCAGATGCAGTTCGATCAGGTGACGGTTATCGGTGGCGGTCTGGCGGGTTCGGAATGCGCGATCCAGCTGGCAGACCGCGGTTTTGCCGTAAAGCTGTGCGAGATGCGCCCCCAGGTGAGCTCCCCGGCTCACCATACCGATCACTTGGCAGAGCTCGTCTGCTCCAATTCGTTTAAGTCGACCCGTCCGGATTCCGCGGCTGGTTTGCTGAAGGCCGAGCTTAAGCGCATGGGTTCAGTCCTGCTCGATTGCGCCCATCGCGCGGCTGTTCCCGCCGGCGGTGCCCTGGCGGTCGACCGCGTCAAGTTTTCCGAGCTTGTCGAGGCCGAGGTTGCCGCCCGTCCCAATATCGAGGTCGCGCACGGCGAGGTCACGCAGATTCCCGAAGGTCACGTGGTCATTGCCGCCGGCCCCTTGTGCTCGCCGGCGCTGAGCGAAGAGGTCATGAAGCTCGTCGGTGGCGACGCCCTTGCGTTCTTCGATGCCGCGGCGCCGATCGTCGATGCCTCCACGCTCGATATGGACGTGCTGTTCTCGCAGTCGCGCTACGAGGAGCAGGGGAGCGGCGACTATCTCAACGCTCCGCTCAACAAGGAGGAGTACGAGGCCTTTATCGAGGCGCTTACCACGGCCGACCGCGTGGTGCTCAAGGACTTTGAGGGCGGCGATCTGTTCCAGGCCTGCCAGCCTGCCGAGGAAGTTGCGCGCACCGGCAAGGACGCCATTCGCTTTGGCGCCATGAAGCCCGTCGGCCTCACCGACCCGCGAACCGGTCGTCGTCCCTGGGCGGCGATTCAGCTGCGTGCCGAGAATAAGGAGAAGACCGCCTATAACCTGGTGGGCTTCCAGACCAACTTGACCTTTGGCGAGCAGAAGCGCGTCTTCCATATGGTGCCGGGCCTGGAGAACGCTGAGTTCTTCCGCTACGGTGTCATGCACCGTAATACCTTTGTCGACGCCCCGCACGTGCTCGATGGCACCTTTGCCGTGCCCGGCACCGGCGTGCGCCTGGCCGGTCAGATCACCGGCACCGAGGGGTACATGGAAGCCGTGGCGACCGGTCTGCTCGCGGCGCTCAACACCTATGCCGATGCTATCGGTGCCGCGGGCGTCGAGTTGCCGCGTGTGGGTGCCCTGGGTGCGCTCGTGGGCTATGCGACCGATCCTGCCACCGTGGGCTATCAGCCCATGCATGTCAACTTTGGCCTGGTGCCGCCACTCGAGGATGGTAAGCGCCACAGCAAGCGCGACCGCTACCAGGCCTATACGGACCGTGCGCTCGAGGCCCTTGATGCCTATCTGGCCACTCGTCCTGATCTGTTTGGAGGCGACCGGTCATAGCCTTTGACCTGTACGACACCGTCGACTCGTTTATCGCCTATATCTCACGTGTCGAGGGACTTTCTCCCAACACGGTGACGGCCTATGGCTCGAGGCTGGAGCGCTTTGCTGCCTGGTGCGAGCGCGAGGATATCGATGCTTTCGCTGCCGACGTGCGCACCATTCGCCGCTATCTTGCCGAGCTTTCGCGTGAGCAGGTGGCTCCCCGAACGCTTGCGGCGCATCTGTCGGCTATCCGATCGCTCTATCGATGGATGGCTGCCGAGGGGGTCGTGGAGGGCGATGTGGTCTCGGCAATTTCCTCGCCCAAGCTCCCGCGCGATCTACCCGGTGTGCTGACGACCCAACAGGTGGAGGCGCTGCTCAAGACGCCTGATACCTCAACACCCGCGGGACTGCGCGATGCGGCGATGCTCGAGCTGCTCTATGCCTCGGGCGCCCGTATCTCTGAGCTCGCAGCACTCAATGTGGAGTCCATTGCGTGGTCCGAACGCACGCTGCGCCTGTGGGGCAAGGGGAGCAAAGAACGTATCGTCCCTCTGTATCGTCGTGCGCTCGAGGCGACGCGTCTCTATATTGAGGAGGGAAGGCCGGAGTTGCTCGCTCAGGCAAAGCGTCGTGACCCCGTTACCGGGCCGCATCCGCTGCTTATATCGGCGCGCGGTAATCGCATGAGTGCCGCCATGCTCAGGCGGCGGTTTCATACGCTGGCGACGCTCGCCGGCATGCCTGCCGACATCGCCCCGCATGCGATGCGCCATACCTTTGCGACCGACTTGCTCGAGGGCGGTGCGGACCTGCGCTCGGTTCAAGAGCTGCTGGGCCATGCGAGCCTGTCCACGACGCAGATCTACACGCATCTCACACCCGATCGGCTTAAGCGGGCTGTGGCTCAAGCCCATCCCCGCGGCGAATAGTGGCTGGGACGTCCCGCGCCGCGCTCAGGTGTGTGGTTTTGATTGCGGGTTGGCACGAAGATGCATTCCTGCTATCATTCATCGGGTTGCTTCACGGCAACAGGTTTTTATCACGCACGCGCGGCTACTTCATACCGTGGTGCCCGGGCTTTGGTAGCACATGTCCGGGTTGGTTTTGGAGGATGACCCCGCGCGGAGGCAAACCACAGGAGGTTTAACATGGCTACCAAGATTAATATCCGCACCCTGCTCGAGGCCGGCTGCCACTTCGGTCACCAGACCCGTCGTTGGAACCCCAAGATGAAGCCGTTCATCTTCGGTGAGCGCAACGGCATCTACATCCTCGACCTCAAGCAGACCATCCTCGACGCCGACCAGGCCTACACCTTCGTCAAGAACGTCGCCAAGGGCGGCAACGTGCTGTTCGTCGGCACCAAGAAGCAGGCTCAGGAGGCCGTCAAGAACGCTGCTGAGCGCGCCAACATGCCTTACATCAACCAGCGTTGGCTCGGCGGCATGCTGACCAACTTCGTCACCATCCGCTCCCGCATCAACCGCATGGAGGAGCTCGAGGCCATGGTCGAGGACGGCCGCATGGCAGTGCTCCCCAAGAAGGAGCAGGCTGTGCTCGGCAAGGAGCTCACCAAGCTCCAGACCAACCTCGGTGGTGCCCGCGACATGAAGGGTCTGCCCCAGGCTCTCTTCGTCATCGACACCAAGCGCGAGGAGAACGCCATCAAGGAGGCTCAGCGCCTGAACATCCCCGTCGTCGCTCTGATCGACACCAACTCCGATCCCGACGAGGTCGAGTACGGCATCCCCTGCAACGATGACGCTATCTCTGCTGTCACCCTTATGTGCGAGCTCATGGCTGACGCCTGCCTCGCTGGCTCCGGCAAGGAGCAGGTCTCCGAGGCCGAGATGGCCGCTGAGCCCAAGGCCGAGTAAATCAGTCTTAGTTAATTCTTTTTCATCTCTTTGAAAGGAACCAGAATGGCCCAGATTACCGCCGCTATGGTCAAGCAGCTCCGCGAGATGACCGACTCCCCGATGATGGAGTGCAAGAAGGCTCTCGTCGAGGCTGACGGCGACATGGACGCCGCTGTCGACGTTCTGCGTAAGAACGGCCTCGCCAAGGCTGCCAAGAAGGCTGGCCGTGAGACCAACGAGGGCGCTGTCGCCGCGTTCGTCTCCGAGGATGGCAAGACCGGTGCTCTGCTCGAGCTCTCCTGCGAGACCGACTTCGTTGGCTCCAACGCCAAGTTCACCGGCTTTGCTTCTAAGGTCGCTGAGGTTGTCGCTACCACCGAGCCTGCTGACGTCGACGCTCTGCTCGAGAAGCCGATGGGCGAGGAGACCGTTTCCTCCGAGCTCACCGAGATGATTCACATCATGGGCGAGAACATGAAGATCTCCCGCTTCGCTGCCCGCAAGGCCGAGAACGGCGCGCTCGCTTCCTACATCCACATGGGTGGTAAGATCGGCGTCCTCGTCGAGTTCGCCTTCGAGAAGGCCGAGACCGCTCAGGCTGAGTCCTTCAAGACCTTCGCTCACGACGTTGCCCTTCAGGTTGCCGCCGTCGCCCCGATCTGCGCTACCCGCGATCAGGTTCCGGCCGAGACCGTCGAGCACGAGAAGCAGATCTACATGGCCCAGGCTGCCGAGTCCGGCAAGCCCGAGGCTATCCAGGAGAAGATGGCTGTTGGCCGTCTGGAGAAGTTCTACAAGCAGTCCGTGCTCACCGAGCAGGAGTTCATCAAGGACAGCTCCCTCACCATCAAGAAGTACGCTGAGCAGGTCTCCAAGGAGCTCGGCGACACCATTACCGTCGTTGCCTTTGACCGTCTGGTCCGTGGCGAGTAAATAAGCTCTTGTAGCTGGTAATGAGCAGGCTGTGGGTTTTACTCACAGCCTGCTTTTTCATGGCTCTTATCAGAGCCTTTGATATCATATTGAGAGTCTAATTAAAGGAGGATCGCTTTGTCCGACATCCGATATAAACGAGTGCTTCTTAAGCTTTCCGGCGAAGCGCTGATGGGCGACGGCCAATATGGCATCGACCCCAAGGTTACCGATCATCTTGCCAAGCAGGTCAAGGAGCTGCTCGCCGTTGGCCATGAGGTCGGCGTCGTTGTCGGCGGCGGCAATATTTTCCGCGGCATGGCAGGCGCTGCCGGTGGCATGGAGCGTGCTCAGGCCGACTACATGGGCATGCTCGCGACCGTTATGAACGCGCTCGCCCTGCAGGATGCTTTCGAGCATAACGACGTTCCCTGCCGTGTGATGAGCGCTATCCAGATGAACGAGATCTGCGAGCCCTATATTCGCCGTCGCGCCATCAACCACCTTTCCAAGGGCAACGTCGTTATTTTTGCCGCCGGTTCGGGCAATCCGTACTTTACGACCGACACCGCCGCGGCTCTTCGTGCGTGCGAGATCGGCGCCGAGATTCTGATTAAAGCCACCAAGGTTGACGGCATCTACGACAAGGATCCCGTCAAGTGCGCCGATGCCGTCCGTTTTGACAAGATTACCTATCACGAGGTTCTCGTCCGTGGTCTGCAGGTTATGGATTCCACGGCTACGGCACTGTGCCAGGATAACCGTATGCCGATTTTGGTCCTCAACATCGATGGCGAGGACACCGTCAAGCGCGCGCTCGCGGGTGAGCCCGTCGGCACGCTCGTCTATCAGGAGGATTAAGCATGGCAGAGAACATCACCGCCCATATGGACAAGTCGCTCGAGTCCCTCAAGCATAACTTCTCCAAGGTCCGTACCGGTCGCGCCAACGCCAACATTCTGTCCGACATCACCGTTGATTATTACGGTGTTTCCACGCCGGTCACGCAGGTTGCCGCCGTCAAGACCCCCGAGGCTCACATGCTGCTCATCGAGCCGTGGGATAAGGCGCTCATCAATGCTATCGTCAAGGCCATCGGCGCTTCCGATCTGGGTATTACCCCCAACTCCGATGGCACCGTCGTTCGTCTTCCGTTCCCGGCTCCCACTGAGGAGCGCCGTCGCGAGCTCGTCAAGGAGTGCCGCGAGTACGCCGAGCAGGCCAAGGTGTCTATCCGTAACATCCGTCGCGACTTCAACAACAAGCTCGAGCGCGATGAGGAGCTCACCGAGGACGACGTACGTCGCGAGCAGGCCAAGGTCCAGAAGCATACCGATGAGTATGTCGCCAAGGTCGAGGAGCTTCTGAAGGAAAAAGAAGCCGAGGTCATGGAGATCTAAGGTGCAATACGACGAGCATAAACTGGTCGAGTACTTTGCCGACGCCCCTGCGGGCGTCGGTTTTTCCGACCTTGACCTCAATAACATTCCGCACCATATCTCGTGCATCATGGACGGCAACGGTCGTTGGGCCACGTCGCGCGGTCTTGCACGCACCGAGGGTCATAAGGCAGGTATCCTCTCGCTGCGCGAGATCATTACCGCCTGCGTGCGCCTGGGCGTCGACGTGCTTTCTGCCTATGCGTTTTCTACCGAAAACTGGAACCGTCCGCAGCATGAGGTCAACGTCTTGATGCATCTGTTTGCCAAGACGTTTATCGACGAGCTGCCGCTTCTGAAGCGCGAAAATGTGCGTGTTGTCTTTTTGGGCGACATTTCCGCGCTGCCCAAGAAGACCCGCGACGTTTTTGAACGCGGTCTTGCCGAGTGCGCCGATCACACCGGTATGACGCTGGCGCTTGCCGTCAACTACGGCGCGCGTGCCGAGATTACCCGCGCTGTCCGTCAGATTGCACTCGACGCTGCCGCCGGTAAGATCGATCCTGCCGCAATTGATGACGACATGGTGGCTTCCCACCTCTATACCGCCGGTCTTCCCGATCCCGAACTTGTGATTCGCACCTCTGGTGAGCTGCGCCTTTCGAACTATCTGCTGTGGCAGGTGGCTTATTCCGAATTCTACGTCACCGATACCTATTGGCCTGACTTTGATCGTTGGGGCCTTGTCGACGCCATTTTGGCCTATCAGGGCCGTGACCGTAGGTTTGGTGGACTGAGCAAGACCGAGGAGGCTTAATCGTGTCCGATCGTCCCAAGGCATCTGCTCCCAAGACACCAGTTTCCGCGGCGCCTGCGCGCAAGGCTGCCACTGCGGGAGCGCCTGCAGCGAAGAGCGGCACCGGTTCGTGGCTGGCGGGCTTTATTACCCGTGCCGCCGCCGGTATCGTCTACGCCGTTGTCTTTATCCTGTGCCTGGTTTTGGGTATCGTGCCCACGGCCATCTTTGTTTCTGTCATGAGCGGTCTGTGCTGCTATGAGTTTTTCCGTATGACAAGGCTCGATGGCAAGATGGCTAACGAGCGCATGGGTATCGCTGCCGCCGTACTCTTTCCGCTGTCGGCGTTGGGCGATTCGATGTTGCTGAATGCCCTGCTTTTTGCCTTGATGCTCGCTGTGGGCATTTGGTATGTCTGGTCGCCGCGTACCCGCATCTCTGATGTGGCCGTGACGCTCATGGGTCCCATCTACACTGGCTTTATGCTGTCGGCTATCGTGCTGCTGCGCGATGCCGTGCCCGGTTTTGCCGGCGCCCTGCTTTCAGTGGGCGTTTGCGCGTCCCTTTGGGTCTCCGATTCGTTTGCCTACATCGTGGGCAGCCGTATCGGCAAGCACAAGATGGTTCCCAAGATCTCCCCCAAAAAGAGCTGGGAGGGGTTTGCCGGCGGCATCTTGGGCTCGGTTTTGATTTGGCTCATCCTGTGGGCGACGCACTTCTACAAGCTCAGCCTGCCCTATGCGCTGCTGTGCGGCGTGGTCGTGTCCATTCTGGGCGTTATCGGCGACCTTATCGAGTCGCGCATCAAGCGCGGTGTGGGCGTCAAGGATTCCGGCAACCTTATCCCGGGCCACGGCGGAATGCTCGATCGTAGCGATTCGCTTATCTTCGGTTGCATCACCGCACAGCTGTTGCTGATGATCGGAGGCGTGCTGTAATGTCCTTCCAGACGACGTATGGCCCCGATGGACGCCTTCGCGTTGCCATCCTGGGTTGTACGGGCTCTATCGGCACCCAGGCGCTCGATGTGTGCCGCCAGCATGCCGATCGCCTGCAGGTGACGGCGCTGTCCGTTAATTCCAGCACCTCGGAGCTCGTTGCCGCTGCCCGCGAGTTCTCGGTTCCGGCGGTTGCCGTTGCCGATGTCGCTCATGGCGATGACGCCGTGCTGCAGGAGTTGCCCGAGGGCACACAGCTCGGCGTTGGCGCGCAGGCGGTTTGCGAGCTCGCGCGTCGCGACGATGTCGACTGCGTGCTTGTCGCTATTGTGGGCGCCGCCGGTCTCGAGGCGAGCCATGCGGCCTTGACCTCGAATAAGCGCCTTGCCCTTGCCAACAAGGAGTCCCTCGTCGTCGGTGGTGACTTGCTTATGCCGTTGGCACAACCGGGCCAGCTTATTCCGGTCGACTCTGAGCATTCCGCCATCTACCAGTGCTATCTGGGGGAGAACCCGTGCGAGGCCCACTGCATTTGGCTCACCTGCTCGGGCGGTCCGTTCTTTGGCCGCACGCGCGACGAGCTCGATCGCGTGACGCGTGCCGATGCCCTCGCGCATCCCACGTGGGCCATGGGTGCCAAGATTACCATTGACTCCGCCACCCTCATGAACAAGGGCCTGGAGCGCATTGAGGCCATGCATCTGTTTAACTGCGACCTCGATTTCATTAACGTGGTCGTGCAGCGTCAGTCCAAGATTCACTCTATGGTCGAGTTCGCCGACGGCTCCGTGATGGCGCATCTCGGTGCATCCGACATGCGTATTCCCATCCAGTTCGCGTTCTCGTATCCCGAGCGTTGGGATACTCCGGCGCCTCGTATCGATTTCCGCGAGCTGGGGCAGCTCACGTTTGATGCTGCCGACATGGATACCTTCCGCTGTCTGGCACTGGCCGAGCGTGCCGGCAAGACGGGTGGCACCATGCCGTGCGTGCTCAATGCCGCCAACGAGGTCGCCGTCGATGCCTTCCTGCACGATGGCTGCAGCTTTACCGATATCGATCGCATTGTGGAATCCTGCATGGACGCCCACGATATGCAGGTGGTCGATTCGTTTGAGCAGCTTCGCGACACCGATGCGTGGGCGCGTGAAAAGGCTGCGCAGGTGCTCGTCGCAACCCGTTCCTAACCCATAAGGATTGCTTTTTCGTTTTATGGATACTGTTCTGAGCGTTCTCTCATCGGTCTTTTGGGGCCTGCTGATGCTTTCCGTCCTCGTGTTTTTGCACGAGGGCGGCCACTTTTTGGCGGCGCGTGCCTGCGGCGTCCGTGTGACCGAGTTCTTTTTGGGTCTGCCGTGCCGCTTTGACATCCATTACACGTCGCGTCGCATTGGAACCAAGTTTGGCGTGACCCCGCTGCTGCTGGGTGGCTACGCTGCCATCTGCGGTATGGATCCGACCGACGTCTCGTGTGCCGATCGCGTGCTCGCGGCCATCTATCGCCACGGCCGGGTGACGGTGGCCGATCTTGCCGTCGAGCTCGAGCTGTCCGAGGAGGATGTGCTCGAGGCCTGTGCTTTGCTGTTGGGCTGGGGCTCTATCGCTCCCTGGTATGAAGAAGGGGAAAAGCCTTCGCCCAGCTACTATCCCACCAAGTACCAGACTCTGCCGCGTGACGCGGCGGGTTATACCACCTTTGACGGCCGTCGGTTCGATCGCGGGCATGCGACTGCCGAGGGCGATGTATGGAAACTGCCGTGCGACGAGGCCGAATTCCTTGCGCGCGAGCGCTCGCACACCTATTTGGGCCAGGGCTTTGTCAAGCGTGCCTTTATGCTGCTTGCGGGCATTATCGTCAATATCCTGACGGGTTTTTTGCTCCTTATGAGCATCTATTCCATCGCAGGTGTCACCGTGCCGGTGGATACCAATGTGATTGGCCAGGTTGACGAAGGCTCGATTGCCGCCTCGGCGGGAATCGAGGGCGGCGACGCGATTCTTTCGGTCGACGGAGTATCGTGCTCTACCTGGATGGACGTTTACGATGCCATCGGCAAGGCTGCCGGTAAGGACGATATCGCCATTGAGTACGAGCGTGACGGCAAGCAGCATTCGACCACGGTTGCGCTCAAAGAGGACGATCGCCTAGGTGTGTATGCCTCTACGCAGGTGGTCCGTTTAGACCCCATCACGTCGGCTCGCCTGTCGTTCTCCTATGTTGTGCAGACAGCGGAGGGCGTGATGCGCCTGCTCCAGCCGCAGCATACGATGGAGATTCTCGATCAGTCTTCTTCGATCGTGGGTATTAGCGTTATGTCCTCACAGGCTGCTGCTGCCGGCCCCGCAACGTTCCTGTCGTTTGCCGCGCTCATTTCGTTCTCGCTTGGCTTTATGAACCTGCTGCCCATCCCACCACTCGATGGCGGCAAGCTGGTCATCGAGATCATTCAAAAGATTGCGGGCCGCGAGCTTCCGCTCAAGGTCCAGACGATTGTGAGCTATGTGGGCATCGCGCTCTTTGCGCTGCTGTTTGTCTATATGCTTCGTTCCGACATCCTTCGATTTATTTTGTAGGGGAGTGTTTGGATTGTCTTTATCCCATCCTTTGCCTCGCGAGCTGACGCGCCCCGTGCATGTGGGCGGCGTGCAGATCGGTGGCGGCGCGCCGGTGGTGGTCCAATCTATGACCTGCACCGATACCGCTGATGCCCAGGCAACGCTTGCGCAAGTGTGCGCGTTGGCGCAGGCTGGCTGCGATATCGTGCGCGTGAGCGTGCCCTCCGAGGCCGCGCTTGAGGGCTTCCGCACCATCTGTGCCGAGTCTCCGGTGCCCATTGTCGCCGATATCCACTTTAACCATAAGCTCGCCATTGGTGCCGTTGAGGCCGGTGCCGCCAAGCTGCGCATCAATCCCGGCAATATCGGCGATTGGGCCAAGGTTGACGCGGTGATCGATGCTGCGGGTGCCGCGGGCTGTGCGATTCGCATTGGCGTGAACGCGGGCTCGCTTGAGCAAGATATTGCCGAGCGCGACGACCTCACGCAGCCCGAAAAGCTCGTGATGTCGAGCGAGCGCTTCGTCAAGCACTTTGAGGATCGCGGCTTTACGAACATTGTGCTTTCGGCCAAGGCCCATAGCGTGCAAACGACGCTCGATACCTATCGAGCCCTGTCACGTGAGATTCCCCACGTTCCGCTTCACCTGGGCGTGACGGAGGCGGGGACCAAGCTTCAGGGCACCATCAAGAGCTCTGTAGGCTTGGGTATCTTGCTTTCCGAAGGCATCGGCGACACCATGCGTGTGTCGCTCACGGCCGATCCGGTTGAGGAGCCGCCGGTCGCCTGGGGAATTCTACAGTCGCTGGGCCTGCGTCGCCGTGGTCCCGAGATTGTCTCGTGCCCCACGTGCGCCCGCTGCCAGGTTAACCTCATTCCCATCGCCGAGGAGGTCACCGAGCGGCTTAAGAACTATTCCGCGCCGCTTTCGATTGCCGTCATGGGATGTGCCGTTAATGGCCCCGGCGAGGCTTCTGATGCCGACCTGGGCGTTGCTTGCGGACGTGGTCAGGCCTTGCTCTTTTCGCATGGCCAGATCATTGGTAAAGTAGCTGAGGACCAAATTGTCGACGCGCTTATGGCAGAGGTCGACAAGCTTATTGAGGAGAAATAAATGACCCGAGCAATGTATATGTCTAAGCTCTATGCGCCGACGCTTAAAGAGGATCCGGCGGACGCTGAGCTCGCCAGCCACCGCCTGCTGCTCCGTGCCGGCATGATCCGCAAGGAGGCCGCCGGTCTGTATTCCTACCTGCCGCTCGCATGGCGCTCGATTCGCAAGATTGAGAACATCGTGCGCGACGAGATGGACGCCGCCGGCGCCCAGGAGCTTATGATGCCCATTATGGTCGACGCCGAGTTGTGGCGTGAGTCCGGCCGTATCGATGCCTATGGCAAGGAGCTTGTGCGCTTTGACGACCGTCATGGTCGCGAGTTCGTGCTGGGCCCCACGCACGAGGAGACCGTCACGGCCCTGGTGCGCAACGAGCTGCGCTCCTATAAGCAGCTGCCAGTGAACCTCTATCACATCCAGGATAAGTTCCGCGACGAGTTCCGTCCCCGTTTTGGCCTGATGCGCGGTCGCGAGTTCATCATGAAGGATGCCTACAGCTTCTCCGCCACGCAGGAGAGCTTGCAGGAGGAGTATGACAAGATGAAGCAGGCCTACGCTAACATTTGCGAGCGCTGCTACATCAAGGCCTTGCCCGTCGTTGCCGACTCCGGCGAGATCGGTGGCGATACCTCCGTCGAGTACATGGCTTTGGCCGACGCCGGCGAGGCTTCTCTCGTCTATTGCGATGACTGCGGTTTTGCCGCCGATGATGAGGCTGCAAGCACCAAGGTCGTCGTGACTGAGGGTCCCGGTGACGGTACGCTTACCAAGGTCGAGACTCCGGGCATGGGCACCATTGAGGCCGTTGCTAAGTTCTTTGGGTTCCCCGAGAACGGCACGCGCAAGTCCCTGGCGCTCATCGATGCCGAGGGCAAGCCCGTCGTGGCCATCGTCCCGGGCGATCATGAGCTCAACGACTGCAAGGCCGAGCATGTTTTTGGCAAGGGTTATCGCATGATGACGGACGAGGAGCTTCAGACCTACGGTCTGCACAAGGGCTTTATCGGACCGGTTAACTTGCCCGAGGGCATCCGTCTGGTGTGCGACGAGAGCCTGCGCGAGTCCAAGCAGTGGGCCTGCGGTGCCAACGAGGTCGATTATCACTTTACCGGTGCCTGCCCCGAGCGCGACTTTACCGTCGATGAGTGGGCAGATCTGGTCACCGTCGTTGCCGGCGATCCCTGCCCGCACTGCGGCAAGCCGCTCTCTGCTGCTCGCGGCATCGAGGTCTCGCAGGTCTTCCAGCTGGGTACCAAGTATTCCGAGGCCATGGGCGCCACCTTTATGGACGAGGACGGCAAGGAGAAGCCGCTTATCATGGGTTGCTACGGCGTGGGCGTGTCCCGCTCGCTTGCTGCCGTCGTGGAGCAGCACAACGACGAGCACGGTATCGTCTGGCCGGTTTCCGTTGCCCCGTACGAGGTCGCTGTGATTCCGCTCGATCCCAAGAAGGAGGAGTGCGCAACCGTCTGCGACCAAATCGTCGAGGGCTTGTGCGCCGAGGGTATTGAGGTCGTCGTCGACGATCGCGATGAGCGTCCCGGCTTTAAGTTTGCCGACAACGACCTTATGGGCTTCCCGTATCAGGTCGTTCTGGGCAAGCGTGGCCTCAAGAATGGCACGGTGGAGCTCAAGGACCGTGCTACCGGCGAGCGTGAGGACGTGGCGATCGACGAGGTCGTCGATAAGGTCGCCGAGCTTGTGAAGGCTGCCCGTCGCTAATCGACGTTTCTGCTATTTGACGCAATTGCGAGACTGCCCCGTATCTCTCTTAGGATGAGATGCGGGGCAGTCATTTTTTGTTGTAGGGATTAGTTCGACGGGTAAGAGAAAACCCCACAGCCCATATGAGCTGTGGGGTTTCCCTTTGTGCCTCCGATGCGAAGTGAATCGCTCAGATTTTACTGATAATCGACGACGTCGATCCAGTTCTTCAGGAACTCATCGTTCACGTTGCGCTTACGAGCGAGCTCGGAAGCGGCGACGATGCTCGTCCACTGACGCACGACCTGCATGGGCATGTCGGCGCGGTCGCAGTAGAGCTCCAGGTAGGCCTCAGCCTGATCCTTGCTGTTGAGGGCGAAGAGCAGGTAGGTGGTGGCAACGTCGGCAGCAGGGGAGCCCTGGGTGGCGTGTGCCCAGTCGCACACATAGAGCTGGCCGTCGTCGCCGACGATGACGTTGGAGGGGTTGAAGTCGCCGTGGCAGACCTTGAACTCCTTGGTCATGCCGTCCAGACGCTCCTGAAGGTTGTAGCGCGTGGTGGCATTGAGCTGATCAAGGCTGTCGATCATGCGGGCGAACTTGTCGCGCTGACGGTTGAGCAGCGGGGAGGTGTAGCCGTGGATCTCGATCTGGAGGTCGACGAACATCTCGAGATACTCACCAAAGCGCTGGGGCTCGGCAGTCATCTTCTCGGCAAGGGTGGTGCCCGGAACCTTCTCGGTCACGAGTGCCCAGCCGTTGGCGTTCTCGAGCTGGGAAACCTCGAGAGCCTTGGGGCTGCGGATGCCGCACTCATTGATGCGGGCAAGATTCAAAGCCTCGTTGAACACGTCGGAGACAGGCTTGGTCTCGTTAAAGACCTTGACGATCTTGTCGTCCAGGTCGTAAACGACCTTGTTGCCACGGCGGACGAGCTCGGTCTTGGAATCGGGTAGCAGCATGGTTGCATCCTTTCAACGATGCGATAGAAGCGACGGCGGGGGTGTGTGAAACACCCGTGCACCCCCCGCCGTTAAAAACCGTGCTAAAACTAGCAGACGGCGTAGTCCTGAGGCTCGCGGCCGTAGTAGGCGTCCAGGTAGAGCTCCTTGATCTCGCTCATGAGCGGGTAGCGCGGGTTAGCGCCGGTGCACTGGTCGTTGAATGCCTGCTCGGTCATCTCGTCGAGGGTGTCGAGGAAGTACTGCTCGTCGACACCGTAGTCGGCGATGGTCTTCTTGACGCCGATGAAGTCCTTGAGCTCCTCGAGCTTCGTGATGAAGTTCTCGAAGACCTCCTTGTCGTCCTTGCCCTCGATGCCGCAGTACTTGGCCATCTCGGCGTAGTTGTGCAGTGCGTTGGGGTAAGGATACTGGGAGAAGGTACCCATCTTGACGGGAGCCTCGGCGGCGTTGTAGCGCATGACGCGGGTCAGGATGACGGCGTTGGCGAGGCCGTGAGGCAGGTGATGGAAGGCGCCGAGCTTGTGGGCCATGGAGTGGTTGAGGCCCAGGAAGGCGTTGGCGAAGGCCATACCGGCCATGCAGGAGGCGTTGTGCATCTCCTCGCGGGCATGCGGGTCCTTGGCGCCGTTCGTGAAGCTGGAGGGCAGGTTCTCGAAGACGAGCTTAGCAGCGCGCTCCGAGAGGCCCTTGGTGTAGTCGGAAGCCATGATGGAGACGTAGGACTCGATGGCGTGGGTCATGACGTCGATGCCGGAGGCAGCGGTCAGGCCGCGCGGGGCGGTCATGCAGTTGTCGGCGTCGACGATAGCCATGTTGGGGAGCAGCGCGTAGTCGGCGAGCGGCCACTTGATGCCGGTCTCCTTGTCGGTGATGATGGCGAACGGCGTGCACTCGGAGCCGGTACCCGAAGAGGTCGGGACGGCGACGAAGTAGGCTTTCTTGCCCATCTCGGGGAAAGTGAAGATACGCTTGCGGATGTCCATGAAGTCCATGGCCATGTCCTCAAACTTGCACTCGGGGTGCTCGTACATCATCCACATGATCTTGCCGGCGTCCATAGCGGAGCCACCGCCGACGGCGATGATGACGTCCGGCTCAAAGAGAGCCATCTGCTTGGCGCCGCGACGTGCGCACTGCAGCGACGGATCGGGCTCGACGTCGTAGAAGCAGTCGTGGGCGATGCCCATCTCGTCGAGCTTGGCCTCGATGGCGCGGGTGTTGCCATTCTTGAAGAGGAACTGGTCGGTGACGATGAAGGCGCGCTTCTTGCCCATGACGGTACCGAGCTCGTCGAGGGCGACGGGCGTGGAACCCTTCTTGAAGTAGACCTTCTCAGGAGCGCGGAACCACAGCATGTTCTCACGGCGCTCGGCCACAGTCTTAACGTTGATCAAGTGCTTCACCCCAACGTTCTCGGAGACGGAGTTGCCGCCCCAGGAGCCGCAGCCCAGGGTCAGAGACGGCTTCATGCCAAAGTTGTACAGATCACCGATGCCGCCGTGCGAGGACGGGGTATTGATGACGATACGGCAGGCCTTCATGACGTGCTCGAACAGGCTGATCTTCTCGGCCTGGGCGGGGTGCACGTACAGAGAGGCGGTGTGGCCCGGGCCACCGGCGAGCACCAGGTGCTCGGCCTTGTCGACGGCCTCCTGGAAGTTCTTGGCGTGGTACATGGCCAGGACCGGGGAGAGCTTCTCGTGGGAGAACTCCTCCTTGGCGGGGTCGGTGGAGGTGACCTCGGCGATCAGGATCTTGGTCTTGGCGGGAACCTCGATGCCTGCGAGCTCGGCGATCTTGGCGGCAGCCATGCCGGGAATGCGGTGATCGAGGGCGCCGTTCTTGAACATGGCGGCACGCAGGGCCTCCATCTCGGCACCCTGCTTGACGAAGTAGCAGCCGCGCTTCTGGAACTCGGCCTTAACCTGGTCATAGATGGTGTCGATGACGGTCACGGACTGCTCGGAAGCGCAGATCATGCCGTTGTCGAAGGTCTTGGAGTGGATGATGGAGTTGACGGCGAGCAGCACGTCGGCGGTGTCGTCGATGACGACCGGGGTGTTACCGGCGCCAACGCCCAGGGCGGGCTTGCCCGAGGAGTAGGCGGCCTTGACCATGCCCGGGCCACCGGTGGCGAGGATGATGTCGACGTCGCGCATGACCATGTTGGTCAGCTCGATGGAGGGGACATCGACCCAGCCGATGATACCCTCGGGGGCGCCGGCCTTGACGGCGGCGTCAAGCACGAGCTTGGCGGCGGCGATGGTGCACTTGGCGGCAGCCGGGTGCGGGGAGATGATGATGGCGTTGCGGGTCTTCAGGCTGATCAGCGTCTTGAAGATCGCAGTGGAGGTGGGGTTGGTGGTCGGGATGACGGCGCCCACGATACCGATGGGCTCGGCGATCTTGGTGATGCCATAAGCCTCGTCGCGCTCCAGGACACCACAGGTCTTGGTGTTCTTGTAAGCGTTGTAGATGTACTCTGCGGCGTAGTGGTTCTTGATGACCTTGTCCTCAAGAACGCCGCGGCCGGTCTCCTCGATGGCCATCTTCGCCAACGGGATACGAGCCTTGTTGGCGGCCATGGCGGCCTCATAGAAGATCTTGTCGACCTGCTCCTGCGTGTACGTAGCAAAAAGCGCCTGGGCCTCTCGCATCTGAGCGAGCTTAGCCTCAAGCGCCTCTACGTTGTCCACAATTGCGGGAGTAGTGTTTTCCGGTGACTTTTTCACCATTTGTGTCTCCTTGCGATCGGAGATTTACCCTACGCCTTGCATGATAGCAAGAAATAATTCGGTAAACGGTAAGATTCCCGTAAAAGGCACACTAAAACGCTTCAATAAACTGAAACGCTTCAACTATAACTTTTAACTTTCCGTTTGCCGCATCGCCCCACTCATTGGGGACACACTCATTGGGGACAGACTTATATGAGTGCTTTCACTCATTTGGGACAGACATCGATTTGTCATTTTGTCGTTTTGGGCATGTTTTTGTCGTTCATTGTATATAAATAGGTCACAGGCTCAGCATTTCGCGTTGCTTCTCTCCTTTTAGGTGTTGCCTGTACAGTTTTGAAAGGAGAGATTATGCCCCGATGCGCCCGCGCCGTTTCGCTCACCGGCTATTACCACGTCTATGACCGCGGTAATTCCAAACAGATTATTTTTGAAGATGACTCCGACCGCTATCGTTTCTTATCGGATATCTCGGACAGGTTTGCACGCCATAAAGTGGCGGTGTTGGCTTGGTGCCTTATGGACAATCACTTCCATTTGATGGTTGATGACCCATATGACAACCTTTCAAGGGCGATGCAGTGTGCTCTGACGGCGTACGCTAAATATTTCAACGGGAAAACGGGGAGAACGGGCCACCTGTTTGACAATCGCTATTCGCGTGTTGCGGTTGAGTCTGACACACAGGCGGTGCAGCTACTCGATTATATCCATCTCAATCCTGTGAAAGGGGCGATCGACTCACTTGAAGCATACCGCTGGTCAAGCTTTAGGGCATACCAGCTGGGCTACGATCCCTTTGACATCTGCGATGCGGCCCCTATGCTCGATATTGTCGGGGGGTCTCGTCGCTATTGCGAGCATCTTAAGGAAGTTGCCGGGCGGATCTGGTCAGTTGAGATTCTTCCGCGTCGACGGATTCCCGACGAGGATGCCCTTACCGTCGCACGCGAGGCCCTGCCGAGCATTGATCCTGCGCTGCTCAAGGCCCTGCCTCACCCCGAACGTGATGCGTATCTGCTGAGGCTCAGGCGGGCGCATCTCACGGTCAAGCAAATTGCCCGTATCACCGGTATCGGCGCCACAAGCGTAACCAAGGCCACCGCAGGCTGGAACGAGGCGGCGTGAGGCAGGGGCCGAACCGCTGCCGGCATGCGTTACCTCTGTTCCCAATGCATGAAAGCACTCATGTAAGTCTGTCCCCAATGAGTGCGTCCCCAATGAGTGCAAAAAGGCGTCCTCCACAAGAGAGGACGCCTTTGGTAAGTTCTATATGAACGCGAGGTCTTTGACCCGGAGAGTCCGAGGTACTTGTTGGTAAGACCTTATTTAGGAGCGCGCAACCTTGCCGGACTTGAGGCAGGTGGAGCAAACGTTCATCTTGCGACGGTGACCATCGACGACGACGTAGACGCGCTGGATGTTGGGGCGGAACTTACGGTTGGTGACGCGGTGAGAGTGGCTGATGGAGCGACCGGCAACGGGGTGCTTACCGCAAACTTCGCAAACTTTGGACATAACTGACCCTCCTTGGGCGACAAACGAACATGTCGCGTTAACAAACAAGCCTGAACTATAGCACAGAAGTCACTCCCTGTGCGCAATCTACACAGAGATATTCCTCTTTTGGCGATAGTGCCCACGCTACGGCCCTGGACGTAGATCCGATTTGCGTGCAGCAGGGGGGATTATGCCAGCTCGCAACAAGGTTTTCAAGCTCGTCCCACAAATATATATAGGTTTATTGAGCGTAGGGCTCCGTTTACGAATTGCTCTGTATTTATGCTCGCAATTAAGCTCAAGGTTGGCTACACTATCCCTTGACCATTAAAGGGGTACGAGATACCCACATGGAATTACATAGCTGCCAAAGAGCAGCCCTTCCTGTGGGTGTCTGGTCCGCTTTGAGCGGTCGGGCATCTATTTTTTTGACTGTGTCAGCAGTCAAGACATGTGAGGAAGGAGATCGATGGGCACGACTTCCCCCAAGGCGGTCATCATGGACGAGACCGCCGTCAATCGAGCGATGACCCGCATCGCGCACGAGATTCTCGAGCGCAACGAGGGCTGTGAAGACCTCGCTCTGGTCGGCATCGTCACGCGCGGCGACCTTCTGGCAAAGAAGCTCGCCGAGGAGATCAAGGAGATCGAGGGCGTCGACGTTCCGCTCGGCAGCCTCGATATCAGCTTCTACCGCGATGACTATGCGACCAATTTCGCTCCCGCGATCCACGCTACCAACATTCCCTTCAGCGTCGACGGCAAGCGCGTCGTGCTGGTGGACGACATCCTGTATACGGGCCGTACCATCCGCGCCGCTCTGGACGCCGTTATGGACCTGGGCCGTCCGAGCCGTGTTGAGCTGGCAGTTCTCGTTGACCGTGGCCACCGTGAGCTCCCCATCTCGCCGGACTTTGTCGGCAAGAACGTTCCCTCGTCGCATGAGGAGAACGTGCACCTATATATGAAGGAAGTCGACGGCCACACCGCCGTCGAGATTAACGACGTCGCGCCGGGTTCCCACGTGGGCTCCGCGCCGCTGGGAGGTGAGTAGTACCGTGGCGTTCAACCATAAGCACCTGATCGACATTACCGAGTACTCCGAAGAGGACATCAAGCTCATCCTCGAGACCGCCAAGGCGTTCTCCGAGGTCAACGAGCGTGCGATCAAGAAGGTCCCCACGCTCAAGGGCAAGACCATCGTCAACATGTTTAACGAGCCCTCGACGCGCACGCGCAGCTCCTTCGAGCTCGCCGAGAAGCGTCTTTCGGCCGACAGCCTCAACTTTGGCGGCTCTTCGACCTCCACGGTCAAGGGCGAGAGCCTCGTCGATACCGTCGAGACCCTCAACGCCTATAAGATCGACTGCATCGTCGTGCGCGACAAACACGCCGGCGCGCCCTACATCGTCACGCAGAACTCGCCCGCGAGCGTCATCTGCGCCGGCGACGGCAAGCACAACCACCCCACGCAGGCCCTGCTCGACCTGTACACCATCTGGGAGCACAAGGGCGACTTCCACGGTCTGAAGGTCGCCGTCGTCGGCGATATCGCGCACTCCCGTGTCTGCGGCTCGCTGATCCCCGCCCTTAAGATCATGGGCTGCGAGACCTACGCCGTCGCCCCCGGCACGCTGCTGCCGCCGGCGCCCGAGGTTCTGGGCTGCGACCACGTGACGAGCGACCTCGATTCGGTACTCCCCGAGCTGGACGTCGTCTATATGCTGCGCGTGCAGCAGGAGCGCCTCGAGGGTGCCCCGTTCCCGACCATTCGCGAGTACCACAAGCTCTTCGGTCTGACCAAGGACCGCGAGAAGCTCATGAAGCCCGACGCGATCATCTGTCACCCGGGCCCCATCAACCGCGGCGTCGAGTTCGACTCCTATATGGCCGACCACCCGCAACGCTCCGTCATCCTGGAGCAGGTCTACGCCGGTATCTGCGTGCGTATGGCTATCCTGTATCTGCTGCTTGGAGGTGCCGATAATGGCCTTGCTTCTTAAGAACGCCCACGTCGTCGACCCGTCCGTCGAGCTTGACGGTGTCGTTGACGTCCTGATTGACGGCGATAAGATCGCCGAGGTCGGCGAGAATCTCGCCGTCGAGGGAGCCGAGGTCCGCGACCTTTCCGGCAAGTACCTCGTCCCCGGCCTGGTGGATATGCACGTTCACCTTCGCGAGCCTGGCTACGAGGTCAAAGAGGACATCGAGAGCGGCACCCGCGCTGCTGCCAAGGGCGGCTTCACCGGCGTGTGCGCCATGCCCAACACCGACCCCGTTACCGATAACGGAACCGTCGTTGAGTTCGTCAAGTCCCGCGCTGCCGAGGTCGGCCACTGCCGCGTCTATCCTTCTGGTGCTATGACCCGCGGTCTTAAGGGCGAGGCCATGTCCGAGATGGGCGATATGGTCGCCCACGGCGCCGTCGCCTTCACCGACGATGGTCGCGGCGTGCAGGGCGCGGGCATGCTCCGTCGCTGCATGGACTACGGCAAGATGTTCGGCAAGGTCTTTATGAGCCACTGCCAGGACGAGGATCTGGTCGGCCACGGCCAGATCAACGAGGGCAAGGTCTCGACCCGTCTGGCCCTCGAGGGTTGGCCGGCCGCCGGCGAGGAGCTTCAGATTGCCCGCGACATCGAGATTGCCAAGCTGACCGGTGCCAAGCTGCACATCCAGCACATCTCCACCGCTCATGGCCTGGAGCTCGTGCGTGCCGGTAAGGCTGCCGGTGTCCAGGTGACCTGCGAGGCCACCCCGCACCACATGTTCCTGACCGAGAACGACCTGGACGAGACCTACAACACCTCGCTCAAGGTCAATCCGCCGCTGCGCACCGACGAGGATGCCGAGGCCATCCGTCAGGGTGTCATCGACGGTACCGTCGACGCTATCGTTACCGACCACGCTCCCCACACCCCGTGGGAGAAGGCCCGCGAGTTCGAGCTCGCGCCCTTTGGAATGATTGGCCTCGAGACTTCGCTGTCGCTCGTGCTCACTGAGCTGGTCAATACGGGCAAGATGAGTGTGAGCCGCATGGTCGAGCTCATGGCCATCAAGCCGCGTGAGATTCTGGGCCTCGATCAGGTTCAGGTTAAGGCGGGCTCTGTCGCCGACCTGACCGTGTTCGACCCCTCCGCAACCTGGACGGTTGGCGAGGACGGTTACGAGTCGCGCGCCGAGAACTCCGGTTTTGCCGGCCGCACGCTCACCGGTCGTGCCACCGATGTATTTGTCGGTGGCAAGCAGACGCTCGCCGACGGCTGCATCTGCTAGCATAGCCTTATCGCTTTTGTGCGCGGCGCCCTTGCGGTGCCGCGCTTTCTGTTCGTTTAGACCATGCAACCGCATGGGGGATTGGAGCGTCTATGCCCACACCTTCCACTGCACGCATGCACGACTTCGAGGTCGTCTCGAACCGGGAGATCGCCGACGGCATCTTCTCGCTCGTCATCTCGGCCCCCAAGCTTGCAAGTGCGCTCAAGCCCGGTCAGTTTGTGAACATCGCCGTCCCCGGCGATGCGTCTTCTCTGCTTCGTGTGCCCTTGAGTTTCTACCGCGCCGACGCCGAGGCCGGCACCGTCGAGCTGTGGTACGCCGTCGTGGGCGACGATACCCGCCGTTTGTCCCAGATGGGCCCTGGCTCCACCTCTAACCTGTTGGGCCCCGGTGGCCGTGGCTGGATGGTACCCGAGGGCACCAGGAAGGCACTGCTCGTCGCCGGTGGCATCGGCGTTCCGCCTGTGCTGTGTCTTGCCGGCATGCTTGCCGAGCAGGGTGTTGATGTGGACGTGTGCCTGGGCTTTGGCACCGCTTCCAAAGTCGTGGGTGTCGATGAGTTCCGTGCGCTGGGCGCCACGGTTAACGTGTGCACCGACGACGGTTCGCTCGGCGCGCACGGTTTTTGCACCGATCCTGCCGCCGAGCTGCTTGGCGAGGGCGGCTACGACTACGTGGCCAGCTGCGGTCCCGCCGTCATGATGAAGAAGGTCGCCGCCGCAGCCGCCGAGGCCGGTGCGTACTGTGAGGTGTCGCTTGAGCGCATGATGAGCTGTGGCTTTGGCGCCTGCAACACCTGCAATGTCGAGACGGTCGACGGTATGAAGGGCGCCTGCATGTGCGGCCCTGTGTTCGATGCTTCCAAGGTGGTGGTCTTCTAGTGGGTACCGTGAACATGGCCGTCGATTTCGGCGGCGTCAAGATGCAGAACCCCATCAACACCGCAGCCGGTACCTTTGGCTACGGTTGGCAGTTCCAGAACTTCTTTGATGTTTCCCAGCTGGGCGCCATCACCACCAAGGGTTGCGCTGCCGAGCCCTGGCCCGGCAATCCCGCGCCTCGCATGGCCGAGATCCCGGGCGGCATGATCAACTCCGTGGGCCTTCAGAACCCCGGCGTGGCCGCCTTTGCCCGTGAGTCCGGTCCTTGGCTCGAACAGCTGTCCAAGGACGGCTGCCAGGTCATCTGTCAGGTTGCCGGCCACTCCGTTGACGAGTTTGTCCGCGCACTCGAGATGTATGTCGAGCTGTGCCCCTGGGCTGCCGGCTACGAGATCAACGTGAGCTGCCCTAATATTGCCGCCGGCGGTGCCGCCATGGGATCAACGCCCGAGGGCGCCTCTTCCGTTATGGCTGCCTGCCGCAAGGTGACCGATAAGCCGCTGTTCGTAAAGATGGCTCCGGTCAACGTTGCCGAGATTGCCAAGGCTCTCGAGGCCGCCGGCGCCGACGGCCTTTCGGTCATCAACTCCATCCAGGGCATGGCCATCGACGTTCATACCCGCAAGTCCCGCGTGGCCAAGCCCAAGGGCGGCCTTTCGGGCCCGCTGTGCCACCACATCGCCGTGCGCATGGTCTGGGAGGTTGCCCAGGCCGTCGATATCCCCATCAACGGTGTCGGCGGTGTCATGACCGGCGAGGATGCGGCTGAGTTTATCCTGGCCGGCGCCACCTGCGTGTCGGTCGGCATGGCCAACTTCGTCGATCCGTGTGCTTCGCTTAAGATCGCGCATGAGCTCGAGGCCTGGGCCGAGTCCCAGGGCGTGAAGGACATCAACGAGCTGGTAGGTGCTTTCGAATGCTAGAGAATGATGCCCGCGACCGTGTTATCGTCGCCCTCGACTGCGACCGTGAGCGCGCGCTCGAGCTCGCCCACGAGCTTTCGGGTCATGCTGCCTGGCTCAAGGTCGGCATGACGCTCTATTACGCTGAGGGTCCCCAGATCGTCAAGACGTTCAAGGACCTGGGCTTTAAGGTCTTCCTCGACCTTAAGTTCCATGACATTCCGCATCAGGTGCGCGGCGCTGCCCGCTCGGCTTCGCTTGCCGGTGCCGACCTGCTTTCGGTCCACGGCCTGGGCTCGGGTGCTATGCTCGCTGCCTGCCGCGAGGGTGCCGAGGAGGCGCGTGAGGACCGCGCCAAGCTCGTCGCCATCACCGTGCTCACGAGCATGAATCAGGATGCCTTGAGCGAGATCGGCGTCGAGTCGCCCGTGGCCGAGGAGGCCGCCCGCTTGGCAAAGCTTGCTCAGGCCAATGGCATCGATGGCATCGTGTGCTCACCGATGGAGGCTCACGACATGCGTGAGCTGCTGGGTCCTGATGCCCTGATCGTGACTCCGGGTGTGCGTCCGGTGGGTGCCGCCCTTGGTGACCAGTCCCGCGTGGCGACGCCTTCCCAGGCTATCGAGCGTGGCGCAAGCCACATTGTGGTGGGCCGTCCCATCACCGGTGCCGACGATCCGGTTGCCGCCTTTGACGCCATCGTCGCCGAGCTGGTCGAAAACGTCGCGTAAAAGATTCCCCTAAGTCACCACTTTTGGGTCTCATTAGCACAAAATAGCCCCTGTGCCTGCGTAAACTTTCCCATCCTTTGTGTGGAATCGCAGGTCAGGGGCTTAACTTTGGGCGCAGTATATTGCACTTTTTGCGGGTATCGTCTAACCTATGGAGCCGCGATTAGGCATTTTGTACGTTCTACGTGCTAAAATGCCAATTATTGAATCAGATATAACCCAACTATTTGGAGGTACGAATGGCACTCCCTCAGCTTACCGACGAGCAGCGCAAGCAGGCTCTTGAGAAGGCTGCTGCCGCACGTCACGCCCGCGCTGAGCTTCGCGAGCAGATCAAGAAGGGCGAGAAGTCCCTCGAGTCCGTGCTCAACTCCGATGACCCCATCGCTTCCCGCATGAAGGTTTCCACCCTCATCGAGTCTCTCCCCGGCTATGGCAAGGCCAAGGCCGCCAAGATCATGGAGGAGCTCGGTATCTCCGCTACTCGTCGCGTCCAGGGCCTCGGCGTCCGTCAGCGCGAGCAGCTCCTCGAGCAGCTGACCAAATAAGTGAGCGCTCAGGATTCCAAGCTCTTTGTGATTTCTGGACCGTCAGGCGCAGGCAAGGGTACGCTCGTCACTCGTGTGCGCGAGCGCCGCTCGAACCTGGGTCTGACGGTTTCGGCTACCACGCGAGCACCACGCAAAGGTGAGGTCGACGGCGTCAACTATTTTTTTCTGACGCGCGAGGAGTTCGACCGCCGCGTGGCAAACGGTGAGTTTGTTGAGTGGGCCGAGGTCCACGGTAACTGCTACGGCACGTTGGTGAGCGAGGTCACATCCAAGCTCGCCTCGGGCTCGTCTCTGATTTTGGAGATCGATGTCCAGGGCGCCCTGCAGGTGAAGGAGCGTTTCCCCGAGGCCGTGCTGATCTTTATCAAGCCGCCTTCGCTTGAGGTGCTCCGCGAGCGTCTGGTCGGTCGCGGTACCGAGGCGCCCGAGACGATTGAGCTGCGTATGGCAAACGCCGCCGATGAGCTTGCCCTTGCCGACCGCTACGACGACGTCGTGGTGAATGACGATCTCGACCGCGCGACCGATGAGCTCGTTCGCGTTCTCGATATGCATGAAAGGATCTGAGGTCCGTGTCCGTTGTAAAGCCTTGCATTGACGATCTTCTGGAGAAGACCGATCACAACCGCTTCCTGCTCGCTTCGCTTGCCTCCAAGCGCGCCTGCGACATCAATAGCATGCTGCGTGGCCAGCACAACCGCGTGCTTGCCGTCCAGGATGTCGATGACATCACCATCGGGCTTTCCGGTGCCGATACCATCTCGATGGCTATGGACGAGATTGTCGACGGTGACATCTCTTACGACGAGGCCCGTTACGAGAAGGCGCTCGGCCACAAGGTTGCTGAAGCCTAAATGGCGGCTCGCGTCTGCCTGGTCCACTATCACGAGGTTGGACTGAAGGGCAAGAACCGCGCACATTTTGAGCATATCCTCATGGATAACATCAAGGCGGCCTTGGCCGCCTTTTCCGTGAATGCCGTGTCTCGAATTTCCGGTTATATCCTCGTGACCTTTAACGAACATCAGGCCGACGAGGCGGCGCGTGTCATTCGCACCGTTCCCGGCGTTGCCCGTGTGTCTTTGGCGTATCACACCAACCGCGACCCGCAGGAGTACTGCGCCGCCGCCGTGAAGGCGCTGCGCGAGTTTGGTTCCTTCGATTCGTTTAAGGTGCACGCCAAGCGCTCCAATACTGACTATGAGCTCACCTCGATCGATATCAATCGTCAGGTGGGCGAGGTACTGTGTGAGGCCTTCCCCGATAAAAAGGTTCAAATGCACGACCCCGATGCAATGGTGCACGTACTGGTGGTCCAGGGTAGCGTTTACGTGTACGCACGCTCCGAGCGCGGCGTGGGCGGTCTGCCGGTGGGTTCTGCCGGCAAGGTCGTGACGCTGCTGTCCTCGGGTATCGATTCTCCGGTGGCGACCTGGATGCTCGCGCGCCGCGGCGCGGTTTGCGTGCCGGTACATTTCTCCGGTCGTCCGCAGACGCCCGATACGAGTGAGTATTTGGTGCAGGATATCATCCGTGCGCTTGAGCCGGGTGTCCAGATCGGCCGCCTGTACGTGGTGCCGTTTGGCGACTGCCAGCGTGAGATTTCGGTCACCTGCCCCAGCAACCTGCGTGTGATCATGTATCGCCGCATTATGTATTCGGTTGCCGAGCGCATTGCGCACATCGAGGGCGCCAAGGCCATCGTTACGGGCGAATCGCTTGGGCAGGTTGCCTCCCAAACGCTTGAGAACATCATGGCCGTCAACGAGGCCGTGAAGATCCCCGTGTTCCGTCCTCTCATCGGTTCGGACAAGCAGGAGATCATCGCGCGTGCTGAGGAGATCGGTACGTTCGATATCTCGACTGAGGCCGCTCCCGACTGCTGCACGCTGTTTATGCCGCGCCGACCCGAGACGCACGCTAAACTCGATGCCGTGCATGAGGCCTGGGAGTTGTTCGATCATGAGGAGATGATCGAGCGCCTGCTCAAGCAGACCGAGTACATCGACTTCGAGAGCAACACGTATAAGGCCCCTAAGACCTTAAAACGCAAACATTCGGAGCTTGCTCCGCGTGAGATTTACCAAGATTACGAGTAAATTTGTGCATAGACCGACGATGCGCCTGCATCGTCGGTCTTTTGGTATCTTGGCAAATGATGCCAAGATGTTCATTCGCTGACGTGTGTCTGAATAAATGGACATTTTTTCGCAAGGTTTAGGTCAGCTTTTGGTTTGACCGCGAAAACTGGTGTGGACGTGCGGAAGCTGCGGCGTTCGTTTCCTGACACGATGGTGTTGGGAGGTTTTGCTATGGCGCAGCGCGAACAACACGAACGAGTCAAAAAGATGGACCGCTGGGCGGGCAAACTGCTCGGTCATAAGGCAGTGGTGATGGCGATACTGGTCGTCATTGCGATGGCGAGTGGACTGGCAATGGCGAACTATGGCGGCGGTGCCGGCGGTGTGTCGTTTGAGCGCACTGATGGTTCGGGCACGTTAGTGGAGCCGGGATCCGGCGATGCTTCGAGTGGAAAGACATCTGAAGGCTCTTCGCCTAAGGCGACTGCCGCGGCAGAGGTCTATGTCGATGTTGATGGCGCCGTGGTGTCACCCGGTGTATATCGCCTCAAAGACGGGGCGCGGGTGGCTCAGGCGATTGATGCCGCCGGCGGGCTGGCGCCCGAAGCAGACGTTACGGGGCTTAATCGTGCATCCAAGGTCACTGATGGACAAAAAATTCACGTTCCAACGGTAGGGGAGCAGCAGGCGTCCATTGCGGAAGCCGGTGTTGATGGTGGGACTTCCGCATCATCAGGCGTTAGTGGCGCAACAGGCCTAGTAAACATCAATACGGCAAGCGCAGAAGAGCTGCAGACGCTTTCGGGCATCGGCCCCTCCATGGCCCAGTCGATTATCGATGAGCGGACAAAGAACGGTGCTTTCGCCTCGGTTGACGATCTGATGCGTGTGTCGGGAATCGGCGAGAAGAAGCTTGCCAAAATCAAAGATTGCATCTGCGTATGAGCGCGACCGAGCGCGAGCACGTGATGCCTCCGCGACCCCTGATTCCGTGGACGATGGCCCTGTGTGCCGGCATGTGCGTGAGCTGCGCCTTGGTGCTCAGCATAGCCGCTGATGCGCTGCTGAGGGAGCGGGCGACGGCGGTCGGGCCGCTATGGGCCATTCCCGTTGCGGCAGCGGTTTTCGTTGTGCTGGCTCACTCTTGTGCGCGGCTTGCTCCTTTGAAGCGGTGGCTGTATGCCGCGTCCGCCGGTCTCGTGGCGGGAGCGGTCGTCTCGGCGTGGTGGGCTGTGGGTGTGCTCAGCGCCTCGAAGGCGCTCGACGGTCGAGCGGCAAGCGGCCTCGAGTTTGTCGTGCAGGGTGATCCATCCATAAACGACGACGTGTATTCCTATACCTGTGAGGCACGCGCGGACGGTAAGAACTTGGCAACGGTTCGCCTATCGTGTGATCGTGAGCTCAAGGTCGGGGCGCACGTGCGTGTTATCGGTCGCGTTTCGCGTTTTGAGAACGATGCATATGGACGATCGCGCGTGCTCCGAGGCGAGGTGCGTAAGGTTAAAGCCGTTCGGATTGTGTCGGTCGATGAGGGTTCTCCGGGGCCGCTGCTTCGGCTGCGAAATGGGCTGCTTGCGTCCATCGCGCCTGCGACCGACCCGGCGCGTGCGCTCATAGCCGGTGTCGTCTGCGGTCGTTCGGCCGAGCTGCGCGCCCAGCCGGCGGGCGACTGGTTTTCGGTGACGGGAACGGCACATCTTATCGCCGTCTCGGGCAGCCATTTGGCTATCGTGGGGTTTGTAATCGAGGGCGTATTGCAAAAGACTCGGTGCTCACGTGGTCTTCAGCGGGCGATATTGGCGATAACGCTTGTGGGCTACGCTGCATTTACGGGCGCGTCTCCCTCGGCCGTGCGCGCGTGCTGCATGGTGTTCGCGACGCTTGTCGTAAACGGCGCGGGGCGTCGCCGGCACGGCCTTTCGGCGCTCTTCGCAACCATGTCCATCTTTGTGCTACTGCGGCCGACGGTGCTGTTCGAGATGGGCTTTCAGCTATCATGTGCCAGCGTCTTAGCCATTCTGTGCTTTTGCTCTTATGCGACCTACGCTTTGGGTGAGCTGGGCTTGCCATCGGGCGTTGCCGGCATGCTTTCCGTCACGCTGTGCTCGCAACTGGCGACACTTCCCATTACCGTTCCTGCCTTCGGTACGTTCTCGCTCATTGCTCCGCTGGCAAATGCGGTCCTCGGTCCGGTGGTGAGCGTACTGCTCGCTGTGTCGATCGTGTTGGTTCCCTTTTCGTTCGTGGCACCGTTGCGGACTTGGGCGCTCGTTGTGCCCATGATTGCCGCCCGTTGCGCGCTGTTCTTCGAGCAGCTGTTTGCCGCCGTGCCGGGTGCATCCGTGAATGTGCCGCCCGATAGCATGTGGATTTACTTAGTGCCGTGTTTTCTGGTGGTTCTGCTGGTCTGGTGGCCGCGTCCCCGTGCACGTCCTATGGCGGTGGGGCTTGTATGCCTGGTGCTTTTGGCTGCGATTCCGTACGTCTACTGGGATCGATTCGCTCCGCCTTCGGTGACGGTGCTCGATGTGGGCCAGGCCGATGCGATTCTTATCCGCCAGGGCGGCGCAGTTGCGCTCGTCGACTGCGGACTCGACGAGCGCGTGGTGGCGGCGTTGGTTCGCAATAACGTGCACCATATCGACGCCGTCTTTGTGACGCATTGGGATGAGGACCACTGGGGTGGTCTGCCTGCCGTGCTCGAACAGTTTTCGGTCGGAACGATTACCGTGGCCGCGGATGCGCTGGAGGATGCTCCTGCCGAGGTATTGAACCGACCTGGCGTGGAGTATCGGCAGGTGCGCCGTGGGGATATGGTCGACATCGGCTCATTTTGCGCCCGCGTGATGTGGCCATTCGAGTCCGTGGATGGCGAGGGAAATGAGGACTCGCTTGTCCTTCTGCTCTCTTATGTTCAGGAAGGCAAGGGCCTGCGTATGCTCCTCACCGGTGATGCCGAGCTCGACCAAGAGCGGGAATTCGTGCAGGAGGTGGGGGACATCGATGTCCTTAAACTTGGGCATCACGGCTCCAAGGTTTCAGTCGATGGTGAGTTGCTGGACGTCCTGAAGCCCGAGCTTTCCCTCGCGAGCGCGGGCGAGGGGAATCGATACGGCCATCCGTCCGATGCCTGCATCGATGCCGTGAAGGAAGCGGGTGGTGTGTTCGCGTGTACCATCGAACATGGAGACATTACCGTCACACCGACTGCGAATGGCTTTGCGATGCGATGCCAGCTACCGTGACGACGTCGTTGGCGTGTGGTGGGCCCCTGGGCTAGAATGGCACGGAACGAATACGAAGGCCTGCGGGAGGGGAGCGCAATGTCCGAAACCGGTTTGCTGCCGGCATATCTGATCGTCGGTACCGACGGAGTTAAGCGCGACCACGCCGTCTCGCGTATGAAAGCGCGTCTGGAAAAATCGGGTATGGTCGAGTTCAACCTCGACGAGCGAGACATGACCAAGGACCCCGATATCGAGTCCATTATCGGATCGCTTAACACCTTTCCGATGGGCAGCGAGTTTCGTCTGGTAATCCTCGATGGCTGCTCAAAGCTCGCCAAGGCGGTCTCGGAGCCGCTCGTTGGGTATCTGACGAGTCCCAGCCCAACAACGGTCTGCCTCATCATCGCTGACTCACTTGCCAAGAATACGCGCCTGTATAAGGCAATCGCCAAGATCGACAAGAAGGCTATCGTCGATTGCTCGGGTACCAAGCGCTGGGAACTGCCGCGCCGTGTTCAGCAGATGGCGACGCAGCGCGGTAAGTCGATTTCGACGGCGGCCGCCGAGGAGCTCGTCTCGCGTTCGGGCGAAAACACGCGCATGCTCGATAACGACTTGGCCAAGCTTGCCCAGATGGTCGAGTCGCCCCAGATTGAACTTGCCGATGTTGATCGCTGGATTGTACGTACGGCCGAGGTCCAACCCTGGGACTTCCTCAACGCCGTCTCGGCTCGCGATATGCGGCGTTCGCTCGAGCTCTTTAAGCTCCTGCCCTCCAAGAGCTACGTGTGGACTTACACATTGCTGTGCGGTCGCATTCGCGAGCTTATCGTCGCCAAGGCGCTCGACGCGCGTGGGCAGGGTCGCGAGCTGGCCGCAACGCTCAAGCTCCAGTCCTGGCAGGTCAAGAATCACCTTACCTGGGCGCGTCGTTTTTCGATGACCGAGCTCGTCGCAGCGCTCGAGGGTGCCGTTGATGTGGAGCTCGCGCTCAAGGGTTCGGCCGATTCTCAGACGGCGCTTTTGCTCTGGATTACGAACATCTTGAGAAAATCGTGATGATACCTGCCTATTTGACAAATTCGTTCTATCCCTTTGAGAGGGAGCGTGCTATAGTAGGCGCTTGCATGACCTCACCGTGTCTCAGAGGTGTCATACATTTTTTGCAAGGAACTCGAAAGGAACTCCAGAAGTGGCAAACATCAAGTCTCAGAAGAAGCGTATCCGCACCAATGAGGCAGCTCGCATGCGTAACAAGGCTGTCAAGTCCGAGCTCAAGACGCTGACCAAGCACGTCCAGTCCGCCGTCGCCGAGGGCGACGCCGAGAAGGCCCAGGCTGCCCTCAAGACCGTTACCAAGCGTCTCGACATGGCTGCCGCCAAGCATGTTATCCACAAGAACCAGGCTTCCAACCGCAAGTCCGGTCTTGCCAAGCTCGTGAACAGCATCAACGCCTAAGTTGTAAATTTCACACTACACAGATTACGCGCATAAATGGAGCCTGTTTTATGGAACAGGCTCCATTTTTTGTACCGCTCGGGTAAGATAGTCCGCATGAATACTTCAATTGACATTTCCCACATCCGCAACTTCTCAATCGTTGCGCACATTGACCATGGCAAGTCTACGATCAGCGACCGCATCCTCGAGCTCACCCATACCGTCGACGAGCGCGACATGGAGTCGCAGCTGCTCGACACCATGGATATCGAGCGCGAGCGCGGCATCACGATCAAGTCCAATGCCGTCCGCGTTTCCTATGACGCCGACGATGGTGAGACGTATCAGTTCAATCTGATCGATACGCCGGGCCACGTGGACTTTACCTATGAGGTCTCGCGCTCGCTGGCCGCCTGCGAAGGCGCGGTGCTCGTCGTCGACGCCACGCAGGGCGTCGAGGCGCAGACCGTCTCCAACGCGACGCTCGCCATGAACGCCAATCTGGACATTGTGCCCGCCATCAACAAGATCGACCTGCCCTCGGCCCATCCCGACGAGGTTAAGACCGAGATCGAGGACGACCTGGCGATTCCCGCCGATGATGCCGTGTGCGTCTCGGGCAAGACCGGCGAGGGCATTCACGATCTGCTGGAGTCCATCGTCTTTTTGATTTCGCCGCCTAAGGGCGATGCAAACGCTCCGCTCAAAGCGCTCATTTTGGATTCGTACTTTGACGAGTATCGCGGTGTGGTGGCTACGGTGCGCGTCTTCGATGGTTCCATCAAAAAGGGCGATACCCTGCTTATGATGCAGGCCAAGGGCGACTTTTTGGTCGACGGCGTGGGCGTCAAGCGTCCTGCCGAGACCCCGGTCGACGCGCTGACCGTCGGCGAGGTTGGCTATGTGGTCACGGGTCTGAAGGACCCCGAGGCTGTGCGCGTGGGCGATACCCTTACGTGGGCTTCGAACCCCTGCCCCGAGCCTCTGCCGGGCTACCGCGAGGCCAAGCCCATGGTCTACACGGGCCTGTTCCCGATCGACAACAAGGACTACGAGAACCTGCGTGACGCCCTCGATAAGCTGCACGTCAACGACCCGTCGTTGGTGTGGGAGCCCGAGACCTCGGTGGCGCTCGGCTTTGGCTTCCGCGTGGGCTTCCTGGGCCTGCTGCACATGGAAGTCGTCAAGGAACGCCTGGAGCGCGAGTTCAACCTGGACCTCATTGCCACGAGTCCCTCGGTCGACTATCACGTCTACAAGACCGACGGCGAAATGATCGATGTCCGCAGTCCGCAGGACCTTCCCGAGGCCACACGCATCGATCGTATCGAGGAACCCTACCTCAAGGCAAAGATCATCTGCCCGCCTGAGTACACGGGTGCCGTCATGCAGCTCGCCATCGAGCACCGCGGCGTCACAACCGACATGATCCACCTGACGAGCAAATCGGTCGAGATGCGCTTCGATATGCCGCTCGCCGAGCTCATCTTGGACTTCTTCGATCAGCTCAAGAGCCGCACCAAGGGTTACGCCTCGCTCGACTATGAGTTCAACGAATATCGCCCCTCTGAGCTCGTCAAGCTCGACATCCTGCTTTCGGGCGACGAGGTGGACGCGCTTTCGTTTATCGTCCATAAGGACAAGGCATATGGCCTGGCCCGTGGCCTGTGCGACAAGCTCAAGGAGATCATCCCGCGTCAGCTGTTCGAGGTGCCCATCCAGGGTGCTATCGGCAACAAGATCATCGCCCGTTCCACCGTCAAGGCGCGTCGCAAGGACGTTCTTGCTAAGTGCTACGGCGGCGATATCTCGCGTAAGCGCAAGCTGCTCGAGAAGCAGAAAGAGGGCAAGAAGCGTATGAAGGCCATCGGATCGGTCGAGGTCCCGCAGGAGGCCTTTATGGCGATCCTCAAGGTGGACGAGTAGGTCTATGGCTCTTTCCGAATATAGTCTGCGGCTGCTGGGCGCCTATGCCGAGCAGCCGTTCCTTATGGCTCCCATGGCGGGCGTGACCGACCCTGCCTATCGCATCATGTGTCGCCGCCGCGGTGCCAACCTTGCCTACAGCGAGATGGTGAGCGTGGCAGGCCTTGCCTATGCCAGTAATAAGACGTGGCGCCTGGTGCTACCGGCCGACGAGGAGCAGCAGATTTGCGTGCAGCTCTTTGGCTCCAAGCCCGATCAGTTTGCGAGCGCCGTCGCCGCCGTCGAGGAGCGCGTTGGCGATCGCCTGTCATTGATTGATATCAACATGGCCTGTCCGGCTCGCAAGGTCGTTACCAAGGGCGAGGGCTCGGCGCTTATGCGCACGCCCGACCTGGCCGAAAGAATCGTCGAGGCAGCGGTGGGCGCGGCGCATGTTCCCGTGACCGTGAAGATCCGCAAGGGCTTTTATGCCGAGGACCGCAATGCCGCGACGTTTGCCCAGATGCTTGAGGGCGCAGGGGCTGCCGCAGTCGCCGTGCATGGTCGTTGCGCCACGCAGCTCTACACGGGCCAGGCCGATTGGTCGGTCGTCGATGAGGTTGCCGACGCTGTCGAGATTCCCGTGATTGGCTCGGGCGATGTGTTCTCGGCCGAGGACGCTGCTGAGCATCTGCACGGCTCGGGTGCCAGCGCGGTGTTTATCGCGCGCGGCATCTACGGCAATCCGTGGGTGTTCGGCGATGCCCGAGCCCTTGCACTCGATGGCACGCCGGTTCCTTCTCGCTCCTCGGTCGAGCGCCTGGAGGCTCTGCGCGAGCACCTGACGTTGACGCACGAGCTTCTGCCGCTCATGTCGCGTGCTCGCACGTACGCAAGCTGGTACTTAAAGGGCATGCCCCATGCCGCCGCCTGGCGCGCTCAGGTGGTGCGTTGCTCTACGTACGAGGAGTTCATGGCGCTGGTCGATGATATCGAGCGCGATGTGGTGGCCTGCGAGGCCGCGCTTGCCGCCGGTGAGTCGGTGCCCGCTCATCCGCTGGAGGCTTAAGGGTGGCCGTTACCGCGCTGTACGTGCACGTGCCGTTTTGCGCTCAAAAATGCCGCTATTGCGACTTTGACTCGCGCAGCTTTGCTCTGTGTGATTTGGATGCCGCGCTCGATTCCTATTTTGAGCAGCTGTATGCGCGCCTCGATTCCTTTGGCGACGCCGGGGCGCTTGCGCAGGTCCGCACGGTCTATATTGGCGGCGGCACGCCGTCACTGGCTGGGGAGCGCCTGGTGAAACTTGCCCGTCGTATCTCCATGTGGTGCAAGCCCGTTGAATTTACTTGCGAAGCCAATCCTGAGTCGCTGACCGCCGAGCTCGCCATCGCGCTTGCCGAGGCGGGTGTCACGCGCATCTCTCTGGGCGTGCAAACCCTCGACAATACCGAGCTGGCTGCTATTGGCCGCATTCACGATGCTAATCGGGCACTTGCGGCTATCGCGACGGTGAAGGACGCTGGCCTCGATCTGTCGTGCGACCTGATGTGCGGCCTACCCGGGCAGACGGCCGCAAGCTGGCGGAGCACGCTCGATGGCGTGTTGGAGGCGGCGCCTCATCATGTGTCGGTCTACCCGCTCACGCTCGAGGAGGGCACGCCACTCTATCGCATGGCGTGCCGTGACGAGTCGCTCGAGCCCGATGAGGATTTTCAGGCCGCATGCATGGACGTTGCGCGCCAGCGGCTGAGTTCGGCCGGCTACCATCCGTATGAGGTGGCGAGCTACGCGCTCGATGGGCATGAATGTGCCCATAATATCGCCTACTGGACTGGTCGGGGCTACCTGGGCCTGGGTCGTTCTGCCGCGGGCATGCTCGACGACGAGGATTTCGACCGCTTGGCTGGACTGTTTCCCGGCGTGGCTCCCCGTGGTGACTTTCACCGCGTGCGTTTGGTACAACGCGACGATGCCGCGACGATGTTTGATGCCGAGTATCTGTCGCGGCGCGAGGCGGCGGCCGAGGACCTGATGCTCGCTTGTCGCATGACGCGCGGTGTTGATTCCGACCTGTTGGTTCGCGCGTCTCGTGTCATCCCTGCCGATGAACTGGCAGCGGCTTGTGATCGCGCTCTTGAGCTTGGGCTTGCCACTTGGGTGCCCGAGCACGGTGATACCCATGCGGGGCCTATCGCCTCTGTCGATGTCATCGCTGGCTGCTCCTGTGCCCGTCTGGCGCCGACCCATCTGGGCTGGCTCGATGGAAATGTTCTGTTCGAGCTGTTTTGGGATCTAGCTTAGGCCGCTCGGGTAGAATTACCGGAATATATACGCTGCTGTGAGCAGGAGGTTGCCGCGCATGGCGACGATGAACGAAAAAGATTACTACGAGATTCTGGGTGTCTCCAAGGACGCCACCTCGCGTGATATTCAAAAGGCCTTCCAGCAAAAGGCCCGTAAGCTCCATCCGGACGTCAATAAAGAGCCGGATGCCGAGGAAAAGTTTAAAGAGGTTTCCGAGGCCTACGCCGTGCTTTCGGATGAACAAAAACGTGCGCGCTACGACGCCATGCGTTCTGGCAATCCCTTTGCCGGTGCTCCTACGGCTTCGCCCTATGGTGGCGGCTACGCCGGCAGCACGGGCTATGGCAATCCCTTTGAGGGCGGCTTTCCCTTTGGTGGCGCCTGGGGCCAGCAGCGTCGCGGCCAGGCTGCCTACAATCCCGAGAACGGCGCCAACGTGGTCGTCGATATCAAACTCGACGCCAAGGAGGCCAAGGGCGGTGCCCGCAAGACCGTCCGCTACACGCGCTTCGATACCTGTGGTCACTGCGGCGGCTCGGGCTCCGTTTCGTCCGAGCATGCACATACCTGCCCGAGCTGCGGTGGCCGCGGCCACATCGACGTCGACCTGTCCTTCCTGTTTGGTGCGGGCACGTTCCAGTCGGTCTGTCCCGAGTGCGGCGGTTCCGGTAAAGTCGTGGCCGATCCCTGCCCTGATTGCGGTGGCAGCGGTCGTACTCGCGTAACCTCCGAGCAGACGATTGAGTTTCCTGCCGGCACGCACGATGGCGACGAGGTCCGCATTAGCGGCATGGGCCATGCTGGCACTAACGGTGCCGCGGGCGGCGACTTGGTCGGCCGCGCCCATGTTGAGGCCGAGCGCTTGGAAGGCAAGGCCCGTACTGGCTTTTACCTGATGGGCATCGTGGCGCCGTTTTTGGTGCTGTCGGCCATCTCGGGCGTGTTCTCGGCCTTTGCCGTGATGTGCTTTATCCCCTTTACCATGGGCCTGTTCATGGTGCTTTCGGACGGTGTGCTTCATCGCAGCCTGCTGTGGTGGAAGCGCGGTGCGATGCAGTTTGCCAACGGTTTTGCCAACGGCTTCATGTTCGCGCTCGTGTCGGTTTGGTTCGCGAGCTGCTCGCAACGGGCCATGCTTTCGCCGTATCAAATGCAATAACATCAAACCCTTTGTTTGCGGTCGGCCCAGCTTGGGTATAGGACGCACTGTGACAATAATGAAAGTCGGAAGGATTCGGTCGTGTCGGAAAATAGGGATTACTACGAGGTGCTTGGCGTCGACAGGGATGCCGACGCGCGGACGATTAAGCGTGCGTTTCTAAAGAAGGCCCGTACCGTACATCCGGATGTTTCGGACGATCCCGAGGCCGAGGCCAAGTTCAAGGAGCTCAACGAGGCCTATTCCGTTCTTTCCGATGAGCAGAAGCGTGCTAACTACGACCGTTACGGCACCGCGGACGGCCCCGGTGGCTCTGGTTATGTCGACATCAACGATATCTTTGGCGGCATGGGTATGGACGACCTCTTCTCGTCGTTCTTTGGCGGTGGCGCCGGCGGTGGCGCCCGCAGCCGTCGTGAGCGTCGTCGCGGACGTGACATGGCCATCTCGCTTTCGGTGACGCTCGAGGAGGCGGCGCTCGGCTGCAAAAAGACGATCAGCTATGATCGCCTTGCTCCTTGCGAGGACTGCAACGGTACCGGTAGGGCCGAGGGTGCACAGGAAAAGCAGTGCAGTCGCTGCCACGGTACGGGCTACGTCACGACGGTTCAGCGATCGTTTTTGGGCCAGGTTCAGTCTTCCTCGCCTTGCCCCGACTGCCATGGCGAGGGCACGGTTATCGACCATCCCTGCGAGACCTGCGACGGTCAGGGCCGCACGCCTTCGCACGAAAAGATCGACATCGATATTCCCGCCGGCGTTTCGACCGGTCGCCAGCTGCGCGTGAGCGGCTTTGGCGAGGCCGGCCTTCGCGGCGAGCCTTCGGGCGACCTGATTGTCAACGTGCGCGTCGCCGACCATGAGCGCTTTAAGCGCAACGGTGATGACCTGTACCTGGTGAGCGATATCTCGATTGCGCAGGCTGCGCTCGGCTGCGAGATCGAGGTCGAGGGCATTATGCCCGACGAGGTCGTTAAGGTGACGGTTCCCGCCGGCGCCCAGTACGGCGACACCGTGAGCGTCAATAATTACGGCATGCCGCGCATTGGCGGTGGCGGTTCGCGTGGCCGCCTGATCGTGCAACTGCGCGTGGTCGTTCCCACCAATCTTTCCAATAAGCAACGCGAGCTGCTCCGTGCTTTTGCCGATGAGATGGGCGATGACGTCGCTTCCGGTAAGAAGTCGGTGACCGACCGTATCAAGAGTGCCCTCGACGATATCCTCGATTAAGGAGCCCGCGTGCTCGCACCCCATATTTCCGTCGTCAACCTCGGCTGCCGTGTCAACCGGGTTGAGTCTGACCATATCACTGCCGATCTTATGCGCCTGGGCTTTGCTATGGTGGAGCCCCACGATGCCGATCTAATCGTCATTAACACCTGTGCCGTTACGGGCGAGGCCGAGGCGAAGACCCGTAAGGCCGTCCGTCATGCGCTGGCCCATCCAAACGAGCCCTATGTGGTCGTGACCGGATGCGTGGTCAATTTGCATCCCGAGGAGCTGCTGGAGCTTTCGGATCGCGTGATCGCCGAGCCGTCCAAGATCGATGTCGCCGAACGTGTCTGCGAGGTGCTGGGCGTTGAGTCCGATAGCGTTCCCGCCTGCAGCGATGACGAGGTGGTCGATGCGCTCGGTCGCTCTCGCCTGGGCGTGAAGATCCAGGACGGCTGCAACCATCGCTGCACCTATTGCATTGTGTGGAAGGCGCGCGGCCCCGAGCGCTCCGTGCCCGTCGAGTCCGTGCTTGAGCGAGTTCGCGAGGCCCAGGAGGCCGGCGTGCCCGAGGTGGTGCTGACCGGTGTGAACCTGGGTGCCTACGATGGCAAGAGCGCGACCGACGAGCATGTCGAAATCGATGAGCTGCTCGAGGCCATCATGGAGCGCACGACTATTGCGCATGTGCGCATTTCCTCGGTCGAACCCATGGATATCTCTGAGCGCCTGCTTAAGGTTATGGCGCGCTATCCGCAGCGTATCGCCCCGTTTTTGCACCTGCCCGTGCAGTCCGGCTGTACGGCGACGCTGCATCGCATGGGTCGTCCCTATAGTGCGGAGGCCTTTGAGGACACGGTGCGTATGATTCGCGCCAACTTGCCCCAGGCGTCTCTTTCGTGCGATGTCATCGTCGGTTTTCCTGGTGAGACGGACGAGGAGTTCGAGGAGTCGCTGGCGCTGTGCCGCCGTGTGGGTTTCTCGCGTATGCACGTGTTCCGCTATAGCAAGCGTCCCGGTACCCTTGCTGCCGACATGCCCGACCAGGTGCCGCCCGAGGTTATGGCCGAGCGCAGCCGTCGTATGCGAGACACGGCGCAGGAGCTCGCTATTGCCGATGCTCGTCGTCGCGTGGGCACTGTCGAGCGTGCCGTGCTCGAGTATGGTGACAGCCTGACGCTCGGTTCGTTCCATCATGCCCGTCTTGACGATACCTGTGGACTTACAGCCCCGTGCCTGCTCGATGTTGCTATCATCGGAGTCGATGATTCCGGCTTGGTCCATGCGCGCAGGGAGGTCCATGGAAGCCTCGAAGATTAGACTTACCGTTCCCGAGGGAATTGATCCCTCGTGCGTTTTGGGCGCCGGCGACGGCGTCCTTCGTGCACTCGAGAGCTTGGTTCGCGCCCATGTGGTCGCCCGTGGCGATAGCATCGCCGTGAGCGGTGACCCGGACGAGGTCGAACTCGTGGCTCGCTTTTTCGAACATGCTTTTCGCGAGGCGGCGGCCGGTCGTACCCTGTCTGCCGACGATGTCTCTCGCTGCCTGGCCGTCTTGCGCGATGGTGAGCACGAGGCTACGTCGCTTCGCGATGACGTGCTGCTTTCGTATCGCGGTCGCGTCATTCGCCCCAAGACGCTCGGGCAAAAGCGCTATGTGGATGCCATTCGCTCGCATACCATCACCTTTGGCTTGGGTCCTGCCGGTACCGGTAAGACCTATCTGGCCATGGCGCTCGCCGTTGCCGCGCTCAAGCGCCATGAGGTGGGCCGTTTGATCTTGACGCGTCCTGTTGTCGAGGCGGGGGAGAACCTGGGCTTTTTGCCTGGCACCCTCGAGGAAAAGATCGATCCGTACATGCGTCCGCTCTACGACGCCCTTTTTGACATGATGGATCGCGAGCACACCGATGAGCTTATGGAGCGCGGCGTGATCGAGATCGCCCCGCTTGCCTATATGCGCGGTCGTACGCTGAGCGATGCTTTCGTGGTGCTCGACGAGGCGCAAAATACTACGCCCGAGCAGATGAAGATGTTCCTGACACGCCTTGGATTCAACTCCAAGTTCGTGATTACCGGCGACCTCAGCCAGCGCGACCTGGTGGGTCGTCGTGGTGGCTTGGCGGATGCTGAGAAGATTTTGGGCCGTGTCGACGATGTGGCGTTTGCACACCTGGAGCGCGCCGACGTGGTGCGCCATGCCCTAGTGGGTCGTATCGTTGAGGCATATGATGCTTATGACGACGTGCGCGAGCAGCGCTCGCGCGACCGAAAGGAGTCCCGTTGAGTGTATTGATCAGCAACGATGCCGAGCTCGATACGCTGCTCGACGCGCAGGAGGTGGAGCACATCTGCGAGGTTGTGCTTGCCGCCGAGGGCGTTGAACGTGAAGTCGAGATTTCCCTTTCGTATGTCGACGAGGACGAGATGCACGAGCTCAACCACGAGTGGCGTGGCATCGACCGCACCACCGATGTGCTCTCGTTTGAATGCGACTCGGCCTTTGACGAGGATATTCCCGCCGACGAGACGCTCGAGCTCGGCGATATCATCTTGGCCCCGCAGGTCATTGCCCGTCAGGCCCCCGGCTTTGGCAATAGCCCTGCCGACGAGTGCCGCCTGATGCTCGTACACGGCATGCTGCACCTGCTGGGGTATGACCATATCGAGGACGACGAGGCCGAGGTCATGGAGGCCCGCGAGGACGCTATCCTGCGCGATCTGGCGCTCGAGCGCGGCGAGGACCCCAAACTCGTTCACGTCGGCCCCATCACCAATCATGCCCACGACTAGGAGCCGTTTATGATTCCCGGATCGAACAAGGACCATCCGTCCTTTTTAAAGTCGTTCTCCTACGCCATGGAGGGCTTCGTCACCGCCGTCAAGACCGAGCGCAACATTAAGGTCATGCTCGTAGCGGGCGTGTGCACTGTCATTGCCGGCTGCATCGTGGGGCTCGACATTGCCGAGTGGGCCACGATTATCATCTGCTGCGGCCTGGTGATTCACGGCGAGCTGTGTAATACCGCCATGGAGGCCATCGTCGACCTGGCGACCCAGGAGCTCCATCCGCTGGCCAAGCGTGCGAAGGACATCGCCGCCGCCTCTGTATACGTTCTTTCAATCACCGCCGCGATTGTGGGCCTGCTGGTATTTGCCCACGCGCTCGGCTTTATTTAGAAAGGGATTTCCATGTCCGACAATATGCAGCCTATCGATGATATTTTGGACGACGAGTCCCCGGATGCTAAGGCGACCGAGGACTATGAGGAAGTCGAGGAGTTCGACCCGTTTGAGGGCATGAGCGACGAGGAACTCGACGCCCTGTGCGACGAGGACGACAGCCTCGCGGGCTTTGGCGACGTTGAGCCCGGTTTCCGCAGTGGCTTCGTGGCCTTGGTCGGCCGCCCCAACGCCGGTAAGTCAACGCTGCTCAACGCCTGCTATGGCAAAAAGGTCGCCATCACCTCGCCGGTGGCCCAGACGACCCGCCGCCGCATGCGCGCCGTCGTCAACCGCCCCGGCTACCAGCTGGTCTTTGTCGATACCCCAGGTATTCATAAGCCCAAGGATGGCCTGGGATCCGAGCTCAATAAGAGCGCGCTGTTCGAGCTGAACGATGTTGACGTCATCGCGTTTTTGATTGACGCCACCAAGCCGATCGGCAGGGGAGATGCCTGGGTTGCCGAGCGCGTCAAGAGCGCCCGCTGCAAGAAGGTCCTGGTGCTCACCAAGGCCGATGAGGCCGACCCCGCACAGGTCATGGAGCAGCTGAAGGCTGCCCATGAGTTGATGGACTACGACGACGAGATCGTGACGTCGTCGGTTAAGAACTTTAACGTCGATGCCTTTATCGAGACCGTTGCGCGCTTTTTGCCCGAGGGCCCGCGTTGGTTCCCCGAGGACATGGGTACCGATGCTTCCGACGAGACGCTCGTTGCCGAGTTTGTGCGCGAAAAGGTCTTGCGCCGCACCCGTGATGAGATTCCGCACTCCGTGGGCGTTATTTGCGATGCGCTCGAGCAGACCAAGAAGGTGCTGCGTGTGCACGCCACCATTTATGTCGAGCGTGAGGGCCAAAAGGGCATCATCATCGGCAAGGGCGGCGAGATGATCAAACATATCGGCATCGACGCCCGCCGCGACCTTGAGCGCATCTTTGGCACCCAGGTCTTTTTGGAGCTGGACGTGAAGGTCAAGGCCGGCTGGCGCGACGACGAGGCTCAGATTCGCCGTTTTGGCTACAACGCCGAGGACTAAGGACGCGCAGAGCGCATGGCAGGCTCCCGGACATATCGCACGAAGGCACTCGTGCTCGACAAGACCAAGCTCAAAGAGACCGATCTGATTCTGACGATGCTTGACGAGCGGGGTCGCCAGGTTCGTGCCGTGGCAAAGGGGGCCCGCAAACCCGGTGGGCGCTTGGCGGCGCGCTGCGAATTATTCTGTACCGTCGATATGCTGCTCGCACATGGACGCTCGCTCGACGTGGTTTCCCAGGCCGAGCTTATGGAGGCGCCGCTCGGCGCCGCGCCCGATTACGAGACGACCTGCGCCGCAAGCGCGATCGCCGAGGTCGCGCGCGTGTGCTCATTCGAGGACGCCGAGGACCCGTTTACCTTTGCCATCACGCAGCGGGCGCTCACGCTTGTCGGCTGCGGGCTCGACTCGGCACATATGGACCTGCTCGTGGCGGCCTTTGTCTTTAAACTGCTGTCGCACGTGGGCTATCGACCCGATTTTTCGGCCTGCGTGCTGTGCGGAGACCCCATGCTGTCGTACTTTTCGCCCCAGGCGGGCGGGCTCATGTGCGGTTCGTGCGCGTCGAGCGTTCCGGGTGCCGAGCTGGTGTCGACCGGTGAGGTCGCGTGGCTGCGCGCCCTCATGTCCATGACCTTCGATGCACTCATGGTCGAGCGAATCGACCCGCATACGGCGGCGTTCTTGCTCGGGCTTTCGCATGTGTGGGCTGCGACGCACACCGATCAGCGCCTCCGTGCGATGGAATTCATGTTGGGTCGGTGATGATGCGCAGGCGCGGGTTGCTTGTGGTAACATACCGACCTGTTGGTACCTCGACCTTGGATGCTCGCTCCACCGACGGCTTCCCAGTCCGAGGCGAATAGTGTCGCCCGCGGGCGACAAGAAACGAAAGGTGAAACAATGACTGTTTCCAAAGAGCGTAAGGCTGAGCTGACTGCCCAGTTCGGTAACACCCCGGTCGACACCGGCAACCCCAAGGTTCAGGTCGCCATCCTGTCCGAGCGCATCAAGGAGCTGACCGAGCACATGAAGTCCCACCAGAAGGACTTCCACACCCGTCGTGGCCTGCTCATGCTCGTCGGCCGTCGTCGTCGTCTTCTCTCCTACATCAAGAAGAACGACATCGTCGAGTACCGTGAGCTCATCAAGGCTCTGGGCATCCGCGACAACATCCAGTAAGGATTTGTACATGCTAAGAGCGTCCTGCGCAGCGGGGCGCTCTTTTTGTGTAAGGGCGCGAACAATCACGCTCTGAAGCGTGGCGGGGGCAGGGGGCCCGCGTCACATGAGAAGCCCACAGGCAAGGGGCCTGTGGGGTAAAGGAGAACAATGACACTCGTATCCAAGACCTTTGAGCTGTACGGCAAGACCTACACCTTTGAGTCCGGCGAGCTTGCCAAGCAGGCCACCGGCGCCTGCCTGGTCAAGCAGGGCGACACCACGATGCTCGACACCGTGGTCGTCTCCAAGGAGCGCAAGAACTACGACTTCTTCCCGCTGACCGTCGACTTCAACGAGAAGATGTACGCAGCCGGCCGCATCCCGGGTGGTTACCTCAAGCGTGAGGGCCGTCCCAGCGAGAAGGCCACGCTCACCGCGCGCATGATTGACCGTCCGATTCGCCCGAGCTTCCCGGACGGCTTCCGCAACGAGGTGCACATTGTCGCCACCTCGCTCGTCGCCGACCAGGTCAACCCCTTCGACGTCATCAACGTCATGGGTGCCTCCCTGGCCATGACGCTCGGCGGCGTGCCCTTTGAGGGCCCGCTTGCCTGCGTGCGCATCGGCCGTAACGTGGAGACCGGCGAGTTTATCGTCAACCCCACCTATGAGGAGCGCGAGAACTCCGATCTGGATCTGGAGCTGGGTGGCTCCGCCGACTTCATCTCGATGGTCGAGGCCGGCGCCGAGGAGATCTCCGAGGACGACATGCTCGCCGCCATGAAGTTTGGCCAGGAGGCCCTTGCTGCCTTCTGCCAGGCTCAGGACGAGTTTGTCGCCGAGTGGGAGCAGGTCAACGGCGCCATCGTCAAGAAGGAGTACCCGCTCGACCAGCCCGTCGAGGAGGTCCAGGAGCGCATCTTCGCCCACTACGACGAGATGGCCGCCGCCCTTCGCGATGCCGACAAGCTCTCCCGTATCGGTAAGGTCGAGGCTCTGAAGGAGTCCATCCGCGCCGAGTTCACCGAGGAGGAGCAGGCCGCTTGGGAGCGCGAGATCCCCGTGGCGCTCAAGAAGCTCGAGAAGAAGGCCATGCGCACCATGGTCGTCGAGACCGGCGAGCGCGTCGACGGCCGTGCCGCCGATGAGATTCGCCCCATCATGGTGAAGGATAACTACCTGCCGCTCGTTCACGGCTCCGGTCTGTTCCAGCGTGGCCAGACCCAGGTGCTTTCCGTCCTGTCGCTCGGTATGCTCAACGAGGGTCAGCGTCTGGATACCATCGAGCCCACCGAGGGCAAGCGCTATATGCACCACTACAACTTCCCGCCGTTCTGCACCGGCGAGACTGGCCGCATGGGCAGCCCCAAGCGCCGCGAGATCGGCCACGGCAACCTGGCCGAGCGCGCCCTGCTCCCGGTGCTCCCCGACGAGAACGAGTTCCCCTACGCTATTCGCGTGGTCTCCGAGGTCATGGAGTCCAACGGCTCCTCTTCGATGGCTTCGACCTGCGGCTCCACGCTCGCCCTTATGGACGGCGGCGTGCCTATTAAGCGCCCGGTCTCCGGTATCGCCATGGGCCTGATCCAGGAGGAGGGCAAGACCGTGGTCCTGTCCGATATCCAGGGTCTCGAGGACTTCCTGGGCGACATGGACTTTAAGGTCACCGGCACCACCGAGGGCATCACCGCCCTGCAGATGGACAACAAGGCCACCGGTCTTACCTTCGACATCTTGGCCCGCGCCCTGCAGCAGGCCAAGGAGGGTCGCGCCTTCATCCTGCAGAAGATGCTCGATGTGATCCCCGAGCCGCGCCACACCACGCGCAGCACCGCTCCGCGCATCGTCTCCATCCAGGTTCCGACCGACAAGATCCGCGACGTTATCGGTTCTGGTGGTAAGGTCATCCGCGGCATCCAGGACGAGACCGGTGCCTCGGTCGACATCCAGGAGGACGGCACCGTCTTTGTCGGCGGCACCGGCGAGTCCGTCGACCAGGCTGTCGAGCGCATCAAGCTCATCATCAAGGTTCCCGAGCCGGGCGAGGAGTACACCGGTCGCGTTGTCTCCATCCAGCCCTTCGGTGCCTTCGTGAACCTTCTGCCCGGTAAGGACGGCCTGCTCCACATCTCCCGCGTCGCCAAGGGCCGCGTGGAGAAGGTCGAGGACGTCCTCAACGTGGGCGACGAGGTCAAGGTCGTCGTCATCGAGGTCGACGACCGTGGCAAGATCTCGCTCGATCGTCTTGACAAGCCTGAGGCCCCGGCTCGCGCCGAGGGTGCCTCCGAGGGCGACGGCGAGCACTCCCAGCGTCGTGAGCGTCCGCGTCGCGAGCGCTCCGAGCGCAGCGACCGTCCGCGCCGTCCCGGTGACAACGGAGGCCGCAAGCCCCGCCGCCACCACGACGCCGAGTAACAGCCGTACATAACCAGCACCGCAAGGGCGACTCCGGACAGGGGTCGCCCTTTTGCTTGCGCCCGGGAGGGCCGCATATGAAGTTTCCTGCTCTACAGTCCTGCGCAAGACGGAAAGCACATTAAGTGCTTTCCTTTGCGTGCGGAACTCGCGACAAACTTAACCCCCGCCCCCAGCCCCGGAGACCCTCCCTGCCGTCACTTTCTTCAACCAGTTCTTGTTGCTCGCCGCTTCGCGGCTCGACGGCCCCGTTCTCCGTGGCGGGGTTGGTCTGATTGTTTTTGTTGAAGCTCTGCCTTTGGCTCAAATGGAAACGGGGGACGCATCTGCATCCCCCGTTTTTGTTGCGGTTAGTCCAAGTCAATAAATTTGGTGCCCAAGATCTTGCCGTCTTTAACGAGCATTCTGGCCATGGTGGGGCCTCGGGTGCCTCTGGGGTAGCTGGCGCTGCCCGGGTTGAGGACTAAGCAGCGACCCACTTGGGCTTCTTTGGTTACGTGGGTGTGGCCGTTGATAGCTACGTCTACGGATCCCACCGGAAGGTCTTCGCGGTAGTGGGCTACGGCGAATTTGAGGCCTTCGTAAGTAAAGAGCGCAAGACGGTCTACATCGGGGCCGTAGTCGCGGTAGTAATCGTTGTTGCCCAGTACGGCCCGCACGGGGGCGATGGTGCATAGGTGCTCGTAGTCCATCTCTGACGTGAGGTCGCCGGCGTGGATAATCAGGTCTGCGCCTTCAAGCTCATCCAGGAGCGCAGGCGAAAGATAGCCGTGGGTGTCCGAGATGATGTCGATACGCTTGGCGCTTGCACTGTTCATGGGATCCCTTCCGCAAAAAACGATTCGGCAGATACATACAAAAAAGGCCCCACGGCTCCGCAGACGATGGGTCTACAGGGCTGCGGGGCCAGTGTGCTAGAGACTCAAGGCCTTCTTGAGCGGCACGACGCGGCGGCGCGAAACCGGCACGCGTTCGTCGACGCCCGTAATGCCCAGCTGGATGGCGCCCGAGGGCACCGTCTCGACGTCCGTAACGCACGCCAAGTTGACGATATAGCGGCGGTGAACACGGAAGAAGCCAAAGTCGCAGAGCTTGGCCTCAAACTGCGCCAGCGAGGTCGTCGACAAAAAGCGATCATCGACGGTATAGATGCAGGAGTAATCGTCCTTGGCCATGATAAAGCGGATGTCGTCAACGGGAATGAGCACCTTGCGGCCGCCCTTTTCCACCGGGATTCGCTCGATGGTCACCTTGCTGTCCGTAACCGGCTTGGCGCGTTGCATGACTTTCTCGATCGCGCGATCCAAGCGAGCTTCCTCGACCGGCTTCATCAGATAATCGACGGCATCCACGTCGAATGCCTCGACCGCATGGTCGCTATACGCAGTCACAAATACGATCGCCGGCGGATTTTTGAGCTTATGCAGCGCCTCGGCAAGTTGCAGGCCCGAGGCACCGGGCATCGAGATATCGAGAAACACGACATCCACGCGACTTTCCATAAGCATCTCGATGGCGGAGCGGACGCTCGACGCCTCCGTGATCGTGCCGATCTTGCCCGTTTGCTCGAGCAAGAAGCGAAGCTCCGAGCGGGCCGGCGCCTCATCATCCACAATCATCGCACGCAGCATAGGGATAAAACCTTTCGTCAACTAACTACGCCGGGCATCCGTCGCATGACGTTGGGCCCGTAGCCTTTTATTTTACTCTTGAATGTCAAAGATGCTCTCTGACAAATCAAGATGAAGAAGCACTTTGGTGCCCTTGCCCGGCGCCGATTCGACACGCGTATAGGAGTGCGGCCCAAAAAAGCGATGGATGCGCTCCGAAATATTGTGCATGGCCACACCGGCGCCGCCACCCTGGGGAGAGCTGGCATCGGGACGGGCAGAGCGCTCGTCAAACAGTCTGGCGGCGGTACCCTCATCCATGCCCACGCCATTATCGGCCACGGCAATCAAGATTGCATCCTCGCCGTCTTGGTGAACGGTCACGTCGATCCTCAGGGCGTCGTCATCGCCCATACCATGACGCACGGCGTTCTCGACAATCGGCTGGATCACGAACGCCGGCACCAGCGTATCTTCCACGTCCTCGGACACATCGAACGTCGCAAGCACGCGGTCCTCGCCAAAGCGGGCCTTCTCAAAGGTAAGGTAGCGCTTGGTCTGTGCGACCTCGCGCGAGACCGGAATAAGCGATCCCGAGTTGTCGAGCGTGGCGCGATAGAACGATGAGAACTCACGAAGCAATTCACGGGCCCGCAGCGGGTCGGTGCGCGTAAACGATGCAATGGTGTTCAGCGTGTTGAACAGGAAGTGCGGGTTAATCTGCGCCTGCAGCGCACGCACCTCGGCGCGCGCTGTGAGTTCCTTTTGCACCTCGAGCTCGTGGATGGCGAGCTGCGTGGACAAGATCTCGGCAAAGCCCGAGGCAAGCGCGTACTGGGTACGGTCGACGGCGCGCGGGGTCTTGTAGTAGAACTTGAGCGTGCCAACGGTACGATCGCCCACCTTGATGGGGGCGATAATGCCGGCGGGGACTTGGTTGTGCGAGCCGTCCGAGCCCACGACATCCACCATACGGTTGAACGACTGCACGATGCCATGTTCGATAACGTAGCGTGTGGCAAGCGTGTGGATGGGAGAATCTGGCAGTAGTTTTTCCTCAAACTCGCCCGCGCAGGCAAGCACGTTGTCCTCATCGGTGATGGCCACCGTCATGGCGCGCGTCTCGGGCAAAATGCGCTGGCACACCAAACGCGCCGACTCCTGCGTCAGACCGCCCTTAATGTCCTCGAGCATGGCCGAGGCCACCGAGAGCGTCTCCTCGGTGTACTGGGAGCGCACCGAATCGGGATTGAGCGTCAAAAAGATAAAGATGCACAGAAAGATGCATAGCAGCGCGCAGGCAATCACCGTGGCAATCGGCTCGATACCGGTCACCAAGGCAAAAATAAAGTACACCAGCACGCAAATGGCGCAGGCAACGGCAATGATGCGAAAGATTGATAATGAACTATCGCGCTGGGCGCGGCGGTCGATCATTCGGCCCCCTCCAGGATACTGATCAGTTGTGCGTCACGCCAAAGCCCGTCCATGATCTTGGGCCAAAAGCTCTGGAAACGCAGGTAGCTTGCAGCGTTTTGGCGCGCATAGGCCTTTGCCTCGTCGATACCATGGCGCCAGATGCGCAGGTAGCCCTCATGCTCGCGGGTAAACACGCTGCGGACCATAGCGGTCTTGCGCACGCGGTCGTCGAGCTCGCGCGAAATCCACGGGCCCGGGTAGGGCATGAGCGATGCTGCCGTAACGGGAATGAGCTCCTTTTGATGCGCGGCGAATGTCAACTTGGCCCGTTCGTAGTACCAACGGTATACATCCTGCATAAAGCGCGGTGAGCGCTTTTCGGACTCCGGAGGCAGATGGCGCACGGTCCACTCGTTATCGAACCACACGTCGTAGCCAAACATGCGCATGTTAAAGAGGTAATCCAAGTCCTCGCCGCGGGTGATAAACGGGTCAAAGGCCACACGCGTAAAGGCGCGGGCGTGCAGGGCCATCAGGCCGCCGCACACGTAGTTGGAGCGCGAGATGCGGGTGCCCGAGAGCGCCTTTTTCATCCAACGGTTGAACTCGATGCGCTTGGTCCACCAACGATGGCAGATGCCCGCCTTGTCCGTGGGAGCCAACGGCGAGCCGTCGCGATCGTAGAAATAGCCGCTCTTGACCAAGATCGGCAGGCCCTGACGCGTCTGCTGACCCAGCGCGTAGGTCGCGCGCTTCATAAAATCGGCGTCGATGACAGCCTCATCGTCATCCAAAAAGATAACCGCGTCATGCCCCAGCACCGCAGCACAGGCCAGCCCCATGTTGCGGATGGCACCGTAACCTCGCAGGCTCACGCACTCGCCCGAACCCTTGGGCGCGATCTGAGCAACCCGGTCTGCGATGCGCGAGGCCTGGGTGTTGGTGACAACGGTGACCTTGAGCGTGGGATGCGCGTCGACAATCTCGTGCACGCGCAGCGACACATCGGCTGTGGCAGAAACGGGACAGACCACCAAAAGGATGATGCGCGGGATGTCACGTACCTGCTCAAGCGAGGCCAGGCAGCGGTCGAGTTCGGGATTGTCGGCGTTGAGTCGCGTCGAATGGTCATAGGTGCCAGGGGCGTTTGCGCAAGCGTCATCGCCCGCCCAATACGTTGGAATCACGACCGTGGCGTTCATGCCTTACCCTCCCTGCAACACAAAAACGGGACGCCGCCAAACACAGGCGACGCCCCGCGACCTAGCTGATTCCATCATACCCACTTGGGCAAATCATTGCTCGCAAGTCGCAATGTTTATTGCGGATAACCCCAAAAGAGTACCGTGGACAGGCACAATAGCCGCTCGCTCCTATGCGGCATGCTCTGCCGCCCGAGTCATGCGGGACAGGCGGACCAGCAGCATAAAGCCAACGACCAGCAGCACACCAATGGAAAGGACGCCCAGCGACGGGTTGCCGGTCAGCGAGGTGACGACCGACACCAGGAAGGTGCCCATAACGCTTGCATAACGACCAAAGATGTCAAAGAAGCCGTAGTACTCGTTGGACTTTTCCTTGGGAATAATGCGGCCAAAGTAGCTACGGCTGAGCGCCTGCACGCCGCCCTGGAACAGGCCGACCAAAATGGCAAGCACCCAGAATTCAAAGGCGGTCTTGAGGAAGAACGCGGCAAAGAGCACGATGCCCATATAGGCGGCGACTGCCACCAAGATCATGTTGAGCGTGCCCACGCGGCCGGCGAGCTTGCCGTAAATGATGGCAGACGGAAAAGCAACAAACTGCGTGACGAGCAGCGCCAGGACCAGCTGCGTCGAATCGATGCCCAAGGCCGATCCGTAACTGGTGGCCATAGAAATGACCGTGTGCACACCGTCGATATAGAAGAAGAACGCGATCATGTAGACCAGCACGGTCTTGTTGTGGGCGATCTCGCGCATGGTGTGTCCGACCTCGGAGAACACACCGCCCACGATGTGGCCGATGGTGTCCTCGGGACCGCGCTCGCGACCGTACTTTTGCTTATAGGTGCGAATGAGCGGCAGGGTAAAGATGAGCCACCAGGCACCAGTGATGATAAACGACAGACGCGTTGCCAGCATGGTGGGGACGCCAAGAGCGGGGCCACCCATGATAAGCGCCAAGCAGATGATGAACGGCACGGTGGAACCGATGTAGCCCCAGGCATAACCCGAGCTGGACACGGCGTCCATGCGCTCGTCGGTGGTAATGTCGGGCAGCATAGCGTCGTAGAACGTCATAGAAGAGTTAAGGCCGATGGTGCACAGCACGTACACGGTCAAAAATGCCATGGCGGACATTGGGATAGCCTGCGCTAGGCAAAGAACCAGGCCCGTGAGGAAGAAGCCCAAGAAGAACTTAATCTTGTTGCCGGCGTAATCGGCAAGCGCGCCCAGAATGGGCATGAGCATGGCAATGACCAGCGAGGCAATCGTCTGAGCGTTGCCCCAAGCGACCACCAGGTCTGCCGAGGAAGCACCGGTATTGATGGCGTTAAAGTAGATGGGCACCACCGAGGTATTGAGCAGTACGAGGGCCGAGTTTCCCACATCGTACATGACCCAGTTACGCTCGAGCTTGGTGTATTTCATGGACAGGGACCCTTCGTATTCGCCCGATATGCAGTTAGTTCATCGTACCCCAATTGTCCAGAAGCGCCGGTAAGGATTCGGCAAAGGGGCACGCACGAGCCCTACTCCTCGCGGTCGAACTCCTCGTCGGCGCCGAGCACGCGACCGCTGTAATTGACATGGTTGGTCACGGCTTCCATATCGCCGGTCTCGATAAAGTGGGCAACCGTGCACTCGTAATCGAGCAGCGCGCGGTCAAAGACCTCGGGGAAGCTCTCGGTCGAGACTTCATCGGTAAAGGGGTTCTTCCATGCCAAGTGGCCCAGGTTGCCGGTGCGCTCGGGCAGCTCCGTCGTCACGCGATGGGCAAGGCCGTCGAGCAGCGAGTAGTCGTGCACCAAGCCCTCAACCAGCGAGATCGCGCGCGTCTTTACGGAGCCGGCCGGCTCAATCGCGCGGTAAAGTCGCTGCATATTGGCAACGGCAGCACCGTACTCCCCCGCCGGAATGTCAATGCCGTACACGCGTCCGGCAACATAGCTCATCAGCACGCCGGCCACGCGATTGATGCGATCGGTGGTGACGATCTCGCCCGCCGGCGGGTAATCGTCAACCGTAGCGCCATCGCGTTTAAGCTGCAGCATCAGTACATCCAGGTCGCTCTCGATCACGGCATGGACCTGACTGCTCGAATCCTCAAGCTCTGAATCGGACTCCACGATGCCAAACTGTTGCTCATAGACAAAGGGATGGGCGTTGCGGTCGAGCACGTAATGAGACAGCAGGCCCAGCGCAAACGCACGGCCCAGGTTGGCATCGCGCGGCAGCAGGTGCGACACGCCGTCGCGCAGACACGAGAACTGACGCGACATGCGCGACCGATGCATGACCTGCGCCAGCAGCGTGCAGTCGGAAACACGCGGTGTCAGAATGTGAAAGAAAAACGGGTCGGGGCCTTGGTTGCCCAAGATAAAGGCAATGCGCTCTTCATCGGACGTGATGACGCCCTGCGGAAGACGGTCGATGCTTTCCTCGCCAAACAGATGATGGGTGATAAGCGCGGGCATAATGATCCTTTCGATTTCATTCGATGCCACCCATTATGCCCACCGCGCGCCCATGCCAAACCTGCGATGGTAAACGACGGCACGCAAGCCTCTTACGCAAGCCCCAGGTGCGACTTGACCTCGGCGGCACGACGACGGGACACCGGTACCGTCGAGCTCACGCGGTCGAGCCTGAGCTCCATCAACCCCGTGGAGCCAATCTCAACATTGTGCACGTCTTCCAAATTGACCAGATAGCTGCGATGAACGCGAATAAAGCCCTCGGAGCTCAAGCGACGCTCGAGCGAAGAGATCGACTCATTGATCAGGTACGTTCCCTCGGCGCAGATGGCGTTGCAAAAATCGGCGCGCGCCTCAAAGTAGCAGACGTCTGCGGCGGGAATGAACACCTTTTTGCCCCCGCGGTCCACCGTCAGACGCAAAGGCTGGCGCGGAGCGTGGATAACACGACGGGCACCCAAGGCTGCCTCGATCTTGTCGAGTGCCTTTGACAGGCGTGCGTCCTCGACCGGCTTGACGACATAGTCGACCGCATCAAGGTTATACGCATCGGCGGCAAACTCGGCAAACGCCGTCACAAACACAACCACCGGCGGCGTCTTTAGGTTCTGCAGCGTCTCGGCAAGCTCAATTCCCGAGCGGCCGGGCATCGTGATGTCCAAAAACAGCACGTCAGGTTTGTTCGACAGAATCGACTCCACGGCTTCGGTGACATTGCCCGCCTCGGCAATCTGGCCCACACGCGCATCTTTTTCCAACAGATAGCGTAGCTCAGCCCTAATAGGAGGCTCGTCGTCAACTACCAAGATGTTCCAGCCTTCGGACATATGCGCTTCCCCTCTTTTTTCTCAATCCAACCGCGTGCTACACCGTCAACGGCGCCGGTTCATGCGGCTCGCCGTTCAATTCAACGATGACCTGTGTTCCCACGCCTTCCTGGGACTTCACGCGCATGCCGGAATCTTCTCCGTAAAAGAAATGGATGCGCTGAAGCACGTTGAAGAGCGCCAGGCCGCAACCTCGCTTGATGGATCCGTCGGCGGTAATGCTCTCGGGCTCCTCTCGGCGATGCTGCTCAAACAGATGCGCGCAGACTTCTTCGCTCATACCGATGCCGTCATCTTCGACGATGATCTCCAAGCCGTCATCGGTCTCAAAAGCCCTAACACGAATAGAAAGCGGCTCGGTCTCGCGCTGCGCATGCTTGATGCAGTTTTCGAGCAGCGGCTGCAAGATAAACGGCGGCACCAGGCTGTCGCGCACCTCAAAGTCGATATCGACCGAAACGCGCAGACGGCCGTCGCCATACCGGGCCTGCATAAGGTTGATGTAACGAGTGCCCTGTTCCACCTCGTGCTCGAGCGTTGTGAGGGTATCGGAATCGGACAGCGTCTGACGGTAGTAATTGGAAAAGTCGATGAGCAGCGACCTGGCCTTGTCCGGCTCGGTACGCACGAGCGACACGATGGTGCTGATGGTGTTAAACAGAAAATGAGGATCGACCTGCGATTGCAAGGCGCGCAGCTCCACGCGAGCTGTAAGCTCGTCCTGGCGCTCGAGCTCAAAGCTCGCAAGCTGCGTGGAAATGAGGTCGGCAAAGCCCGAGGCAAGCGCCGTCTGGCGCATATCGATGCTGCTCAGACGGGGATAATACAGCTCGAGCGTGCCCACGCAATGCCCGCGCACGGTGAGCGGTGCGACGATACCGGCGCGCAGGCGCGGAAAGTAGCCACCCGTCTCAGTCGAGGCATCGCGCGAAAATACGCTTTGCTCACCGCTGTTGATCACGTTGAGCGTAGTCCGCAGCACAACCGGAGTGCCCGCGGGGCATTTTGCCGAGTCCTCGCCCCAGCTCGCCAGCACCTGCTTGCCGTCGGTAAAGCAGATGGCCGAGGCAATGGTCTCGGAAAGGATGATTTTGGAAGCGCCCAGGGCCGCTTCGGGCGTAAGGCCTCGCGACGTATAGGCGAATATTTTCGATGCGATGGCGAGTGTGCGGTCGGTAGCGCTCGACGTGAGGTCGTCGGGAACGACAAAGACGTACGAGAAGAAGAAGCACAGCATGACCAAGCCGGCAATGACGACAACGCCCGGGACGGGGTTGGGATTATCGGTCAAATCCCAGATAAGCAACAGGATAAGCGCCGGAACGACAACACCGAGCAGGATGGCCTGGACCACATGCTGGGCCGTACGAAAGACCTTGGTAGAGTTGTAGCTCTTGCCCAGAATCAGCCTGTTTAAATCCACCGTCATCCCCTTTTATCTACCGCACCCATAGCAATAAAGAGGGCCGCAAGCGACCCTCTCCATTGCATTATGCAATCAAAAACTGTGTTTTACATCCAGCCATCGACAAACGGTATCTTAGGCGCTGTATTTGTTGGCCTCGCCAAAGGTGCCAGCCTCGACGATCCAGCCGTCCTTCATGATGACGTCCATGTTGTCGGTGTTGAGCACGTGAATGTCAGCGGCGACGTCACCGTTGACGACCAGCAGGTCGGCGCACTTGCCGGCCTCGATGGAACCGGTCTCGTCCTCGATGTGGCACATCTTGGCACCGTTGAGGGTGGCGCAGGTGATGGTCTCGACCGGGGTGAAGCCGATCTTGTCGACGAACTCGTACATCTCCTCGATGGAGCAGGTGCCGTACGGGGTGACGAAGGAGAAGGAGTCGGAGCCGATCGTCATGACGACGCCACGCTTCTTGGCCTCGCGCAGGCAGTCGTAGTTGCGCTGCAGCTCCTTCTCGACCAGGGTGCCCTCGTACTTGTCGTGCAGTTCGGGGACGTAGACGGGCGGATAGGTGGCGTACCAGGTGGGCAGGAAGGCGATCGTCGGGGTGAAGAAGGTGCCCTGCTCGGCCATGAGGTCCATGGTGCGCTCATCGATATCGAAGCCGTGGATCAGCTGCTCGCAGCCAAAGCGGACGGAGTCGTAGGCGGCGGCGTGGTTGTTGTAGCAGTGACTCCACACGGGGATGCCGACCATCTTTGCCTCTTCGACCACGGCCTGGATCTCCTCGGAGCAATAGTGCTGGTCGCGACCGGAATCCCAACGCCAGATGCCGCCACCGGTAGCCCAGATCTTGATGGCATCGGGGTTCTCGCGCAGGCGACGACGGACGGCCTTGCGCAGATCCCAAGGACCATCGACCTGGTCGCCCCAGGGATGGGATTCCTTGTTGAGCTCCTGGGTGCAGTGGTGGGAGTCACCGTGGCCGGCAACGCGGCAGAAGCCGAGGCCGGTGGCCAGAACGCGCGGGCCCTTGAAGACGCCCTTGTCGATGCAGTCGCGGATCTGGATACCAAAGCGGCCGATCTCGCAGACGGTGGTGAGACCGTGGGTGAGGCAGTCGTAGGCCTGCTTGACGGCGACGGCCTGCTTCTCGAGGAGCGGCTGCATGACCCAGTCGGTGTCATCGTCGGTCAGGTTGCCCGAGAAGTGCAGGTGGGTGTCGATCAGGCCGGGAAGGACGGTCTTGCCGGCGGCGTCGATAACCTCAACGCCCTCGGGAAGGTCCTGCATAGTGCCGGCGTACTCGATCTTGCCGTTGTCGTCGACGAGAACGAGGGAGTTCTCGACCGGCTCGGCACCGGTACCGTCGATGAGCTTGCCGCCAACGATTGCATACTTAGTGGACATGGTTCCTCCTTATGGATCCATATAGTGGGCGAGGCCGTGTTGGGTTAAGGCCTCACAAAACTACCCAAGTGGTGCCGGGTTCGGTGCGCGAAAGAGAGGATCCCGCGCACCCGATCCGCCCCGGCTAGGCGCTACTTTTTGCGGGAATTGGTAAAGGCCATAAGAGCCAGGCCAATGGCCAGCCAGCCGATCACGATGCTCCACTCCACCATGTTGAGGGAGGCGGGAGAGAACGGGATTACGAGCAGGCCGATGATGACGGCGCAGGCAGCGACAGCGAGGCAGATGCCAAACTTGCCGCCGGGCACCTCGTAGGGACGAGGCAGGTCGGGCTCGGTGAAGCGCATGCGCAGGCAAGCGAGGGCGACCATGCCGCAGGAGAAGATGAAGGCGAGAGCCGACACGTTGGTCAGAGGGATGAGCATGTTCTTGCCCAGGAACGGACCGACGACGGTGATGACGCCCAGAACGACGCAGGCGAGCTTGGGAGCGCCGGACTTGGGATCGACCTCGGCGAACTTCTCGGGCAGCTGGCCCTTGCGGCCCATGGCGAGCATGATGCGGCTCGTGGCGCCGTAGAAGGAGTTCATCGGGCCCATGGGTCCAAGCGTGGCGATGACGAGCATGGCCAGGTACAGGAGCATGTTGATGCCCTTGAGGCAGGCAAGCGCGGGAACCGGGCTCTTAACAAACTCATGCCAGTCGAGGATGGTGCCGAACGAGTAGATGCAGACCATGTAGAAGCCGCCGGCGGCCAGCAGGGCCAGGGAGATGATCTTGCCGAACTTGTTCCAGTTGAGGCCCTCGGCTGCTTCCTCAGCCTGCTGAGGAATAGTATCGAAGCCGGCGTAGAAGAACGGGGTCAAAACCAGGACCGACACGATGCCGGCGAACAGGCTGGTGCCCTCGGTAGCGGGCTTGCCGCCGCCAGCACCGGTGACCTGGGAGAACACGGGCATGGCGTGTTCCGGCGAACCGGTGAACAGCGAGACACCCATGGCGAGCAGCATGCCGCAGAGCAGAGCCTTGGTCAGGAAGGCCTGGAGCTTGGCGGCCGAGCTGGCACCGCGGAAGTTGAGGAAGATGACGTAGACTGCAAAGCCGAGCGCGATTAGCGTCGGGAACAAGTAAACGTCGGCGCCCAAGATGGTGTAGAGCTTGACGGCGCGCAGCCACTCAAGACCGGGCAGGCTGCCGAACATCTCGGACACGAGGGTCGAAATGGCGATGGCCTCCCACGGGCACAGGATGCCGTTGCCCAGGGCCAGGAGCCAACCGGTGATGTAGCTCAGCGTACGGCCAAAGCTACGGTCGACATACTCGACGATGCCGCCCGAGATGGGGATAGCAGCCGTGAGCTCACCGAAAACAGCTCCGACGGGCACGAGGAAGATTGCACCCAAGAGGAATGCGATCATAGCGGGAACGGGACCACCGCCCACGACCATCCAGTCGCCGACCTGCAGGACCCAGCCAGTTCCGATGATGGCACCGAAACCGATGGTGAAGAAGTTCCAGAGCGAAAGCGTTTTCTTCATGCCGCCGTTACCTTCGACTGCAACTTCTGCGTTCTTGTCCGCCATTGTTCCCCTCCTTTCCTTATTGACGCCTCTTTGGCGTCACCCCTTGCGCGGTCTGTTTTACCGCGCGCTTTTATTTCGTGGCTTTAAGATACGGCCTTGGCACAGCAGCGCCGCTTGCGACTCGACCGAAGGCAGAACTGCAAAACGAGCGGCGCTGTTTTTGGGACGAACGGCGGGAGACGTCATTCGTCTTGGACGCTTTCATCTTGTCTGCTTTTGAATACCTGTTGCCGTGACGCGTGGCGCGCGGCGCGGCAACGTTCATACCATTTGTCAGGCTTTTGGCGCACATACCCATGTGTCGCGCATCTTTTTATGTAGGATAGACAAGTTACACACGAGGCAAGGTGATTCGAATGGCATACGGATACAATGACGGCGACCAACGGCCACAAAGCGTGCGCCTTGCCGGCCGCACCACGCCAACGCCCAGAAGCACCTCCGACAACGGCAACCAGCAGCGCCCCCAAGAGCAGCCCGGGGCTTCTTCTCGGCAACAAAGCCGTACCGTGCAACAGTCAGACCGCGTGAGTACGAGCACACGCCAACGTCAGACCGACATATCGCAGCCGCGCCGCTACGATCGCCGTAAGACCGACTACTACGTTAAACGCTCCTTTTCGCGACCTCAACGCGATCGCGGCAATTCCGCCCCTCACCCCGCGTCGCATACCACAAGCCACGTGCTTCCGGCCCGCCGCCTACGCCTTGCGCTTTGCTCCATTGCCGCCTGCCTCGTCTTTGTGTTTTTGGGATCCTGTATCTCCCACGGATCAGCCGGTCTTGAGCCCACTGCCGAGGACAAGCTGCTTAAAGCTCCCGTCGCACCCGGCTACTCCTTTGCGTTCTCGACCCCACGCTCGCAGTGGCAGGCCGGCACCATGCCCCACATCTACCAAATTGACCCCGCATGGTCGGAGCTGCCCTATGCCGGTGGCACTATTCGCGAAAACGCTTGCGGTCCCACTTGCCTCACCATGGTCTATATCTTTAAGACCGGCCATACCGATAAGACGCCGGTCGATATATGCGCACTGGCCGAAGCCGGCAACTACGCCCCCACTGGTGCCACCGAGTGGTCGTTTATGACAGGCGGTGCGTGGCAGCTGGGGCTCAACGGAACACAGCTCTATAACAATCGCGAATCGATTACCCAAGCACTTCGCTCGGGTGCGCCCGTCATCGCCGCAGTGCGCCCCGGTACGTTTACCAACGTAGGCCACTACATCGTGCTCTACGGCATCGACGATGCCAACCAGATTGGCGTCTACGACCCCAACTCGGCCAGCCGCAGCGCCCGCCGCTGGGGCGTCGTAGAGGTCCTCAACGAAGTCGAAGCCATGTGGGCCTACTACTAGTCATTGGGGACACTCATTGGGGACAGACTTAAATGAGTGGCCCCAGACTGCCCGGAACTGCCGGCACGGAAGGCGCATCCCGCTTTGAAGTTCGATAGCGGGATGCGCTTTCCGTTAGCGGCCTGCTTGGGAAACTGAGAGCCACTTTTCGGCATATTTCCGGGATGCATTTTCCGTTTGAGGGCCTCAAGGGAAACCGCGTCCCATGTTGGAAGCTCATTCTGGGATGCGCTTTCCGCAGTTGATCGATGCGGGCTTTAAGGACTATCCCAAGCTGCCGGCGGAAAAGGAATGTCCCCAAGTGCCGGATTTCCGCAGTCATTGGGGACAGACTTAAATGAGTAGTCGTTTAAGTCTGTCCCCAACGACTGCCCACAGAATGAGGGTCTCATCGGGGACTAGGTAAATAGCAAAAGCCCCCGCGGCCGAAACGGGCCGCGGGGGGCAGCAGACTTGCAAGGGTTAACTCAAGTCCTCGCCATTTGATGCAATGACCTTTTGATACCAGCAGAAGCTGTCCTTTCGGTAGCGATCGAACGTGCCTTTGCCCGCATCATCGGCATCGACATAAACAAAGCCATAGCGCTTCTTCATCTGCCCCGTCGAGGCCGATACCAGATCGATACAGCCCCACGGCGTGTATCCCATCAGGTCAACACCGTCCTCGACAATTGCATCGCGTAGCGCAAGAATATGCCTGCGCAGGTAATCAATATGATACGCATCGTGGACTTTGCCGTCTTCCAGCGCATCGAGTCCGCCCACACCGTTCTCGGCGATAAAGAGCGGAAGATGGTAACGATCGTGGTAGCCGGCAAGCGTCACGCGCAAACCCAGCGCATCGATCTGCCATTTCCAGGCAGTCTCTTTATCCTTGAGGTACGGATTGCGCAGCGTCGGGAACACGTTGCCCTCCGCCTTCTCAGCGATCACCTGGTCATCGGCGCACACCAAGCGCGAGCAATAGTACGAGAACGAAATGAAGTCGACGGTATGCTCGGCCAGATACTCCGTATCGCCCGGCTCAAAGGGCACGTGAACACCCTCTTTCTCGAGCGCACGCAGCTTCCAAGTAGGATAGGCGCCCGCAGCCATCACGTCAGTGTAGAAGTAGCGGCCGCGGTCCTCCTCATACGCAAGCCATACGTCCTCGGGCGCACAACGGTACGGATAGGTCGCACCGGCAGCGATCATGCAACCCACCTTGTTTGCGGGATCGATCTTGTGCAGGATCTCGACAGCGCGAGCGCTCGCCATAAACATATGGTGCGAGAACGCCGCGGTCACGGCTGCACGGTCACGCTCATCCTCGAGCGTGACGCCCGCGTTGAGATAGGACAGCGCCACGCTGTTGATCTCGTTGAAGGTGAGCCAATAACGCACGAGGCCCTGGTACGCACGTCCGACGGTCTCGACGTAGTGCGCATACCGCTCGATCATCTCTCGGCTTTGCCATCCACCATAACGCTCGACCAGAGCCAACGGATAGTCGTAGTGCGACAGCGTCACGAGCGGCTCGATTCCGTGCTCGCGCAGCGCCTCGAATACCTGACGGTAAAACTCCAAGCCCTCACCGTTGGGCTCGGCCTCCATCCCTGTGGGAAAAATACGGCTCCAACAAATTGAAAGACGCAGGCACTTAAAGCCCATCTCAGCAAAGAGCTCGACGTCCTCGCGCCAATGATGGAAGAAGTCGTTGCCCCAACGGCATGGATACAGCCTGTCCGGATCATCCACGGACTTTTGCCTGCCAAACATCACATCCCAGCGGTCGGGACCCTGTGGAATCAGGTCGGAGTGCGACATACCGCGGCCGCCCTCGTTCCAGCCCCCTTCGGCCTGGTTGGCAGCGAGCGCGCCGCCCCACAAAAAGCCCTCGGGCATACCGGCAGCAGACGTTCTGTCAAAGTAACCCATGCTACTCAGTATCCTTGGCAGAAGCTGCCGCGGCGTTCTCCTGCTCCTGTGCCAGGAGCTGGTTGTCGTACACCTTAAAGAACGGGTACCAGACCACAGCCATGACCACGATCAAAACGATCGTAAATACCCAGATACGCGGGTCGAGGCACTGGATAAAGCCCTGAACGAAGATGGGGAACGTGCCGCTCACCAAGATGTAGAAGTTAGAGACAAGACCCAGTGAGATTGCACCCCAATACAGCAGGGCCGAAATCATACCGCCCAGCACAAACGGAATCATGAGGATCGGGTTGAAGATGATGGGTGCGCCAAAGATCGCGGGCTCGGAGATACGGAAGAAGCTCGGCACGATCGATGCCTTGCCAAATGCCTTGAGCTGCTGCGACTTTGCCTTAAACGCGCAGAGCGCCACAAAAGAGAACGTATTGCCCGTGCCGCCGATGAGGTTGATGACCATCGACATGAGTACCGGGTGGAACTCAAGCGGCTGCCCAGCAGCGTAGAGCGAGGCGTTGGCAGCAAAGGCGGCAAGCGTGACCGGGGCGGTGATGGGCATCACGATCATGTTGCCGTGGACGCCAAAGCACCAAAACAGCAGCGTCATGAAGCAGATAAGCAGTGCGCCGGGCACAGAGTCAACTGCGACGGAAAGCGGGGCAGCGAGCAGCTTCTCGATAACCGAGGGGATGGACAGCGTGGGATCGATCATCTGGATCAGCAGGTTGCCGCCAAAGAAGATGAGGATGTTGGCGAGCATAGGTACGATGGCGCCAAAGGTTTCGGACAAAAACGGCGGCACGCCATCGGGCATCTTGATGGTGATGCCCTTGGTCTGGCAGAAGCGCGTGACCTCGACGGAGACCAAGGCAACGATGATGGCGGTAAACAGGCCCTGCGCACCCAGATAGGTGCAGGGGACCGCCTGGAGCACGGACTCGTCAGCAAGCTGGTAGTAGGACGACGGCGCCGCGGCGATCAGGAACATCACCAGCGAGGTCATGCCGGCGTTAAGCTTGGGCATCTTGTAGGTGCCCGCCAGGTTATAGGCGATTGCGAACGTCACGATCACCGACAGTATGCCCATCGTCATATTGAAGGGGATGAGCAGCGTGAGCTTATTGGCCGTCGCAAAATCGAGCCAAGGGCCAAAGACGGACCAGAACCCGCCCTGCGCCACCAGGTCGGCCGTGACCGGCGGGTTGGCGAGGATCATAAAGACGGCAGATACCAAGATGAAGCTGATCGCGCTCATAAAGCCCTTTTGCATGGAGGCAAAGTGGCGCTCGGTGCCGCAGAAATTGGCGATAGGGGTCAGTTTTTCCTGAAGCAGGGTCATGAACTTTTCCATGGTTGCCTCCTAACCCAACAGCGACTGGGCGAGTGCCAGCACGTTGGCGGCGTTGCCCATGCCGTAGTCCTGTGCGGGGATGACCGCGGTCGGCTTACCGCTCCCCTGCTTGACGGTGTTGAGCTGGTAGGACACCTGCGGCCCCAAGAGCAGCACGTCATAATTGGCGCACGTCTCCTGATACTCGCCGATACCCACCGCATCGATATCGAGCTCGATGCCGTTTTGCTCCGCATATTTCTCGAGTTTCTTCATCAGAATGCTTGTAGACAGACCAGCTGCGCAAACAAGAAGGATCTTCATAAGGGATTCCCTTCGCATTGATTGGTTGGATAGTCACCGCACGCCGCTAGGCGTTCTTGGTTGCAGTGCGCTCATATAGGCAGATCAGCTCCTGCACGAGCTCCTGAGCAAGCATGGAGCACATGAGGTGGTCCTGAGCATGGACCAGCAACACATCCACCGACAGATGCTCGCCCGCTGCCTCAGTCGAAAGCAGCTGCGTTTGGATGTGGTGAGCCTTGATTCCCGCATCCTTTGACTGCTTCATGAGTTTGGCGGCGGCGTCAAAATCCCCCGCTTTTGCCTTTTCAAGGGCTTCGAAGGCAAGGCTGCGTGCCTCTCCCGCTGCAGCGACCAGCTGAAACGAAACCATCTCGGTTCCCTGATCGTCCATAACGGTCTCCTCTCCCGTGATGTTTGGTTTGTACTTGAATATTCGAAACGCCTATCTCCCGCCCGCAATCCTCGAGGTTTATTGCAGGTAGACTGACAGGGTCATCGACAAAAGAAGTCTTAAGCCGTATGCGCTTGCACAAGCGCCATCAGCTCATGCCAGGACCGGCGCTCGCGTAGGCGCTCGACCCCCTGGCGGTCCATAAAGATCTCGGCGAGCAGTGAGCTCAAGATCCGCGCCTCATCGCCGCCCGACCGGGCAAACGACACCATAAAGACGATATCGACCTCATGGCCGTATTCGTCCCAAAGAATGGGATGTTCGAGCAGGCCCACGGTAACAAAGGCCTCGGCGCTCAAGGGATGCATCCCATGGGGCATGGCTACCCCATTGCCAAACGAGGTGGCACTCGCGCTCTCGCGCTCGGCGACCTCTTGGGCAAACTGGGCATCGACACGGCCGCTCTCGACGGCGCGCTCGGAGAGATATCGGAGAACGGCCTGCTTCGACGACGCCTCAACGCGGTTGAAGAACAGGGCACGGCTAAAGAAAGAGCTCACGGAGTCCGATTGCGCAGCGTCATCACTCAGCACCTTGCGGATAGCGTTGACATCGCTCGTCTCCAAGAAGAAATCGGCCTCGCGGACGGGCACGGGCAACTTGACGTTGAGCGGCACCGTTGTGAACACGTAGTCGATGTGCGAAAAGTCGAGCGTTCCCACGCGGGCGACGTCGCATGTCTCAATCGACTCGATATACATACCAAACTGCTTGCGGTACTGGTGCTCGAGCATACGGGCGCTTCCCGCTCCCGAGGCGCACACGATCAGGATGCGTTTGCGACGCGGCTGGTCGGCTTGCTGCTCGAGGGCCAGGGCAAATGCCATGGCGATGTAGCCGAGCTCCTCATCAGAGGGCTGGCTGCCAAAATGACGCTCGAGTACCTGCGAGGTGCCGGCCGCCATCGAATAGGCCAACGGAAACCTCGTCTTGATATCGGGCAGCATGGGGTTATCCATATGCATGTGATATTCAAGGCGATAACCCAGAGGGCCAATATGCCGAGCAAGGTTCATGCGAAGTTCAAGATCGCTGCTAAAGTCAAACCTAAACTCATCGTTGACCGCACGTACCATCTCGGAAGCAATCTCCCACATCTCGTCCGAGATAACGGCAGAGCCCTTCTCGGGCACGCCCGTGCCCCTGCCGAGCAAATGGATTGCGATAAAGGCAACCTCTTCTCGGGGCATGCTCACGCCCAGGGCATCCTTGATGTTTGCGGCAATCTGGAAAGCCGCGGCGTATTCGCGCGTTCCCTCCAGTTTTTGAACGTCCGATTCTGCAGCTGGGACATAGCAGCCCTGCTCGATGCGGCCAAGAGCGATGTAAAGATGCATGATGAGATTGCGGGATGCCAGCGAGCTCACCGTGACGGGCGAGGCCGTCAGGGCATCGTCCACACATGCGGCGATGGCCCGCAGGTGCTCGGCGAGCTTTGCATCGTCGGTGTCGGGCAACACGGGCCTCACCAGCGAGGCCAGGCACAGGCGCCGTTGCGACTCCCCGCCCGCAACGCGGATTCCGTAGCGTGGGCGCTTTTCAAGCGTTAAGTCAAATTGGGCGAGTTTCTGCTCTACCAGACGCATGTCATTGGACAGAGTCCGCGCCGAAACGTAGAGTAAATCCGCATACTCCTCAATCGTCACCCACTGGGACCGCATTAGGAGGTCGTTAAGAAGGAAGGACACACGGCCGTCGCGCGTATCAGGAATGCCCGGATGGGCCAGAGCCGCACCGTCTAGCAAGCGAGCAAGCTCATCTGCACGTGCAACATCGATACGATACTGCCCCTTGCTGCCAACGATGCGTGCAACCCCTGCAAGGTTGTCGTTTGCGCGATGGATATAGTTTCTCACGGCGCGCTCGCTTACCTCGAGACGCTTGGCAAGTACCGCGACAGCGACAGGCTGAGCGTCCTCGATCATATTTACAAGCTGCTTGACGCGAGCATCCATGTCCTCCTCCTTTCCCTGCGTCTAGTCTAACGCGGTAAAGAATGACACTCCACGTCGCGCTCGTTCCGCCAACTCGGAACAGGTTGCGGGGAGTCCAGCTGAACTTATAGGGAGCACGGAGAAAGGGCCCGAAAGCCATGCGTCGGTGTGAGATGCGCTTTCCGCAGTCATTGGGGACAGACTTAAATGAGTAGTCGTTGGGGACGTTCTTATTTGACTAGTCGTTTAAGAACGTCCATTACAGTCGAAATTGTCAGCCCGGGACCGTCTCGGGCTACGATTGAGGCGCGCCCAGAACGGGCCGCCGACCGGGCGCCCG
>UQHT01000004.1 GCA_900540875.1 uncultured Collinsella sp.
TTCTAACGCCCACCAAATGTTCGCAGCTCAGAGGCTATGTCCTCTGGGCTGTTTTTTTGTCACCGAGCTCGCCGCCAGATAAGCCACCAAATATTGATTCAAGGTCTGTACGCGATGATCTTCGCATCCCGTAGGGGTACCGGCAGATTGCATACGTCCTGGCCGATCGTGACCGCAACATGTTGGTCAAGCATTATCTTTTGGATTCTTTTGGCGTGAGTGGCTTAGTTTTGGTAGGATTTGTCGGCGTCTTGACAAAGGGGGTTTTATAACTGCCATGCAGGTAGTCGTGTTGGTAACGTTTTACCGACTTGTCAAATACCCCTCATTTTTAATGCGTCTGCAAAATGACCAATTGCTTTGACCTGCTGAAACACTATATGTTGTGTTTGACCTAAAAAAAGAATACAGGATATAGATGCCTCTTTGTCGTATGATAGATGGCGGACAGAGAACGAAGACCTTAACTGCCTCTTTTGAACGTGTCCTTGAGTCGCTTGATCGGCTCCTGGGGATGTCCGCATGGAGGCTTATGGTTTATCGAGAACACAGATTGCGCGACGGCGCCGCAAGACAGGGGCAAGCCCTGCCGGGCATCGTTTGGCTCTGAAGCGCAATGAGACTACGATGCGAAAGAGGCAAGAGGATGAAGATCATCAAGCGCAGCGGCACCGAGGTTGTCTTTGACATCGACAAGATCGTCAATGCCATCCGCGCCGCAAACTTGGAGGTCGAGGAGAGCTCTCGTCTAACCGACCGTCAGGTGGTTTACGCGGCACAAAACGTTGCCGAGGCATGTGAAAATGCCGGGCACACCGTATCGGTCGAGGAGATCCAGGATCTGGTCGAGGACGAGATCATGCGTCTCGACTGCTATGAGGTCGCTCGCCACTACATCATTTATCGCTATGTTCAGAGCCTGAAGCGCCAAAAGAACACGACCGACGACAAGATCCTGTCGCTGATCGAATGCAACAACGAAGAGGTCAAGCAGGAGAACTCTAACAAAAACCCGACCGTCAACTCCGTTCAGCGCGATTACATGGCCGGCGAGATCTCCAAGGACCTGACGCAGCGCGTGCTGCTGCCCCAGGAGATCGTGGATGCCCACAACGAGGGCCTGATTCACTTCCACGATTCGGACTACTTCGCCCAGCACATGCACAACTGCGACTTGGTGAACCTGGAGGATATGCTCCAGAACGGCACCGTTATCTCGGGCACTCTGATCGAGAAGCCGCACAGCTTCTCGACTGCCTGCAATATCGCGACGCAGATTATCGCCCAGGTCGCCTCTTCCCAGTACGGCGGTCAGTCGATTTCGCTGACCCATCTGGCTCCGTTTGTCGAGGTGAGCCGTCAGAAGATTCGTGGCGAGGTTGCCCGCGAGCTCGAGGAGCTTGGCGTCTCTGCGTCTGCCGAGAAGGTTCGTGAGGTCGTTGAGGACCGCCTGCGCGATGAGATTCGTCGCGGCGTCCAGACGATTCAGTATCAGGTCGTGACCCTTATGACCACGAATGGCCAGGCGCCGTTCGTGACGGTCTTTATGTATCTCAATGAGGCCCGTACGCCCCAGGAGAAGCACGACCTTGCCATGATTGTGGAGGAGACGCTTCGTCAGCGCTATGAGGGCGTTAAGAACGAAGCCGGCGTGTGGATCACCCCGGCGTTCCCCAAGCTCATCTACGTGCTCGAGGACGATAACGTTTACGAGGATTCCCCGTACTTCTACCTGACTCAGCTGGCTGCGAAGTGCACCGCCAAGCGCATGGTGCCCGACTACATCTCCGAGAAGAAGATGCGCGAGCTCAAGCTGTCGAAGGGTGAGACCGCCGGCAATGGCGATTGCTATACCTGCATGGGTTGCCGCAGTTTCCTGACGCCCGACCGTTCGGGCAACGGCTTTAACAATGTCGCCAATGCGCTGAACTATGACCCGACCAAGCCTAAGTACTATGGTCGCTTTAACCAGGGTGTTGTGACCATCAACCTGCCCGATGTCGCGCTGAGCTCGCATCAGGACATGGACAAGTTCTGGAAGATCTTCGATGAGCGCCTTGAGCTGTGCCACCGTGCCCTGCTGTGCCGTCATGAGCGCCTGATGGGGACGCTTTCTGACGCCGCACCGATTCTTTGGCAGTACGGTGCCCTCGCCCGTCTGAAGAAGGGCGAGACGATCGACAAGCTGCTCGTGGGCGGATACTCCACCATTAGTCTGGGTTATGCCGGCCTGTATGAGTGCGTCAAGTACATGACGGGCCACAGCCATACCGAGAAGGAGGGCACACCCTTTGCTATGGCCGTCATGCAGCGCATGAACGACAAGTGCGCCGAGTGGAAGGCTGAAAGCGATATCGACTTCTCGCTGTACGGTACCCCGCTTGAGTCGACGACCTACAAGTTCGCCAAGTGCCTGCAGCGTCGTTTTGGCATCATCCCGGGCGTGACGGACAAGGGCTACATCACCAACAGCTACCATGTCCACGTGTCCGAGGAGATCGACGCATTCGACAAGCTCAAGTTCGAGGGCATGTTCCAGCAGCTTTCGCCGGGCGGTGCCATCTCCTACGTCGAGGTTCCCAACATGCAGGACAACCTTAAGGCTGTCATTCGCGTGATGCAGTACATCTACGACAACATCATGTACGCCGAGCTCAACACCAAGAGCGACTACTGCCAGGTGTGCGGCTACGATGGCGAGATCCGCATTATCGAGGACGACGGTAAACTGGTGTGGGAGTGCCCCAACTGCGGCAATCGTGACCAGGAGAAGATGAATGTCGCCCGTCGCACGTGCGGCTACATCGGTACCCAGTTCTGGAACCAGGGTCGAACCGAGGAGATCCGCGACCGCGTGCTGCATCTCTAATACCGCTCCGGGGCTGAGCCGAGAGGGCCACTTGGGCATTTGCTCGCTATTTCGGACAGTCCTGCGCAAGACGAAGGCCACATTAAGTGGCCTTCTTTGCGTGCGGAACTCATATCGAGCAAAAGCCCAAACGGCCCTCTCGGCTCAGCCAAGTTGACGTAGCTGAGATGCAGCATACGCTCTGCTCACTCCTCGAAGTTCTTCGCGGAAATGAGTTGACCTGCAACGACGGTTTGCTTGCAATAACGGTTGAGCTGCAGCATTGTTTTTATTGGACCTCGAACCCTATACTCGATGTTCGCTGAGTTCATTGAGTATCGCTCGCGAGGGGTCTGGAGTATATCGTTCCGCCCGCAGTTTCGCAGGCCAAAGGCCGAGAATGTTTGAGGACGGAATGATATACTCCAGGCCCCCAGGAAGGTTACTTATGAACTACGCGAACATTAAGTATTTCGACATTGCTAATGGAGAAGGCGTTCGTACTTCTCTGTTTGTGAGTGGATGCCGTCGTGGGTGCAAGAACTGCTTTAACTCTGCCGCGTGGGACTTTGCTGCGGGCGATCCGTTCGATCGTGCCATCGAGGACAAGATTATCGAGAGTCTCGACCATCCCTTTATTGATGGCCTGACAATTCTGGGCGGGGAGCCCATGGAACCCGAGAACCAGGCGGGGCTCGTTGATTTCATTGAGCGCGTTCGTGCCACTTATCCTGTGGGGTCGGGAAAGACCATTTGGTGCTTTACTGGCGACGTTCTCGAGGAGCTTATGCCGGGCGGGCATCATCATACCGAGGTGACGGGCCGCATTCTCGCCTGCCTCGATATGTTGGTGGACGGTCCGTTCGTTCAGGATTTGTACGATATCTCGTTGCGCTTTAGGGGCTCGAGCAATCAGCGCGTGATCGATATGAATGCCACGCGTGCCCGTGCCGAGCGTGAAAACGTTGCACTTTGCGACGCCGTGGAGCTTTGGCGTGATGATCCGGTCTATTCGACCCATACTATGTAGCTTGCAGAGGTTGCGTGCCGTCGTGGTACCATAGCGCGAACGCGAAATCAAAAAAAAGTGAGGCCCAGATGGTCGATCAGGAAAAAGTCGAGACTGCCATTAAGCTGCTGCTTGAAGGTATAGGCGAGGAGCCGTCTCGTGAGGGGCTGCTGGAGACGCCGGCACGCGTTGCCCGTATGTATAGCGAGATTGCCGGCGGTATGGACCAGAGTGCCGAGGAGCATCTGTCCAAAACTTTTGCCGTCGCTTCGAACGATTTGGTTATCGAGCGTGACATTACGTTTTACTCGTTGTGCGAGCACCATCTGCTGCCGTTTTATGGCAAGGCTGCCATTGGTTATATCCCTAACGGTCGGGTGGCGGGCCTGTCTAAGCTTGCTCGCACGGTTGAGGTTTATGCCCGCCGTCTGCAGCTGCAGGAGCAGCTGTGTGCACAGGTTGCCGACGCTCTCATGGATTATCTCGCTCCCCAGGGAGCGATTGTGCTCATGGAGGCTGAGCATATGTGCATGACCATGCGCGGCGTGCAAAAGCCCGGCACCAAGACTGTAACGCTCGCTCGCCGCGGCGTCTTTGAGACCGATCCGGCGCTCGAGGAGCGATTCTTTAGGATGCTGGGACGCTAACTATGAGAGTCGTTAACGACTTTACATCGAATACTGACGAGGGAGCGCTGCGTCGCGGTTTTATGGCTTCGGGCCTGACTCCCTTTGGTGCCATGCCTCGCATTGATTATATTTGTGCCAACGGGCTGTTCCGGCGGCACCTGGGCAACATTGCACAGTTGGAATCGGGGCGCATCTTCTGCCGCCACGGTATTGACCACCTGCTGGATGTTGCCCGTATTATGTGGATCAAGAATCTCGAGGAACAGCTCGAATTTGACCGCGAGGTCATCTACGCCACGGCACTTCTTCACGATATCGGCAAAGATGAACAGTATGAATCGGGTATATCCCATGATGTTGCAAGCGAACGCGTCGCTGATGCGATCCTCGGCGGCATGCCCGATGACGTGGCGTTTGAGCCGGCCGATGCCGCAGCCATTAAGACGGCCATTCTGGGCCATCGAAAGCTGCGTGTGAACAGCCAACCGCTTGAGCGTCTGCTCTATGCAGCCGACAAAGCGTCACGCGCCTGCTTTGCATGCCCCGCGCGCAATGCTTGCAACTGGAGCGACGATAAAAAGAACCTGTCGATTCGCGTGTAGCCGGTATGCGCGATCGGGGTTCTAAACGAAGGAGACGATCGCGATGAGTAATAAAAAACTGCCTGAGAATGCCACCAAGATTGAGGGTGCTGAGCTCGCCCGTCGTGGTAGGGGTGAAATTTCTGCTGCGACGGCGGTACCCCATGTGGGCTATGACGACCTTCGCCATGCCGACCGTATTGTCATTGACGGCCTTGAGGTTTTTGCCAACCATGGCGTGTATCCCGAGGAGAACGCTCTGGGTCAGAAGTTCATCGTTTCTCTGGTGCTCTATGCCGACCTGCGCGCGGCGGGGGAGCACGATAGTTTGGACGCCTCGATTGACTATGGCTCGGTGTGCCACGATGTTGATGGCTATCTGCGCGAGCATACGTTTAAACTCATCGAGGCGGCAGCCGAGGGGACAGCCCAGATGCTGCTGCGCCGTTACCCCTCGTTGCTTGGTGTGCGCGTTAAGCTCGATAAGCCTTGGGCGCCTGTCGGTCTTCCCCTGGTAAGCTGCGGTGTCGAGATCGAGCGCGTGCGCTAACCGGTTCTAATGCGTCTCTATGGGTGGCTGCTTGAGCCGCTGCGACAGAGCTCTATTGTTGGGACAGTACGTGTCGAGCAGGGCGTGAAAACGCTGATTGTGGCTTGGCTCGAGCAAGTGGACGAACTCGTGGGCGACAACCATGTCGAGACACTCGATGGGATAGGCGGCAAGTTCGCGTGCGATGCGAATGGCGCCGGTCTTGGGCGTGCATGAGCCCCAGCGCGTTTTCATGCTGCGCACAGAGACGCGGGCCACGGTGACGCCCATTGCGATTTCGTACGCGTGCACCATATCGCGCAGTGCCGTGGTGACCTCGGACGTATAAAGCTGGTTGATGTTGGCTTGGAGTTCATCGGGCGTTAGGCCGTCGAGGATTGCGTGCCGCTTGGCCCGTGGGCGTTCGTCTGGCTCGTCGGTACCCATAAAACTTGCGAAGGTAGCCTGTTTGGGCCGTGGTACGGGTGATGCAAAGTTGTGATCGAGTGCATCCTGCACCGTGATGGGCTTGCCCCAAAGTGCAATGATCGAGTGGGGACTGAGCGGCTCCTGTGCCGTTGCCTGACGTTGCTCGCGCTGGGCAAGTCGGCTGATAATCCAGGCGCTGTTGCGCTTCACAAACGCTTCGATGCGCTCGCGGCTGGCACCGAGCGGTGCGCTGGCGTCGACCTCGCCGCTCGATGTGACGCGTAGGTTGAAGTTTTTGACGCGCTTTTTGGTAACGACGACGGGGATGGGCGTCCCATCCGGTCGGGATAGGAAAAACGTAAACTGCTGCGTCAAAAGCGGTCCTTCAGATTGGGGACGGGCCGGCATGTCGACCGTTCGGCATGCCGGCCCGCTCAGGGGATGTGAAATTAATAACGCTCAAAGAAGGCAAGCGCGTTGTCGCTGCAGAGCTTCTGCATCACGGTCTTGCCAAAGTGCCTGGAGAGCATGTTCTGGAATTCGGGCATTTTGCTGGCATCGGAGAGGAAAGTGGGCACCGCGGCACCGTCCCAGTCGCCGCCGAGCGCGATGATATTTTCGCCACCCAGGTCAAGCCAGTGTTCGATATGGGCTGCCAGCTGGTCGAAGGTGACATCTGCGGCGGTCTTGTCGGTTGCGTCGTTGGATAGGAACTTGCTGCAGTAGTTGAGGCCGACGATACCGCCCATGTCGCGGATGGTGCGGAACTGGTCGTCGGTGAGGTTGCGCTTGACGCCGCAGACGGTGCGGGAGTTGGAGTGGCTGGCGACGAAGGGGCGCGTGGCGTGGGCGACAACCTCGTCAAAGCACTCATCGTTGAGGTGGGAGACGTCGAGCACCATGCCGGCGTGCTCCATCTGTGTAAGTGCCTCGATGCCGGCGGCGGTGAGGCCGGCATGGGTGTCGTGTCCGCTCGCGAGCGGTCCCTGCGCGTTCCAGCTGAGTGATGACATGAGTACGCCCAGGCTCTTGAGCACCTCGATCAGCGCGGGGTCCTCGGCAAAGAACGTGGCGTTTTCGATAGTGTGGATGCAGGCGACCTTGCCGTCTTTGAGCGCAGGGCGAATGTCAGCGGCGCTACGTACGTTGACCATGCGGTCGTGGTTGAGCATTGCCTGGCCGCTCATGTGCGCCATGATCTGCGCCTGGAAGCGCGCTGCGTGGGCGGTGGGAATCTCGTCGGGGACAAACGTGGCGAAGCACTGTGCCCACGGCGTGTTGCCGATCTTTGCGAGCGAGATGGCGCAGGCGTTGCCCTCGATGAGGTCGAAATCCTGCGGATGCGTTTCGTCGCCGGGGAAATAACCGTCGGTGCCGGCGGTAAAGCGCAGGTCGAGATCGAGCGTGGCCCAGCCGATGCGGTCGGCGGTGTCGCAGTGTAGGTCAAATACGGGATATGCCATGGTTCCTCCGGTTGCAGCGTTTCTTTGCAAACTGTCTTTGAATTGTATGACTAGGGTATAGTTAGCGCCATATGTTCATGGCGGCCCGCGTTGTGCGCCGCCCTTATCACGGAGGTTACCATGTCCAACCAGGGCAAGAAGGTTAAGACCCATTATCGTGGCACGCTCGACGACGGCACGCAGTTCGATAGCTCCTACGATCGCGGTGAGCCGCTGGAGTTCACCTGCGGCGCTGGCCAGATGATCAAGGGCTTCGACGCCGCTGTTGTCGACATGCAGGTGGGCGAGAAGAAGACCGTGCACATTCCTGCTGCCGATGCCTACGGCGAGCACAATCCCGAGATGGTTATTACCTTCCCGGCCGAACAGGTCCCCAACATCGAGCAGATCGAGAAGGGCATGAAGCTTTTCCTGTCCACGCCAAGTGGTATGCCCGTTCCCGCCGTGGTCATCGACGTAACGCCCGAGACCGTGACACTCGATGCCAACCACGAGTTGGCCGGCAAGGACCTCAACTTTGATATCGAGCTCGTTGAGGTCGAGGGTTAGAGTATGCCTGAATGCTTGGTTTCGACGACATGCTTGGGAAATCTCAACGATCCATCCTATGAACTCCTGCTTCGCCGGAAGTTGGGCGGCGTCTTTGAAGTTGACGAGCTACTGCTCGATTGGGACCAGGCTGACGTGTGCGCGTTTGGGGGCGTGACGGAGCTGGGGCGCACGATCGATGTTCGGCTGGATACTACCGATGGCGGTCGTCTTGCCGATGGCGACGTGCTCGCCATTGACCGTTCGGGCATGGTGCCCGTGGCGGTTGTCGTGCGCCTGCGCAGCGCCGAGGTTTATTTGGTCGAAGTCGACCGCATGGATCCGATTGCGCTCGCGTATGCGTGCTGGGAGATCGGCAACATGCATGCGCCGCTCTTCCGGGGCGACTCGGACGAGCATACCGTGCGCATGTATACGCCGTTGCAGCCTGTTTTGGGCCGCATGCTCCGGGGTGTCGAGGGTGTTCGGCTCTCGGTGGTTACCCGTGAACTCGATGCGGACCGGCGCTTTGCGTCGAGTGCGGCGGAGGTCGTCGTGAGCATGGCTCCCGACTTTACCATCGTAAAAAAGACGCGCGGCTAAGCGCACGTATGCGCAAGACGGGCTTTGAGGGGTGACCAATCAAGGTCCGTCTTGCTGTTGATAGAAGGCTTTGGGGGAAGCATATGGGTCTTGAGGGAATCAAGCTGATTGCATGCGATTTGGACGGTACGTTGCTGCATCCGGGGGAGCGCGAGCTGCGTTCCGAGGCATTTGAGCTTATCGATGAGCTGCATCGTCGCGGTATCGTGTTTATGCCGGCGAGTGGCCGTCAATATGCGAGCTTGCGCTACCTGTTTGCCCCGGTGGCCGATGAGCTCGCCTATGTATGCGAAAACGGAACCCTGGTGATGAGCGAGGGGCGTGCCGTTGTCAAGCGCTCCATGGAGCGCAGCCTTGCTATGGCTATCGCGAATGCCGTGGTTGCGTATCCCCATGCCGACGTGACCCTTTCGTGTGAGGGGCACCTCTACGCCATGAGCGGCAACGATGCGTTCGTCGACCATTTGCGCCATGAGGTCCACTGCGATGTGGCGGTGGTCGACCGTCCCGAGGACATCGACGAGGATGTCATTAAGATTGGCTTCCAGACGCCCAAGGTGGATTATCCGGCAGCCCGGGAGTATTTCGAGCGCCTCTTTAGCGACCGTGTCGACGTGATGACGTCGGGAACCGCATGGACGGACTTGATCGGTTTCGGTTCGGGCAAGGGCTCCGCGCTTGTCGATTACGGTCGTGCCCTGGGGATTTCGCCCGATGAGATGATGGCGTTTGGCGACAATGAGAACGATCGCGACATGCTCAACGTCGTGGGCCATCCCTATCTGATGGAGAGCTGCAACCCCACCATGCGCGGCGTCAACGACCGCATCCGCTACGTGCGCACGGTCGAAGAAGAACTCCGTTGCCTGCTCGCCGAGTAGATATTTGGGACATGCCTAGAAATCTACTTTTTGCTGCAGAGTGCGGAAAGGTGTATTTTAAGGCATGTCCCAAACATCTACCGGCAGTCGGGGCAGAGACCCTCGAAGATGGTGTAGTGCGACGTGACGTGCCAGCCGATTTGCTCGGACGCCTTGGCGTTGAGCTGGGCATCGAAGGGAAGTGGTACGTCGATGACGCGGCTGCACGAGGCGCAGATGATATGCGCATGCGGATCAATCGTGCGATCGAAGCGGCTGCCGCCCGGCGTCTTGATGGAGAGAATCTCGCCGGCGTCGGCCAAGAGGTTGAGGTTGCGGTAGACCGTGCCGCGGCTGATCTTGTCATCCTGCGCACGCACGACGTTGTAGATTTCGTCGGCGGTGGGATGGTTATAGCTTTGGCGCACGGCGTCAAGAACCAGCTTTCGCTGCCTGGTATTCCTTCTTTGCACCGCCATGCGCCTCGCCTCTTTTCTATCAACGGTCGTAGGTAAATGATACCGTATTTAGCACACAATACTAATAACGAGGACTGAAACCGTCTTCATTGGCAAGTGGGGCTCGGGCCTGGGCGTCTACGAGGCGAAAACGCGTCCCCATGCGCTCGTAGGAGGCATGAAGCGCCTCGAGATGAGATAGGATGTTTGCCGGAGCTCCCTGTATCTCCATCTCAACCGAGCCATCTTCCATGTTGCGCACCCAGCCGGTGAGGGAGCGTGCCTGCGCGAGGTTGGTGTTGGTAAAGCGGAAACCGACGCCCTGGACTTGCCCTTCCCAGCGCAGGAAATAGCGCTGCGGGGCATCTTGAGTGGCCTCGTCGCTTGCGAACACAGTAAGTCTGCGGCGCAGCTCGAGCTCGACGCCAGAGGGCTTTTGAGGTTCTCGACTGCCGCCGGTGACGCCCGAGAAAAGCTTGTCGAAAAAACCCATCGCTATGCCTGCTTGTTAGAGTCGGCGGGGAAGGCGATGCCCGCCTGCTGACGTACGGCATCCATGATACGCAGCGACACGAGCGTGACATCGCGGTAGTGGCCAAGCTCGTGGCGTCCCGCCGGGGTCTCCCAAATCTCTTCCTTTACGTTATCGATGCCGCCGATGGCGGTGATAAAGTCTGTGAGTTCGTATTCCATCGTGTTGCTCGATTTGGGCAGGTCGAGCACGCGGCCGTTGCCGCCTTGCTCGCGCGGTGCCTCGGTCGCCGAGCCGCGTACGACGTCGCCGCGATAATCGATGCGGACGTTGCGGGGCGTGGACAGATGGTCGATCTGGATCGTGCCACGTTCGCCTTCGATCTGCGAGGGCAGCAGGTCATTCGTAATTTTGGAGTGCGCGAGCTCGACGGAGATACGGCCACCGCCATAGCTGGCGAGGATGGAACCGCAGCCGTCGATGGGGCCGTTCGTGAGCTGTCGCGTGGTGGGGTCGAGCAGAGTAGTCATGCTCGCAAGGCCGGAGGGCATGCCGAAAATCTCGACCATGGGCTCGACGGTGTAGACGCCAATGTCCATGAGGGAACCCGATGCCATATTGCAGTCGAAGATATTGGTGGCACGTCCCGCGAGAATCTCGTTGTAGCGCGAGGAGTATTTGCCAAAGCGCAATGAGGCGCGGCGGATGGGGGCGATCTCGCCCAGGGCGTCCTCGATGGCGTGGAAGGCGGGATCGTGGAGGGGACGCATGGCCTCGAGGGCCACGACACCTGCTGCCTCGGCAGCGCGGAAGACTTCCAGCGCCTGCGCTTCGGTGGCGCAGAAGGGCTTCTCGACGATGACGTGCTTGCCGCCGGCAATACAGGTGAGCGCCTGGTCGCAGTGGAGCGCATTAGGGCTGCCGATATAGACGGCGTCGACGCCGGCGGCTGCCGCAAGCTCATCGAGCGAAGTAAAGTTTCGCTCGCCACCGCGCTCGGCGGTAAAGGCAGCACCGCGATCTGAATCGCGTGAAAGCGTGCCCACAAACGCGGCTTGGTCGTTGGCGTTGACGACTTGGATAAAGTCGTCGGTGATCATGGATGTTCCGATGGTCGCGATGCGCAGCATACGTCCCCCTTGCGTTGTTTGGTCTACAGGATGAGTGTAGCGCGTGGGGATATAAAACTGCGCGAAAACGATATTACAGGTCGCTCTCGTTAAAGCCGGTGTCGATATCGAGGTTGCCGCCGTCGGCCGCCGTGGTGGCGAGCTCATCGCAGCGCTCGTTGAGCTCATGACCGGCGTGACCCTTAACCCAGATGAATTCAACCTTGTGCTTGCTTTTGGCGGTGAGTAGGCGCTCCCACAGATCGCGGTTCTTGACGGGCTGCTTGTTGGCGGTTTTCCATCCGCGTTTTTTCCAGCCGTCGATCCAGTGCTTGTTAAAGGCGTTGACGACGTACTGCGAATCGGAATGGACTTCGACCTCGCAGGGGCGGTTGAGTGCCTCGAGCGCCACGATAACGGCCATGAGCTCCATGCGGTTGTTGGTGGTCTTGGCGTAACCGCGCGAAAGCTCGGAGGTAAAGGTCTTGCCGGCGGGGTTGGTGTATTTGAGTACGGCGCCGTAGCCGCCGCGTCCCGGATTCGATCGGGCCGAGCCGTCGGTGTAGATGATGACCTTCACATGGTTCCTTTCGTTGGACGCTTCTCGTGTGGGTGTCCATTGTAGCGCCGCGTTCGCCGAGGGCTAGCAATCTACCGTTTCTGCCCCGTCCCCAGATGGCTGGCTTTCGCGGATGATGCGGTCGAGCTCATCGAGATATTGCTGCAGCAGGGGAGAGGGCCTGCGCTCGTCGTGCATGATATAACCCACGTGCATCGTCGGGGCGTCTGCCAGCGGGATCGATGCCATGCCCCATTGCATTTCGTTAGAGAGGACACCGGTCGATAGCGTGTAGCCGTTCGAGGTGATAAGCAGGTTGGTGAGCGTGCCGCGGTCGGACACGCGGATGTTGCGGTCACAGGGAATGTAGCTAAAGGGTTCCTCGGCGTAATAGAAGGAGTTCGAGGTGCCCTGCTCAAAGCTGTAGCGGGTGTAGGGCGTTAGGTCGGCAAGGGACAGTTGCGGGCGGCGGGCGAGCGGGTGGCGTTCGCTTACGAATACGTGGACCTTTGCGTCAAAGAGGGGGTGGAAGCTCGCGCGCGCATCGGCAAAAGCCTTCTGCAGAACGCGGGCGTTAAAATCGTCCAGATACAGGATGCCGATGTCGCTGCGAAACGCGCGGACGTCATCGATGATCTGCGATGTGGTGGTCTCGCGCATGATGAACTCGAACTTGCTGTCGCGGCAGCGCTCGACCACGTTGACAAAGGCCTCGACCGAAAAGGCGTAGTGCTGGGCGGAAATGGCGAGGCGGGCTTGCGGGGTGCCGCCGTCCTCGTAGCGTGCCTCGAGCATGTCGGCCTGCTCTACGACCTGGCGCGCATAGCCCAAAAGCTCGGTGCCGTCGTTGGTGAGCGTGACGCCGCGGCTGGAGCGCGTAAAGATCTCCAGATGGAGCTCCTGCTCCAGGCTTTTGACGGCGTTTGAGATGTTGGATTGAGCGGTATAGAGGCGCTGGGCTGCGGCGTTGATTGAGCCGGACTCTGCCACGGCGATCAGAAAACGAAGCTGCTGAAGGGTCATCGACGCCATCCTTTCGATTGATATCTATAAAACAGATAACAGGTTAGCGCTTTTAAGTGATTGACCGAGGAAAACAATGCTCGTACTATTCAAAACACACAAAGGCGGTAGGTAATTAAGCCAACCACGGAACCGGGATGCGAAAGGAGGCCCGCATATGAATTGCTTACCAAGACGAATGCCGGGCTCCTGTTTGCGCCCGTTGGCGTGATCAGGAGACAGCGACTTACTTCTCTCTTTTTATTTACTTTCGTTCGATCAAGGAGATCATCATGAGCCAGTTCATCAACAACCCCGAGCACACCTTTGGTTTCGACACCCTGCAGCTGCACGTTGGCCAGGAGAGCGCCGATCCCGCATCCGACTCCCGCGCCGTACCTATCTACCAGACCACGAGCTATGTGTTCCGTAACTCCCAACACGCCGCCGACCGCTTTGGTCTTGCCGACGCCGGTAACATCTACGGCCGTCTGACCAACTCCACCCAGGGCGTCTTCGAGGACCGTATCGCCGCACTCGAGGGTGGCGTGGCAGGCCTTGCCGTCGCCTCCGGTGCCGCTGCCATCACCTATACCCTGCAGGCTCTTGCCCAGGCCGGTGACCATGTGGTGGCTCAGAAGACCATCTACGGTGGCTCCTACAACCTGCTGGAGCATACGCTCTCCCAGTTTGGCGTCGAGACCACGTTTGTCGATGCCCATAACCTGGAAGAGGTTGAGGGTGCCATCAAGGACAACACCACGGTCATCTATCTCGAGACGCTCGGCAACCCCAACTCCGACATCCCCAACATCGACGCCATCTCCGCGATCGCCAAGAAGCACGGTCTGCCGGTTGTCGTCGATAACACCTTCGGCACCCCGTATCTGTTCCGTCCGCTGGAGCATGGCGCCAACATCGTCGTCCACTCCGCGACCAAGTTCATCGGCGGTCACGGCACCTCGCTGGGCGGTGTGATCGTCGATGGCGGTAACTTCGATTGGAAGGCGAGCGGAAAGTACGCCCAGATCGCTGAGCCCAACCCCTCCTACCACGGTGTTTCGTTTGCCGAGGCTGCCGGTCCCGCCGCCTTCGCAACCTATGTCCGCGCTATCCTGCTGCGTGACGAGGGCGCCTGCATCAGCCCGTTCAACGCCTGGGTCCTGCTTCAGGGCACCGAGACTCTGTCGCTGCGCGTTGACCGTCATGTCGAGAACACCAAGAAGGTCGTTGAGTTCCTGGCTGGTGACAGCCACGTCGCCAAGGTGAACCACCCGAGCCTGCCTGAGCACCCCGATCACGAGCTCTATCAGAAGTACTTCCCCCATGGCGGTGCCTCGATCTTTACCTTTGAGATTAAGGGTGGCCAGGAGGCAGCTTGGAAGTTCATCGATCATCTGCAGGTGTTCTCGCTGCTCGCCAACGTGGCCGACGTCAAGTCGCTCGTCGTGCACCCGGCTACCACCACGCACTCCCAGCTTTCTGCCGAGGAGCTCGCCGAGCAGAACATCACGCCTTCCACGATTCGTCTTTCCATCGGTACCGAGAACGCCGAGGATATCATTTGGGACCTGAAGCAGGCCTTCGCCGCGCTGGACGAGTAGGGCGACTTGTGCAAGGAACCCTTGCGACTCGATAGGTATAACTGCATAAAATGCCTGGTCAAGGCGCCTGTGCGAACAATGGTTGCACAGGCGCCCTTTTTTGCATAGAGAGGGTGCAAAAACAGGGTTTTTGACACGCTTTATGCATTCGAGTTGTGGAAAACTCCTGTTGAGAGGATGTGAGTTTTACGCAATTGACGTGCGCCTTTTGAGTAAAACCGCAGGTCGCGATTTGCTCGGGGTACTATGCAGCGCGATCAAATCACACGCAGCTCAAACGCAGCAAAAACGCACTACGGAGGTTTCCAGCTACATGAGGATTGATTCACGAAAACCGAAAGCCGCCGCCCTTTCCGCCGCTCTGACCGTGGCACTTTTGGCGGGCGCCGGCGCAACTGATGCCCACGCGGCAACACTATCCGATACGGTCGGATCTACGTCGTCCGAGGCGACGCTGGTACAGCCCGTCGACTACCGCGGCGACGGTTATGGCTCTATGCAGGAGTGGAACGCCTCGATGGGGGCAAAGCGCAATTCCCTGGAGATGCGCGCTCAGATCATTATGAATATGTATGGCGACTATGCTACCGATGACGAGCGCGCTGTGTTGCAGGGTTGCATCGACGGTGCGGGTAGCCTGTTGACGATGGGGGAGGTCGACGCCAAGTCGACCGAGCTCGACGAGCTTCGCTCCGCGCTTGAGGATGCCAAGCGCGAGGCGCTTGAGGCTGCCGCAGTCGAGGCCGAGGCCGCCCAGGCTTCGTACTACAACGCCGGCTCCGGCTCGTCTTACGCGTCTGCCGCGTCCTACGCGAACGGATCGGGCCTGACGCGCTCTGCGGGTGTCAATAACTACAACGGGCGCCGCGAGACCTATTACAGCAGCAACGTGTTGTATCACCACCGCACGGGCGAATGGACGCAGGATTCCGAGGGCTTTTGGCGAGATTCCGATGGCTACTACGTCGTGGCCGCGGGCGATAAGGCCCAAGGCTCCACGTTTACCGGATCCAAGGGCGAGTGCAAGGTCTATGACTCTGGCTGCGCTGCCGGAACTACCGACTACTACACTGGCTGGTAATTATTCTGCATCACGGAAATTTGGCGGACGGGCGTCTTTACCGAGCTTTTGGGCAACGTAAGGGCGTCCGTCTTTGTGCGTGCTTGAGTTAACGGAGTGCTGGCGTTTGCGACGCAGGCGTCAAACATCTCACATCCGTACCCGCGGGCAAGGAGCCCGGTATGGATGCAGATGCGTTCGTGAAGATGAAGGATGTCTTGATTGCGGCATTCCCCTTTTTGGCGGGCGGTCTGGAGTCGGCGGTGGTCTTGGTTGTCGAGGCGCAGGTACGTCTGAGCTTCGCCGCGACGGCGATGGTCCCTGGCTTTGTGGCCTTTGCGATTGTCATCCTCTCTGGCGTCGGGCTTCATTCCTGCCGTGGCAATGAAGAGGGCGCTGCTGAGACGTAGCGATCTGCTTCCGATCTGTCCGAAATATGTCTGATGCTTTTGTCATGGTTATGCTTGAAGGGGTCTTCGAAAGATTGCGATTCGAGCCAATTGCGTTTCCGTTCTTTCGCTGCTCACATGAGCAACGCTACGAAAAGTAAAGATGCGCTGAAAAATCCAAAGGCGATTCCCAGGCCTGCTATGTTGGCAATAAATCCAAACAGCAAAGCTCCTATGGAAACGGCACCGAAAGCGGCGAGGTTGAGAACTGAGGTTATCGTGCCCGGCCGATTTAGTTCTCTCGTGTTTCTCAGGTATTCAGTTATAAGTTGCGTTGAGATCAATCCGCAACAAATGCCTGAAAGCAACGATAAGATGATCGCTATTTGCCATAATGAAAAGAACGCTATCGCGCAAAAAGATATTACAAGAACTAGCAACGGTATCCGTAACGTCAATGGGCCTTTTTTATATAAACGCGTTGCTGCCGATCCAGCTGTTGTTCCGATTGAAAAAGCAAGAAGTAGGTTGCTCAGTATTGCATCCCCCCACTTATTCTGTGCGCACAAGGATATGTAGCCCGGCCCTTGAATAGATGACGTCGCTGTTTCGGCAATTAGAATAAACAGCAACATCAAACGGGCGCTTCTGCTGCTCATAACCGCTTTAACGGTTTCGACTATAGTTTTTGGTTCCGATTCGGTCTTTTTCTGAGACGTTTCGGGGCTTAACTTGAGAATCGGACTAATCCAGAGGAGGCAAGTGGACAACAGCGCGAGGGCCGATAGCAAGGCCATAACATGCTTGGCCGTTGACCCTGAAAGCAATCCAAGAAGAAGGGCGGAGCCTACGGCAGCGGCTTTTTGGGCCGTTAAATAGCGCCTTTGAAGGTTTGCAATGCCTTGGTGGGCGGAGGATTGAATGACCACAGCTTGGGATGAAGTCGCATAATGAGCCTCTATACCTCCTAAAACTGCCGAGGCTATTAGGATGCTTATTAAGTTCTGTTGAAATAATACGGTTACTGCGAAATAACCAAAAAACGCAAGAAGTCGAATTAGCGAAATCGTTGTAAATATTATTTTAGGGGGATGGTTGTCGCATATTCTCCCAGCAGGGAGGAATAGAAATGAGCGGGCAATCGATGAAACCGAGAGAACGAGTGATGGGGCTAAAGCGTCATTTGAAAGCGCCAGTGCCCAAATAGACAAGTAGGTTAGTAAAAGAGCATCACAGATTTGGCCTATCGCAACGGATGATAGAAAGGTGGAATAGCTCGATTTCATATTTCAATTCCTTTGCGGACAGCTAAAGTTTCAAGATTCAGCAGGAATGTCTTTCCATCTAAAGTGGAATGTCCCGTTAGTAGTTTCTGGATAATCTGGCCAACAAGAATTGATGCTGCGGAATAGCAGGCCCAGGGCGTTGCCGATTTGTTGTATTCGAATGAATTCGCAACTCTTTCGTATTCTTTAACCTCTGGCCATTTCTGCTCTAACGCATTTTCGTATTTTTGATAGCAAAGAGATTTACTTGGGTCGAAAATGGGCCCGACACGTATTGTCGGAAGAGAGTTGCTGATGCAGGCATAGCATGTTTGATTTTTGAAGGAAACGTTATCAACCCAATAGAGTAAATCGGGCATTGGCCAATCTGCAGCGACTACTGTGAAGTCATTTTCGGATAGGACCCCGCATATATTTTCTTCTGTAACGAAGCGCTCGGTCGTTTTGACTGCTATATCGGGATTGATGCGCTTGAGCCTTTTTGAAAGGCATGTGGTCTTCGGTTGCCCTACATCTTGTTCGTCATAGGCTATCTGTCGTCCAAGGTTGCTTAATTCGACTGTGTCGCCGTCTATTAATTCAATTGTCCCAATACCTGAAGCCGCCAACAGCTCCGCTATCGGCGCTCCAGCGCCCCCACAACCTATGATTGCAATGCTTTTTGTGGCTAACCCTTTTTGACATCTAGAGGATTCTTCTGAAAAGGTCTCAGATTGCTCGAAATAGGCCATTTGCCGTTTGTATTTAATCGCGTCGTGATTATTCAGCTGTGAGTCATTACTTTGGCTGGTGATTAGCCCTTTCTCTACAAGAAAGTTAAGGAATACGTCGAATGAGTTTGGATCATCAGATCTGAATTGTCTCTTTAGATTCGCTACTGATATTGGTTCTGAAAGCGTTTTCAGCATTTGCCACGCTAAATCATAAGGCTCATTTATCTGAAATGTGGATGTTCCGAATGTGGGGCTAATTATCAGTGATTTTGAATGAGCAGAAATAAAGAAATCTACGCCAGATTTTAGTCTGATATTCTCCATCTTTCCCCCTTCCGATTATGGGGCGGCATACCGTTTCGGCATGCCGCCCCATTGCGCTAGATGTTCTTGATAATTTCAGACGCATCAAGCTTTTTGGCCTGCTCTTCGATCGTCATTTGTTGCCTCCTTTCTACACAAGTAAAGGTGTTTCTGTATGCAAGAAGCGCTTGCCGAATCCGGGGCGACAAGTTCGCCCTGAACGAGATCGCGCTTTGCAGCGATGGATAGCCCCGCTTTGAGAAGAATCGCCTCAACGTCTTCCTTTGGGTAGAAGCGCTCGGTTGCTGTGTAGTCATTTTTGTTCCAGGTGGCCGCACGACCGTCAAAGGTCAGGATTGAGAAGCCTAAGACGAAGGGATCTCGACCTGTGTTGTATAACGAGGATAGGGGATAGGAAAGAACGCAAGCGTCTTCATATTTGCGAAAATCGACTGTGCCCATGTAATTTCTGAAAGAGCTAAGTGAAACTAGATCAAAGAGAAAGTAACCGCCCACAGTAAGACTTGATGCGATATTGATAATTGAAGACCTTAGAGAAATCTCGTCAGGTAAGCAGTTCAAAACATCATCGAGAGCCACACATAAACCGTATTCGCTAGTATTGAGAGGGTCTTTCGAAATATCTGCTACGGAAAAGCGCAAACCCGGGTATTTATTTTGTGCTACAGAAATCATGTTTGGAGAAAGGTCGACTCCATCAATGTTAAAACCGGCTTCATTGAAGAGATGCGTGAACGTCCCCGTACCGCAGCCAACTTCGAGTGAATGCACATCCCTGCTCAGCTTGCAGGCATCGATTAATTCTCTTTTAAGGAGGGAGAAGAAGGCGGGGTAATTATCGTCCCGTTTAAATATGTCGTATGCCTTGGCGAGCTCGTTGTACTCGCTTAGTGAATTGATGTGCATGTGCGAGACTCCTTTCGAAAAAGCATTGTACAACGATTGTTGTAGAAATCTACAACAAATCTTTTCTTTTTCTATGGGAGAATGATGATTGGAGGTAGAAATGGTGGATCGTATCAACGGGGCGACTGATTCTTCCACTTTGAGGGTTTATGCAAACTCTGAGCGAATGAGAATCCTTGCAGTATTGCGCAATATTGGCCCATGTAATGTTGGAATGATTAGCGATAGGATCGGGCTTGCTCCGGGAAGCGTGAGTTATCACCTTAAGAGGTTGAGCGCCGCGGGGCTTATAACGAAGTGCGAAGGTAAAGGCGATAAACGTCAAAGCTGGTGGACCATTACCCCCCTGCCTTTAGGTCCGCTTGAAGAATTTGATGATGGAGCGGAAGATACCGATCTGCTTGCTGTTCGAAGGGCCTCGAGCCAGTCTTATTTTGCCGCCTATTCACGATATCTCGATAAGTTTGATGACTATGATGATTGCTGGCACGGGGCTGAGCTTGGCTTCGACACCGTCCTTCATTTGAATTCCGACGAACTATTTAGACTTGGCGAGGAGCTTGAAGCCGTTATCGAACGATGGGCAAACTCCCCCAAAGAATCAGAAGGAAAAAACAAGAAAGCCGTAGCCGTCACCCTGCGCGGCTTCCCTTGGATTCCTTAGCTTTATATAGATTACTGTTTTTTTGGATTTGGGGTGTGAACAACGAACATGCAGAATCACGTTGACCCTGAATGTGGCAACTGACTCTCTGCGATGAGGCTTGATTGTGTACGGCGGGCCGCATTAGCTAGGTCGGGTTCGGGTTACGCAGCTGGAACTACCGATTGCTACGCCGGTTGGTAATCTGCCGGCATCGATTGCACATGATGGGCGGGCGTCTTTGCCGAGCTTTTGGGCAACGTAAAGCTGCCCGTTCTTTATGTGCGCTTGAGTTAACAGAGCCCTTACCGTGACGGTACGTCGCGCATATGGGCGCGGGGCACACTAGTTCATGAGAAATAGGGTCTTTCTCGTGGAGGAAGTGGTCTTGTGAACGCTCGTGATATCGCCGTTGCCGCCGTTGCTTTGACGCTTGGTTGCCTTGGTCCTACGGCCGCGCTCGTCGCGGGCATGCAGGGGACATGCGGGGCTACTCCTATCGTGGTCGGCGCGCTGATCGCAGCCACACTGCTGGGGAGCGCCGGTGTTGTCCTTTGTCGCGATGATGAGGACGAGGTTCCGGAGTCGCAACGCTAGCTGTTGTGAGATTGACTGCCGGTCATAGACGAAGATGAAAGCCGCCGCAGGGGAAAGGTCCCCTTGCGGCGGCTTTGCTGCTGAGTCTGTTGACGTGGTGAGCCGGGCGCTACCAGCTTGCCTCGATATCGCGAATGCGCTGATAGAGCCATTCGTTCTGCGGCGTCTGGATATCGTGCTTGGCCGCCAGACGGCAGATGGTGCCAGCGAACTCATCAACTTCGGTTTTGCGCCTTGCGATGCGGTCTTGAGCCATCGAGGGCATACCGGCGGGGTCGATTCCCTCGATGAGGCGCACCATCTGCGTCAGGTCCGCCTCGGTCAGCTCGATGCCTTCGACATTGGCGACTGCAAGTGTCTCGCGCATGGCGGAAACAAAGCAACGACGCTGCTCGGAGCCCTGTTTCGTGGCGCTTCCGTACGTACCGCCGTAAGCCATGCAGGTCTGGTTGATGCCGTCGTTGAGCATAAGCTTGGCCCACATGCGGTGCTCGATGTCTGCCTCGACGGTGTGTGCGATGCCGCAACGCGTGTAGAGCTCGTCGATTGCGGTGATGGTTGCGGGGTCCGTACCGGCCGCCGCGCCAAAGCGGATTTCTCCCGTGTTGGTAAAGGTGAGCTCTCCGTTGAGGAATACGGCGTCCATGCCCTGGCAAATACCAAGAACGGTATGCTCCCAGCCAAAGCGCTCGGCGATCTTTTGCTCGCTCGTAATGCCGTTGCACAGCGAGGCGATGAGCGTATTGGGCCCCACGACGCGCTCCATAGTCTTGAGTGCCACATCGAGTCCAGTCGTCTTGACCGTAAGAATGACCAGATCGGCAGGCGTTGCCTCGCTGGTGCGGACAGATTTGAGCGCACAGGGCATGCCGTTGACGGTGAGCGCATCGCCCGCGTGACGCTCGAAACGGGCGTCATCCATAACGTATTCGACGGCGTCATTGCCGAGGGCCTTGGCGATCATGCTGCCGTAGAGCAGGCCGACGCCGCCCTTGCCGATAAAGGCGACTTTGTTGATCTGCATATGAATCATCTCCCCATATTAAAAGGCGCCCGCGTAAGGGGCGCCTGATGGATTGTATGTCGCTGGGGCGCTTGGTGAGCGCGCGGGGCTGCTGTTATGAAAAAGAAACTATTGCGTTGTGCGCTTATGCCGCGGGGCAGACCGCGAAAACGCGTGCGGGATATCCGACGCCATCGCGGACCTTGGGGAAGGTGCAGAAAATGACGGCGCCCGTGGCGGGAAGCTCGTCCAGATGGTCCATGACCTCGATCTGGTAACGGTCGACCGAGAGGATGTATTGTTCGCCGGGGTAGGGGTAGGCATTCTCGCGTGTGGTCACGGTCGCGGGGTCGGTGTCTGCCGGTTCGTGGCCGATGGCGCCGATATTGCGCTCTTCTACAAGCCATTTGATGGCGTCGAGGTCCCAGCCGGGGTAGTGGGGCTGGCCGTCCTCGTCTTTGTTCTCCAGGTCGGCGAGCTTGGACCAGTCGGAGCGGAAGGCGACGAAAGCGTCCTCGGGAATACGACCGTGCTCGTCCTCCCAAGCTTTGAGGTCATCGACGGTCAGGATAAAGTCGGGGTTGGCGGCGCACTCCTCGTGCTTGTCGATTACGCAGAGCGGATGCATAAACTCGATGGGTTCGATCTCGCCAAGGGAACGGCCGTCAACATGGAAGTGGCGCGGTGCATCGACGTGGGTGCCGTACTGCGAGGCGACCGAATACTGGAAGCAACGCATGGGCGCGAGCATGTCCTCGGGCGTGCCGGGCAGGTAGTCGAAGAGCTTGGTGGACTCAAATGGCTTAAAGCCAAACCAGTGCGGGGTGTCGCACGAGAGCGTGTGGGTGAGGTCGACCCAGCGATAATCGGTGCTTTTGAGCTGGGATGCGAGGTTCCAAAGATTGAGCGTGGGCATGGGTGACTCCTTTCATCGGGCTTTTTGCTGATGTTAGAGCGGTGTCGTGACAGCTCGATTTCTGCTACGTTACGATACGTTCTCGATTGTGATTCCAATGTGTTTCGATGATGTGGCCGTTGTGTTTCGCCTCATTAGGGCTTGGAGGGGAGAGGAGGGGCAGTGCAATATCGCGTCGACCCCAAAAGCGGAAACCGTATCTCGGCGCTGGGGCTGGGTTGCATGAGGTTTCCCGGTGCGCCGGGACACCCCGATGCGAAGACGGCCGATGCCATCATTTCCCGTGCGGTGGAGCAAGGGATAACCTATCTGGACACGGCCTATCTCTACCCCGGTAACGAGGCTTGTGTGGGAGCTTCGCTTGAGCGCCTGGGTCTGCGCGACCAGATTTTTCTTGCGACCAAGTTGCCGCACGCTTCGTGCAAATGTGCGGAGGATTTCGACTGCTTTTTTGACGAGCAGCTGCACCGTTTGCGGACTGACCATATCGACTACTACCTCATGCACAACATCACCTCGCCCGCGCAGTGGGAGCGCGTGGCAGCGTTGGGTATCGAGGACTGGATCGCGCGTCAAAAGGCGGCGGGGCGCATTCGGCAGATAGGTTTTTCGTACCACGGCAGTGCGGCGGACTTCTTCACGATGCTTGACGCGTATGACTGGGACTTTTGCCAGATCCAGTACAACTACGCTGGAGAGCGCTACCAAGCGGGAACGGCGGGGCTCATGGCAGCCGCCGAGCGCGGGCTCGCGGTGTTTGTGATGGAACCGCTTTTGGGTGGACGCCTGGCGGGCAAGCTGCCTCCGCGGGCCCGCGCCGTGCTCGATGGCGTACGCGATCCGTACCTGAAGACGCCGGCTGCTTGGGGGCTTTCGTGGGTGTGGAATCATCCTCAGGTGACGATGCTGCTTTCGGGTATGACCGATACCGCGCAGGTGGATGAGAACGCGGCGTTGGCCGATCGGGCCCTGCCGGATTCGATGACGGCTGCTCAGCTCGATGCCATCGCACGCGTGCTGGCAGAGTTTGAAAAATCGAATCGCGTGCCCTGCACGGGATGTGGCTATTGCATGCCATGTCCTAAAGGCATCAATATCCCTGGGTGTTTCGCCGCCTACAACGCAAGTTATGCGCACAGCTGGTTTACGGGTCTATCGCAGTACTTTACGGCGAGCGCGGTGCGCACAAGCGAGCCCAAGTTGGTGAGCAATTGCGTCAAATGTGGCAAATGCGCGCGGCACTGCCCACAGCACATCGATATTCCCGAGCGCTTGGACGACGTACGCCGCCGTTTTCAGCCTGGACCCGTGACGGCGGTGCTTAAGGCCTTCGGCAAAACGCGCTCCTCGTGACTCTTTTATAACTTGCGGTGGAATAGTTCCTGCTTGCGGCAGAATAGGGGCCAAACAGGAACTATTTCACCGCAACTGATGAGGGGGAGCTGGAGATGCTGACGATTGGGTGCCACCTTTCGACGACGAAGGGCTATCGGGCGATGGGGGAGACGGCGCTATCCATCGGCGCCAACACCTTTGCATTCTTTACGCGCAATCCGCGCGGCGGCAAGGCGAAAGACCTTGACATGGATGATGTGGCGGCCCTGCGTGACCTTATGGCGCAAAATGATTTTGGCCCACTCGTGGCGCATGCCCCCTATACCTACAACCCCTGTTCTGCCAAAGAGCGGGCGCGCGAGTTTGCCTTGGAGGCAATGGCCGAGGACTTGCAGCGTCTGGAAGCACTGCCCGGCAACTGCTACAACTTCCACCCCGGCGCGCATGTGGGGCAGGGGACTGATGCTGGCATTCAGATGATCGTCGACACCTTGTGTCAGGTGATGTTTGAGGGGCAGCAGACGACGGTGCTGCTCGAGACCATGGCGGGAAAGGGTACCGAGGTGGGCCGTAGCTTTGAAGAGCTGGCGCGCATTATCGAGGGTGCTGCTGCCAGGCGTCCAGAGCTATCGGACAAGCTAGGCGTGTGTCTGGACACCTGCCATGTGAGCGATGCCGGCTATGACATCATCCATGATCTGGACGGCGTACTCGACGAGTTCGATCGCGTAGTGGGTATCGACCGCTTGCATGCCGTACACATCAACGATTCGAAAAACCCCTGTGGCGCCCATAAAGATCGTCACGAGTGCATCGGCAAGGGATACCTTGGCAGCGAGGAGTTTGGCGGCGGTATGCAGGTTATGCAGAATATTGTATCGAATAGCCGCTTGCGTGCACTTCCATTTATTTTGGAGACGCCTAACGAACTTGCAGGTTATGCGATGGAAATTACGCTATTAAGATCGTTACAGCAGTAACAACTGTCACAAAGTGGAGTATCTCATGCACGTTATGCGTTTGTTTCAATCAGTTTTCTAATTGCAGATTCGCACTTACGGGTGCATAATAGCCAACAGTTTTTGCAGACCTCTGAATCAAACGAGGTCACCGGAAGGAGACTGATTATGAAGCTCAAGAAGCTTGGCGCATTTGCCGCCACGGGCGCCATGGCGCTCGCCCTCGCACTGACGGGCTGCGGCTCGTCCAACGCCACCTCTGGTTCCGATGCCGGTTCCAGCAGCTCTGACAACGCGAAGGTCGAGAAGGTCGACGGCTCCAAGAAATATGCGCTCGTCAAGGACGGCACGCTGACCGTCGGCACCTCTGCCGAGTATGCGCCGTTTGAGTATAAGGATGATAACGGCGACTACCAGGGCTTTGACCTTGAGCTTGTCAAGGCTATCGCTGACAAGCTGGGTCTGGATGTCGAGTACGTCAACAACGACTTCGACACGCTCGTCCCCGGCGTTGCTTCGGGCGCCAAGTATGACGTCGCCATCGCGGCCATCACGGACACGCCCGAGCGTGAGAAGGAAGTCGCGTTCTCCGACTCTTACTACATGGACGATCAGGCTATCGTGACCAAGACCGATAACGCCGACATTACGGCCGATAACTACAGCGAGAAACTCAACAATGCTGACGCCACGATCATCGTCCAGTCCGGTTCGACCGCCGAGGCCTTTGCCCAGGAGAACTTCCCCAAGGCCAAGATCGTCCCCTATAAGGACGCCACTGAGTGCTTCAGCGCCCTGCAGTCCGACAAGGGCGACGCCGTGGTTACCAATCGCTCCGTTGCCAGCCAGCTGACCGCCGAGCAGTTCAATACCTGCCATACAGTTAAGCAGATCAGCACCGGTGAGGAGTATGCTATCGCCGTCAACCAGGGCAATACCAAGCTCAAGGACGACATCAACCAGGCCATCAAGGACCTGACCGACGACGGTACCGTTGACGCCCTCATGGCTAAGTACAACATCAAGTAAAATAGTCACTTGATTGCGCGCGGGCCCTTTCCGTTTTGGCGGAGAGGGCCTTTGCGGTTCTTGAATGGGCACGATACCGCCCCGTTATGTCGGCAACTTAAACGTTAGGAGCCACCTTGTCTCGATTGAACCAAGGAGCTATGGGCCAGAGCTATCCACTGCCCTCGATGCTCCAAAAGCTAGCCTGTGCCCTGGCTGTGGCGCTCGCCCTGGTATGCGCGGGGGCCTGCGTGCCCTCGACTGCTCAGGCGCTTGAGACCGCAAAGATCACCGCCCGACCCAATACCGGTTCGGGCAGCGACGTGGTCGGTGGCACCGAGACTCGTATCACCTGGGAGGTCCAGGCCGATGCCGACGAGGAACTGAGCGGCCTTTCGCTGACGTTTGCCGATGGTACGACCTTTGGTGCGGACGGCACGCGTCTGACGATGCTCTCGGGCGATGACCTTATGGATCGTACGCCCATGAAGCCTACGTGCAAGGTCGACGGCCAGACGCTCAAGATCGATTTTGGCGAGACGGCGCCCGCCGGCGGCTATTTCCGCGTCGAGGTCTACGGCGTGACCTTCCCCGTCGAGGGTGGCGACGAGGCCTTTAGGGGCACCTGCACTTTGGCCGATGGTTCGACCAAGAAGATCTCCAAGATTCCGTCGGTGGAGATCAAGGGCGTGACGGCATTCGATAGCTTTCTGGCCGACCTTAAGGGGCAGCCGTGGGTCAAGGCATGGAATTCCAACATGTTCCTTCGCCTGTTCCTGAACCCGGTCATTTTGGTCCAGAGCCTGCCGATCGTCTTCAAAGGCTTCCTCATGTCGCTCTCGATCGTGCTCGTGGCATTTCCGCTGGCAATTCCCTTTGGCTTCGCCTTGTCGCTCATGCGCATCTCCAAGTCGCGCATCCTGCGTTGCCTTGCCGGCATCTATGTGAATATCATCCGGGGTACGCCGGCGTTCCTGCAGATCTACATCGCGTTTTTTGGCCTGCCGCTGGCCGGCGTCAAGGTTGACGACTATGTGCTGGGCGTCATCGTCATGGCCATGAACTCGTCCGCCTATCTGTGCGAGATCTTCCGCGCCGGTATTCAGTCGATCCCCAAGGGCCAGAACGAGGCCGCGCGCTCGCTGGGCATGAACGCCTTCCAGACACTGCTCTACGTTATGATTCCGCAGACGTTCCGCAATGTTTTGCCTACGTTGACCAGTGAGTTCATCCTGCTTTACAAGGATACGTCGCTGCTTGCGGCCGTGGGCGTGGTCGAGATCGTCATGAACGCCCGCACCATCGTGGCCACGACGGGGTCCATCACGCCGTATGTGGTTGCCGCCCTGTTCTACCTGGTCATCACCCTGCCGCTTGCTCGCTTGGTGAGCGGTCTTGAGGCGAGGCTTTTGGGTACGGCCGAAACCAAGAAGAAGCGTCCCGCCAAGAGCGCCGGGCAGGTCGTCGCGACGCCCGCCGATCACATCGCCGGTCTGTAAGGAGGTCCTATCATGAGCGAAACCAATAACTCGAACGAGGTCGTCGTCAGCATCAAGAACCTCCAGAAGGCCTTTGGCGATAACGTGGTCCTGCGCGATATCGATTTGGATGTGCACAAGGGCGAGGTCGTCGTAGTCCTAGGTCCTTCGGGCTCGGGCAAGTCGACGATGCTCCGCTGCATCAATCGTCTGGAGCATCCCACGAGCGGCTCGATTGTCGTTGAGGGCGTGGACGTGTGCGCCAAGGGCGTCGACCTTAACAAGGTACGTACGCATCTGGGTATGGTGTTCCAGCAGTTCAATTTGTTCCCGCACCTGTCAGTCAAAAAGAATGTCATGCTCGCGCAGCAAAAGGTACTCAAGCGCAGCAAGGAAGAAGCCGAGAAGATTGCCGTCGAGGAGCTGACCAAGGTCGGTCTTGCCGAGCGTATCGACTTTATGCCGAGCCAGCTCTCGGGCGGCCAGCAGCAGCGCGTTGCCATCGCCCGTGCCCTATCGATGAACCCTCACGTCATGCTCTTTGACGAGGCCACGTCGGCGCTCGATCCCGAGCTGGTTCGCGACGTTCTGGGTGTCATGCGCGACCTGGCACGCGACGGCATGACCATGATCGTCGTGACGCACGAGATGGGCTTTGCCCGCGACGTCGCCGACCGCGTCGTCTTTATGGACGGTGGCGTTATCGTGGAAGAGGGTACGCCGAGCGAGGTCTTCGACCACCCCAAGAGCGAGCGCACCAAGGCGTTCTTGGGCAATATCTCGTAGCCGGTTGATCTAACTGCCGTTACAAAAGAGCGGGGGCTGGACTTGAATCCAGCCCCCGCTCTTTTGTAGGGATGGCGATGCGCTTTGATCCAGGCTCTTTTGGAGGCCCTGGGTTCGTTACGCGAGCTCGGCTCCAAGGGCGCGGCAGGCCGCCTCGCCCTCGTCGTCGGGCGCGTCGTTGCAGATGGTGGAGTCCACGACGTTGACGCCGGCGTCGTCGGCGTCAGCCTTCCAGTTGTCCATCCACTCGCCCTCGGCCCACGAATAGGAGCCAAAGAGGACGACCTTCTTGTCGCCGAGAGTCTCCTTGACCTCGTCCCACATCGGCTGGAACTCATCGTACTCGAGTTCCTCGGAGCCCATGGCGGGGCAGCCGAAGGCGAAGGCGTCGTAGTCGGCGGCCCTGTCGGCAGAGAAGTCGGCGCAGGGGATGACCTCAGTCTCGGCACCCGCGGACGTGGCGCCTTCGGCGACGAGGTCCGCCATGGCCTCGGTATTACCCGTGCCGCTCCAATAGACGACGGCGATCTTGCTCATGTTTTGTCCTTTCGGTCGTGCGGCGCTGGCCGCGGCTTGTACGTTCTATCGGGTTGCCTGGGCAAGTTGCGCCAGGCTGCAGCCCTGCTGATAGATAAAAGTGAAGTATTGGGTGCAGGTACGGTAAGCATCAAACGTCGCAAGCGCCTGCTCCACATTTGCGTAGACCTTCCAGGCCCCAAAGACCTTGTAGTTCTCGCCGTGCTGGACGATAAACTCGTGCACGTCGTCGTAGGGGTATCCCAGGAAGTAACCTATTTCGTGCGGAAACTCGCAGGCGCAGTCTTTGCTGCAGCGAGCTTGCTGGGGCAGTGTGCATCGAGTTTGGCTACAGGCGCATTCCGCGACGTTATTGCTCGCGAGCGCGATGCGTGATGCCAAATGCACAAGGCATGTCGAAAGGTCTCTCGTGTCGTAGCCTTCCGAGGCGAGCACCGTTTGGACGCGAGGGTCTGCGAAATAGGTGGTGAGGCTTTTGGCCCGGTACACGTACACGAGCGCTCCGCAGGGCCGCCAGACCAAAACACTCAGGTGGATGCCGAGCGGGTCAAGCTCGCGATTGCACTGGGCGATAACCTTGAGCAGGTGTGCTCGGCGTTCTGCGATGGTTTCGGTTGCGGTCGAGCCGTCCCCGTGGGCGTAGGCGCCTGGATAGGTAAAGAGCGATGCGGGCTTGATGCCCGCGAGCGTGGGAGAGCAGTTGCGCACGACTGCTGCCTGAAACGTTGGGATGTCTATGGTTCGAGTCACGGCGCTCCTTACGGATCTAAACTGTTAGCCTAGGAAAACTTATACACGAAAGTAAGCCATGGTCAACAAAAAAGTTTGAAGCGGGAAACTAATTGACCGAACCGACACGAGTTTGGAGTAAGATGGGAACACCCCATGGGGGTATCTAGATAGGGCTACTTGAAAGGGGAACGCATGAGTGACTTGCTCAACCCTGCGAATCTCATCGTGCTGGCCGTCATTGCCGTCGGCATGTTTTTTGGACTGCGTCGCATTGCCGCTTCGACACACGGGAAGAGTTGTTGCAGCGATGGCGCGAGCAGCAAGAAGGCCAAAAAGGTTGTTGTGACGGATACCGATGCGTCGCACTATCCCTATAGCGATGAGCTGCTCATCGGTGGCATGAGTTGCGACGGCTGCGCTCAGAACGTGGCGAATGCCCTCAATGCCCTGGATGGCATTTGGGCCACGGTGACGTATGCGGACCACACGGCGCGCGTGCGCTCTAAGCAGCCGATCGATCGCGGTGCTCTCGTGGCGGCCGTGAAGGACGCGGGTTACTACGTCATGACGCTGTAGGTCTTGCCTTGGATGCGCGTCCTTGTCTAGGCTCGTCCGCGCAGTTCGATGTCTTGGATGTCATCGAAGTCGATGGCGATGTCTTTGAGCTTGAGGAGTTTGAAGGCAGGGAGTACCTCGTCGAGGATGCCGGTGCGAGAGCGATAGCCGTACGTATCGTAATAGGTGACGCGGACCAGGTCGCCACGTTTGAGGCCCTCGAGCTTATGCGAAAGCTCGAGGGCTTTCTCTTCCGTTAGCTCACATTTTGGTTCGACGGTGATCTCTTGCTTGCGCACGAGCTCGTAGTATCCCGTGAGGGCGGCAAAGGGCATAAACTGTGCGGCGCGGTTGGCGCGCAAGGCACCGTTGGCGGTGAGTCTGGGGTCGGTGAATCGACGTCTTCCCTCGGGGTCCGCTAGACGTTCAAAAGGCGTCGGTGGCCGCATCGGCCGTTGTTGGGACTTAGGCACGATGTCCTCCTACCTGATCGTTGCGTTCGCGTGCGGTGGCCCCGGCGGTAAAGCTCAATCCTTTGACCAGGGCGTTCTTGCCATATTTGCCTTTCACGGCTAACACGGCGCGTGCCAGGTCGCGCTCGCGCTCATCGGCCTTAACGTCGCTAAACAGATCGATGGTGGCAAATTCCTCGGGCACCAGATTGCCAAAGCCCAGATTGATACGCTTGACCGGTCGCTTGGGGTCGACCGTTTGTGCCCAAAGGTCATCGAAATACCCCATGATCTTCTTAAACGAATTAGTGCTCTCGGGCAGCTTGCGCGAGGCGTTGGAGTGCGCAAAGAGCGCGGCATAGCCACCACGCGGCTTGCCGCCGTGTTCGCCCACAAAGATGCCATCAATCGCCTGTGCCTCTCGCACCAAACGTCGGCGTTCGTCATCTCGCTGGACGGGTTTCGGTGCGCGGTGCGCGAGCTCGGGGCCGTCGGTCGCTGCGGGCTCGATGCCCGAAGTGCTCGAGCGCAGGTGTCCGCAGCCGTCTATATACTGCGCCGTGCCGCTGGCGTTGAGCCGGCGTATGTCGGCGCGCTCGCTTGCATAGCCCACAAAGAGCGAGATGCTGTCGCACACCACGTGCTTGTCGATCAAATCCAGCACGGCGGCATCGACCATTTCGCGCAAGACGGTGTAGGCCTGCTCGTAGGCATAGCCCTTCGAGAGCACCTGCCCTGTGGTGGTCGAGGTCGCTTGCGGGCGATAAGCTTGGATATCGGCGATGGTTGTCGGCTCACGCCCGAAGGCGTGGTCGATAAGATATTCGGCATTGACGCCGAGTTCGTCGTAGAGCAGGTTCTCGTTGAGTGCGGCGACGCCCATCAGGTCGTAGACGCCGTATTTCTCGAGACGGGCCGCCACGCCGGGGCCGATGCCCCAGATGTCGGTGATGGGGCGATGGGGCCAGATCTCCTTGCGAAAGGTCTCGTCGTCGAGTATGCCGATACGGCTGGGCACGTGCTTGGCGGTAATATCGAGTGCAACCTTGGCCTGGAATAGGTTGGGGCCGATGCCGACCGTCGCCGTGATGCCGGTGCGCGCCAGGACCTCGTCGCGCAATATGCAGGCGAAGCCTTCCGCATCGGTGTGATAGAGGTCCAGATAGGGTGTCACGTCGATAAAGCACTCGTCAATTGAGTAGACGTGAACGTCTTGCGGACTGACGTATTTCAGGTAGATACCGTAGATCTGCGCCGACACCTCCATGTAGTGCTGCATGCGCGGTATGGCCTTAATGTAGTCGATGCCATCGGGTATTTCGAACAGGCGACAGCGGTTGTGAATCCCTAGGTCCTTCATGGCCTGCGTGATAGCGAGGCAGATGGTCGTGCGTCCGCGCGATTCGTCGGCAACGACCAGGTTGGTGGTGAGCGGATCGAGCCCACGATCGACGCACTCGACGCTGGCATAAAACGTCTTGAGGTCGATACAGATGTAGGTGTGCTGCTCGTGCGCCATCCGTGTCCTTTCATCAAACACATGTTCTTATCGAATACCTGTTCGATAATACCGGCTCGTCCGGACATCGTCAAAACCTGCCAAAAAGGGACAGGTTTATTTTGGTCGGTTTACCGAGTGCTTACAGTGAGCCGGTAGCCTTAATGTGTTGAATACGCTGAGGGGGTATGGATGACCATCGATAAGGGTGATCTTGCACTTCTGATACTGTTCGTGCTGTGCCTTGCGATCTTTGTTTACCTGCTGATCAAGGTGCTCAAAGGACGGGCTATAAGAATCGATGAGGTGGGTTACTTGCTGATTGTCGAGAGGCTTCGGTCGCCGGTGTTGACGGCCGTGATGAAAGCCGCCTCGAGTTTGGCGTCGCTGCCGTTTGTCGTCGGTGTGCTAGCCGCGGCGATGCTGTGGGCGCCCAATTGGCCCCATGTTGTCTGGGCCGCCTTCAATGTCGGTGCTATCAGCGCAATCGACCAGCTGTTAAAGGTCCTTGTGCATCGACCTCGTCCACAGGGATCTCGGCTTGTCGAGGCGCCGGGGCTGAGCTTCCCCTCGGGCCACTCGATGGCGGCCATGGCGTTTTATGGCTATGGTATATGGTTGGTGCGGTGTGGCGTGTGTGGCCTTCCGTTCGGCGCCGCCATCGAGGTTGCACTTGCGTGCGTCATCCTTGCGGTGGGCGTCAGCCGTGTCTATCTGGGCGTGCACTACGTTTCGGATGTGCTGGGCGGGTTTTGCCTGTCTTTTATCTGGCTCATCCTGTTCGTGCGTCTTGGCCCTTGGATTTTGACCGTCTAATTGTCGTAACTGGACGCCATGTCGGATCGAATCTGATTTTAACGCAGCCCTAAAGAGCGCGAAACAGCTCGGAAAAGCTCGCTTCGTAGCATGAGCCTAACGATCGATACCACCATAAAGCATGGAAGGGTTGTGGGGATAATGGTCAACTATGGGTTTGGTATGCCGACGCGCTTGGTTGCGGATGGGGATGTGGCTCGCTGGTGCGGACGACTGGTTGCCCACTATGGCGGCACCAAGGCACTGGTCGTGCTGGGAGGCGACAAGCACACGCGTGATGAGCTTGTTTCGGCGGCGCTGGGCTCGCTCGATCGCGCCCTGCTCGAACGCATACTCTTTCGTTGCGGCTTGGTCGGGGGCGATGGGGGAGACGATTTGGTCGATGAGGCCGTAGCCCTGGCGACCGATGAGGGCGTGGACTTTGTCCTGGCGATCGGCGATGCCGATACGGCGAGCTTTGTGCGCGAACTCGCTCGTCGCATGGCCGTGCTCGATGCCGGCGAGGACGGCTTTGTTCCCTACGGGTGCATCGTCTCCGAGGGAAAAGTGCCCGCCGTTGTGGGTGCCGGCGAGGTTCCCGTTTTTGCTATCATCGCGCCCGAACTGCTGGAGGGCATCGGGTCTCCCTTGCGCGAGCTGCTCGGCAGCGTATGCGCCGCGGCATAATGGCCTGCCAGGAAGGGACAGGTAAATTATGGTGGGTAAAGCGTTTGACCTGCCAAAATAAACCTGTCCCGTTTTGGTCGGTCGCCGTTCGGGGGCCGATTGGCAACGCTCGCTGATTACGGTCTTGACCTGCGTTAGAATAAGGGCATCTGATTATCCGGGCGCATGGAGGAATGCGCCCGTATGCTGAGGAGGACTCTATGGCAACTGTTGCCGCACCTATCGATGCTACGTCGACTGCCGCTTGGAAGGCGCTCGAGGCTCATCAGGAGAAGCTCGAGGCCGAGGGCATCGACCTCAAGGCCTGGTTCGCTGCTGACGCCGACCGCGTGAATAAGTTGAGCTTTGACGCCGGCGACCTTCACTTCGATCTGTCCAAGAACCTGGTGACCGATGAGACCGTCAAGCTGCTGTGCGATCTTGCCCGCGAGGTGAAGCTCGAGGAGCGCCGCGACGCCATGTTCTCCGGCGAGCACATCAACACCACCGAGGACCGCGCTGTTCTGCACACCGCACTTCGCCGTCCGGCAAGCGAGAAAGGCCAGCTCATCGTTGACGGCCAGGATGTCGTCGCCGACGTGCACGAGGTCCTCGACCGCATGTATGCCTTCGCCGAGCGCGTGCGCTCCGGTGAGTGGAAGGGCGTAACCGGCAAAAAGATCGAGCACCTGGTGTCCATCGGCATCGGTGGCTCCGATCTGGGCCCGGTCATGGCTTACGAGGCTCTGCGCCCCTATGCCGATGCCGGTATCGATTGCCGCTATATCTCCAACATCGATCCCAACGACCAGGCCGAGAAGCTCAAGGGTTTGGATCCCGAGACCACGCTCGTGATCATCGTCTCCAAGACCTTTACCACGCTCGAGACCCTCACCAATGCCCGCGAGGTCAAGACCTGGATGCTCGAGCAACTCAAGGCTCAGGGTGCCATCGATGGCTCCGAGGAGCAGAACGCCGAGGCCGTGGCAAAGCACTTCGTCGCCGTTTCCACCGCACTCGAGAAGGTTGAGGCCTTCGGTATTGACCCTGCCAACGCCTTCGGCTTCTGGAACTGGGTCGGCGGCCGCTACTCCGTCGACTCCGCTGTTGGCCTGTCGCTGATCGTCGTGCTCGGCCCCGAGCGTTTCCAGCAGTTCCTCGAGGGCTTCCACGCCATCGACGAGTACTTCTGCAACACGCCGCTCGAGAACAATGCCGTCGCGCTGATGGGCCTGCTCAACGTCTGGTACGTCAACTTCTTCGATTCCAAGAGCCACGCCGTGCTTCCGTACTGCCAGTACCTGCACCGCTTCCCGGCCTACCTGCAGCAGCTCACCATGGAGTCCAACGGCAAGCATGTTCGCTGGGACGGCAGCGCCGTGACCTCCGACACCGGTGAGATCTTCTGGGGCGAGCCCGGCACCAACGGCCAACATGCCTTTTACCAGCTGCTGCACCAGGGCACCGTGGTGGTCCCGGCCGACTTTATCGCCTTCGCCAACACCGCCAACCCTGCGACCGACAACGGTCAGGACGTGCACGAGCTGTTCCTGGGCAACTTCCTGGCCCAGACCAAGGCGCTCGCCTTTGGTAAGACGGCCGATGAGGTTCGTGCCGAGGGCACGCCCGAGCAGATCGTCCCAGCCCGCTGCTTTGAGGGCAACCGTCCGACGACCTCGATCTTCGGCGACACGCTGACCCCGTTCGCACTCGGCGAGCTCATCGCCCTGTACGAGCACATCACGTTTGTCGAGGGCACGGTCTGGGGCATCGACTCCTATGACCAGTGGGGCGTTGAGCTGGGTAAGCAGCTTGCCAAGCAGATCACCCCTGCCTTCCACGATGACGCCACCAAGGCCGAGCAGGATGCTTCGACCCAGGCGCTCATTGAGTTCTACCGCGCTCACCGCAAGTAGTCTTTGTTGCCGAGATAGGTCATGGCCGAAGGGGCCCGTATCCGTTGGGATGCGGGCCCTTTGCTATTTGGATAGGATGGAATGTATCGGGAGGCGCCTCGACGGGCATCGCAATCGTCGAAGGCGCGCCGTTCATGTTTGGGACAATATGACATTTTCCCGTTGCAAACAGCGCCGCCGTGGGTGTTCTGTATGATGGCTCAGACAAGGTTGTTCAATGACAGGGAGGCACGTATGGCAATCAAGGCCATCGCAATGGATATCGACGGTACGCTCACCAATGACCAGAAGGTAATTAGCCCGCGCACGCGCGAGAAACTGCTCGCAGCGCAGGAGTCGGGCATTAAGCTCATTTTGGCCTCGGGCCGTCCCGCGTGGGGCCTTCATGCCCTGGCGCAGGAGCTCGATCTTCAGAGCCACGGTGGCCTGCTGGTGGCCTTTAACGGTGCGCACGTGGTCGATGCTCAGACCGACGAGGTGCTGTTCGACCAGGCCATGCCGGTCGACGAGTTGCATCGCTTGCTCGACCATCTGCGTAACTTTGACGTGATCCCCATGATTTCGCTCGGCCGCGATCTGCGTGTCGTGGACTCGTATCGCTGCATGATCACGCTGCCCGACGGCTCGCAGAAGAACATTGTCAAATATGAGCGAGACGCATGCGACCTTAAAATCCGCGAGGTCGAGAGCCTTCATGAGGTTGCGGATGCCTATCCGGTGGACAAGCTGCTCACTGCGGGCGATCCGGCCTATCTGCAGGCGCATCACGAGGAGATGTACGCACCCTTTACTGAGACGCTTTCGGGCATGTTTACGGCCGACTGGTACTTTGAGTTTACGGCTCCCGGTATCGATAAGGCGCGTGCGCTGCGGGGCGCTCTGCCCAAGCTAGGCATTGATGCCAGCGAGGTCGTATCGTTTGGCGATGGTCAGAATGACAAGTCTATGATCGAGTGGGCCGGCATCGGTGTTGCTATGGGTAATGCTATCGATGAGGTCAAGGCCGTGGCTCAGATGGTGACTGCGAATAACAACGAAGACGGCATCGCGGTGGCACTTGACCAGTTACTGGGCTAGAATCGCCGATAGTGCATGGTTCGGGCGTCTGCTTGCAGGCGCCCTTTTGTTAGGGAGGGTGCCGTGTCCGCATTTCCGTTCGACGCCGTTATCTTTGACATGGACGGCGTCATCGTCGATACCGAGTATTACTACCTGGGAGAGACCGCTGCGTTTGCCAAAGAGCTTGGGCTGAACCTGAGTCAAGAAGATCTGAACGCGCAGGTCGGTGCCTCACACCAGTTCTTTTTGCATATGCTGGTCGATTGGTTTGAACGCGCCGGAAAGGGGCACTTTACCGGCGAGGAGGCGCTTGCCCGCTGGGACGAGTGGGCACATAAACGCCCGCGCGATTATCAGGCCCTGATTAATCCCGGCGCTGTGGAAACGATTCGCGAGCTCCCGCGTCGCGGCGTACGCGTGGCGCTGGCCAGCTCATCTTCCATGAATAGCATCGTGGAGGTGCTTGGCGCGTGCGGCCTGTCGGATGCCTTTGAGTATGTGGTGAGCGGCGAGCAGTTTAAGGAGAGCAAGCCCGAGCCCGATATCTACCTACATGCGTTGGATCTGCTGGGGCTGCCCGCGAATCGCTGCTGCTGCGTTGAGGATTCCGTTCCGGGCATTACCGCGGGTAAGCGAGCCGGCCTGACGGTGATTGCCAAGCGTGAGGAGCGCTTTGGCTTTAGCCAGGATGCCGCGGACAAGATTATCGACCAACTGCCGGAGCTGCTCACGCTTTCTTAGGAGCGCGGTAGTTGCGCGTTTTTCGGGTCTGATGAGTAAGTGCCCGGCATTTTGGTGCGGCAACAAGCATACTTTATGCTAATGCGGCTCAAGGGCTTGTTGAATGCCCTTGAGCCCGCTTTAGACTTAATTGTGCTGGGAGAGGGTATATGCCACCGACTGAAGGGCTAACTGACGGTAAAGCAGCGATACCGCTGTACCAACAGGTTATCGATATCATCAAAAACGAAATCAACTCCGGTGCCTACAAGGCAGGTGCGCGGATACCCAACGAATTCGAATTGGCTGAGAGCTATAAAGTTGGCCGCGTTACCGTGCGACGCGCTATTGAGGAGCTCGTCCAGCAGGGTTATCTAACGAAGCGACAGGGGAAAGGCACGTTTGTCAATGCCCCCAAGCTCAAGCGCAAGATTCGCCAGAAGGATGACGTCCAGAGTTTTTCGGACGCATGCCGCGTTAACGGAATGGAACCGGGGGCGCGTGTCATTTCGAGAAAGATACTGCCGACGGATTCCACCGAAGCGCAGTTCTTTGGTGTTCCCGTTGGAACTGACCTGATTTGCGTTGAGCGCGTACGTACTGCCGATGGCGTCCCTGTCATGCTTGAGAACAACATATACGTTTACGAGGACAACGCCTATCTATCAACGGCACCTCTATCTAACCAATCCATTTTTGAGTTCGTGCGCAACCGGACGGGCCGCACACCCGCGTTTACCGACCCGTGCACGCTCGAGATCGCGTGCGCATCGCCCGAGGTCGCTCGGCTGTTGGCAGTTCCCGTTGGCGAACCCTTGTTTTATATGGAAGCCTTCTTTTTCGATGAGCAGCGGCGGCCGTTTATCATCGGTCGTCAGCGGATCGTTGGATCTCGCTACGTTTTTGACATCTAGGACATTGCGAATGGAGACGCCCGGTGGATCATCTCAACGGGCGTCTCCATGCCGTTCACGGCGCGAACGCAACCGTTCAACCGCGTTACGGCAATCAGTTTGAAATAATCTTGATGACTTGAAAAGCTGCTGGTAATCTATGGAACGTCATAGAACGTTTGCTTGTGCAAGCGTTGAAGCGAGATGCGATGCAGTCTTGAGTTCTTTGGAGGTATCTATGTCAGATACGAAGGCGAAGAAGACAAACAGACGTTTTAAGTTCAAATTACCGCATGTCTATACAATCATGTTCTTGCTGATCGTTGTCTTTGCGGTCCTGACTTGGATCGTTCCTTCTGGTCAGTATCAGCGCAAGACGATTTCGACAGCGGCGGGTGAGCGTGAAGTCGCCGTTGCTGGAACCTATGAACAGGTCGATAAGAACTACACCGATTCCGAGACCGGCGAGACCATCAATCTGGGCCAGGATATCTTTGCGGTCCTGCAAGCGCCTACTAAGGGCATCCAGGAGGCTGCCGACGTCGTTGCGTTCGTCTTATTGATTGGCGGATCGTTCGCAGTCATCACCAAGACCAACGCTTTGAATGCCGGCATGAGCCGTGTGATTAAAAAGCTCAAGAACAAGGACATCCTCATCATTCCCATCACGATGACGTTGCTGTCCATTTGCGGCACTACGTTTGGTATGTCTGAGGAAGCCCTGCCGTTCTATGCCATCTTCATTCCCATCATGATGGGTATCGGTTATGACTCGATGACGGCATTCATCATCTGCTTCCTTGGTCCTAACCTGGGCTATTGTGCCTCGACCATCGACCCGTTTAATGTTTTGATCGCCCAAGGCATCATTGGCATCGAGGGCAATCCGCAACTGTGGCTGCGCGCCGTTTCTTGGGTCATCTTCACCGCCGTTGGCATCGCATGGGCCATGCGCTATGCCATGCGCGTCAAGAAAAACCCCGAGTCGTCCATTACGTACGAGGACGACAAGCTCAAGCGTGTTGAGTTTTCCGTGACCGATGCCTCCATCGAGGAAGAGTTCACTACCCGTCAGAAGCTCGTGCTTATCGATTTTGCTTGCGGTATGGGCATTATCGTCTGGGGTCTTGTTACCCAGGGCTGGTACATGAATGAGATTTCCGCCGTGTTCCTTGGTATGGGCTTGCTTGCCGGTATCCTGGGCGGCCTTGACCAGCAGACGATCGCCGAGGAGTTCGTTAAAGGCATTGCCGACTTTGCGTATGCCGCTATCGTCATCGGCATCGCTCGCGGTATCTTGGTCATCGCAGAGGGCGGCATGATCATCGACACCATTCTCCAGGCGCTCGCTACTGCGCTCGCCGGTGCACCCGCCGCCGTCTATACCACGTTTATGTATATCGTCCTTGGCCTGCTCTCTTTGCTGGTTCCCTCGAGCTCTGGACTTGCGGCGCTCACCATGCCCGTCACGGGTCCGCTGACCGAGCTTATGGGCCTCAATCCCGAGGCGGCCGTCACCGCGCTCCAGTTTGCCAACCAGACCATCAACACCATCAGCCCCGTGGCGGGCATGACAGTCGCCGGCCTTGCCGTGGCTAAGATTTCGTTTGGCCAATGGTGGAAGACCATTTGGAAGTTCTTCATTTTCATGGTCGTCTTTGGCCTGATCGTAACGGCAGTCTCTGGCATGCTTCCGGCGTAGGTGGTTGTGATGTCTGATCGTTTAATAACGGTCCTGACGTCTAAGAGCGTCTTTACCGGTACGGGGGACCTGCCGTTTGAAGGTTTCGTAGCGGTCCGTGGCAATCGAATTGAGGCGGTTGGCACCAAGTGTGAGGTAGCTTCGTATTTGATCCAGGCGGACGAGGTAGTTGACCTGGGCGACCGCACCGTCATGCCTGGCCTGATCGATGTTCATACCTTCTATACGGGCTGGGCGCTGCGGACGTTGGGGTCTGATCTGTCCGGCATCGCTGATGCCGAAGAGGCCGTGTCGCTCTTGCGTGCATGGAAAGAAGATCATCCGGATTGCGCGGCGGCTTTTGGCCACAACCTGCCCGAAACGTTGGCATCGGATGCCGAGAACGCAAATACGGCAGCTGTGTTTGACGATTGTTTTGGCGATATCCCTGTCGTCTGCTTTACACCGGGTGCGGAGACCTGCGTTCTCAATGCTGCCGCCAGTGCGCGATACGGCTTCACACCCCAGGCGTGCTATGCCGAGAAGATCTGGCGCATGATGAGCGATTTCCTCGCGCTGCCCGAGGTACGTGCGGGGTATTCGGACTACATGAGCATGCTTAACGAGCGCGGCGTTACCGCCATCAAGGAGATGGCGTTTGATGACTACTACGGTTTTGCCGACGAAATGGCTCGCCGTGAGGAATCTGGTCAGCTGACAGTTCGTGTCTCTATGATGTCGCAGCCGGTGGGTGCCGGTGCAAATCTGTCATATGCTCGCGAGGCACGAGAGCGCTTCCGGGGTCCGTTCGTTCGTTTTTCTGGCTTCAACCGTATGACCGATCGAGGCGTATGGGCGGGGCTTGCCGAGATGATTGACCCCTATGAGGACACGGCCGATGCGGGAGCTGCCGGCAAGACGGTTGTCGAGGAGCCCGAGTGGGATCTGATTGAGAACGAGCTGCGCGCAATTGATGCTGACGGCTTCCGATATTCCTTGCATTGCCAGGGCGATGGCGCCGTTCGTCGCACCGTGGCGCTCTATGCCTCGCTGCCTCGAGACGAGCATGGACGGTTGCTTCGCCGCCATGCGATTACCGATCTCGAGAACTCTGATCCGACCGATCTTGTCGAGTTTGGCAAGTTAGGTGGAATTTGCGAGGTCTATCCGCAGATTTTGACGCTGGACCGGCGCGAGGATTGCCTGTCGATGATGCGTCGACAAATTGGCGAGACGCGACTTATGCACAGCTGGAATCGCCGCGGCATGGAAGATTCCGGATGCACGGTGTGCTGTGGTACGGATTTGCCACTGCTGATTCCGAGCCTGGGCGAGTCAATCTACAGCGCGTGCGGTGGATACTTCGACGATGGACTGCCCGTGAATGAGGCCAACGCGCTGACGCTTGTCGAGCTCTTGCGTGCTTGGACTGCCGGGGGCGCGTACGATCTGATGCGCGAAGACGAGCTGGGTACGCTTGAGGTCGGCAAGCTTGCCGATATCTGCGTGCTCGATCGGGATGTGTTCGACCTCGATTATCGCGACGCACGCGATCTTTCGGTTGATATGACGATGTCGGACGGACAAATCGTGTTCGATCGAAATAAGGAGGCATAAGATGCCTGAATCCAAACCGACGCTGCGCCGCGAACAGATTGCGGGCATGAATATCCACTACATCATGTGGTCGCTCGATTACTTCCTTGATGTGCAGCAGCGTTTGGGCTTTGAGTCCATTGAGCTGTGGTGTGCGGAGCCGCATGTGACGCTCGACCACACGGGCTACTTTGAGGCTGAGGTCCTGGCGAAAAAGGCTGCAGATCGTGGGCTTAGGTATCGTACTCTGTGCCCCGAGAATGTTGTCTATCCTTGGCAGTACTGCGCACGTAAACCGCTGCATGAGCAGCGCAGCCTGGCGTATTTTAAGCATGGCATTGAGCTTGCTGAGGTACTTGGGTGCGACCGTATGTCCGTTAACTCGGGCTGGGGCGACTGGGACGAGGACCGTGAGGAAGCCTGGAAGCGCAGCCGCGAGCACTTGTCCATTCTGGCGGAGTATGCCGGCGAGCACGGTCTGGTGCTTACGATGGAAAGCCTGCGTCCCGAGGAGAGCCACCTTGTGACGACGGTTTCCGATGCGAAGCGCATGATTGACGAGGTCGCGAGTCCGTACTTACAGCCCATGGTTGATACAACCGCGATGGGCGTTGCAGGCGAGACGCTCGAGGACTGGTTTGCCGCCTTTGGTGATGGGGCAATTCACGAGATGCACTTTATCGACGGCGACCCGTATGGCCATCTGGTGTGGGGCGAAGGCAAGCACGATATGGACGCCTTCGTCGCCACGCTCAACGCCCATGGTTTCGACGGCATGCTGGGCCAGGAAATCACGGACGGCCGTTACTACGATGACCCGGAGGCGGCAGATGCCAAGAACATGGCCGCATTCGAGAAATATCTGATTGACTAAAACAACTATCGGCCACGCAGCCAACGTCATTGATTGCGGGCCAAACAAGAAAGGAACTGGATATGAACGCACACGATCTGATCAAAGAGGCAATTGCCGAGAAGGGCAAGTTCGACAGCGTCTACTGGATTGCTTGCGGTGGCTCCATGATCGATTTGATCCCGGCTCATGAGCTTCTGCAGCGCGAGGCAACCACCTTCACTTCGTATATCTATACGGCTCGCGAGTTTGATATCATGCGCCCGCGCCGCTTGGGTGAGAAATCCCTGGTCATTGCTTGCAGCCACAGTGGCAACACCCCCGAGGTCGTCGAGGGCTGCGAGATTGCCCTTGCTGCCGGCGCTACGGTGATCGCCCAGACCGACAACGCTGGATCCAAGATTGACTCCGGCAAGTGGACCACGTGGGTCTACCCGTGGGGCGAGGGCGTGCCGCAGGCCGAGGTCCCCGCTGGCATTTCGCTGTCGCTTGCGGCCGAGCTGCTCAATCAGCAGGAGGGCTACGCCGATCTTGCCGATATGTATGCCGGTATCGCCGAGATGGATAAGATTCTTCCCCCGGCACGTGAGAAGGTAAATGCCGAGCTGGGCGATCGCTTTGCCAAGCTTTGCCAGGAGCACGAGTTCTTCTACATTCTGGGCAGCGGTCCCAACTTTAGCCAGACCTACGGTTTCGCTATCTGCTCTCTTATGGAGATGCAGTGGCAGCACTGCAGCTACATCCACTCTGCCGAGTACTTCCACGGCCCCTTCGAGGCTACTCAGGATGGCGTTTTTTACTTCTTGCAGATGGGCTCCAGCGAGTGCCGTGCTATGGACGAGCGCGCCCTTGCGTTCCTTAAGACGCATACCGATACGCTGATGGTGCTCGATGCCAAGGAGTACGGTATGGAAGCCGTGCCGGCGAGTGTCCGTGCCTATCTGGACCCGGTGCTGTTCTACGCCATGAACTGCGAGCTGCGTGCTGCACGCGGCAAGGTGTTTGATCACGATCCCGATTTCCGTCGCTATATGGGTGTTGTCGAGTACTAGAAGGGGCAAAGGCCATGGCATTTAACGTTAACGCGCTCGGATTTGGCGACAACGTCGTCGATCGCTACGAGCATATCCACACCATGTATCCCGGCGGCAATGCGGTGAACTTCGCCGTTTATGCCAAGAAATGCGGTGCCGCACGCTCTGCATACATGGGCATTTTTGGCAATGACGCCGCTGCCGAGCATGTCATTGCAAGCCTCGAGGATGAGGGTATCGAGCTTGACAAGTGCGAGCAGATGATTGGCGAGAACGGAGCGGCTCGCGTGACCGTCGTTGACGGTGACCGTGTCTTCCTTGGCTCCAATGAGGGCGGTATCCGTGGCGATGCGCGCTATGTCCTCGATCGCTTTGACCTTGCGTACATGAAGCAGTTCGATGTGGTTCATTCGGGCAACTATTGCTTTACCGAGCGCGAGCTTCCCAAGTTGAAGGCTGCGGGCGTCACGGTCTCTTTTGACTTTTCGGACGACTCCACCGACGAGTACTACGAGCAGATTGCGCCCTACGTCGATTTTGCTTTCTTTAGTGCGGCGGATGCCGCGAGTGAGGACGAGATTCGCGAGCGTCTGGCGTGGGTGAAGGGCTTGGGTCCGCGTTTTGTGTCGGCTACGGCGGGCGCCGAGGGCTGCATTGCTTACGACGGCGAGCGTTATTACCGCCAGCTGGCTAAACCGGTAACGGACATGAAGGACACCATGGGGGCGGGCGACTCGTTCCTCACCTCGTTTTTGATGTGCTATCTCGATTCCGCCAAGCGTGGTGAGGATGGCGCCGAGGCCATCGAGCGCGCGCTCGACTTTGCTGCTGGGTTTGCCTCGACCGTGTGCGGCATGGAAGGTTCTTGGGGCCACGGAGCACCAATCGTCGAATAGCTTAAGAAAGCGTACGGCGGTCTGGCTATGAGGCCTTGGACAGCCGATGCAAAACAATAAGCGAAACGCGAAAAGGGGGCTTGCCATGTGGTGGGTCCCCTTTTGAACATTGGAGAAGACCATGGGTATTAAAGCGTGTGCGGCTGGTTTTTGCTGTGCGGACGTCTATCAAAACATCGGCGTGTTCTATCCGACTGGTAATGGCATTGACTGGGGTATCCATCTTGCACGAATGGGCGTTTCGGTATCCGCCGTGTCGGTTGTCGGCAAGGACGAGTACGGAGACAAGATGAGAGAGGCGCTGGCCGCCGAGGGGTTTGATATCTCTCATCTGCGGGTGGAGGATGGCGACACCTCGGTGATGCTCATGGCATTGAAAGACGGCGTCGATCGCGTGCATCTCGAGGCAATCGATGGCGTAATGGAGACATATCGTCCGAATGAAGATGACCGGGCGTTTATCCTAGAGCATGACATCATTCATACCGACCTGTTTGGCAATTGTTTGGACCTCCTGCCCGAATGGCATGATGCGGGCAAGACGGTGGTTATGGACTTCTCGGTGTTCAGCCAGGATCCCGAATATGCATGCGAGGCTCATTTTCCTTACGTAGACTATGTGTTCATGTCGTTTGAAGAGGACACTCCGGAGCTGCGGGACTGGGTACGCCACGCGCAGGAATTGGGACCGCGCGTTGCGGTTGCCACGCTTGGCGAGAAGGGGAGCATTGCCTATGACGGTGAGCGCTTCTATGAGTGCGGGATCGTACCGGCGGAGAAGGTCGTTAATACCGTGGGTGCCGGCGATTCGTATATTGCCGGGTTTACCAAGGGCGTGATCGATGGCCTTGATATTCCGGCGTGTATGAAGGCGGGCGCTGAGCTGTCGTCCCGAGTGATTGGTTCGTTTGAGCCGTACTAGGGTCAAATGCCTGGAAAGGAGTACGAAATGGTTATCGACATGTTGGTCCATCCTATGCTCTACGGCGAGATCTGCACGCCGGGTGATGAGCCTGATGGATTCGGTTTTTGGTCACGAGAATTTGGTATGGGGCATATGGGCCCCATGGATTGGGATGAGCTTCAAGTCGAGATGGACGTCTGCGATGTGCAGAAGAGCGTGCTCATGCCGCTCGATGTAACCACGGCATGCGGAGGGCACTTTGGCACCAATGATCAGATTGCCATGCTGGTTGCCGCACATCCCGAGCGTCTGTGGGGATTTGCGAGCGTAGACCCGCAGGTGAGCGGTGCCGCAGACGAATTGGAGCGCGCCTTTACCGAGTTGGGGGCAAAGGGGCTTTGCCTGCATCCTGCAAAGCAGGGTTTTGCCCCCGATGATGCTGTGGCCGAGCCGCTTTACGAACTGTGCGAGCGCTATAACAAGCCGGTGGTTTTCCATGCCGGTATGTCTTGGGAGCCGGGCGCAGAGCTCTCGCGCAGTAACCCGCTTGCATTTGAGCACACAATCGCAACGCATCCAAATGTGCGTTTTAGTTTGACCCATTTTGGCTGGCCCTGGGTGCGCGAGACCGTGGCGATGCTGCTCAAGTATCCCAACTGCTACGCGGACACCTCTATCACTTACATCGATTCGCCCGAGGAGATGATGCAGCGTCTTTTCACGGTCGATATGGGGCCGCTGTGGTATGAGCGCGCGCTATCGCACCAAGTGATGTTCGCCAGCAATACGCCGCGCTTCCGTGCATTCAAACTCAAGCGGGCGCTCGATACCGTGCCCATGCGCGATGATGCGCGAGAAAGGCTCTACTGGGGTAATGCCCTGCGTTTCCTTGAAGGGGATGAGTGAACATGGTGACGCTCGAGACATTGAGCTATCTATCGACTGCTCCGGACCAGTTCATCGATATTACCGAGGACGTGCACGCTGCCATCGAACGCAGCTCGGTGACCAATGGCTTGGCGGCGATTATTTTGTCGCATACGACCTGCGGAATCGTGGTAAACGAGGGGCTGCCCTGCGTGGAGACGGATCTTATGGAGACGCTTGATCGCATCGCCCCACTCGATGCTCCCTATGCGCATGCACACTTCCTGCCGAGCTATGGAGCCACCGGTAACAACTCCTGTGGGCATATCAAGAGCATGATTTGTGGAAACAGTTGCTTCTTTCCCGTCCAAGATGGCCACATCGTGTGCGGAAGTGCCCAGAACATCTATCTTGCGGAGTTTGACGGTCCGCAGAAGCGAAAAGTGTACGTCGAGGTGCTGGGGGAGTAACGTCCCTGCAATAATGAACTGCACCCCAAAACTTGGACGGCTTAAATAAGAACTACGCCGCAAGGGACTGGCTCCGGAACTCCTCCGGGGTCAGTCCCTTCAGTTTAGTCTGCGTCCTCTGCCAGGTGATCCGTTGTATTATCCGGGCGGAAGCGTATCGCAAGTCGTGGAAGCCGCCAAGCGCGATCTCGAAGCGTTGCAACAGGGCGGTGTCGATGGCATTTTGATTACCAATGAGCGCTCGATGCCCTATGAGCAGCACGTCTCCCCCTCGACTTTTGCAGCTATGGGATATGTAATCGGGGCTCTATCCCATGATTTGTCGACCCCTTGGGGAGCTGAGGCTATTTACGATGGTGATGCCACAATCGAGCCGTGCGCTGCCGTCGATGCGCAGTTCACTCGCTGCAATTTTTGTGGTGCCTGGGCCGGTGATCTCGGGCTGATTAACCGAGATTCCGCTCACACCATGCGCCGCAAGGCCGCGCTGCGCTTGGACGACCATAAGCTTTTTCACTTCATCACGAGCGAGGGGGAGGTTTATCTCAACGACCGCACGACTGCGGACATTGCCGATTCGCTTCTCTTTAATTGCCTACCGGATGCGATGGTCATCGGCGGTTCGGCTGCCGGTCGTGGTGCTTCGGGCGAGCTTGCCGATGAGGTCCGCGAGCGTGTTGGCGAAGTACCTGTGGTATGTGGCACCGGTTGTCGTGAAAATACCGTGGCTGACGTATTTGCTCACTACGATGGCGCGTTTGTCGGCACGTGCTTAAAGCGCGACGGAAAGCTGGATGCCCCGGTTGATGTTGAGCGGGTAGTTCGTTTTATGGCTGCCGCTCGTGCGGCGCGAGGGGAGTAGGCACCTTTGGCGTTCTATCTGGGTATTGATATTGGGGCAAGCGCCTCTAAAGGCGTTTTAATCGACGATCGATGCAACATTGTTTGCCAAGCCTCTTGTGGACATGAGACGGACAACCCGCGTGATGGATGGTATCAGCATGATGCGGAGGCAGTTTGGTGGGGCGATTTTTGCCGCTTGTCGCGCGAGCTGGTGGTGCGATCGGGGGTTAACGCGGCGCAGATTGGATGCGTGGGCCTTTCCGCATTGGGTTGCGACTGCGTGCCGGTCGATACCGAGTGCAACGCGCTGGCGCCCGCGATTTTGTATGGAGTCGATGCACGTTCGAAGCCGCAGATTGACGAGCTTCTTTCCGAATATGGGTCAGATCGCGCACGCGAGCTTTTCGGGCACGATCCCTGTTCGTCAGATATTGCTCCCAAGATCTTGTGGTTTAAGGAGAATATGCCCGAGGTGCACGAACGTGCCGCGAAGTTCCTGACGGTGTCATCGTTTGTATGCGCAAAGTTGACGGGGCGTTTTACGGTGGACCGTTATTTGGCGGAGGATTTTCTTCCCCTATATGACCGCCACACTTGGAAGGTTGATGCTCGGGAATGTGCTCGTTTCTGCCAGCCTGACCAGATGGCGGAGGTCATGTCGGCTACCGATATTGCCGGGGTGATTACGCAGCGTGCGGCTGAGGCGACAGGGCTCGCGGCAGGGACACCTGTCTTAGTGGGAACGGGCGACTCTGGTGCCGAGGCCATTTCGACGGGTGTCTTCCGTCCCGGCGATATGATGGTTCAGTTGGGGAGCACGGCGTATTTCATCTACCTAGCTGATCATATGGTCGATGATGCCCGCCTGTGGCCAGGGACGTTTATCATTCCCGGAACTTACGGGATCTGCGCGGGGACCAATACGGCGGGTGCGCTCACATCGTGGCTGCGCCAAGAGCTGTATCGCGACGCCGTGGAGGCCGAGGGCCACGGTGGCCCCGATGCATATTCGGTTATGGCGCATGATGCCGCCGATGTGGCGCCGGGTGCCGATGGGCTCCTGTGTCTGCCGTACTTTGCGGGTGAGCGTACTCCGCTCAACGATCCCGAGGCGCGTGGCGTCTTCTTTGGCCTGACCGGAAGGCATACGCGAGCCCATATGGTTCGCGCCGCCTTGGAAGGCGTCGCGCATACCGTTGCGTCCCATGTCGACATTATCGAGCGAGAACATGGACTGCCGATTGGGCGCATTATGCTTGTCGGAGGTGGAACCAAGAATCCAGTTTGGATGCAAGTTATCGCCGATGTATGCGGGCGCGAGGTCTCGGTTGCCAAGGTTACGGTGGATTCATGCTTCGGTGATGCCATCATGGCGGCTCTCGCAGGTGGCGCCTATGCATCATGGGATGAGCTCGCCCAAGTCCTTGGCGTTGCGCAAACAATCGTGCCCGATATGGCTGCCCACGAGTTATATACGTCGCGTCGTCATATTTTCGATGAACTGTATGCGCGTAACTGCGATCTTGTGCATGAACTGGCGTAGTTTTACAGAACTGGTATTCGATACTGCTCGGGTACAGGAGGATTCAGTAATTTGTGGAGTACGAGGCGCGTGTTCCGCGCTTCCTTGTGACTCGGTGGGCAAAAAATGCCAAATATGAGTACTGTCACTATTTTAGTAACAGCAAAAACAAGCCTTCGAGGCTCTAGTTGAGCGCCCGGGGGCGATTAAAGCTTGTTTTTTACGGCTTAAGACATGCTAAAACACCCCGTTAATGAACGCCTGTGCATTAACGGGGTGTTGTTTAGTCGCTAAATAATGTGACTAGCTTTGCAACAGTACTCACATTTGGTGTTTTTTGCCCACCGGGGTCAGCGGAAGTCAAATATGAAGCGCGAATTTTCCAAAACGATCGATTCGGCGCTCTCCACGACGCAGTTTTTAAGTTCGGCGATGTGCAGGGAGGCGCTTTTAAGCGATGTGATGAGCTGTCGCGCGCTTGCATCTGCTTGCGGTTCGGCTGGAGCGTCGGTTTCGAGCAGCAGACGGTCGAGTGGGATCTGTCGGGCGTATTCACGACCACGCTTGGTAGCGAGCATCCGCTCGTTCACGGAAAAATAGCAGCCTGCGTTTCGCGCGTGGACGAACTCGTTCGAGGTGCCGCTAAACCAGTGGAAGATGATGGCGGGGGAGTTGGGGCTTGGGGTGAGTAATCCATATGACTCAAGGGCATCCAGTACGGTTCCTGCCGAACGAACGGCGTGAATTGATATCGCGCGCCCGGTAAGAGGATGCTGCACGAGTGTATCGCAGAGCCGGTCAAGTGCCTGTGTTTGCAGCGGCTCGCTTCCGGCAAAGCGCGCGGAAAAGTCGAGTCCCACCTCGCCGATGTAGCGCTCTTGGGCCGCAGCTTCGCAAAGCAGATTGACTTCGGCGGGACCACAGCGGCCGTCGACGAGCCACCAGGGATGGAGGCCGACGCCCGCGATAATGTTTGGGTAGCGGCTGGCACGCTTTTTTGCTGCCGCGAAGTCGCGTGGGTCGACCCCGCAATCAAAGACCCCCAGCCCTGTAGCCGCAGTTTCGTCGGCAACAGCATTCGGGTAAGCCATTAAATCAAGATGGCAGTGTGCGTCAATTAACCGGGGTTCCATCGCGGTGCGCCTCGCTAGTCCAAGCGCTGGCCGTCAGCACGCACGCGCTCAGCGCCGCGCCCACTGATCTGGCGAATGACCTCGCCGGCAATCATCTGACCCATGATGGGCGGCATATAACTGGCGGTTCCGAGCTCGGTACGCTCGTGGATGTTGGAGGGGTCACGGCGCTGGGTCTTGACCGACTCCTCGCAGCTAAACAGTACATGAAGACTTTTGATGCCGCGCTTCTTGCACTCTTTGCGCATGATGCGGCTCATGGGATCGCGGACCGTTTCGAAAATGTCGGCAAAGCGCAGGCACTCGGGATGCAGCTTGTTGCCGCCGCCCATGGAGCTAACCAAACGAATGTCGTGGTCCTGAGCATATTTGGCAACGGCGAGCTTGGCGGAGATGGTGTCAATGGCGTCGATGACGTAGTCGATCTTGCCACCTGTCTGCTCAAAAACGCTCGCGAAGAATTCGTCGATGTTATCGTTCAACAGATATTCAGTGCGTTTGATAACGGTGGCGGCTGGATTGATGTCGTGGATCATGGCTTCCATCACGTCCACCTTGCGCTTGCCGATGGTGCTGTGAAAGGCGATGGCCTGGCGGTTAATGTTGCTGGGCGCGATGATGTCTTTATCCAGAATTACGAAATGGCCAATGCCGCCGCGGGCAAGTGCCTCGCAGCAATTGGAGCCCACGCCACCGCAGCCGAGTACCAGCACCGTGGCGTCAGCGAGCCTGTCGAGTGCCTCGCGGCCCATGATGATCTCGAGCTTGGTGTCGCGCGTCTCGATGGGTGAAGCGGCTACGGTTTCGGTCATAAACATCCTCCGATGGGGAAGCGGTCGTGTTTTAGCTATCGCCATTATAGGTATTATCGCGATTCCATCTAAGCCCTAGGGGCTTGTTGAAATGAGATCGGGATTCGCATAAGATGAAGCAGATGGCACCCGTTGCCGCGGGCTAGCCAACTCCGAAACACGTTTATGGCGTGAGAAGTGGCCGTCTTCGCATTACGCGGGGGCGGCTATTTCATTCGACCTCCCATGTGGATGCCGAGCTCCACAGCCGCGATTACAAGCAATAACAACGCTAGGACATCGTCAATACTCATAGTCCATCTCCTTCTTGGGAAGAGGGAGCTGGACTATCTGCTTCTGCGCCCATTCTATCTAAAAACGAACGCGCGTTCTATGCTTATTGTCTAATTGAATAGTTAGACAAACATCTAAATATAGAGTATAGTGTGCGCGTCGAACGAAATACTGAGAGGAGGCTCTATGCCGGGAGAGGGTTTTAAGGCGCTGGCCGATCCTACACGACGGCACATTTTGGAACTGCTGCGCGAGGGCAATTGTACTGCCGGGGAACTTGCCGAGCATTTTGACATGAGCAAGCCGTCGCTCAGCCATCATTTGGCGACGCTCAAAAACGCCGGGTTGGTGACCGACGAACGCCATGGTCAAAACATCGTATACAGCTTAAACACCACCGTCATGCAGGACTTGATCGGCTGGTTTATGGGCTTTACAGACACCGAAGGAGATAAGGATGAATAACGAAAACAAGGGCATTCACGCCACGGGGGTATCGCCACGCGTGTGGATTGTGCTGGTCGCTCTGTGCGTCGCCAACGTCGCAGCGCACCTTATGGTGATGCCGAGCCTGCCGGCGCAGATTCCCACGCACTGGGGAGCGAGCGGCGCCGTTAACGGTTGGGGTCCCAGCTGGATGGCATCGGCGCTCGGCGCGTTGCCGCTGGTGTTGCTCGCGATGTTCTACGTGTTGCCACGCATTGACCCCAAGGGCGAGGCGTATCGGACCTCGGGCAAGTTCTACCAGAGTTTCGTAATTGCTTTCACGGTATTCATGTGTGTTATAAGCTGGCTGGGAGAGCTTACGGTGTGGGGCGTTGTGCCCGCGGTCGGAACGGTCAACGTGCTGACTTCCGGTGCTGTCGGTTTGCTGCTCATCGGCGTAGGCAACTACCTGCCGCGCGTGAAGCAAAACTACACGCTGGGCATCAAGACGCCCTGGGCGCTTGCCGATCCCGAGAACTGGCGCCGTACGCAGCGTTTTGGCGGCGCCTGTCTTATGGTGCTGGGTGTTGGCCTGATTGTGATGGGCGTGGCGGGAAGCGTGCTTTCGAGTGAAGTCGTCGCCGCGGTGATAGCGGTTCTGGCGCTTGGTTCGGCCGGAGCTGCCTATGTCTACTCGTATCTGCTGTGGCGCAAATCGCAGCGAGCCGCTCGTTAAGGTTGCGGAAAACTAGCGTACGCAGTTCATAGTATGTTCTGGGGGACTTTTCCCAGGTAGTATTAGGGGCGTGGGCAACCATGCCCCTTTTTCGTTAAGTTTCAGAGCTGGTTTCCTCATTTCGTTTCCACTAAAACGAAACAAGAATAGGGAAACAGCGGGTAGAAAGGATAAAACAGGCAAATGGCAGAGTTTATCTACCAGATGTATCAGGCTCGCAAGGCCCATGGCGACAAGGTGATCCTTGACGACGTGACCCTGAGCTTCTATCCCGGTGCCAAGATCGGCGTCGTGGGCCCCAACGGCATGGGCAAGTCGACCCTGCTCAAGATCATGGCCGGTATCGAGGAGGTCTCCAACGGCGATGCCAGGCTTACCCCTGGCTATACCGTGGGCATCCTGCAGCAGGAGCCGCCGCTCGACGACGACAAGACCGTCATCGAGAACGTGCGCATGGCGTTTGGCGACATGATCGCCAAAGTCGATCGCTTCAATAAGATCGGCGAGGAGATGTGCGACCCGGATTGCGACATGGACGCCCTCATGGCCGAGATGGGCAAGCTCCAGGACGAGATCGACGCCGCCGACGGCTGGGATATCGATTCCAAGCTCGGCCAGGCCATGGACGCCCTGCAGCTGCCCGATTCCGACATGCCGGTCAACGTGCTTTCCGGCGGCGAGCGCCGTCGCGTGGCCCTGTGCAAGCTGCTGCTCGAGGCTCCCGACCTGCTGCTGCTCGACGAGCCTACCAACCACCTGGACGCCGAGTCGATCCTGTGGCTCGAGCACTTCCTGCATAACTACCAGGGCGCCGTGCTTGCCGTCACGCACGATCGCTACTTCTTGGATAACGTTGCCGAGTGGATCTGCGAGGTCGACCGTGGTCACCTTTATCCCTACAAGGGCAACTACTCCACGTATCTGGAGACCAAGGCCGCGCGTATCGAGGCACAGGGCAACCGCGACGCCAAGCTCGCCAAGCGCATGGAGGCCGAGCTCGAGTGGGTGCGCAGCTCGCCCAAGGCCCGTCAGGCCAAGAACAAAGCCCGTCTGGCTCGCTACGAGGAGATGGAGGCCGAGGCCCGCGCAAGCCAGAAACTCGACTGGACCGACATCCGCATCCCTGTGGGCCCGCGTCTGGGTAACAAGGTACTCGAGGCCCATCACCTGCACAAGGAGTTCGATGGCCGCGTGCTCATCGATGACCTTTCGTTCACCCTGCCGCGCAACGGCATCGTGGGCGTCATCGGCCCCAACGGCGTGGGCAAGACTACGCTCTTCAAGACCATCGTGGGCCTGGAGCCGCTGACTTCGGGCGAGCTCGAGGTGGGCGAGACCGTCAAGATCTCCTATGTCGACCAGAACCGTTCCGGCATCGACCCCGATAAGAACCTATGGGAGGTCGTCTCGGACGGCCTGGACCACATGATGGTCGGTGAGACCGAGGTTCCGAGCCGCGCGTACGTGGCGAGCTTTGGCTTTAAGGGCCAGGACCAGCAGAAGCGCGCTGGCGTACTCTCCGGTGGCGAGCGCAACCGTCTGAACTTGGCGCTTACGCTCAAGCAGGGCGGCAACCTGCTGCTCCTCGACGAGCCCACGAACGACCTCGATGTCGAGACGCTGTCCTCGCTCGAGGCGGCGCTGCTCGAGTTCCCGGGCTGCTCGGTGGTCATTAGCCACGACCGTATGTTCCTTGACCGCGTCGCCACGCACATTCTGGCGTGGGAGGGCACCGACGAGAATCCGGGCAACTGGTATTGGTTCGAGGGTAACTTTGAGGCCTACCAGGCCAACCGTATCGAGCGTCTGGGCGAGGACGCAGCTCAGCCGCATCGTATTCACCGCAAGCTGACGCGCGACTAGATCGTTACGCGGTTTTCCAAACCGCGTAACTGCTCGACGCTGCGCGGGCCGCAAGCGCCCCATCTTGCCGTTCAGGCCGTCGCTCGCGTACCGAAGTACGCGTCGCTCCTCTTTCACGGCAACCTGGGGCACTTGCGGCCCGCTCGCTGTTGGTTATGCAACATCAACAAATAAAACGGCTCAAATCCAAATCAGGATTTGAGCCGTTTGTCGTTACTGCTCGGGTTCTTCGACCTTGTCGATGGCCCAGGTGGCTCCGAGACCGCCGGTGGTGTTGCGTCTGATGCGCACGGTGACTTCGTGGCGCTTGCCGGCCTGCGTGTAGCGCAGGGGGGAGCTTGCGCGGTTTCGCGCGGCCTCGATGGTACCGCGCTCGCGGGCGATCCAGTAGTACTCGCCGACGATGCCGAGCGTGTCGGCGCCGTAGGGGAGATAGGTCGACAACTGGTGTAGCAATGGGCCGGGGCAGAAGACCTCGGTTGCGAAATCGACGGGGAAGTCCTCGGGGATGGCGGGCGCTACGGGTGTGGGGGCCGGTGCTGCAGCGGGGGCCGGAGCCGCTGCAGGCACAGGAATCTGGTCATAGACAGGTGCGGATGTGGACTCGATGACGGGTGCAGACTCAGGCACCGGTTCCGGCTTAACTGCGGAATCTGTCGGTTCCACGGAGACGGATGTGTCTTCAGTCTCGGTTTTTGCATCGGCTTGCGGAGTGTCCTCTGCCTCGACAGACGGCTTTGCCTCGATGGGCGTGGAGGCCATGGTGGTGATGCCGGCGTTGGCGTTCTCGGGGTCATAGACGACCGTGAGCGAGATGGCAGGCTGCGGCGCCTCGGGCTCCGGCGTCGGCTCGGTAGCGTCTTGATCGTCGGGCTCGTCGGGCTGATCGTCTTCGGCCTCGTCGCCAAAGACATCGCTGTTTTGGAACGCAGGCGTCTCGGATTGGTTAGCGGCTTCTTCGGCTGTCGACTTGGGGGCCTTGTTGAGCTCCGCAGTGGCTTCCTGCTCGGATATGACTTCGGGATCGGTCGTGGCGGCGATTTCGGTTTCGGCCTCTGCTGTTACTCCAATAGCGACTTCGATCTCTGTCTCGGGCTCCGGCACGGCTCCAACCATGGCTTCGGGCTCGGGACGCTTAACGTGCTTGGGGCGCACGGCCTTCAGGTCCTTCTTGCCGCGCTTTTTCTTTTTGTAGGACTGCTTGGCGCCCTTGGCGGTCTTGGGCTTGTCCTCGCCCGTGGCAAGTGCGGCATCCCAGGCCTCGTTGGCGATGACGGTGGCATACAGGCGGCCGCCTTTGAAGACGGTCAGCTTAATGCAGTCGTTAAGCTCCTCGAGCAGCTCGCGCGTGGACTCAAAGCCTAGGTCATAAGCAGTCATGTCGTCTGCGGCGAGCGCCTCCTCGACCTGTGTCATAAATGTTTGCTTGCCGCATCCAATTGCATCGCGCAGCAGGCGATACAGATAGATGTGGTTGCCCAGCGCAAGCGTGGGCCTAACTATTGTCTTGCTCATGGCAAATCTCCTCTTTACATATGTAAAGCATCTTACCATCGCAGAGCGTTCGCCATGGCGGCGCCCAAGGCAAACGGGCGCGAACCGCTGTCGATTCGCGCCCGTTATACAGGTCGGTTATCTATGAGAGGCAAATGTGCTTAGTTGCCCGATGCCGTGCCTTGGCTCGAGTTGTCGGATGCCGTGCCAGACGCGGTTCCGCTCGAGCTGTTCGAGCTGTTGGTGTTGCTGCTGTCTGCTGTTCCCGTTCCCGACGTGGTGTCGCTCGTCTGGCCGCCCGTGCTCGGCTGCGAACCGTCAGTCGTTTGGCTTGAGTCGGTCGTGCCGGACGGCGTGCTGTTGTTGGCCGTAGAGGAATCGGTGCCCTGCGATTGGTTTTGGGTGTTCGAGGACGAATTGGCAGAGGTAGAACTCTCTTGCGTATCGTCCGTCTTTGCCTGCTGATCCTGCGACCGGGTGTTGCCATCTGCATCGCTCTCGGTCGTGCGCGACGAAAGGATAGGCTCGGGACGCTCGCCCAGACCCTCACCGGCAGTGGTGATAAGGATGGCGCCGGCGCAGGCGATGACCGCGACTATGGCGATAGCGATCGAGAAGATGATGACCTTCTTTTGCGTCTGGCTGCGCTCGGCCGCCGCCTTGGCGCGCAGGCTGTTGGGAGCGACGCGCGCCGTGGTCGCGCGTCCCGCAACCTGGCGCATCTCCTGCGTGGTTGCGGCGCCACCTAGGTGCTCCTCGACATTGGGCTCAACGGGCTCGTAGGCGCCGGTAGGGTAGTCGACAGCGGCATGCGTGCCCTTGATTGCTTCGGCGCTGGCAGAGATAAAGTGGCGATAGACCTGCGAAGACACAACAGTGATGACTGAGCTCACGGCGGCACCAATCACCGAGCCGGCAATGCCGATCTTTGAAGCAAGTGCCACGCTCGTGGCGGCAGCCGCGGCGCCGGCGATGATTTGGGGAATGGAAATGTCATCGAACAGGCCCTTTTTGGGCGCGATGGCCATGGTCTGGCCGATGGAATGGTTTTCGTGAACGCCGTTGTTCAGTGCGGCGGGAGTCATGACACGCGTGCGCGGCGCGTCGGTGTACTTGGTCGTCATACGGGGTCCTCCCGGTGTAAATCTGCTTCGTTTCGTGTAGCCATCAGGGTACCCACCAGATGTGAATCGTACGTGACATTTAACAGATACCATCAACTCATCAAGGGGGCTTGCTGTCTTTGGTGCAATAGCTTGATGCTAAACTGGATTTATATTTGCGAGGTGGTTTACGTGATGTACCCGTATATGACATTCGAAGATGGAACCGAGGTCATTCATTCTGACCTGATTACAGATGGCGATATCGAAAAGGTTATCGTGCATTTTGAACGACCGACGGCAGAGGGCTTTGACTCCGCTCGTTGTGAGCTACCTTCTTACAATTGGACCATGTGGGAGGGGCGTTTCACCGACGAGGAGAAGCGAGGCTTTGAGACTTTTCTGAGCAATAACGCCCATCTGCTGTATCGCTACGCCGCAAGCGGAGGAGCAAAAGTTGCCTAGCCTATTTCTTATTAGCGGCTATCGGGCACTCTTTCTTGTGGACGAGATCTCGTTCTACTGCTAAATGCTATTCTGACTTCTCTTTTCCAATCTTAATCATGAGCTCGTTCCATTAGCGCTGATCGCACATGACAGTACAATGGAGGCGACCGCCGCCTGCGCCCTCCTGGCGCTGCAGGATACCCTGAAAATGAGAATCAAGGCTCGCCTCGCGAGGGCCTTTCTCTAGTGGTGCCTGTTGACTGACTTCGATTCCGTGTGAATAATCAACCTCGTGGCACTCCTGTGCCAAGTGGGGAGCAGCATGAAGATTCTTAAGCGAATAAACAACAACACGGTTATCTGCGTCAATGCCAAGGGGCGCGAGCTTGTGGCGCTCGGTCGTGGCATCGGGTTTCCCGACGGCCCTGACGAGGTCACGCTCGACAAGATCGAGCGCACGTTCTACGGCGTCGACTCTCGCTATCTGGCGCTCCTCGACGAAATTGATCCGCAGGTGATGGAGTTTTCCGCCCAGATCGCCGATATTGCGCGCTCCAACATCTCGCGTGAGCTCTCGGCCAACCTGCCCTTTACCATGGCCGACCACATCGCCTTTGCCATCAAGCGCTGCCGCGAGCACATGTTTGTTCAGATGCCGCTTTCTTATGACGTGCGGCAGATGTATCCCATCGAGTACAAAATTGCAAAGTTTGCGCTTGAGGGCATCAATCGCGAGTTCAACATCAAGATGCCGCCGAGTGAAGCGAGCGGCATCGTACTTTGCATCGTCAACAGCGTGGTGGCATCTTCTTCCAAGGCCAAGTCCAACACGGTCCGCAAGGATGAAGCACTCCTTGAGAAGTTTACCGAGATTATCGAGTCTCAGCTTGGCGTTGGCGTTGATCGCGACGGTTTTGATTTCTGCCGTTATGCCACGCATGTGCGTTACCTGCTTGAGCGCGTGCAGAGCGGCGAGCCCCTCAATACTGAGAACGGCTCGCTCTATGGGCCGCTCTGCGAGCAACATCCCGATGTGGCCGCGTGCGTGGACCGCTTGACCGAGCTTATCGCCGAGCGCTTTGGTGCCGAGCTCACCGATGAGGAGAAGGTCTACCTGATGCTCCATGTCAACCGCGTCTGCGCGGGGTCGCGTACGTAGAACGCCGTTCGCCGCTGTATTTTGACCGTTTGCCGGATTGGACAATCCTATTGGGGCACGCTCTGGCATTCCGGTCTTAAGATTACTTACACATAAGGTGTTATTCGAGAAGAGTTTCGAAGCATGACGCAGACAGTTCCCTGTCCGTATTATGCTTCGGGGCTCTTCTGTTTTTTTGTCATTCTTCCTTCTTTTTGAATCGCCTGATGTCAGGCCTGCCGTTATCGATACGCTCCGCATGCGCGCAAACGCGGGGCGCCGGAAAAGCAAGGGAGTTCAGCCATGGCTGACAACAAAAAGATTGCAGCAGACGTGCTCGAGGCCGTTGGCGGCAAGGAAAACGTAACGTTTGTTGCGCACTGCATGACGCGTTTGCGCTTCAATCTCAAGGATATCGATGCGCCCGATATCAAGAAGATCAAAAAGATCAACGGCGTGCTTGGTGCCCAGATTTCGGGATCGCAGTTCCAGGTGATCGTGGGCCAGAATGTGCCCAAGGTTTATGACGAGCTCTGTAAGCTCGGCGGCTTTGCCAAGCAAGACGCCGTCGATGAGAATCTTGATAAGCCCAAGGAAAAGCTTACACCCAAGGCAATCGGCAACAATATCCTTAACTACCTGTCGAGCTCCATGGTGCCGATGATCCCCGTTATGATGTGCGCCGGTCTCTTTAAGACCATCGCCGTAGTCCTCGGTCCCACGATGGCCAATGTTATCGCTGAAACGAGCGACCTGTATGTTCTTATGAACATGGTCTATGATGCAGCTTTCTACTTCATCCCCATTTACCTTGGCTATAACGCCGCCAAGAATATCGGCGTGACGCCAGTGCTCGGTGCGTTTATGGGCGGCATTCTCATTGATCCGACGATGATTCAACTGGCTGCGGACGGTGCCCCGTTCTCTGTCTACGGTATTCCCTGCGTTGCGGGCAACTACGCGCAGTCGGTGATCCCCATCCTGCTCTCCGTTTGGGCGATGAGCTATATCGAGCGCTTGTTCAAGAAGGTCATGCCCGATACTCTCTCCACGGTGTTCACCCCGTTCTTTACAATGCTCGTAACGGTGCCGGTGTCGCTTTGCGCTCTTGCGCCACTTGGCTCTTGGCTCGGTAACGGTTTGGCGGCATTCTTTGAGATGCTCGGTTCCACGGGTGGTGTTGTCGCGATTCTCGGCGCCGGCTTGTTGGCGGCAGCTTGGCTTCCCATGGTAATCTCGGGCATGCATGTGGCTCTCATCATGATCGCCATCGCTAACTTTATGGCCACCGGTGTCGACTCGTTTATCCTGCCTGCCACCACGCTGAGCCTCTGGGCGGCATACGGAGTCGAAGTCGCATCTTGGCTCAAGCTCCGAAACAAAGACGAAAAGACCCTCTGCCTGGGCTACGTAATCGCCAATATGGTTGGTGGCGTGGGTGAGCCCTTTATCTACGGTGTGATGCTGCGCTATCGCCGCACTTTTGCCATGGCTATCGCCGGCGCGTTTGTCGCGGGTGCCTTGGGCATGTCTCTCGGTGTGAGCGTCTACGTTGCCGGTACTGCCTCCAATGTTCTCAATCTGCTCGCCTTTGTGGGCGGTGACGTGCAGAACTTCATCAACGCCTGCATCGCCGGTGCTGTAGGGTTTATCGCGGCCTTTGCCCTTACGTTCTTCTTTGGGTTTACCGAGGACGAGCTCGAAAATGGACCTGTTTCCGAGCGCTAGTATCAACTCAGCGATGTTTAAACTTGGAAAGCGGCCTTGCGGGGCCGTTTTCCGCTATCGATAGGAGCACATATGACTATCAACGATGTTATCGAGGCCGTGAAGGGATATTGCTCCAGCATGGATGCCTTTACCGGCAAGCCCATCGATCCGGCGACGACGCGCGATCAGGTGACCTTTGGCGCCGAGGCGCTCGACTGCGCCTGCGCGGGCGTTGTGACCTGTATCTGGCCTACGGTCGAGGTAGTGCGCCGTGCGAAGGAGCTGGGCGCCAATCTAATCATCTCGCACGAAGCAATCTTCTGGAACCACGGCGACCATCGCGATGTCGTGGCTGGTAATGCCTCATTTAAGGCTAAGGTTGCCCTGCTTGAAGAGTGGGATGGCACGGTTTGGCGCTGTCATGACTACATTCATGCCGGTGTGCCGCTCGAGGCGGACGGTTCCCTTGCCGATGGCATCTTTTACGGGCTTGCCGATAAGCTCGGCTGGCTCGATTGTCGCATCGAGCGTGATTGCATGGATTTCGAGATTCCCGAGATGCTGGCGCGCGAGCTGGCGGCATATGTTGTCGAGCGTTTGGGGCTTGCCGGTACGCGTGTGATTGGCGACATGGATGCTCCCGTGCGCCGTGTGCGCATCCCCATGCATATCATGGGGCATCCCATGGGCGATACCGAGACACTCAACAAGATGGATGCCGAGGGTATCGATTGCCTGCTCGCCATGGAGCTTATCGATTTTACGGCGAGCGAATACGTGCGCGACGCCGCGATGCTCGGCCAGGGCAAGTGCATTATCCACATGGGGCATTTCAACGGTGAGGAACCGGGCATGGAATACATGGCAACCTGGGTGCCGCGTGCGCTCGAGGGGGCGGGATTGGATTCTGCCAAGGTGCCGGTGAGCTTTGTGCCCATGGGGGATACCTATCAGTACGTGCTGGCACGCTAGCTGAGAGTGGGGAGGCGGCTTTTGTGGCCACCTCCCGCTGTACGTATTTCAGGTAACTTTTCGTGCCCCATCCTGCTGTCCTAGATATGCACAGCGCGCCGGCCGGGAAGGACGGCCAATCCTGGGGCGTCGGCTGGGGACGCTGCATGCGTCAATGCGCTCGCTACTCTTCGCTTGCCCCCGCAGCGGTTTCCATGAGGCAAATCGGGAACATTGTGGCAGGCGAGCTCTTCGCCCGTGGTTTCTTGGGCCTCGGTACCTTGGAATGTGCGAGCAAACTCGGGAAGCTTGTCGTGCGTCCATGTATTTAGTTCCATATGCGCTCCGTCTCTCAAGGATTTGACGAGGCCTATCGTATCCCGCGGAGCGCGCCTAAAACGACGGCGCGCAGGCAAGGCGCTACAATGGTGCCCATAAGAATCGCCTTTATGCGCAAGGAGCATGCTATGGATACAGAGCTCAACCAGACGGGCGCCGTGTGCGCGAAAGCAAACGACGGCTTTTTGCGTGTGGCGGCGGCGTCGCCGCTGATTCGCGTGGCCGACGTCGAGGGCAATACCGAGGTTGCGTTGGCGGCTGTTCGCGAGGCTGCCGAGCGTGGCGTTCGCGCGCTGGTGCTGCCCGAGCTCAACTTGTGCGGCTATACCGCGGCCGATCTGTTCCATAACCGCACATTACTGCATGCCTGCGAGGCGGCGCTTGAGTTTATCCTCGATGAAACCCGCGAGCTGCCGATTGTCTTTACCGTCGGTCTTCCCGTTGCGGTTGCCGAGAATATCTACAACTGCGCCGCCGTGTGCTGCGCGGGCGAGCTTTTGGGCCTCACGGCCAAAAAGTATCTGCCTAACTATGGCGAGTTCTATGAGCGCCGTTGGTTTGCTCCGGCGCCTGCGGATCCCGTGTGGGTTGAATTTGCCGGTCAGGGTCCGGTTCCGCTTGGCTCGGGGCTTGTCTACCGCTGCTGCGATGAGGGTGCCGAGGACCTGGTGCTGGGTGTTGAGGTCTGTGAGGACCTATGGGTGCCGGCACCCCCTTCGACCGAGATGGCGCTTGACGGTGCGACGGTGATTCTCAACCCGTCGGCCTCGGACGAGATTATCGGTAAGGCAGATTACCGCCGCGGCCTTATCTCTAACCAAAGCGCGCGCCTGTACTGCGCCTATGCCTATGCAGACGCGAGCGAGGGCGAGTCCACGACCGATATGGTCTTTGCGGGCGAGAACCTTATCTACGAAAACGGCTCGAAGCTCGCCGCGACCAAGCTGCTTACCTGCGATATGGCCGTCGCCGACGTTGACCTTGACCGCCTGGTTGCCGAGCGCCGCCGCTCGACGACGTGGACCCGCGCGGACGATGCGCCGGAGGCCACGACCGTTGAGTTTTCGTTTGAGGGCGTGCCGGCCAAAGAGCCTGTCCTGCGCAACGCCTGCGACATCGACCGTGTCTTCCCCCGCGCGCCCTTTGTGCCGGCCGACCATGGTGACCTGGCCGAGCGCTGCGAGACCATCCTCGACCTGCAGACCGCCGGCCTCAAGACCCGCCTTGCCCACACGGGCACCAAGGCTGCGGTCATCGGCCTTTCCGGCGGCCTCGATTCCACGCTGGCGCTACTCGTGACCGTGCGTGCCTTCGATGCGCTGGGGCTGCCGCGCACGGGTATCACGGCGGTCTCCATGCCAGGTTTTGGCACGACGCATCGCACCAAGTCGAATGCCGAGTCGCTCGCCCGCGACTTGGGTGTGAGCTTCCGCGAGGTTTCGATCCACGCGGCCGTGGAGCAGCACTTCAAGGACATTGAGCACGATTCGGCCGTGCAGGACGTGACCTACGAGAACAGCCAGGCCCGCGAGCGTACGCAGATTTTGATGGATCTGGCCAACCAGGCTGGCGGTTTTGTCATCGGCACGGGCGATCTGTCGGAGCTGGCGCTCGGCTGGGCCACCTATAACGGCGACCACATGAGCATGTACGCCGTCAACGCGAGCGTACCCAAGACGCTTGTGCGTCATCTGGTGCGTTATGCGGCTGATGTCTTTGGCGGGCGTATTGCCGAGGTGCTGCTCGATATCCTCGATACGCCGGTGTCCCCCGAGCTTCTGCCGCCCACGGGCGATGGCGAGATTGCGCAGAAGACCGAGGATTTGGTGGGCCCATATGAGCTGCACGACTACTTCCTCTACTACCTGCTGCGTTTTGGCTTTGAGCCGGGCAAGATCTACCGCATGGCGCTCAAGAGCTTCGAGGGCGTCTACGACGCCAAGACCGTCCACACGTGGCTGCGTACGCTCTATCGTCGCTTCTTTGCCCAGCAGTTTAAGCGCAGCTGCCTGCCCGATGGTCCCAAGGTGGGCTCGGTGACGCTCAGCCCGCGCGGCGATTGGCGTATGCCGAGTGACGCCAGCTCGCGTCTATGGCTTGCGCAGATCGACGCGCTCAATGCAATTGACTAAGGTTGGCTAAATTGAACCAATGCAGGGTTTGTAAGCGTTACACTTTTGCAATCTGATGGCCCGTATCGCGCGGCGCTCTTGTCGGAGCGCCGCGTTTTTTATATCGAAAGGTGGCACCATGCAGGCATCGCAGCGTCTCGACCACTTTGGCGCGGAGGTTTTCGCCTCGCTCAATAACAAGCTCCTCGCGCTGAAGGCTCAGGGCAAGACCATTTACAACATGAGCGTGGGCACGCCCGACTTTAAGCCGTACGACCACGTGGTCGAGGCGCTCACGCGAGCAGCCCAAGATCCCGAGATGTGGAAGTATGCCCTGCGCGACCTGCCCGAACTCAAGCAAGCCGTGTGCGATTACTATGAGCGTCGCTTTGGCGTTTCGGGCATTACGCCGTCCATGGTGCAGTCGTGCAACGGCACGCAGGAGGGCGTGGGCCATTTGGGCCTGGCCCTGCTCGATCCGGGTGACACCATTCTGGTTCCCGATCCGTGCTACCCGGTCTTTGAGGCGGGTGCCAAGATCGCCGATGCCAAGCTCGAGTACTATCCGCTGGTTGCCGAGCACAATTACCTGCCCTATGTGGCGGGCATCGATCCCGAGGTGGCCGATCGTGCCAAGTACATGATTGTGTCGCTGCCCGCCAACCCGGTGGGCTCGGTGGGCACGCCCGAGGTCTACGAGGAGATCATCGCTTTCGCCCGCGAGCACGACCTGCTCATCGTCCATGACAATGCCTACTCCGACATCGTGTTCGACGGCGATCCGGGTGGAAGCTTCTTGCAGTACCCTGGCGCGCTCGAGGTGGGCGTTGAGTTCTTCTCGCTCTCCAAGTCGTTTAACGTCACCGGTGCGCGTATCGGCTTTTTGGTCGGCCGCGAGGATGTGGTCTCTGCCTTTGCCAAGTTGCGCAGTCAGATTGACTTTGGCATGTTCTTCCCGATCCAGAAGGCTGCAATCGCGTGCCTTAATGGCCCGCGCGATGAGGTCGAGGCACAGCGTCTGAAGTACCAGGATCGCCGCGATGCCCTGTGCGACGGTCTTGAGGACCTGGGCTGGGAACGTCCCAACGCGCATGGTTCTATGTTTGTGTGGGCCAAGCTTCCCGGTGGTCGCACCGATTCCATGGCGTTTTGCGAGGAGCTCATGGAGAAGGCCGGCGTTGTGGTGACGCCGGGCGCGAGCTTTGGTCCTTCGGGCGAGGGACACGTGCGCATGGCGCTGGTCCTGCCGCCCGATCAGATTGCTTTGGCTGTCGAGGCCATTCGCGAGGCGGGCCTGTATTAAATAGCTATTTCGGCTCGTCAATAGATCGAAACCGATTTCGTACAGTTATTTTACGAATCCTGCAAACATTTTCGGTAAACGGTCGATTTTTGTCCTCGAATAGGAGCATAATCAAAGTCCCGATTGGATGTATTGGGATTACGGCAAGCCGCTCGGGTCGTTCCCGGGCGGCTTGCTTGTGGAGAGAGATGGGAGTTTCTAATGGTTAACGAGAAGAAGGTCGCTATTGTCGGTTGCGGTTTCGTCGGTTCGTCTTCGGCGTTCGCGCTGATGCAGAGCGGTCTGTTCTCTGAAATGGTCCTCATCGACGTGGACAAGAACCGCGCCGAGGGTGAGGCTCTGGATATCGCGCACGGCATGACGTTTGCCGAGCCGATGAAGATCTATGCCGGCGATTATTCTGATGTCGCCGACGCCGCTATGATCGTCGTCACCGCTGGCGCTGCCCAGAAGCCCGGCGAGACCCGCCTGGACTTGGTCAACAAGAACGTCAACATCTTCAAGTCCATTATTCCCGAGATTAAGAAGTCTGGCTTCGACGGCATTCTGCTCATCGTCTCCAACCCGGTCGATGTTCTGACCTATGCCGCCATCAAGATGTCCGGCCTGCCCGAGGGCCATGTCATCGGCTCCGGCACCGTGCTCGACACCGGTCGTCTGCAGCAGATGCTTGGTGCCCACGTTGAGGTCGACCCGCGCGATGTCCAGGCCTATGTCATGGGTGAGCACGGCGACTCCGAGTTCGTTGCTTGGTCCAGCGCCCAGGTTGCCGGCGTTCCGCTGAACACCTTCTGCGAGCTTCACGGTCATCTGGAGCATGAGGCTGCCGAGAAGCGCATCGCCGAGGACGTCAAGAACTCCGCCTACACCATCATCGAGAAGAAGCACGCCACCTACTATGGCGTCGCCATGGCCGTCAAGCGCATTTGCACCGCCGTCATGCGTGACGAGCAGACCGTTCTGCCCGTCTCCTCGCTCATGGTGGGCGAGTATGGCCTGTCCGATCTTGCCATCTCCATGCCGACCGTCGTTGGCCGCGACGGCGTTGTCTGCCGCGTCCCCGTGCCGCTGAACGATGACGAGCAGCATGAGCTCACCGCCTCTGCAAAGGCCCTCAAGGACATCATCGACAGCGTCGACTTCTCCTGCTAAATCAAGCTCTTTTGGGCAACAGGCTACAATGAAAGGCGTCCGGTCCACACGGTCCGGGCGCCTTTTTGGTGCAAAGTAACCTGACCCCAATGCACCATAGTTGATGGGAGCGCCATGTCGGATTCGCCTAATTTTTTGACCTATGCCCAGACGGCGTTTGACCCGTTTGAGGAACGGCCGTTCTGCGCGGTGGATAGCCTGGTCTTTGCGTGGTTGTCCTATTTGCGTTTGCCGGGTGATATGGCGGAGCTGACGAACTGGCAGGGCCTAGACGTACGCGAGCTGCTTCGTGCCGAGTGCTACCGGGACATGATTGGCGACCTGTGGGATCCAGAGGGGAGCAGGGCCTTGTTGGAGGCCGTGGCAGCAAGCCCTCGCTACCGTGGCGTGCACGTTTGCGGCTATCGTGCCGTGAGCGATGTGGTGGCGACAGAGCAGTTTGCAGCCATGGCGTTCCGGTTTCCGGCGGGGTTTAGCTATCTTTCCTTCCGGGGGACCGACAGCACGATTGTGGGCTGGAAAGAGGACTTCAACATGGCGTTCCGGTGTCCCGTGCCGGCCCAGGAATCTGCGGCGCGTTATGTGGACGAGGCGGCGGATGCGATTGACGGGCCGCTTTTGTGCGGAGGTCATTCCAAGGGCGGAAACCTTGCGGTGTACGGTGCGGCGATGTGCTCCGACGTCGCCCGTGAGCGAATCGAACGGGTGTATTCCCATGATGGTCCGGGCTTCGTCGAGGATTTTCTGAACGGCAACGCCTTTGCCGATCTTTCCGGTCGAATCGACAAGACGCTACCTCGGTCGTCGATCTTTGGCATGATGTTCGAGACACAGGAGGACTATGCCATCGTTGAGAGCACCGAGTTCAGCCTGCTGCAGCACAATCCCTTTAGCTGGGTGGTTGATGGCCGCGACTTCGTGTACTGTGAGCGCCTGTCCGCCGGTGCTCGATACGTTGATGGCTCCATTCGCGAGATGCTGCTTGCAGTGTCGCCTAGCGAGCGCGAGCGTTTTGTAGATGCGTTGTTCTCCGTGTTTGAGGCTACGGGTGCTGAGCGGTTTGCGGATATCGCCGGGAATCTGCGCGAGAGCCTGCCCGTGATGCTCCAGGCTGCACAAGGCTTTGACAAGGATACGCGACGCTTTGTCTCGCAGACCATCGTGGCAATCCTTAAATGCGCACTGCTGCCCAAACGACCCCAGTTCGACATGTCCGCTGCCGGTAAGAGTCTGGCAGAACAGCTCGAGGCTTGGCAGTCCGAGCTTCTGCGCTAACCATTGGTGCAAAGCAACCTGTCCCCGATGCACCAATCTTCGATGCGCTCGGGGAGGGCTCGACCGCTATACTGGTTCGTGCCGAAATCGATCTAGAACGGAATGCCGTATATGAAAATCAATCACGCGATTCTGCATATCCTGGACTTTGACTCTGCCGTCAACGTTATGAGCCAGCGCGAGCTCGATATCGAGAGCCGTACCGTGCGCAACTTCGTGACCACGCATCTGCGCCGCGCACGTACCTCGGCTGACAATAAACGCGCCACGTTTGCCGAGAACTCTGCGTTTGGCGGCGAGCTCAAGGGTTATTTCTTTGGCGAGCGCGAGTTCGTGGACCTGTCGCAGCAGATTGCGGAGTTTATCTCCTCCGAGCTCACCAAAGCCGAGAAAGCCGAGTCCACCGACGTGCTCGTGGCTGATTTTGACGACGATGAGGATGCCCGCTGGTTTGCCGTGATGCTGCTGGGCTCCAAGCAGGCTTTTATGCACGAAGTGGGCCGCGAGGAGGGGGAGGTGCGCAACGACATCGCGCGCCACTACGCTATCCTGCCGAACCCCTCACAAAAGGTGCCGAGCTATGCCATCGTGCGCGCGAGCACCATGGAGATCGGCTACGTGGACAAGAAGCGCAAGATTGCCGGCGAAGACCGCATGCTCATTCCCGATGGCCTGCTGCAGTGCGACACGGGCGTATCTGGCAAGGAGGTCATCGACACCGTGACGCGTGTGGTCGAGGAAGTCGCCGAGGAACACGGCGCCAACACGGCCGTGGCGCTCGCCAAGGTTAAGGCTGCTGTGGCCGAGAAGGTTGAGGATGACGAGGAACTGCCGCCTTGGGATATCGTCGATGAGGTCTTTGAGGACGAGCCGGTCATCAAGGAAAGCGTGCGCGCGGCGCTGACCGAGGAGAAGGTGCCCGATCGTGTGCCCGTGGAGCGCAAGCAGGTCGAACGCGCCGCCGTTCGCAACCACAAGATCCGTACCGACACGGGTATCGAGATCAGCTTCCCGGCCGAGATGGGTTCTAACTCCGAGTACATCGAGTTCGTCAACGAGCCCAACGGCCTCATCTCCATCGAGCTCAAGAATATCGGCAGCATCGAGAATCGATAAGTTGCGTTACGCCTGCAGCGAGAAAGCGAAGGCCGAAGCCTCGGATGAGGGCTTCGGCCTTTTTACTTGGGGCTTAATTTCGCTACTGGTTGAGCATAAGTCAGCGAAAACGCCCCAGAGCGAGCAAGGTGACGTGAAAGAGGAGGGCATTGACCTTCTGGTCATGCTCGACGATTGAACGTCAGATTGCCGCTCTGGGGCGTTTGCAGCGTCGGCTAGTTACGCGGTTTGATAAAACCGCGTAACCCTACAGCTGGCGCAGGCCTTCCTCGAGACCGGTCTTGCTGTCGGTCTGGGCGTCGCGCATCTTGATGACGCGGGCGGGGACACCGGCCACGACGGCGCCGGCGGGGACGTCCTCGACGCACACGGCGCCGGCGGCGACAACAGCGCCCTTGCCCACGCGCACGCCTTCCAGGACCACGGCGTTGGCGCCGATCATGACGTCGTCTTCGATGATGACGGGCGTGGCGCTCGCGGGCTCAACGACGCCTGCCAGTACGGTGCCGGCGCCGATGTGGCAGTTCTTACCCACGGTGGCGCGGCCGCCCAGCACGGCGCCCATGTCGATCATGGAGCCTTCGCCAATGACGGAGCCGATGTTGATGATGGCACCCATCATGATGACGGCGCGATCGCCGATCTCGACGCGGTCACGGATGATCGCGCCCGGCTCGATGCGGGCGTTGATGCCCTTGAGGTCGAGCATGGGCACGGCGGAGTTGCGGCAGTCATTCTCGACGTCGTAATAGTCGATGGAGTCGGCGTTGGCGTCGAGGATTGCTTTGAGCTCATCCCAGTCGCCAAAGACGGTCTTGCCACGACGACCGCCGTAGACGTGTGCGTCGCCCCAGGCAACCTTCATGCCGGGCTTCTCGCGCACGTACAGTTTGACGGGCGTTTTTTTGGGCGCGGTGGCGATGTAGTTGATAATCTCCTGTGCATCCATCTCGGCTGCATTGCTCATTTGCTGTCTCTCCTTTGGGTGGATCTGGTTGATACCTGGTTAGGCGAACATGACCTGGTCGAACGTATAGAAGCCGTGCTCGCGGGTGACGAGCTTCTGGGCGGCGGCCAGGGCGCCGTTGACGAAGATCTGACGGCTCGTGGCGCGATGCGTGAGCGTGACTTCTTCGTCCTGGCCAAAGAAACTCACTTCGTGCACGCCGGCGACAGTGCCACCGCGCAGCGAGTGCATGCCGATCTCCTTGGGGTCGCGCGCTCCGCACATGCCCTCGCGGCCATAGACAGGGTGGTAGCCTACCTCGGGCTCAGCTTCGACGACGGCATCGAGCAGTAGCTTGGCAGTGCCGCTGGGGGCGTCGACCTTTTGGTTGTGGTGCTTCTCGACAATCTCGCAGTCAAAGCCGGGCAGTTCGCGCGTGGCCTGGGCAACCAGATGGCGCAGGGCGGCGATGCCGATAGAGTAGTTGCCCGAGTGCATGACGCGGGCATTCTGGCCCAGCTCGCGCAGGCGGTCCATCTGCTCGGGCGTATAGCCCGTGGTGCCGGAAACGAGTGCGGCGCCCGTGCGCTCGACATAGGCGACGACGGCATCGAAGGTCACGACGTTCGAGAAGTCGATGATGACGTCGGCCGTCGGTGCGCTCTCGAGCTCGGACAAGTCAAAACCGATCTGGGCCACGATATCAAAAACGGGCTCTCCAGCGGCGTTGACAATGCCCTCGGCGGTAGTGTGGATGAGCGAGCCCATGCGGCCCGTTCCCATAATGACGGTCTTAATCAAGCAGACCAGCTCCCTTCAGAGCATCGGTAAGTGCGGCGCGCGTGTTATCGGCCATGGGGCACAGCGGCATGCGGTAGTTGGCTTCGATCATGCCCATCTGGGCGAGTGCCTCCTTGACGGGGATGGGGTTGACCTCGCTAAAGAGGGCATTGATGAGCGGCTGGCCGGCAATTTGGATATCGCGGGCGCGCTCCACGTCGCCGTCCAGATAGGCGCGGCACATGTCGTGCACGAGCTGCGGCTGAACATCGGCCCACACGCTGATGGTGCCCGAGGCGCCCAGGCTCATGAGCGGCACGGTGAGCGTGTCTTCGCCCGAGTACATACGGAAGTCGTCGGACAGCAGGTGGGCGATCTTGGCCGCGTAGGCGACGTTGCCCGAGGCTTCCTTAATACCCATGATGTTGGGGTGCGCGGCCAAGCGCTCTACGTTGCGCTCGCTGATGCCGCAGCCGCAGCGGCCGGGGATGTTGTACAGGATGCAGGGGATATCTACGGCATCGGCAACGGTCTTAAAGTGCTGGTAGATGCCCTCTTCATTAGACTTGTTGTAGTAGGGGGTAATGAGCAGCAGGCCGTCGGCGCCCAGGCCCTGATAGGTGAGCGACTTGGTGAGCATGGTTTGCGTGGAGTTGGAGCCCGAGCCGGCGATGACGGGGACGCGGCCTGCAACCTGCTTGACCACGGCGGCGACGACGGAGTTGTCCTCGTCATCGGTCATCGTGGCGCTCTCGCCGGTGGTGCCCAGGGTGAGGATGGCGTCGGTGCCATTTTGCAGGTGGAAATCGATAAGGCGCTCGAGTGCGTCAAAGTCGACGCTGCCGTCCTTTTTAAACGGCGTAACAAGGGCGACGATCGAGCCCTCGAGGTTGCGGATATCCATGTTCTTCTCCTTCGCTTCCGCGATCTGGATGCGTTTGTTCCATTGGACGGCGACGGCCAGGCGCTCGTCCTGAGCGCGACGACGAGCGCTTTCGGCGCGCGACTTGGCCAGCAGCTCTCGGCCGCTCGGCAACACGTCGAGCGTGGCAAAATAATCGCCCGGGCGCTCGGCGCGGCGGATAAGGTCGGCCGAGCCGTCGGGGCGCAGCAGCACCTCGGCGGAGCGCAGACGGCCGTTGTAGTTGTAGCCCATGGAGTAACCATGCGCGCCGGTATCGTGGATCACGAGCACATCACCCATGTCGACCCGCGGTAGCTCGCGGTCGATGGCGAACTTGTCGTTGTTCTCGCACAGATTGCCCGTAATGTCGTACGTGTTTGTGACAGGCGCCGCGGTCTTGTCGGAGCCACCCGGCTGGCCCATCACCGTAATGTGGTGGTAGGCGCCATACATGGCAGGGCGGATCAGATCGACGGCGCTTGCGTCGACACCGATATAGTCCTTGTAGATTTGCTTCTCGTGGATGGCCTTGGTGACCAGGCAGCCGTAGGGGCCCATCATAAAGCGGCCCATCTCGGTGCAGATTGCCACATCGCCCATGCCGGCGGGAACCAGAATCTCGTCGTAGGCCGCATGCACTCCTTCGCCGATGGCATGGATATCGTTGGCCTGCTGCTCGGGCAGGTAGGGGATGCCGACGCCGCCGGACAGATTGATAAAGGCGACGTGTGCGCCGGTCTCGCGCTCCAGGCGCACGGCAAGCTCAAAGAGGATGCGCGCGAGCTTGGGGTAGTAGTCGTTGGTGACGGTGTTGCTGGCAAGGAATGCGTGGATGCCAAAGTTTTCGGCGCCCTTGGCCTTGAGCGTGCGAAAGGCCTCGAAGAGCTGCTCGGTGGTCATGCCGTATTTGGAGTCGCCGGGGTTGTCCATGATGCCGTTGGAGAGCTGGAACAGACCGCCCGGATTAAAGCGGCAGCTGACCGTCTTGGGGATGGGGCCTGCGACGCGCTCAAAGAACTCGATGTGGCTGATGTCGTCAAAGTTGACGATGGCGCCCAGCTTGTCGGCGAGCTCAAAGTCCGCTGCCGGCGTGTCGTTGGATGAGAACATGATGTCGTGTCCCGTGATACCCAGCGAGCGGGCGATCATGAGCTCGGTATAGCTCGAGCAATCGCAGCCGCAGCCGTATTCGTTGAGAATGGAGATGAGCGCCGGGTTGGGATTGGCCTTGACGGCAAAGTATTCCTTAAAGCCCGGGTTCCATGCAAAGGCGTCGCGCACCTCTTGCATGTTGCGGCGGATGCCCGCCTCGTCATATAGATGAAACGGCGTGGGGAACTGCTCGACGATATGCTCGAGCGTCTCCTTGTCCACAAACGGCTGCTTGGCCGTATATGCCTCGTTGGGAGTCAATGACATGTCCCGTAAACCTCGCTATCCAGACGGCGCTACCTGCGCATCGAATCCGCATAGCGTGGACCCAATGTCCGGATAGCGCTCCCGCATTGCTGCAGACAGTCCTGCGGGTGTTTCCCGCAGGCCCACCAGGCTGTTCGTGCCCGAAAAACCCAGTTCGGCGGGTTTCGCCTCCCCGCGGGGTCAAAGCCTGCCGGCTCGCCCGCGGCTCTTCGTGCCCGCGCCTCTATCAAGTGGTAACGACCCTACCACGTTGCACTTTACCAAACAAGAGTATTCGTATATAACGTTTAAAAAATGCAGGGATATGCTGGAAATAAGGGTGTAGCAATCTTGCGGCACAATAGATAGCAGCCGACGCGCACCTACGAAAGGAACCAATATGGCCGAGCTCCAAGAACTCCGTCGCTACCGCCGCGACTTGCACAGGATCCCGGAGCTCGACTTCGATCTTCCGCAGACGATCGCCTATATCGAGGGCGTGTTGGCACCGCTCACCTGCGAGGTGACCCATCCGTGCCCCGGCTGCGTCTGCGCTTTCTTCGACGCTGGCGTTGGCGCCGCGCATGCCACGGCGATTCGCGCCGATATGGATGCGCTGCCCATTGCCGAGGCAACGGGGGCAGCGTTCGCTTCGACCCATCCCGGCAAGATGCATGCTTGCGGGCACGATGGACACATGGCCATGGCGCTTTCGGCGGCAACCTTTGTCGACCGTACGATCCGTGAGCAGCCGGGCGCCATTAAGCGCAATGTGCTCTTTGTGTTTCAGCCGGCCGAGGAGACGACTGGTGGTGCCAAGACGGTGTGCGAGAGCGGCGTGTTCGAGCGCTACGGGGTGGATCGCATCTTCGGCTTCCACGTGTGGCCCGATCTGCCCGCCGGCACGTTGGCGAGCTGCTCCGGTCCGCTGCTGGCGCGTTCGAGTGAGATGCACATTCATATTCACGGGACGAGCATCCATATCGCTAAGACCTATGGCGTTCCGGTCGAGGAGTCGCACGATGCGGCGCTGGCGGCTGCCAAGTTCTTGGTTTCCGAGCGCGAGCTCATGGACGAGTTGGGTGTCGACGAGCCCTGCATTGGTAAGTTCGGCCTGCTGCAGGCCGGCACCGTCTGCAATGCGGTGGCGGGGGAGGCCCATGTTGCCGGCAGCCTACGTGTGTTTACGGACGACATGTTCGACCGCGCGCGCGAGGGCGTGCGCCGCGTGCTGGACGATGCCTGCGTCGCAACGGGCTGCACATATGACCTCGATTTTGCCGAGGGCTATCCGCCGGTCGATAACGACCCCGAGCTGTTCGCCCACATTGCGCCCGCCTTGTCCGAGCTGCAACTTGTGGACGAGCCGCTGCTAATCGCCGAGGATTTCGCGTTCTATCAGCGCCATCTGCCGGGCGTGTTTTTCTTGCTGGGCACGGGCGTGCCAGAGGGACAAGAAAACCCGATCGACGCTGATGGCTGCCCAGCCTATGCCACAAGCGCTCTGCATACCGATAGCATGCTCTTCGACGAGGAAATCCTACTCAAGGGCCTCGATGTCTACAAACGATTGCTTTTGCTTGACTAAGGCGTGAAGGACTATTTGTTCTAGATAATACGAACAAACGTACGATATAATAGAGATGTAAGTCTATAGAAACGTTTGACGTTACTAACGTAAGGCGATACTATGATTGCATCGTATAAAGATGAGGATACCGAACGCTTTGCCATGGGTGTGCGGGTCAGGAAGTTCGTGCCTTTTGAGCGTGTTGCGTTGAGGAAGATTCGCCAACTGCAGGTTTGTGCATCGCTTGATGATCTTCGCGTTCCACCAGGCAACCGCCTAGAAGCTTTGAAGGGCGATCGTGCCGGTCAATATAGCATCCGTGTTAACGAGCGCTATCGGGTCTGTTTTGAGTGGAGACAGGGGATGGCTTGGAATGTCGAAATCGTCGATTATCACAAGTGATGAGACTGCGTCCGATTTGCTGCCGCCGGTGACTCCTGGTGAGCTTCTCAAAGAGGATTTTCTTGTCCCCATGGGCATTTCGCAATATCGCCTTGCTAAGGAGACCGGGATTCCGGCCCAGCGCATTGGGCAGATTATCTTGGGAAGGCGTCGCGTGACGGCCGACACCGACCTTCGCCTTTGTCGCTACTTTGGTCTGACGGATGGTTATTGGCTGCGCGCCCAGATAGCGTTTGATCTCGAGGCGGAGAAGAGGCGCATCGAACCGGAACTGGATAAGATCGTTCCTGTTCAGCAGGCTATAGCATTGTAGTGTTCAAAGATGTTGAGGTTGGAGTGACGATGGGGCGACGCCGACAATCTGCCGTTTATAGTCCCGGTGGGTGTGGATGCGGCTTGTTATTGCTTCCGGTTATTGCCGTGAGCATTGGCGTGATGTTTGCGCTTGCCGGGTTGGCAGCAGCGGCACTCGTGCTGTTGATTGTGGCCATTGGCGTGACGATCTGGCTGTGTCGTTCTCGCGAACAGCGCCGTGCCGAAGGCAAGAGCAATGTTGGATGGACCATCTTTTTGGTTATTGCCTATCTGCTGAGCATCAGTTACCTGGCGTTCTTTATCCTGCTGCTCATTAGCACCTTTACCGGGGAATCCGTCACGGTGGGTTGATATACTGCCAGCGGACGGTCGCGCAAAGCGCGTTTGCTCGGCGTTTGGATAACTGCATGGGCCGTTTACCGCAACCTTAGCTCACAGCTAATGAATTCAAGTTCAATCCTTCCTACGATGTGCTGTGTGCCGGCGCGGTAGCCGGATCGTAGGAAGGATGCATGATGAAAAAGCTCGATAACGAAGTACTGCTGAGCCGTCGCGCTGCACTTGGCGCATTCGCCACCGTCGCCTTGGGGAGTGCCGGTCTTCTTTCCGGGTGTGGTAGCGATAAGGCGACCATCACCGAGGACGCTGGCGATGGCGACAAGAAGGAAGAGGCGAAGAAGGAAGAGCAGTCTACGACTGACTTGGCGGTTGGTACGACGGTGACCACGACTGCTGGCCTTTCCGTCGTCGTCGATTCCGTCCAGCCCGGTCTCACAAATTTTGACGGTTCGACCATGACGGGTATTCACGTCACGTACGTCAACAATGGCGATGAGGGCGCAGATTACAATATTTACGACTGGAAGGGCGAGGACGCCAACGGCGCTCAACAGAATCAGGGTTACTACAGCGAGGGCTCCGATGAGCTGCAGTCTGGTACCCTTGCCGCCGGTGGCTCCGTGGCGGGCAATATCTACTTTGATGGTGACATCAAGAAGGCACTCTATTTTGCCAACATGTTTGATAAGTCCGCGACTGCGAGCTGGGTGCTCGCCTAACTTGTTGCCGCTATTGACCGTATGGGAGGTGAAGTCGTATGCCCGATAAAAAGCTGACCGAGGAGTTGCTCAATGAGCTTCTCGATGCGCCGAACATCGATGGCTATATCAGGGAGCACGACTTTGCCGCCCCGTCGCTTTCGGACTACCTGAAGCAGCTGCTGCAGGAAAAGGGCTTGGAGCGCTCGCGCGTGGTTCGTATGGCCGATCTCAATGAGACCTTTGGCTATCAGATCTTTACTGGTGCGCGTCACCCGAGTAGCAATAAGGTGCTGCAGATTGCCTTTGCGATGGCGCTGACGCTCAAAGAGGCCAACCGTGCGCTGACGGCTGCCGGGGTAAGCGTCCTTAACTGCAAGGATCGCCGCGATGCGATTATCATCTTTTGCATCGATCGCGGGTGCAGCCTCCAAAAGGTCAACGAGGAGCTGTATCGCTTTGGCGAGGAGACGGTGAGTTAGCGGCTGATATCTGAGCCGGCGGAGCTGTCGAACAACGATGCAAACGAACGGGGCGCGGATGCCATGGGGTGTCTGCGCCCTGCGCTATGATGGAGGCTATGGATACTCAGACCCCAACATATCCCGATGACGAGCTGACCGCAGCGCTTGCCGAGCACCTGGCGTCGCTCGATCGCGACGACAGCTATCGCGTGGAGCGTGTACTTAAGCGCTCGTCCGTTGAAACAACCGAGCTCGTGTACTTTGAAGGAACCGGCGGTGGTTCGCTCGGCCCCTTTGTCCGTAAACGCATCGATGCTTCGGCTCAAATCGGCGGGGCATACGAGCGTCTGTTTGCCGCTCAGCGGGCAGGCAGGCGTTTTGAGCACCTGCCCAGAATCGTCGATTGTCGTCGTGTGGGCGACGAGCTCAACGTGGTTATGGAATACATCGAAGGGGAGACGCTCCGGGCGCTGGTGGACCGTCTGGGAGCTACCCCCGATTATGCGCGCGAAATGTATCCTGCCCTATGCGATGCCGTGGGCGAGCTCCATGCCGGTTTTGCAATGGCGGGGGAGACGTCGGCGCCGGTGATCCATCGCGACCTCAAGCCGTCGAATATCATCGTGACAGGTGCGAACTGTACGCTCGATGAGGGCCTGACGTTTTCGTCGCTGGTGATTATCGACTTGGGGATCGCGCGCGTGTGGCGCGATGGCGCCGATGCAGACACCGTCAAGTTCGGCACGCGACCCTATGCGCCACCCGAGCAGTATGGGTTTGGGCAGACGAGTGTACGCAGCGACGTCTACGCACTTGGCGCCCTGTTGTTCTTCTGCTTGACGGGAGTCGACCCTAAACCAGGGCTCGACATGCGCGAGCAATGCGAGGCACGTGGCATTCCCACTCCACTTGCCGATGCCGTCTGCATGTCGATGGCGCTCGACCCGGCCAAGCGTTTTGCGAGTGCGGAAGCGTTGGGACGGGCGACGCGCTCGGCATACGATCTGAGCCGCCCCGTGCGGCCTCCTACACCTGCGCCTGTCCGTACTCCGGCCTCGGAGACGGTGTTGACGCTCCAAGGGCTCCAGAACCCCGCAGGGCTTCCTAGGCCTGCCGCCTCCGCTGCATGCGGTCTGCTCTCTCGCGTTCCGGAGTCTCTGGGGCGCATTTGGAATACGCTTGTCTGCTTCTCGCTACTTGTGTTCTTTGCCGGAAGTCACTTTGCCGTCTTTCACCCCACGGGAGCAAACCAAAGCTACCCGACGTGGTTTCTCATAATCGAGTATTTTTTCTTTGTCGATGGCCTTATGGTGCTTATGCATTTTGCGCTGCTCGATAAGCGCCGTCTTCGTCGGCGATTCGCACTGCTCGACAGCTATCGCGGCATGAAACTCGCGAAACTCTGGCTCAAGGCATTGGGTGTGCTGCTCCTATGCATGATCGTCATAGTCGCGATTGCCAATGCGACCGGCGTCGTCGATACCTCCGCTACCTAAAAGAAAAGGGCCCCATTGGGGCCCTTTGCAGTTGCGCTTAGATGCGGTTCATCTGAGCGGCGACTTTGTTGTACCAGTCCTGCCACGTGGGCGGGCAGTACTTTTTGGCCGCTGCCGGGGTAAGGGTGGAGCCGTAGTTGGCACCCAGATAGGCAACGTGAGCGGAGATGCCCTCGCTCCAGCTGCCAAAGCTGCGCCAACCGCCGCCACGGGCACTCCAGCCCCAGGCGTTGTAAGAATTGGCGCAATAAGCACCCTTGGTGCTCTCGATGCAGGCGATGGCGGGGGACCAACGGGGGTCGACACCGGTATTCCAAGCGGCGACGGCAAAGTTATAGCCCTGGCCTGCCATGGGGGAGCCGGCGAGATAATTGTCGATGCGGCTCGTCCACTCATTAATGAACGAATCGTAATCGGAGCTACCGGTATTGGCGTTGTTCACCGTGGTGTCGATGGTGGTGTTGGTGTTGGTGGCCTGGCTGCTGGAATTGCTGCCGCTTACGCCCTCGCCCGAGATCTTCTCGGCGGCAGCGGCCTTATCGGCCTCAAGCTTGGCAAGCTCGGCGGCATTTTCCTGCTCGGCTTTTGCCTGTGCCTCGCTGCGGAGCTGCTGGGCCTGCGCCAGCGCATCCTCGGCGTTTTTCTGCTCTGCCTCAAGCTGTGACTTGGCCTGCTGGAGCTCGGCCTTGTTCTGCTCGAGTTCGGTTTGCATATTATTGAGCTCTTCGATCTCGTCGACGCTCGAGCTCGTGATCTGGTTGGTGTATTTGCAGGTCGTGATGAACTCACCCAGGCTCTGCGCATTGACCAGGAAGCTCACGATGGGATTGGTGCCCTTCTGATACTTGTACAGATCGCGCATGGCGGAGCTTGCCTTGGCCTGCTGCTCGGGAAGCTTAGCCTCGATTTCCTCGATGCTTGCCTCGTTGGAGTCAATCTGCTTTTGCAGGTCATCGAGTTTGGTGCGGGCGTCGTTGTAGGCGCTCGTGGCGGCTTCGATCTTCTGCTGGGCTGCGGAAAGCTGGTCCTGCGTTGCCTGCGAGGCGGCATACGCCGCAACGGGGGAGAGCATCGGCGTGGCCGTCAGCGCAACGGCGAGCGCGGCGCTCGTGATGATACGAGCCGGCTTCGACGCAATGAGCGCTGCGGTGCGATGATTCGAATGCTGCATCCAGTCCCTCTGCAATCAATCGTAGGTTATGGTTCGAACGGTATTCTACTACTGCTTTCGACCTCAACTTGAACCTTAAAGGTTCCAAAGGGTCAAGTTGAACTTGAGGCTTTGGCTTTGACCTGCAGTTATGATGAATTGTTGAGAAACCATAGAGTTCAACTTTAGCGTTACGGAACCCTGTCGAGAGGGTTTTTTTATCAAAAGTCGCCTCATGTGGGGTTTTGCAACTACAGGGTCCCATTACGGCGAGGGCGGATTTCATGCTGGATAATTGCGCTGATTGCCATAGATACGGTGGAGCTTTGGGTGCCGGCGGCTCGGCACGCTAGAATAAATCAGTTGCACAAAGACCGCCCGTCGTGTGGGCAGTTCATGATAGGAAGTTTCCATGGCATTGCAGTTTACAGAGCGCGAGTTTATTCCCGTGCTGCTCGGCGGCGACATCAACGCGTATTCGGTGGCGCGCGCCTTCTACGAGGAGTATCAGGTCAAGAGCCTGGTCTTTGGCAAGTATCAGACGGGCCCTGCGTATCGCAGCCAGATTATCGACTACACGCCTAACGTGGATATCGACACCATGCCCGTGATGCTTAAGACCGTCAACGGTATCGCTCGGGCACATGCCGAAAAGACGATTGTCCTGATGGGCTGCGGCGATAACTATGTTGCCCTGGTGGCCCAGGCCAAGGATGCCAACGAGCTGGCGGATAACATCGTTGCGCCTTACGCGCGCTATAGCATGCTTGAGCAGTGCCAGAAGAAGGAGATCTTCTACGAGCTGTGCGAGAAGCACGGTGTGCCCTATCCGCATACGTTTACCTTTACCATGGCGATGCTCAACGCTCAGGGTGAGGCTCCCGCCGAGGTGCTCGACCAGATCGACTTTCCCTACCCGATGATCCTGAAGCCTTCCGACGGCATCATGTGGTGGCAGCACGAGTTCGAGGGCCAGAAAAAGGCCTATGAGATTGCCGACCGTGCCGAGCTGGAACAGGTCATTCGCGACTCGTATGCCAGCGGCTACACCGACGACCTGATCTTGCAGGATCGCGTGCCCGGCAACGACGAGTATATGCGCGTGCTCACCAGCTATTCCGACCGCAACGGCAAGGTCCGCATGATGTGCCTGGGCCACGTGCTGCTCGAGGAGCATCAGCCTCACGGTGTCGGCAACCACGCCTGTATCATCACCGAGCCCAATGACGAGCTCATGGGCGGCGTGCGCAAGTTGCTCGAGGACCTTCACTTTGTGGGCTATTCCAACTTTGACGTTAAGTACGACGAGCGCGACGGCTCGTTTAAGTTCTTCGATTTCAACACGCGCCAAGGTCGCAGCAACTACTACGTCACTAACAGCGGCTTTAACGTTGCCAAGTATGTGGTGGACGAGTATGTGTTCAACCGTCCGTTTGAGCCGGAGTTTGTGACGGCGCAGGACGAGGCGCTGTGGATGGTCGTCCCCATGGGCGTCGTCGACAAGTACGTCAAGGATCCCGAGCTGCGCGCTAAGGTGCATCGCCTGGACAAGGAAGGCAAGGGCGCCGACCCTTCGTTTATGAAGGGCGACTTTGTCTTTAACCGCTGGCTGCGCATGTGGCACACCAAGCTGCGCCACTTTAAGCTGTTCAAGACGTATTACAAGTAGATGAGTGCGGCGCCCGTCCGGTTTACATCGGGCGGGCGCGGGTATGATACGCGCAATTGCGCAAGCGTCACCAAGGAGGCGGCGATGGAAAAGCTGGGAGTTATCGGCGGCATGGGCGCCGAGGCCACGTCATATTACTACGACCAGGTGGTGCGTCATACGGCTGCTGCCTGCGATCAGGAACATATCGACATGGTGGTGCTCTCCAAGTCGACCATGCCCGACCGCACGCTGGCCATTAAGACCGGCGAGCATGCCAAGCTGCTGGCGACCATGAAAGAGTGTGCCCAGGCACTCGAGTCGCTGGGCTGTGCGCACATTGCCATTCCCTGCAACACGTCACACTACTTCTACGACCAGATCCAGTCGTTTACGAAGGTGCCGATTATCCACATGCCGCGTGAGTCGGTGCGCTATGCCCTTGCGGGTGCGGTGATGGGGGAGTGCGAGTTCGACCCCAACCTGAGTATGCCGGCCGAGCCGGTGCGCAAGATTGGCATCATGGGCACCGACGGAACCGTGGGCGCGGGCGTCTACGGCCGCGAATGCGAGGCCGCGGGTGTTGAGGTTGTCTATCCCAGCGAGAAACGTCAGAACGATGTGATGTCGCTTATCTACGATGATGTGAAGGCCGGACGTGAGCCCGATATGGATAAGTTCGACCGCGTGATGTGGGAGTTCGCCCGTAGCGGCTGCGACCGTGTCATTCTGGCCTGCACCGAGCTATCGGTGCTGCAGAAGTATCGAGAGATGCCCGAGATCACCCTCGATGCCATGGATGTCCTGGTGCGCGAATCCATCATCCGCAGCGGCGCCCCCTACCGCCTCTAGCTCCCGACCTGTCAAAAAGGGACAGGTTAATTTTGGTAGGTTTTATCTGGTGAAACAGTAAAGGCCTCGGCTCGTTTGGTGCGAGCCGAGGCCTTTTGCGTTGGGCGGTTGCTGCCGGTGGCGAACTAGAACAGGAAGCCGATGGCGATGAGGGCGATGCTGACGATGAGCACGGCGATGTCCAGGCCCTTGATGGGGTAGCGCTTGTACGAGCTGGCGCGTGTACGCAGATAGAAGCCGCGCTGTTCTGCCGCCAAGGCTGTGGCATCGGTCTTGCCCACGCTCGAGATGAGCAGTGGCACGCACAGTGGCAGCATGAGCTTAAGCTTCTTGATGGGGTTCTTGGTGTCGTACTCGACGCCGCGTGCGGTCTGCGCTTCCATGATGGCGTTCATCTCCTGACCAAACACCGGCACAAAGCGTAGCGCCGTGGTAAAGGTGAAGGCATAGCGATACGGCACGTGCAGCACCTCGACGCAGGCGTTGGCGAGGTCGTTGAGCTTGGTCACCATAAGCATGAGGATGAGTGGCAGCGCCACGCCCAACAGGCGTAGGCAGGCCTTCGATCCGGTAATGAGGCCCGTGTCGGTGATAAAGCCCCACACTATGTTGCCGTCGCGCATAAAGGCCAGCTGAAGCACCAGCATGATAAGTGCGAGCGGAATCAGCAGCTTGAGTAGCGAGAGCAGACGGTCGACGACACCGGCATAGGCGCCCAGTGCGAGGGTGAGTGCCAAAAAGCCCAACAGCGCCACGTAGGTGTCGGACAGGAAGATGCCGATGATGATGGCGGCGGCAAGGCCCAGTTTGACGACCGGGTTCAAGCGGTGCAGCAGTGTGTCGCCCGGCATATAGTCGATGACGTTAACCACGGTGGACCATCTCCTCGGTAATGCGAACGATATCGGTGACCTCGCTCACCTGTGCAAAGACGGGAGAGACGGAGGATGCCAGACGATGAGAAAGCTCTATGACCTGAGGTGGCTCAACGTAGGCTTGCTGCATGAGCTCGATGTTCGAGAATAGCTCGTGCGTGCGGCCGCGGTCGAGGATACGACCGTCGGCCATTACTACGATACGCTCGGCAAAGTCGGAAACGACTTCCATGTCGTGACAGACCATAATCACGGCGCAGCCGCGCTCGGCCATGGTGCGCACCGTTTCCATGACGGTCATGCACTCGCGGTAATCAAGGCCGCTCGTGGGCTCGTCGAGCACGACGATCTTGGGCTCAACAACTACGACGGAGGCAAGCGCCACCATTTGTCGCTGGCCGCGCGAAAGCGAGAAAGGTGCCTCATCGGCAGGCAGGCCAAAGCGGTCGATAACGAGTCGAGCGCGACGCAGAGCCTCGGCACGGTCGATGCCGGCAAGCTCCAGGCCAAAAGCGACCTCGTCGAGTACGGTATCCTTGCAGATCTGGCGGTCGGGGTTTTGGAAGAGGGTTGCGACTTCGCGGGCGATGCGGCTCGTGGGAACGGCTGCGGTGTCCAGCCCCGTAACGCGCACGCTGCCCGAGGCGGGCTTAAGCAGGCCTGTGAGCAGCTTGGTGAGCGTGGTCTTGCCGGCACCGTTCTGGCCGACGATGCCCACGAGCTCGCCGGGATAGAGGGTCAGGTTGAGGTCGTGTACGGCGGCGCCGCCATTGGGATAGGCAAACTCAACGTGATCGAAGGTGAGCACGGGCTCGGCGTCCTTGGCGTGCGGGCGCAACGACGGTGCATGCGGGGAGCCGGCGGGCGCCTGGGCTTCGCTGGCCGCGTGTGCGGGGTCGACAATGCCCGAAATCAGGCGCTCGGCCTCATCGACATCCAAGCAAGGGGTACCGCTTACCAGGCCATCGGCCTCGAGGCTATTGAAGATACGCGTGACGCGAGGGCAGTCGACGCCGATGGCACGGAGCTCGTCGGTATGCGCGAAGACCTCGTGTGGCTCGCCCTGCAGCGCGATTTCGCCACGGTTGAGCACGAGCACGCGGTTGCAGTACTCCGAGAGTAGGGCGACCTTTTGCTCAACGACGACGATGGTGATTCCAAGCGCGCGGTTTGCCTCACGCAGCGTCTCGAAGACCAACGTGGAGCTGGCGGGGTCGAGTGCCGCGGTGGGCTCGTCGAGAACCAAGACGCGCGGACGCATAGCGAGGATGGCAGCGATGGCTACCTTTTGCTTCTGTCCGCCCGAGAGGGTGGCGATCTCGCGGTCGCGCAGGTCGCTGATGCCGACGGTCTCGAGGGTTTCGGTGACGCGCTGCTCAATCTGGTCGTGCGGCACGCCAAAGTTCTCGAGGCCAAAGAGCATCTCATCCTCAACCACGGAGGCGACCATCTGCGTGTCGATATCCTGCAGCACGCTGCCGACGATTTGCGACACGTCGGTCAACGAGACCTCGCAGGTGTCGTGGCCGTCAACCATGACGGACCCAAAGAACGTGCCGGTGTAGTGGTGGGGCACGGCGCCCGACAGGCAGGCGGCAAGCGTGGACTTGCCGGCGCCCGAGGGCCCGATAATGCCGATGAAATCTCCCTTGTTCACGCTGAGTGAGATGTGGCTGAGCGCCCGCTCGGTCTGCGTGCCATAGGAGAACGAGACATCGTCGACGTTGATGATCGTTTCCATGGATACCTTTCATAGTTATTGGGGACGTTCTTACATGACTAGTCGTTTAAGAACGTCCCCAAGAGCTAGTTGTTTGGGACAGTCTTTGTTGGTGGAGTGCGGAGACGGCTTTACGAGGGGCCCCAGGTTGGCGCGAAAGAGGAGCGAAGCGTACTTGGGTACGCGAGCGACGAATGAACGCCAAGATGGGGTGGCTCATAAAGCCGAGCGGGTTAGTTGAGCTTCAGGGCCTTCTGGATGGGCAAGTAGAGGGCGCCGACCAGAATGGCGTTAAAGACGGCGGTCATGGCGACGACGGGCAACATGGCGGCGGCGAGCTCGCCCACCACGCCGAGCATGGCCATCTTGATGACCATGAAGATGGCGCCGGAGACAAAGGTGGTCACGAAGGTTGCGACGATGGCGACGGCAGGCTTGACCTGACCGTTCTTGCCGGCGGCGTTGACGATGCCGGCCATGAGCATGGCGGCGATGCCCTCGGCGGCAAAATCGACGAACGGCGAAGTGGTGGTGATCTGGATCACGGCAGCCGAGATGAGGCCAATGACGAGCGCCTGGCCGATGTTGGGGCGAACGACCAGGATGGTGAGGCAGAAGGCCGAGATGATGAACTCGGGGCTGATCATGCCGCCCGAGATGCCCGAGATTGCCTTGCCGACGGTGAAGTTGAGGATGAAGCCGGCGGCGAGCAGGATGGCGAGCAGGACGAGGTCGCGGACATCGAGTTTGCCGCGATCGGCGGTATGGACGGTGCGGGGCTGGGTGGCGGTGGTGTTCTGAGACATGGTGAAAATCCTTTCGGAAGGGGATTGCAAGAGAAAAGCGGAGGCGCGTGATGCGAATGCGATCGGGCTCGAGATAGAAAAAGGCCCCCGGTCGAAACCGGAGGCCTTCCAATCACCTAGAGCGCAAAAACAGGCGTGAGGGACTCACTGTCGACCGATCGTATTCGCATCACGCCACCACCAGTTGTTGAGAGGTTTCATCGTGTTCTTCATGTTGGTGGCTCCTTTCGTGATGCCGTGGCGCGGTCGCACCTAGTTGCTGTTGCGCTGCACTATAGCACAGCGAAGTGTGTGCGGGGAAATCTTTTTTAAAAAGATTTCAGGCGGGTTTCCCGTCGGTCAAAAGAGCGGGCTAAGCGGGCGAGGCTGCCATTGCTGCCTCGCCCGCTCAGCTAAGACGTTACTCCTTATTGCGACGGTAGAGGAAGTAACCGCCTGCGGAGATGACGGCAACGCCAGCGATGGCGAATGCAGCCACCACGCGGCCATCAAAACTATCACCGGTGGTGGGCAGGCCGCCCTTGGTGTTCGTCTTGTTGGTGGTTACTGTGGTCGTGGTGTCGGACTTGCCAGGCTTCTCGGGCTTGGTGGTGGGCTGCTCGGGCTTAGCGGGCTGCTCGGGGGTACCGGGCTGCTCAGGAGTACCAGGCTGCTCGGGGGTGCCAGGCTGATCCGGGGTTACCGGGTCGGTGGCAAGAGCGTCCTTGGCGTAGGTGATGGACACCTTGAGGCCGTTGGTCTCGGTGTTCAGGTCGCTCGGGGTGAAGGGCGTGCTGAAATCCTCAGCCTTCAGATAAGCGCGCATCTCCTGGAGAAGGGCCTTGCACTTGACGTAGGTGTTCTCAGTGGCAGCCTTGCCGGCCTTGTTTGCCAGGGCGGTGCGGCCCTCAGTGGTGGTCTCGGCCTGCATAGCAGCATCGACCTCAAGGTTCTGCTCGATGAGCTCGTTCTGGAGAGCGTCGAGGTAGGCGCGAACGCCGGTGCCGAGCTGCTCGCGGTGCTCGTAGCAGAGGGAACTAATGTCCATGAGGACGTAGTTGATGGAGTTCTCGGGCTCCTCGTTGTTCACGATGTCCGTCTCTTCGCAGTGATCGTAGGAGACATCCTGATTGCTGAAGTAGGGGCTGACCTCGGTGAGCAGTGCAGAGTACAGAGGAATAGCGACGGAGTAGGCGGCGCGGGAGAGCATCTCCCACTGAATGGTCGCGATCTCGGGGTCCATGCCCTGACGGATCTGGAAGAGGTTGGTCTCGGTGCTTCTTTCGGTGCCGATGGCGTAGACACCGTCGGTGTTGGCGTTGAGGCCGGGGACATTTTCGCCGCGGTTGCCAAATGCACGGATCATCTCAAAGGTGTTCCAGTCGGACTTGCCGGGCTTGAAGAACAGGGGCTGGATCTCGCTGACCATGGCTCCGATTTGGTCGGGGCCTTTTTCCGGTTTAACCGTGACGATGTCGTAATCCGCACCCTTGGTCAACGGGGCCATGAAGTAATCGCGGCCCTGGACATAGCGAGTCCACTGATGAACGCCGGAATCGGCGACGCTTTTGCCATAGGTCTTGGCAACGTCGAACTTGCCGTCGGTGTACTCGGCGAAGCCATTTTTCTCGGGCATGGTCTGGATGCCCTCGGAGTGGAGGCAGTTCTCGACGTCATCAAGGTTGACATCGTAATTGAGTCCGCCGATGTTGGGGTTGAGTGAGGCGACGTCATCGGCGAGCTTCATGGCGATCCACTGGTGGCCGGAAAGTGCGGCAAACAGCCAAGTCTCGTTGCTGTCGGCGATGATAATCTGATCGTTGCCGTTGGCGCCCTGCTCGTCGATGATCTTGCCGAGGAGCTCGACACCCTCACGTGCTTTGGCACTTTCGCCTAAGATAACGCTGCCGTAGCTATACTCGCCAATGCCAGTGTCGGTCAGGGGGTCTGCCTTGGCGGCTTTATCGTTCATGTTGGTGGTCAGCGTTGCGGAGCAGGACACGCCCTTCTCATTGATGCCTGCCTCAGAGTAGGCATCATAGCGCCCGTGCCACTGCGAAGGATGATCGCGCACGTAGCTATAACGATATGTAGTCTTGGTCGACCTGTATGAGAAGTCGGACTCGTCTGAGCCGTAGGTATACCCGGGGGCATGCGACGGCTCAATGCCAAAGTGCTTGAGGTAGCGCGGGCCAAAGTCCTCGGCGCGACCATAGTACGTGTTGTTGTCGGCCGTAAGGTTTTTGCCCATGTACATTTGCGTGCAGGCGAGCGCAGATGTCGGCATGGACATGATGGTCGCAGCTCCAAAGGCGAGGCCTATGCCTAGCTTCTTGAGCGCGTTGACGGGGCGAGTTTTCCTCATTTTCCCTCCCAGCGTGCGAAAGCCCTCTGTCGCCAGAGGGCTTCAGCCAATAAAGACACCTCATTAGCGTAACGAACTTGAAACAATATTCATCTATGAAAGAAACTTACTCGATAAGCGTGATGAAATATGCGATGAACGGTTAATCGTACTCAGTTTGCAGCTTTACTTTAATAAAGACGCCCTGTAATTACTGTAGCCGAATAAAGTAGCTGGGAATGCCCGAAATGAAAATCCCCCGCTGTTTGACGAATGCATAAACAGCGGGAGAGTCGATAACTGGATGAATATCATACCAATGTGGATTTACTTCTTTCGGCGGTGAATCACGTTGATGGCGTAACCGACGAGCATGGCCAAGACGATGACAATAAAGCCGATCAGGGGATTGTCGTTCATAGGGTCCTCCTATTTTCCGAGCGGGGAGAATTCGTCGACGATGAGGTCGAGGCATTGCGGAAGCGCGCGGGCTCCAAAGACGCCCGAATTGCTGGAGATAATCTCGCCATCGAACTGCATGCCCAGTGACGGGGTGCAGGTGATCTTGGCTTCCTTGGTCTGGATGATCTTGAACTGTGGGCGCCCGAGTACCTTACCGGCGGGGTCAAGCGCAGCGGTGATCACAGTAGGCAGCAGCTGAACGGTGCGCACGGGTTCGATGACCGCAATATCGACCATGCCATCGTTCATGCGGCAGTCGGGGAACAGGTTGATGTCGTTTTGAATGACCGAGGTATTACCCGCCATGCAGCAGATGCCGTCGAGCTCCTCGACAATGCCGTCGTGCTCAATGGTAAAGTGCGCCACCGTGGGGTTGGGCGTGGCGAGAGCGGAGAGGAAGTAGGCGATCTCGCCGATGTCGTTTTTGGTGGGAGCGGCCTTCATCATGATCTCGGCGTCGAAGCCCGAGCCGGCGATGATGATGAAGCCGTGGCGCTTCTCTCTGCCGTTCTCGTCGAGCCAAAAGAGCTCGCCCATGTCCACTTTGACCGTGCGACCGGCGCGGCAAGCCTTGGCGAGCGCCGCCGCCTCAGGGGCATTGCCGATGTTGTTGAAGAACAGGCAGGCCGTGCCGGAGGGGAAGACGAGCGTGGGGACGCCGCATCCGCGCATCTGGTCGAGAACGTTGGAGACGGTGCCGTCGCCGCCCGAAATCACCACGCGATCAAACTCGCGCACGTCTGCCACGGCGTCCTCGGGTTCCATGCCGTCGCCGATAAAACGCATCACGACCTCGTCGCCGCCCTGCGCGAGGGCGTGCGTGAATGCGTAGATTTCATCTGAGCTGGGGCCCGATGCCGGGTTGTGGATGATAAGGCAGCGCATACTTACGTTCCCGTTCTGTGACTAACCGAGTATAGTTGTAAGACAATGCCGTTATCCTACCCGTGTTTTTCGGGCCTAACCTTATTCGATGGGTTGATATGTACATTTCCACACATCAGGCTCTACTCGACTTTTGCCAGCGCGCCCGTGAGTTTGACGCGATTGCCGTCGATACCGAGTTTTTGCGCGAGCGCACGTTCCATCCGCGCCTGTGTTTGGTTCAGATTGCCACCCCTGCCGAGAGCGTCGCGGTCGACCCTCTGGTGATCGACGACCTGTCGCCGCTGGCCGAGCTTATGGCTGACGAGAGCGTGACCAAGGTGTTCCATGCTTGCTCGCAGGACATGGAAGTTATGCTTCATACCGTAGGCGTGTTGCCGCGTCCGATTTTTGACACGCAGGTGGCCGCCGCCTTTTTGGGCGAACGCCAGCAGATTTCCTACGGCGCGCTCGTGCAGACGTTTTGCGGCGTCTCGCTGCCCAAGACTGAGTCGCTGACCGACTGGTCGCGTCGCCCGCTGACCGATAAGCAGATTGAGTATGCGATCGATGACGTCAAGTACCTGATCGTCGCCTATACCGAGATGATGAGCCGCCTGCGCGAGCTGGGCCGTGTGGACTGGGTGCTCGACGAGCTGCGCCCGCTGGCTGACGAGTCGCACTATCGCGCCGATCGCCACGAGGCGTTCCGCAAGGTCAAGCGCATCAATTCGTGCAGCCGTCACCAGCTGGGTATCGCGCGCGAGCTCGCCGCCTGGCGCGAGGACCGCGCCGAGCGCCGTAACATCCCGCGCAAGTGGGTCATGTCCGACGACACGCTGCTTGCGCTCGTTAAGCGCAATCCCGTCCGCGTTGAGGAGTTCCGTAGCATTCGCGGTACCGACCAGCTGGGGGAGCGCGACGTGGACGGTGCGCTCATGGCCATCAAGCGCGGCGCGAGCTGCCCGCACGATCGCCTGCCGCTCATGGTGCGCGGACACCGTCAGATCTCGCCGGAGCTGGAGAGCGTGACGGACCTGATGTATGCGCTCATCCGCCTGGTTGCCGAGCGCTCGGGGGTGGCGACCTCGGTCATTGCCTCGCGCGATGACCTGGCCGATTACATCGAGCATCCTGAGCAAAGCCCCCTGCGCGAAGGCTGGCGTTTTGAGCTTGTGGGTTCGCGCCTGGACGATCTGCTTTCCGGCAATATGGGGCTCACCGTGAAGGACGGAAAGATTGAGTTGTTATAGGTATATAGTTACGCGGTTTTACCAAACCGCGTAACAGCTCGACGCTGCAAACGGCCGAGAGCGGCAATCTGACGTTCAATCGTCGCTCGCGTACCAAAGTACGCGTCGCTTCTCTTTCACGTCACCTTGCTCGCTCTCGGCCGTTTTCGCTGACATTGCCAAAACATCGATGTTGATTTGCCTGCTGGGCGAGTGGGTAGAATGCCTCCAACGTGTAACTCGATTTGGAGGAATTCGCATGCCCTATTACTATGGATATGGCTTTGGCATCGACCCGCTGTACCTGCTGGTTGTTCTTGTCTGCACGGTGCTTGGCCTTGCTGCGCAGAGCTATATCAATTCGACGTACAAGACGTGGTCCAAGGTTCGCTCGGACGGCGACACGGGTGCCACGGTCGCTCGCCGCATGCTCGACGCCGACGGTTGCAACGCCGTGGGTATCAAGGGCGTCGCCGGTGAGCTCACCGACCATTACAACCCGCAGGACAATAACCTGTATCTGTCGGATTCCAACCGTTCGGGCGGCTCGGTCGCAAGCGTTGCTGTCGCTTGTCACGAGGCAGGCCATGCCGCGCAGCGTCAAAGCGGCTATGCCATGATGAAGGTACGCACCGCCCTCGTGCCGGTCGTCAACTTTACCCAGAACACTTGGACCATCGTGCTGCTCATGGGCCTGTTTATGAACATCGCGGGACTCACGACCCTCGCACTGATCTTCTTCTCGTTTAGCGTGCTGTTCCAACTGGTTACGCTACCGGTCGAGATTGATGCTAGTCGGCGCGCCGTGGCGTATATTGAGCAGTCGGGTATGAGCTCCCAGCAGGTCAACGGTGCCAAGAAGGTGCTGACGGCCGCCGCGCTTACCTATGTGGCTGCGGCGCTCACCTCGATTATTCAGCTGCTCTATCTTATGGCTCGATACAACAGAAACTCCAACCGATAACAAATTGGGTCGCTGGGCGCCGCGGGGATTCGTGTCCTCGCGGCGCTGTACTATGTGTTGGACTTGAATTTGCGCAGGGCCGAAGCCCTTGTGCACGATGACGAAAGGGGGCTGCGTGGCAGGCTGGAATCTAACCGGCAATGCCGTTTCCGCCGAGTTCGACGGTTCGGACGAGCAGGAGCGTAAGGAGCTCAGCGTGAGCCAGGCGGTAGAGATCGCCGCCGGTGCGCTCGATGCCATTCCGCAGCTGAGTGTCCTGGGCGAGGTCACGGGTTTCCGTGGTCCCAATGCCCGAAGCGGCCACTGCTACTTCCAGATTAAAGACGACTCGGCCGCCGTCGACTGCATCATCTGGAAGGGCGCCTATCTCAAGCGTACCTTCGATCTGCGTGACGGCATGCAGGTGAGCTTTAAGGGCAGCTTCAATCTCTATAAGGCCACGGGCCGCATGAGCTTTGTCGCTCGCTCGTTTTCGCTGGCGGGGGAGGGTCTGCTGCGTCAACAGGTGGCGCAGTTGGCCGAAAAGCTACGCCGCGAGGGACTGATGGACGAGTCCCGCAAACGCCGCATCCCGGTGTTTTGCTCACGCGTGGCGGTCGTCACCTCGCTTTCCGGTGCGGTAATCGACGACGTCAAGCGTACGCTGCGCCGTCGCAACCCGCTCGTCGAGCTTGTCTGCGTGGGTGCCAAGGTGCAAGGCGAGGGTGCGCCGGCCGAGCTCATTGATGGCTTGCGCCGCGCCGCTTCCATTACGCCGGCGCCCGACTGTATTTTGCTGGTGCGCGGCGGCGGCTCCTTTGAGGACCTCATGACCTTTAATGACGAGGAGCTTGCCCGCGCGGTGGCGGCTTGTCCTGTGCCCGTGGTGACCGGCATTGGCCATGAGCCCGATACCTCGATTTGCGACATGGTGAGCGACCGACGCGCCTCCACGCCCACGGCGGCGGCAGAATCGGTGGCGCCGGCTATGACGGAGTTGGCCGATGTGCTCGAGGCGCGCCATCAGCGTCTGGGTGCCGCGATGGCATCGATGATTGGGTCGGCCCAGGTCGACCTGGAGATGCTCGATCAGCGCGGTCGCCGTGCCTGGGATACCTATACGGCTCGCTTGGGTGATGCGCTCGATGCCGCTGCGTGTCGCCCGTGCCTCAACGACCCCACATTTATGGTCGAGCGTCGCGAATCGGAGCTTGCACTGACTGCCGATCGCCTGTCGGGCGCCATAGTACGCTCGGTCGGGACATTCCGCTCCAACTTTGAGCGCTTGCCCGAGCGTCTGATTACAAGCACCTCGGGGCTCGATGGTAAGCGCCATGCGCTCACGCTTGCGAGTTCCCGCCTAGAGCATCAAGGGCGCACGATGCTCAGCAAGCCAGCGTCCGACCTGAGCCGTGCGGCAGCGTCGCTCGATGCCCTGTCGCCGCTCAAAGTGCTTGCTCGCGGCTATTCCATCGCGTACAGCGATGATGGTGTGGCTACGAGTGCCAAGACCTTTAAGCCTGGCGACGCCATTCGCGTGCGCATGGCAGACGGCAACGTGGCAGCAACGGTCGATACGGTCGAGTAGACCGCGTTTCGCAGTGATAGACCCTTAGGAAAGGAAACAGATATGGCAGAGAAGACCCCGGTCGAGCAGCTTACGTACAAGCAGGCCTCGCAGGAGCTGGAGCTCATCATCCGCAGCCTGGAGTCGGGCGATATGGAGCTTGAGGAGTCGCTCGAGAGCTACACCCGCGGCGTCGAGCTCCTCAAAAGCCTGCGCACCCGCCTGTCCGATGCCGAGCAGAAGGTCTCGGTGCTCCTTAAGGACGTCGACGGCAACGATGTGCTCGCCGACGGCGAGGCCGCCAACACCGATGATAACCTTTCGTTCTAAGCATCTCGACCAAATATAATTACCTTGGTCTGTAAGAAAGGAACCAGCTATGTGCGATTGCATCTTCTGTAAAATTGCCAACCACGAGATCCCCTCGACCGTTGTCTATGAGGACGACCAGGTCATCGCCTTCGACGACCTCAACCCGCAGGCGCCGGTCCACACGCTCGTGATCCCTAAGAAGCACTACAGCGACATCGCCGACAACGTACCCGCCGAGACCATGGGCGCCATAGCTCACGCCATCCAGGAGGTCGCCAAGGCCAAGGGTCTGGAGGACGGTTTCCGCGTCATCTCCAACAAGGGCGTCAACGCCGGCCAGACCGTCATGCACTTCCACATGCACGTCCTCGGCGGCAAAAACCTGGGCGAGAACCTCATCTGAGGGCGCTTGGCCCGTCGACTTGGCTGCCTTTGGAGTAATCTATGCAGCTTTCTCAACTCGAATACCTTCAAGCGGTAGCGAACTATGGCGGCGTGCGCAAAGCAGCTCGCGCCGTTCATGTGAGTCCGCAGGCCGTTTCGTCGGCAATCAAAAAGTTGGAATCTGAGTATCAGATTGTTTTGCTCGACCGATCGGCGGGGGAGGCTGTTTTGTCTCCGGCGGGCAGAGAGCTCGCACGTCGCGCACGTATGATCCTGGCACAAGTCGACGATCTCAAAAAGTACGTTCAATCGAGGGGCGGCGGCGTTTCGCCCGATGGCCACTTTCGTCTTTACGCCCCCTGCCTTCATGGGCGGGGGTGCCTTTTTGCCGAAAGCTGGTATGACTCGTTTGAACGCTCGCACCCTCAGATTCACCTTGATGTGTGGCATCAGCCAACGGCTACATGCTTTGAATCACTTGTGCTTGGCATTTCGGATGCGGCTATCTCATTCGAGGAACCACGGGACAGCGTCCTTTCTTCAAAATATTTGGGTGAAAAGGAGCTCAAGGTTCTTTCATGCCCAGCGGGTCATCAATCTATGGGCGCCATGACCATTCGCGAGTTACTGGGCGGCAGGCTCGCTGTTCCCATTAATTTGTCACCCTGTCTCAATGCAATCAATCAATGTCCCGAAGCCCAGCTCGTCAGTTTTCGCTTCCGTGATGTTGAATACGGAAACAGGGCGCAGACTGAGTTTCTTCAAGCCGGGGGATTGATATTGAGTTTTTCTGGCTCTTCTCTCGCATCAGATGTATTGGAAGTGAGCGAGTGCTCCATTGAAGGTTCGCGTGATGTAACCTTGCCTATCTACTTTTGCTATCGGCAAAATTCCTGGACTGATCGACACCAGACGGTTTTTCTGCACCTATTGCGTCATCTTGCTTCGTGAGATTAATTGGCTTCGAGGCATCAAGTGATTATTGACGCCTTGTAACACATAGCTGACAGCTTTGCCCTCATGCTTTTCCAAGATTCCGATTTAGATTGCTGACTCTTGGAGGGCGGAGCATGAAAAACCGTACGGTTTTGCTTTATATGACGTTCGTTTTTCTGTCGAACTTTAGCACCATTTTGTATTTTCTGACGGTTTACCTTGAATTCGTCGGATTCTCGATGGTGGCGATTTCTAGCATGATGATTGCATATCAAGTGAGCAAGTTCATCCTTGAAGTTCCCACTGGCTATATTGCTGATAGGTTTGGACGAAAGACTAGCGGTCTCGTTGGCGTTGTGGGAATGCTTGGATACTACGCCGCCCTGCTTCTCGTCCGTTCTCCTCTGCTTTTAATCGGCGCGTTTGCTCTCAAAGGTTTTGCCGTTGCATGTGTGAGCGGATCCATAGAAGCGATTTACATTGACAGCGTCTCTCAGGACCAGCTCGTAAGACTTAATGTCGTTGAGCGATTTGTTTTCTATGCCTCTTATGCCATCTCCGCTTGTGTGGGCGGTTTCATTTCGTCCGTCGGTGCATATCTCATTGGTCTTTCGGCAGATATCATCGCAATGGTGTTGACGTTGGTTGTCGTTATCTGCATTCCTGAGATGCGAAGAGGGGGCACTGCGGCGACACCTGAGCGTGGAATGACCCCGAAGATGATCGGTGCTGCTATTACGGGTAATGGCATTCTTCGGTCAGCGTTCATCATGGATTGTTCTCAGGCATTTGCCTTCGTCGCCCTGGAAGACTTTTTCTCACTGTTGCTTGCAGGCCGCGGAATGAATGCCGTCGCTTCGGGCGTGACCATTGCAGTCCAGCTCCTTGCCTCCGCCTCCATAGGGTTTATTGTTCCCAGTGTGATTGCTCATGTCGACAAGGGCCGTTTTGCGCGTATTTGCGGCATCATTCGCTTAGCATTGACAGCTTTGTTTTTGATTCCCCTTACTCCGGCTAATTTGCTGCCCGTGTTCTATGTGCTTCAGACGGTTGCGTACTCGTTGTTTGCCCCAATCAAATACTCAGTTTTCCAAAATGCTGCCGATTCTTCGATGCGCTGTTCACTGATTTCGGTTCAAAGCCAGATGGTGGCGGTGGGTGCCGTTCTTTTCTATCTGCTCAACGCTGTGTTGAGTAGCGTTGCGGGCATTCGAGTCGTATTGCTTGTCGCGCTCGGGATTTCTTCCCTTGTGTATATCCCCGCGCTATTTCGTCTTACAAGCCAAAGGTCATGAGTATTTGGGCACCGATAACTTATATATCAACGCAATAAACCCGAGCGCGAGGGCGTTTGGGTTTATTATTGAAGCGTATGTAACCTGGCGGCGCCACACCGCCTGTTAGTAGGGAGACACATGAACGTTCTGGTCGTCAACGCAGGATCTTCGACCCTTAAGTATCAGGTCATCGATACCAAGTCCCACAAGGTGTCCGCAAAGGGCTCCTGCGAGCGCGTCTGCTTTACCGGCGGCACTTTCACCCATGCTGCCAACGGCTCCAAGAAGGTGACCGAGAACATCGAGTTCCCCGACCACAAGGTCGCCATCGAGGTTGTCCTGAAGGACCTCGAGGCCAACGGCGTCAAGATTGAGGGTATCGGCCACCGTATCGTTCAGGGTGGTTGGTACTTTGGCGATTCCTCCCTCGTCGACGAGGATGTCCTCGCCAAGATCCGCGAGGTCGCTCCGCTCGCCCCGCTGCACAACAACCCCGAGGCCAACGTTATCGAGTACTGCCTGGAGCAGTATCCCGACCTGCCCAACGTTACGGTTTACGACACCGCTTTCCACTTCAACATGCCCGAGGTCGCCAAGACTTACGCCCTGCCCAAGGACGTCTGCGACAAGCTGCACATCCGTAAGTACGGCGCCCACGGCACCAGCTACCGTTACATCTCCAAGAAGGTCGCCGAGATGACCAACGGCGAGGCCCGCAAGGTCGTCGTGTGCCATATCGGCTCCGGCGCTTCCCTGTGCGCCATCGAGGACGGCAAGTGCATGGACACCACCATGGGCTTGACGCCGCTCGACGGCGTTATGATGGGCACCCGCTGCGGCTCCATCGACCCGGCTACCGTGTGCTACCTGCAGCGCGAGGGCGGCTACACCTTCGACGAGGTCGACGAGATGATGAACAAGAAGTCCGGCCTTTTGGCTGTGACCGGCGGCAAGACCAACGACTGCCGCAACGTCGAGGAGCTCGCCGCTGCCGGTGACCCCGAGGCCCAGCTTGCCTTCGATATGTTCGTCTACAAGATTGCCGCCAAGGCTGCCGAGATGGCCACCTCCATGTGCGGTATGGACACCCTGGTCTTCACTGCCGGCATCGGTGAGCACGCTCCTGCCGTCCGCGCCGGCGTGGCCGACCGCCTGGCCTTTATGGGCGTCAAGATGGATCATGCCCGCAACGCCCTGCGTGGTGACGGCGCATGGTGCCTGTCTGCCAAGGATTCCAAGGTTAAGATTTTCGTTATCCCCACGGACGAGGAGTTCATGATCGCTTCCGACGTCGAGCGCATCGTCAACGGCAAGTAATTGCAAAAGGGGAGGGGCTGGACGACCGAGCGCCGTTCGGCCCCTCTTTTGTGCTCGTTGGGCGATATGCCTGATAGTTATTTATTAAGATGTGATAACTTCTTATTAACATGCGGCCGCCTTAAGGGGTCTGCGCCGACCGTATCGCACTGCAAAGGAGTCTCATGAACGTACTTGTTGTCAACGCCGGTAGCTCAAGCCTTAAATATCAGCTTTTGGATACCGATACCCGCGAGGTTTTCGCCAAGGGCAACTGCGAACGTATCGGTTCGGACATGGGCATCTTTGGCCACTCCGAGAACGGTGGCGCCAAGCAAACCGAGGAGGTCCCCTTCCCGGACCACCGTTCGGCTATCGCACGTGTGCTCGAGGAGCTCGAGAAGACCGACTTTACGATCGATGGCATTGGGCATCGTATTGTTCAGGGTGGCTGGTACTTTGACGATTCCGCGGTCGTCGACGATGAGGTCATGGCTAAGATTCTCGAGGTGGCACCGCTCGCCCCGCTGCACAACTACGGCGAGGCAGCGGCAATCGAGTATTGTCGCGAGAAGTATCCGGAGCTGCCCAACGTGGCCGTCTTCGACACCTCGTTCCACATGACTATGCCCGAGGTCGCCTACACCTACGCCCTGCCCAAGGACGTGTGTAACAAGTACCACGTGCGCAAGTACGGCGCCCACGGTACGAGCCACCGCTACGAGTGGATGATGGCCAAGGAGATCCTGGGTTCGCGCTGCCACCGTCTGCTTTCGTGTCATCTGGGCAACGGCGCTTCACTCGCCGCCATTGAGGACGGTGTATGCCGCGATACCACGATGGGCCTCACGCCGCTCGACGGCCTGATGATGGGCACCCGTTGTGGTTCCATTGACCCGGCTACCGTGTGCTACCTGCAGCGCGAGGGCGGCTACAGCTACCAGGAAGTCGATGACATGATGAACAAGCAGTCTGGTCTGCTTGCCATCTCGGGCATCTCCAACGACGCCCGTGACATCCGCACGCGCGCCTCCGAGGGCGACGAGCGCTGCCTGCTCGCCTTCGATATGTTCGCCTACAAGGCCATGCAGCAGGCCGGCTCCATGATCGCTTCAATGGCGGGCGTGGACACCATTACCTTTACCGCCGGCATTGGCGAGAACGACTGGTCGATCCGCAAGGCTTTCTGCGACTGCTTCGAGTGGCTGGGCGTGCGCATCGACAACAACAAGAACCGCGAGGCCGTGGGTAACGGCCCGCAGGTCATCAGCGCCGCCGGCTCTTCCGTCACGGTCATGGTCATCCCCACCGACGAGGAATACATGATCGCCCACGACGTCGAGCGTCTGACCGCGAATAACTAGTGCGTTCGCTTGCGATTGAACGAAAGGCCTCCTGAGCAGCAGCTCAGGAGGCCTTTTTGCTAGCAGGCGGAAATTCCAGTCCCAAAGTGATCATCACCAGTAACGCCTGCGCTCCCAGCAACGACACCCATCCATTCAGATCCTCAGCCCCAGCTCGTAGCCAAGCCGCCGTCCACTCCAGATGCTCTGATTGCTACGTGGCGGCAGGGACCCTACAGGGTAAAGCTCTGAAAACATTCCGCAGGACGGAGGAAGCCCCCGCCGCACGTAATGCGCAGCGGGGGCTTCCGACATGTCCGAGGACGTTTTCAGAGCTTTACCCTGTAGGGTCCCGAGGGGCTATGTCCGCTACTCAGCCATCTGAGCCTGGACGGCGGTGATGGCTACGACACCCACGATGTCGTCGGCAGAGCAGCCGCGCGAAAGGTCGTTAACCGGCTTGGCGATGCCCTGCAGGATGGGGCCGTAAGCGTCGGCGCCAGCGAAGCGCTGAACCAGCTTGTAGCCGATGTTGCCGGCCTCGAGGTCGGGGAACACGAGCACGTTGGCTTTGCCGGCAACGGAGGAGCCGGGAGCCTTGAGCTGGGCGACGGTGGGGACGATAGCGGCATCGAGCTGCAGGTCGCCGTCAATGGCGAGCTCGGGAGCCTTCTCCTTGCAGAACTTCACGGCCTCTTGGACCTTCTTGGCGACCTCGCCGCCAGCGGAGCCCATGGTGGAGTAGGAGAGCATGGCCACGTGCGGCTCAACATTGCCCATGAAGGTGGACCAGGAGTGAGCGGAGGCGATGGCGATCTCGGAGAGTTCGTCGGAGGACGGGTTGATGTTGAGGCCGCAGTCGGCGAAGATCAGCGTGCCGTCGGTGCCGAACTGCGGGGTGTCGGTGCACATCACGAAGAAGGCCGAGACCAGCTTGGTGCCCGGGGCGGTCTTGAGGATCTGCAGCGCGGGGCGCAGGGTGTCGGCGGTAGAGTGGCAGGCGCCGGAGACCAGGCCGTCAGCATCGCCCATCTTGACCATCATGGTGCCAAAGTAGGTGGCGTCCATCACCTGGGCTCGAGCCTGCTCGATGGTAACGCCCTTCTTGGCGCGGAGCTCGGCAAACTTCTGCGCGTACTCCTCGTGCTTCTCGGCGTTGCGCGGATCGATGACGGTGGCGCCGGGGACGTTGATCTCGTTGGGATCGCCCAGGATGACGATGTTGGCCAGGCCTTCCTCGATGATCTTGTTGGCCGCGACGATGGTGCGCGGATCCTCGCCCTCGGGCAGGACGATGGTCTTAAGGTCGGCCTTGGCGGCAGACTTCATACGGTTTAGGAAATCGCTCATGTTACTCCTTACAAGCGTTTCGCTAAGCTCCAGGCACCCGGCTGTTCACGAATAAACCCGCTGCTAGCGGGTCTACCTTTCAATTATGTTCGCCGCTGTGCTTGAGCTTTCCTTGTGTGGCAAGCTCATTATAGGACGCATTAGCGCTATAATCGCTCTGATAAATATGTCTCGAAGAATGTTCGAGAAAAGCCCAGCTAACGAGCCCGTGGCTTTTGACAAGGAGTATCGATGCAGATTACCTCAGGCCTGCCTGAAGGCTTTAACGCCGGCGCGTACGACATGATTGTCGTCGGTGCTGGATATGCCGGTGCCGTTTGCGCCCGCCGTCTTGCCGAGACTATCGGCTATCGTGTTGCCGTTTTGGAGCGCCGTAGCCACATTGCGGGCAATGCCTATGACTGCACTGACGAGGCCGGAATCCTGATCCACGAGTACGGTCCGCATATCTATCACACCTTTAACGAGCGTGTGCATAATTTCCTGTCGCGCTTTACCAAGTGGACGGATTATCAGCACAAGGTGCTCGCCAACATCAACGGTACCCTTATGCCCGTGCCTTTCAACCATGCGAGTCTCAAGCTCGCCTTTGGTGACGAGCGCGGCGAGGAGCTGTATCAGAAGCTCGTGGAGACCTTTGGCAAGGATGTCAAGGTGCCCATCATGGAGCTGCGTAAGAAGAACGACCCGGATCTTGCCGAGGTCGCCGATTACGTCTACGAGAACGTCTTTTTGCATTACACCATGAAGCAGTGGGGCCAGACGCCCGATCAGATCGACCCCTCGATCACCGGCCGCGTTCCCATCTTTGTGGGCGATGATGACCGCTACTTCCCGCAGGCTCCCTTCCAGGGTATGCCGCAGGACGGCTACACGGCGTTGTTCGAGCATATGCTCGACCACGACCTGATCGACGTGTTCTGCGACGTGGACGCCCGCGATCTCTTTGAGATCGACGAGACCACCGTCAAGATCGGTGGCAAGGCCTACGGCGGCGAGATCGTTTATACCGGTCCGCTCGATGAGCTGTTCAACCTCGACCTGGGCGCTCTTCCGTACCGTACGCTCGACATGAAGTTCGAGACGCTCGATATGGATCAGTTCCAGCCCGTGGGCACCGTCAACTACACCACGAGCGAGGACTACACGCGCATTACCGAGTTCAAGAACATGACTGGTCAGGTCCTGCCCGGCAAGACCACCATCATGAAGGAGTACTCCAAGGCCTATACGCCCGGCTCGGGCGAGACGCCGTATTACGCCATTCTTGAGCCCGAGAACCGTGAGCTCTATGAGCGCTATCTTGAGCGCGTCCAGAACCTGACAAACTTCCACCCGGTGGGTCGTCTGGCCGAGTATCGTTACTACGATATGGATGCCGTGACCAATTCCGCCCTCGATCTTTCGGATGAGATTATCGCCTGCCATGCATAAAGTCATAACATTCGGTATTCCCTCGTATAACGCCGCTAAGGACATGGACCATTGCATCACCTCCATCTTGGAGGGGAGCAATTATGCCACCGATATCGAGATTATCGTGGTGGACGACGGCTCCAAGGATGAGACGGCCGCCAAGGCCGACGAGTGGGAGGCCCGTTATCCTGGAATCATCCGCGCGGTGCACCAGGAGAATGGCGGCCACGGTATTGCCGTCCTTTCGGGTCTGCGCGAGGCGCAGGGCACCTACTACAAGGTTGTCGACTCGGACGACTGGCTTGACGGCGCTGCCCTTTCGACCATGCTGTCGATTCTGCGCGGCTTTGAAGAGCGCGACCAGCGCGTTGACCTGTTTATCTCGAACTACGTGTACGAGAAGGTTTACGAGGGTACGCATACGGCCATTGGTTACAAGTTTGCCCTGCCTCGAAAAAAGATCTTTACCTGGGACCAGATCGGTCATTTCCGTTTGGACCAGAATCTGCTCATGCACAGCCTGTGCTATCGCACGGATGTGCTGCGCGAGTCCAACCTGCCCATGCCGCCGCACACGTTCTATGTGGACAACATCTACGCCTACGTGCCGCTGCCGCGTTGCAAGACCATGTACTACGCCGACATCGACCTCTATCGCTACTTTATCGGTCGCGAGGGCCAGAGCGTCAACGAGGCCACGATGGTCAAGCGCCTGGACCAGCAGTTCCGTGTGACGCGCATCATGATGGAGTCGTTCCACCTGTACAGCGATGTTGAGTCGTCGCGTCTGCGCTCGTACATGATGGGTTATTTCACTATGATGATGGCGATCTGCTCGGTGCTCACCAAGCTTTCCGACGAGGATTGCGCCGACGAGCGCCTGAAGACGCTGTGGAATGATTTGAAGGCCTATGACGAGCGTATGTATCGTCGTGCACGTTACGGTGTGGTCGGCTTCTTCACTAACCTCCGCGGTCGTGCCGGAGACAAAACCACACTCGGCCTATACCGTCTTGCCTCAAAGATCTTCAAATTCAACTAGTACAGAAACGCTCGGGTAACGGGGACCCCTGGTCCTTAACTTGCTACTTCGGACAGTCCTGCGCAAGACGGAGGCGCCACTGGCGCCTCCTTTGCGTGCGGAACTCGTATCAAGTTAAGGACCAGGGGTCCTCTGCTATGTCTCGCTTTATGTCAGACAGCTGAATTTGAAGATCTTGGACGCGCGGTACACAGGGGCCTGGGCTGAAAAAGATCTGGTTGAGCAGGTTGCCCGGTGGGGCTTGGTTGTGTTTGTCGCGAGTTCCGCATGCAAAGAAGGCCACTTAATGTGGCCTTCGTCTTGCATAGGACTGTAGAGCAGCAAACGTAATGCCCGCCCGCCTCCGACCGACGGACGAGTGAGATTACCTCGCGGCGCCGGGGATGCCGTGGGAGGTTTTGGCGGTTTTGGCTCCATTTACGATGGCGGTTTCCAGGGCCCTTACGGCGAGCATGCCCAGCAGGTCTAGGGGAACGGCGGCGCTTGCCTGGGCGCCCAGTTTGCCGCTGGCGAGGGTGTAGATGGTGTCGCCGTCGTTGGTGGTGTGCGTGGGACGGATGGCGTGTGCGTAGGCGTCTGCGGCCATCTGGGAGACCTTGGTGGCCTGGGCCTTTGTGAGCTCCACGTTGGTGACGATGCAGCTGATGGTGGTGTTGGTGCGGTCGAGCGGCATCTGCATGGAGCCGGCAGCGGCAAAGGCCGCGAGCTCCATGTCGACGATCTGGTCGCTATCGGCAGCGGCGCGCATGCCAGCCACCCAATCGCCAGTGAACGGGTCGACGATGTTGCCGCAGGCGTTGACCGAGACCACGGCGCCCACCTTGACGGGGCCGAGCGCCACGGCAGCAGCGCCAAGTCCGGCTTTCATACATGTGGCAGGTCCCATGAGCTTGCCCACGGTAGCGCCGGTACCGGCGCCCACGTTGCCCTGTTCGAGCGTGGCGGGGGTGTTGTCGAGTGCCTCGCGCACGGCGGCGATGCCGGCCTCTATGTCGGGGCGTACGGTGGGGTCGCCAAAGGCAAGGTCGAAGATACAGCTGGAGCACACGATGGGCACCTGCGTGGGGCCGACGGACAGACCAATGCCGCGGCTCTCGAGTTCGCGAGCGACGCCGCTTGCAGCCTCGAGGCCAAAGGCCGATCCGCCCGAAAGGCAGACGGCGTGAACCTTGTCGACGGTGTTCTCGGGTCGCAGCAGGTCGGTTTCGCGCGATGCTGGAGCACCGCCGCGAACGTCAACGCCGCCGGTGGCACCCTCGGGCGCCACGATTACGGTGCAGCCGGTGCCAGCCTCCTCGTCCGTATAGTTGCCAAAGCAAAAGCCATCGACATTGCAAACATCGATGGCTTCGAGCAGTGTGTCCATGTTTTCTCCTATCGGTTTTCCGCCGGGCCTTATGCCCGGTCGGGATCCGTACGGTACGGCAAAATTGTAGGCGCTGGGGGATAACCAGCGCCAGATGCAATTACGAGAGTTTTTGAATCGCGCGTGCGACGCGAGCGATGGGCAAGCCCACCACGTTGTAGAAGTCACCCGAAATATCGTGCACAAGCATGCGGCCGCCTGTGCCTTGGATGCCGTAGGCCCCGGCCTTGTCCATGGGTTCGCCGGAGGCAACATAGCGCTCGATCTGCTCTTCGGTAAGCTCATAGAACGTCACGTCGGTCACATCGACAAACGACAGGCTCTCAGCGGCATGCGGAGCGGCCGTGTCGCCTGCCTTAACGATGCAGACGCCGGTTGCGACCTGGTGCGTGCGGCCCGAAAGCTCGCGGAGCATGGTGCGCGCCTCGTCCTCGGTTGCCGGCTTGCCCAGAATCTTGCCATCGAAGGTGACAATAGTATCGGCCGCGACGGTCAGTTCGTTGGGCTCGGCATGCTCGGCGGCAACGGCGGCGGCTTTGGCGCGTGCTAAGCGTTCAACGAGCGTAAGCGGGGCCTCGCCATCAAAAGGCGTTTCGTCGATATCTGCGGGAATCACGCGAATGTCATAGCCTGCCTCGCGCATCAACTCGATGCGGCGCGGTGATTGCGAAGCCAAAATCATAGCTGAATGCCCTCGGCGACCTTCTCGACGGCCTTGTCGCCGGCGAGTGTGCGCAGCAGCTCAAGCGCAAAGGGGAGCGACTGGGCCATGCCGCTGGCGGTGATGATGTTGCCGTCTTGCGTAACCTTCTCGCCGGTATAGGCGCCTTCGGGGAAGCTTTTCTCAAAGCCAGGGAAGCACGTGGCGTGGCGCCCCTCGAGTAGGTCGAGCTCGCCCAGGATAAACGGGGCGGCGCAGATGGCGGCAACGTGCTTGGTCGCGGCGAACTCGCAGACCACGTCGCAGACGCGCTGATCGGCACGCAGGTTGGTGGCACCGGGCAAGCCGCCGGGCAGCACGACGCAGTCGTACTCGTCAAAGTTGATCTCATCAAAGAGCGCATCGCAGGTCACGGGGATCTGCAGCGAGCTTACGACCTCACGTGTGGGCATAATCGAGACGAGCGTGGCACGCACACCGCCGCGACGCATGACATCGACCATGGTCAAGCATTCAATAGTTTCAAAGCCATCGGCGGCGAGAACGGCAACGCTGGGCATGAGGGTTCCTTTCATAGGCGGCATACAATTAGCCGTCTTATACCCCGAAGACCTCCGCTTGCCACGCTCGATTTCTCAATGATTTATCTGAGCAATGATTGAGTGGCTAGTTGCGCCTAAGGTGGACGACGGTCTCGCAGTGGAAGGTTTGTGGGAACAGATCGACTGGCGTGATCTTTACGGGGGAGAAGGTGCCTTCTTCGACAAAGCGTTTGAGATCGCGCGCCAGGGTGGCCGGGTCGCAGCTCACGTAGGCTACATCGCGAGCACTCGTGCTGGCGATAAGGTCGATCGCCTCGGGGGCGAGGCCTGCGCGCGGCGGGTCGACCACCAAGACGTCGGCATCCTGGTCGGGGAACTCGCGCACCGCGTCTCCGCCAATGACGTCGACGTTATCAAGCTTGTTGATCTCCAGGTTACGGCGCAGGTCGCGCACGGCCGGGCCGTAGGCCTCGACGGCGGCGACGAAGTCGCAGCGGCGGGCGAGCGGCAGGGTAAAGGTTCCGGCGCCGCAGTACAGGTCCACGGCAAGCTCGTCTTCTTGCGGGTCGAGCGCTTCCATGACAAGCTCGATCAAAATCTCGGCACCCTTGGTGTTGACCTGGAAAAAAGACGGGGCAGACAAGCGCATCTGGCCCTCGGCGATATTCTCGGTCCATGAGCCCTCTCCGGCGAGCATTTCGACCTTGGAGACACGGCGGGCCTTCTTTTCGCCCTTGCTCATCACGCGCACGATGCTCGTGGGATGAGCGGCGTCCGCCAGCACGCGGGAGACCTGCGAGCGCGGAAAAGAGCCTGTTGGCGTCCAGAGTGCAACCTCGAGCGCCTTGGTGCGGCGCGATGCACGAATGCCCACGCGTTCGAGTCCCAAGTCATGGCTGCCGCTTAGATAGTTGAGTGCGCCGACGACCGATTTGAGCGCCTTGGGAAAACGTTTATCGAACAGCGGGCACGCATCGACGGTCACGATTTTGCTGGGGTCGACACCGTGCATGCCAAGGCGCACGCGACCGTTGACGACGGTCGGTTCGAGCTCGATTTTATTGCGGTAGCCCCAGTCGTCCTTGGTGTGGCAGATGGGCTGTACCAACTCATCGGCCTGCTCAGGAGCGAACTTGCCGATGCGCTCGAGCGTGGAGCGCAGGTTTTGCTCCTTGGCGGCGAGCTGTGCCGTGCGTGAGAGATTGCCCCACGAGCAGCCGCCGCAGATGCCCACGTAGGGGCAGGGAGGCTGAATGCGATCGGGGCTCGGCTCCAGAATCTCGGTCGTGCGGGCGCGCATGAACGACTTGCCGTCCTGTGCGACCTCGGCCTCGACGGTGTCGCCTGCCACGGCGCCCTGCACAAAGACGGCTTTGCCGTTGTCGGCGTGCGCCAGCCCGTCGGCGCCGTAGGTCATCGATTCTATAGTGAGCTTCATATCCCTGCCTGTCATTCGTGTTGTTGCTCGCACCATGGTAGCAGGGAAAAGCGCCCCGCATCCGAGGCTTTCCTCAAATGCGGGGCGCTTCTACAAACTGCTTCTACAAACGACTATTTCGTCTTGCCGGTAATGAGCGTCTTAAGACCCAGGCCGATCAGGCCCAGGCCCATGCGCACACGACCGGGGCGATGGCGCTCGATGGCCTTGGTCTTGCCGGCGGGCTTATCGCGACGGGCGCTCGTCTCGGGTGCGGGCTTAGCTGCCTGCGGCTCGGGCTGAGGTGCAGGTGCGGGCTCGGGCTCAATGACGGTCGCCTGGACCTTCTGAACCTCGGGTGTGGCCGGCTGCGGCTTAGGAGCAGGGGCGGGCTTTGCCTCAATGACGGGCTCGGGCGCGGCCTCGGCGTTGCGGTAGGCACGCTCCAGCAGGGCTTCCTGCGAGTTGAAGGGTTTCTCACCCTCTGCGCGCTCCACGGGGACCCAGGTGCCGTCGCTCGTGAGGCTGCGGGCCTTCACGTTGTCGCGCAGCTGCATGCTCATGTACTCGTGCACCAGGGCGCGGCAGGTGGGGTCGAGCACGGGGAAGGCGATCTCCACGCGGTGCTCGGTGTTGCGCGTCATCATGTCGGCCGAGCTCAGATAGATCATGTCCGAGTCCACGCCAAAGGCGTAAACGCGCGCATGCTCCAAAAAGCGTCCGACGATAGAACGGACATGCACGTTCTCGGTCTTGCCAGGAACGCCCGGCTTGAGGCACGAGATGCCGCGGATGATCATGTCCACGCGGACTCCTGCGCACGATGCCTCGGCGATCTTGTCGATGACCTCGCGGTCGGTGAGCGAGTTGAGTTTAAAGAACACGCGGGCGGGCTCGCCGGCGAGGGCGCGCTGGATCTCGCGGTCAAGCCCGCGCATGATGAGCGGTTTCAGTCCGACGGGCGCCACACCCAGGAAGCGGTAATCGCCGCGCAGGTTGCCCAGCGACAGGTTGCGGAAGAACAGGTTGGCGTCCTCGCCGATGCCGGGGTGAGCGGTCATGAGCATAAAGTCGCTGTAGAGTTTGGCCGTCTTCTCGTTAAAGTTGCCGGTGCCCAACAGCGTCAAGCGTGTAAGCGCCATACCCTCGCGATAGGTGAGCTGGCAGATCTTGGAGTGGCACTTAAAGCCTTCGGAGCCGTAGATGACGGTGCAGCCTGCCTCTTCCAAGCGCTCGGCCCACTCGATGTTGTTCTGCTCGTCGAAGCGAGCGCGGAGTTCCATGAGCACCGTGACTTCTTTGCCGTTCTCGGCGGCATCGATCAGCGACTCGCACAGGCGGCTCTGCTTGGCCACGCGGTAGAGCGTGATGCGCAGTGAGATGCACTCGGGGTCGTAGGCGGCCTCGTGCACCAGATCCAGGAAGGGGTTCATAGCCTCATAGGGATAAAAGAGCAGCTTGTCGTGCTGAAGTACCTGCTCGCGGATGGAGCGGGTCATATCGATGGTGGGGTTGGGCTGCGGCTTAAACGGCGTAAAGAGCAGCTCGTTGCGCAGGTGCTCGGGAATCTTGCCCTCGATGCCGAAGACATAGCCCAGGTTGAGCGGGATATCGCAGGTAAAGACCGAGCGACGCGGGAGCTCGAGCGCCTTGCGGATAGTCTTGAGCGTCGCTTTTTCGAGTGAGCCCGAGACGGCGAGTACTACCGGCTGCAGGCGCAGGCGCTTCTTGAGGATGCGCTTCATATGCTGGCGATAGTCCTCTTCCTCCTCGACGCCCTCACCGTCGGGATCGATGTCGGCGTTGCGGGTGACGCGGATGAGCGCGCGGTCGAGCGGCTTATAGGAGCCAAAGCAGCTGTCCAGGCAGGCGAGGATGACGTCCTCGAGCAGAATGTAGGAGTAGGTGCCGGTGGGCGAGGGGATCTCGACCACGCGGTTCATCGAGGCGGGAATCTCGATCAGGCCCAGCAGGCTTTCCTCGTCGGTGACGCCGTCCAGGCCACAGGCCAGGTAGAGTGCGCCGTTACGCAGGTTGGGGAAGGGGTGGCGCGGGTCGATCACCAGCGGCGAGATGACCGGCGACACGTAGGCCTGGAAGTAGCGGGTTACAAAGGTGCGCTCCTCGGGCGTAAGCGAATCGATGCGAGCGCGGTGAACGCCCAAGGTGTCGAGCTTGCCCTCGATACTTTTGAAGATTGACTCCCAACGGGTAAGGAGCTCGGGCATTTCGGCCATAACAGCATCGACCTGCTCAGAGGCGGTCATATTGCTTTTGTTGTCGACAGGCTGTTTTTTGAGCTCGGCCAGGTCGGACAGACCACCTACACGGACCATAAGGAACTCGTCGAGGTTGGACTCGAAGATCGAGACGAACTTAAGGCGCTCGAACAGCGGCACGGACTCATCGAAGGCTTCGTCGAGCACGCGGTTGTCAAAGCGTAGCCAGCTGAGCTCTCGGTTTTGCGTATACGAGAAGTCGCGCGGCGGTTTGCGCAGCTTTGCGGCGGCTTGCTTCTTTTCGATTTTGCTCGGCATATGCATCTGTCCGTTCAGTCCCCACAGGGGACGGTAGCCTAACACTATTCACTATTGTCTCAATTTAGTCGACCTATGGCACGGACGTATTGTACGAACGGCATCTTTACCTACTTCTTACGCTGTCAAAGCATGCAACAAACTACCCGACCCGCTTTGAAACAATTTATATCCATACTCAACTGGTGAGGATGTATGAATAAGAATGATTGCGAGCTGAATATAATCGAATCCAAATCGAATCATGGACAAACGACATATATATGCAGAAAACAGTCTTAGCTATGCAATTCCTAAACATGAAAATATTTGTGCTATCTCGCTCAATTCCTTAGAAAAAAGAACGATTACCTTTGAAAACCTGCTTTAGAGAACCGAAGTGCATCATGGGGGAATCATATGCGATATACCGTTCATCGCACTTTGCTGACCGTTCGGGGGCGAGGTGGAATTGCGGGTGGTTTTTGGATATAACTAGAGCTGTCAGCAAGCAGCGCCCCATACGGAGGGGCACTGATACATTCGGCCAGTAAGGCCCGAAAGAAAGGTAGGAGGCCATGACGAAAGGTCTGCACGTGCCTTCCGAGATCGGCAAGCTCAGGAAGGTCTGCCTGCACCGTCCCGGCGACGAGCTCCTCAACCTGCCGCCCGACGAGCTCGAGCGACTCCTGTTCGACGACGTCCCGTTCCTTGAGGTCGCGCAGCAGGAGCACGACACCTTCGCCCAGATCCTGAGGGACCAGGGCGTGGAGGTGCTCTACCTCGAGAACCTCGTCGCAGAGGTGTTCGACCAGGTCCCCGGCGCCCGCGCCGAGTTCACCGACCAGTACATCGCCGAGGCAGGCATCCGCGGCCAGCACATGCCGCAGATCGTCCGCGAGAAGCTGGACTCCATCACCGACAACCTCGAGTTCGTCAAGAAGACCATGGCCGGCATGACCAAGGCCGAGATCGACATGCCCCTTACGGCGTCCACGACCCTCGACTCCCTGGTCAACTCCGAGTCCGAGTCCGACCTGATCATCGACCCGATGCCCAACCTCTACTTCACCCGCGACCCGTTCGCGGTCGTCGGCGAGGGCGTCAACCTCAACCGCATGTACTCGGTCACCCGCAACCGCGAGACCCTGTACGGCAAGTACGTCTTCAAGTACCACCCCGACTACAAGGACGTCTCCCTGTACTTCCGCCGCGACTGCCAGTTCCACACCGAGGGCGGCGACGTGCTGAACATCAACGAGAAGACCCTCGCCGTCGGCATCTCCCAGCGCACCCAGGCAGCCGCCATCGACGTCATGGCCCAGAACATCTTCTGGAACTCCGACTCCAAGGTCGAGCGCATCCTGGCCTTCGACATCCCCGTCTCGCGCGCCTTCATGCACCTCGACACGGTCTTCACCCAGATCGACGTCGATAAGTTCACGATCCACCCCGCCATCATGGGTACCCTGCGCGTCTACGAGCTGACCGCCGGCAAGAACCCGGGCGACGTGAACATCCGCCTGATCGAGGACACCCTCGAGCACGTCCTGGAGGACGCCACCGGCGTCGACCAGGTCAAGCTGATCCCCTGCGGCGGCGGCGACCCGATCGCGGCCTCCCGCGAGCAGTGGAACGACGGCTCCAACACCCTGTGCGTCGAGCCCGGCAAGATCTGCGTCTACGCCCGCAACACCGTCACCAACGACGTGCTGTACAAGGAGGGCCTGGACCTTCTCGTCGTGCCCTCCGCCGAGCTCTCCCGCGGCCGTGGCGGCCCGCGCTGCATGAGCATGCCCTTCTGGCGCGAGGACCTCTAAGGTTTTCAAAGACCCGTACAGGTCTTAATACAAACATCTAGCTGACATTAGATGTCTCCCAATGGGACGGTGCGGTTCTTTCGCACCGTCCCATTCATGTTTATTGACGCTAAATTAAGATCAGATAAGGTGGCCATGGATATCAAGACAATTGGCGTTGAGGATTGGCTCAACGTTTGGGAGAAGAGTGCTACCTGGGATATCGCTCAGTCGACGATCTCGTCGCTGACCATGGGTGAGCTTCGCGCACTTGACGAGCAGGACGGTGCTACGCTCTACGAGCGCCTGGACCGCGAGAAGATGAACTACGGCTGGATCGAGGGTTCGCCCGACTTTAAGGCCGAAGTCGCCAAGCTGTATCGTCGCGAGGTCAATCCCGATCACATTTTGCAGACCAACGGCTGCACGGGCGCGAACCTCAACGCCATCATGGCCGTGGTCGAGCCCGGCGACCATGTGATTGCCGAGTGGCCCACCTATGCGCCGCTCTATGAGATTCCGCGTACGCTCGGTGCCGAGGTCGAGTATTGGGAGCTTCGCGAGGAGCTCGGCTGGAAGCCCGATATCGAACAGCTCAAGCACCTCGTTCACCCCAACACCAAGCTCATCTGCATCAATAACGCATCGAACCCCATCGGTACGGTGCTCGATGCCGATACACTCGGCCAGATTGCCGAGATTGCCCGTTCGGTGGGCGCCTACGTGCTGTGCGACGAGGTGTATCTGCCGCTCGAGAACACCGAGTCCTTTATGTCGATGGCCGACGTGTACGAGAAGGCCATTGTCACCAACTCGGTGTCCAAGACCTATTCGACGCCTGCGGCCCGCGTGGGCTGGGTCGTGGCCGACGAAGAGGTGTCCAACCGCATCCGCACCTATCGTGACTACACCATGATCTGCGGCGGCGTGTTCAACGACGCTCTGGCGACCTACGTGCTCGAGCACAGGGATAAGATCCTTGGGCGCAACCGTAAGATCGTGTTTGGCAACCGTGATATCGCTCAGGCATGGATCGATACGCAGCATCGTGTCTCCTGGACGGCCCCGCAGGGCGTGTCCACCTCGTTTATCCAACTGGATATTCCCGAGGACGACGAGGAGTTCTGCAAGCGCCTGTTGGCCGAGAGGGGAGTGCTGCTGGTTCCCGGTAGCCGCTTTGAGCTTCCCTGCGGCGCGCGCTTGGGCTACTGCGCGAGCGAAGGCGTTCTCCGCGAGGGCCTGAGGCTTCTGGGCGAGGCGCTGGCGGAGTTTGATCGCTAGGATTCCGACGATTTTCGAGGGCCTTATCCAAATTGGCCGAAGATAATCGAAAACGGACCCGTTTCCCTAGGGGAAGCGGGTTCGTTTTTCTATACCGAGAAGTCAAGTTGTTACAAATGGGGCCGTAAAGCGAGCCAGTATCCGCTGGGCCTTATACTGAGCTTCCGGTGAACGGTATCGAGCGTCTGGTAAACGGTAATTTGTTTACCAGAAATGAATAGGACAAACTTTTTTCTGAATAAAAATGAAAATGGTTGAGACGCGGTATGAATCGCTAATTCTATTCATAGCTTTATTAGAAATATGCAATTTGAGGGTGGTTTAATAAAGTTAAGTTCCATTTGCTATTTGGTTTGAAAAAGCATTTAAGCACGTAAATAAACTTTATTAAATCAAAGTGTGCCATGCGTGAAGTATATGTGTATGCCGTTCACCCCCCATAAAAAACCGTTCGGGGGCAAGGTGGAAGTATGGGCTGATTTTGGATATAAATATGTCGTCAGCAATAACGCCTCACACGGAGGGGCGCTAACGAATCGGCCCTGACAAGGGCCCGAAAGAAAGGTAGGAGGCCATGACGAAAGGTCTGCACGTGCCTTCCGAGATCGGCAAGCTCAGGAAGGTCTGCCTGCACCGTCCCGGCGACGAGCTCCTCAACCTGCCGCCCGACGAGCTCGAGCGACTCCTGTTCGACGACGTCCCGTTCCTTGAGGTCGCGCAGCAGGAGCACGACACCTTCGCCCAGATCCTGAGGGACCAGGGCGTGGAGGTGCTCTACCTCGAGAACCTCGTCGCAGAGGTGTTCGACCAGGTCCCCGGCGCCCGCGCCGAGTTCACCGACCAGTACATCGCCGAGGCAGGCATCCGCGGCCAGCACATGCCGCAGATCGTCCGCGAGAAGCTGGACTCCATCACCGACAACCTCGAGTTCGTCAAGAAGACCATGGCCGGCATGACCAAGGCCGAGATCGACATGCCCCTTACGGCGTCCACGACCCTCGACTCCCTGGTCAACTCCGAGTCCGAGTCCGACCTGATCATCGACCCGATGCCCAACCTCTACTTCACCCGCGACCCGTTCGCGGTCGTCGGCGAGGGCGTCAACCTCAACCGCATGTACTCGGTCACCCGCAACCGCGAGACCCTGTACGGCAAGTACGTCTTCAAGTACCACCCCGACTACAAGGACGTCTCCCTGTACTTCCGCCGCGACTGCCAGTTCCACACCGAGGGCGGCGACGTGCTGAACATCAACGAGAAGACCCTCGCCGTCGGCATCTCCCAGCGCACCCAGGCAGCCGCCATCGACGTCATGGCCCAGAACATCTTCTGGAACTCCGACTCCAAGGTCGAGCGCATCCTGGCCTTCGACATCCCCGTCTCGCGCGCCTTCATGCACCTCGACACGGTCTTCACCCAGATCGACGTCGATAAGTTCACGATCCACCCCGCCATCATGGGTACCCTGCGCGTCTACGAGCTGACCGCCGGCAAGAACCCGGGCGACGTGAACATCCGCCTGATCGAGGACACCCTCGAGCACGTCCTGGAGGACGCCACCGGCGTCGACCAGGTCAAGCTGATCCCCTGCGGCGGCGGCGACCCGATCGCGGCCTCCCGCGAGCAGTGGAACGACGGCTCCAACACCCTGTGCGTCGAGCCCGGCAAGATCTGCGTCTACGCCCGCAACACCGTCACCAACGACGTGCTGTACAAGGAGGGCCTGGACCTTCTCGTCGTGCCCTCCGCCGAGCTCTCCCGCGGCCGTGGCGGCCCGCGCTGCATGAGCATGCCCTTCTGGCGCGAGGACCTCTAAGTCTTTCCGTTTCCGGTGCGGTCTCCCTACAACCGCACCGGTTTCGCCCGTCAAACGGGCACCACTAGTATTTGCGTAATTCATTTCTTCGAAAGGATTCGAACCATGGGTGTTAACCTCTCCGGCCGTAGCTTCCTCAAGCTCCTCGACCTCACCACCGAGGAGATCGAGTACCTGCTCAAGCTCTCCAAGAACTTCAAGGACATGAAGCGCGCCGGCGTTCCGCACCGCTATCTCGAGGGCAAGAACATCGTCCTGCTCTTCCAGAAGACTTCCACCCGTACCCGCTGCGCCTTCGAGGTCGGCGGCATGGATTTGGGCATGGGCGTCACCTACCTCGATCCGGGTTCGTCGCAGATGGGCAAGAAGGAGTCCATCGAGGACACCGCCCGCGTTCTCGGCCGCATGTATGACGGCATCGAGTTCCGTGGCTTTGCCCAGGACGACGTCGAGGAGCTTGCCGCTAAGTCCGGCGTGCCCGTCTGGAACGGTCTGACCACCGAGTGGCACCCCACTCAGATGCTCGCCGACATCCTGACCGTCCAGGAGAACTTCAACTACGACATCAAGGGCAAGACCCTCGTCTTCATGGGCGACTGCAAGAACAACGTCGCTCGCTCCCTCATGGTCGTCTGCTCCAAGCTCGGCATGAACTTCGTGGCCTGCGGCCCCGAGGAGTGCATGCCCGCTGACGACGTCATCGAGGCCTGCAAGCCCATCGCTGAGGCCAACGGCTGCACCATCAAGCTGACCACCGACGTCAAGGACGGCGTCACCGGTGCCGACGTTATCTACACCGACGTGTGGGTCTCCATGGGCGAGCCTGACGAGGTCTGGGCCGAGCGCATCGCTCAGCTCACCCCGTATCGTGTCACCTCCGAGGTCATGGCTATGGCCAACCCGGGTGCCATCTTCCTGCACTGCCTGCCCAGCTTCCACGACACCAACACCACCATTGGCGCCGAGAAGTGCGAGCAGTTCGGCATCACCGAGCAGGAGGTCACCGACGAGGTCTTCGAGAGCCCCGCTTCCAAGGTCTTCGACGAGGCCGAGAACCGCATGCACACCATCAAGGCTGTCATGTACGCCACGCTCAAGTAAGAGCATCTAGCATCTCGCTCGGGGTGCATTCCTGCGCACCCCGAGCGCTTTTGTCTGGTAAAAATCTCGCACCGAGCGACATGCACGGCACGGAAGAGCCGCTTCGGGCGAGATCAGTAAATGATTTATGAAGGGGGGATGAGAACTATGACTGAGACCGCTAAGAAAAAGCGCGGTATGCCTTCATCGTTCACCATTCTTCTTGCTCTGCTGGCAATCGTCGCGGTTGTTACCGTTATCGTCTCCGGTACGTCCGGTGGCGCGGTTACCGCTGCCCGCCTGAGCGATTTCTGCACCGCCCCGGTCAAGGGCTTCGCTGACGCTCTGCCCGTCTGCCTCTTCGTTATGATCCTCGGTGGCTTCCTCGGCATGATGACCGAGACCGGCGCCCTGGACAACGGCATTGCCGTTCTGGTGCAGAAGCTTAAGGGCAATGAGATCATGCTCATTCCCGTGCTAATGTTCATCTTCTCCCTCGGTGGTACCACCTATGGTATGTGCGAGGAGACCGTTCCCTTCTACGCCCTGCTCGCCGCCACCATGATGGCTGCTGGCTTCGACCCTATGGTCGGCGCTGCCACCGTCCTGCTCGGCGCTGGCTGCGGCTGCCTCGGCTCCACGGTTAACCCGTTCGCCGTCGGTGCTGCCGTCGACGCTCTGACCGGCGTTGGCATTGAGGTCAACCAGTCCATCATCATCGGCCTCGGTGCCGTCCTGTGGATTGTCACCACCGCCATGTCCATCTTCTTCGTCATGAGCTATGCCAAGAAGGTCAAGGCTGACAAGGGTTCCACCATCCTTTCGATGCAGGAGCTCAAGGACGCCGAAGAGGCTCACGGCAAGGCTGCTTCCGAGGTTCACAAAGAGGTCAAGCTCACCGGTCGTCAGAAGGGTGTTCTGATCGCCTTTGCCTTCACCTTCGTCGTCATGATCGTCGGCTTCATCCCGCTGGCCGACCTCAACGAGGGCGTCGCCAACTTCTTCGATGCTGGCGCTGTCTATGACGCCGACGGTAACGCCATCGTTCAGGGCTGGTCTGCCCTGATCACCGGCCTGCCCATTGGCCAGTGGTACTTCGACGAGGCTTCCACCTGGTTCTTCCTCATGGCTGTCCTGATCGGTATCATCGGTGGCCTCTCCGAGAAGCAGATCGTCAACACCTTCATCACCGGCGCTGCCGACATGATGTCCGTTGTCCTCGTCATCGCTCTTGCCCGTGGTATCTCCGTCCTCATGGCTAGCACCGGCCTCGACGTCTACGTCCTCGACGCTGCCGCCAATGCTCTGGCTGGCCTGTCCGGCGTGATCTTCGCTCCCATGAGCTTCCTGGTCTACTTTGGCCTGTCCTTCCTGATCCCCTCGACCTCCGGTATGGCTACTGTCTCCATGCCCATCATGGGACCGCTGGCTGTTAAGCTCGGCTTCTCGCCCGAGGTCATGGTCATGATCTTCTCCGCCGCCATCGGCGTCGTGAATCTGTTCACCCCGACCTCTGGTGCCATCATGGGCGGTCTCGCTCTGGCTAAGATCGAGTGGACGACCTGGCTCAAGTTTGCTCTTAAGCTCATCGTCGCTCTCTCCGTCGTCTGCGCCATCATCCTGACCATCGCTTGCGTGATGATCTAAGTACCCCCTGGGTACCCCACGGAAACCATGACGATCCTATAACGGATCACCTGGTCATCGTCTGTCCGGTGGGGTAACCCCACCGGTAGACTCCTACCTTTGGCCCCCTCCCGTTCCGTGCGCGGGAGGGGGCGCTCTTGTGTTCCGGCGTTTTACCAAACGCCGGAACCGCTCGACGCTGCAAGCCCGCCAGAGCGGCAATCTGACGTTCAATCGTCGGGCATGGCCAAAAGGCCTATGCCCTCCTCTTTCACGTCACCTTGCTCGCTCTGGTGGGCTTTCGCTGACTTATGCTCAACCTGCGGCGCTGCCATTGTTGGCGCAGGGGGCGGCTTGCTCGCTCTGGTGTCTGTTCGCTGTCCGTTCTCTGCCCGCGACGTTTCTGCTGTTGGTGCAAAGGGGTCAGGTTACTTTGCGCCAAAAGGGGAAGTTGCGGTGGAATAGTTCCCGTTTGGCCGTCTTGAGGGGTTAAACAGGAGCTATTTCACCGCAACTTATCGATGGCGTGTTTGGTTGGTGCCTGTTGATGGCCTGGGCATCGGGGAGGGCAGGCTCCGTTATAATCGCGTAGGAACTTAATTTACGAAACGGGACGGGAGCCATATATGCGCCAGGGTTTCGACAACGCGAAGTATATCGAGCTGCAGGCTGCTCACATTAAGGAGCGCATCTCGCAGTTTGGCGGCAAGCTGTATTTGGAGTTTGGCGGCAAGCTGTTCGATGACTATCATGCCAGCCGCGTGCTACCGGGTTTTGAGCCGGACAGCAAGTTCCGCATGCTCAAAAGCATCGCCGACGATGTCGAGGTTATCATCGCGATCAACGCGAACCACATCGAGAAAAACAAGGCTCGTGGTGACCTTGGCATTACCTATGACGAGGATGTGCTGCGCCTGGTTGACCTGTTCCGCGGCAACGGCTTTGCTGTCGCGGCCGTGGTCATCACCCAGTACGCTGGACAGCCCGCTGCCGATGTGTTCCGCAACCGCCTGAACGCGCTCGGTATTCCCGCCAAGCTGCACTATCCCATCGAGGGGTATCCGCACGATGTCGATCTGATCGTGTCCGACGACGGCTATGGCAAGAACGAGTTTGTCGAGACCACCCGACCGCTCGTTGTCGTGACGGCGCCCGGCCCTGGCTCGGGCAAGCTCGCCACTTGCCTGTCTCAGCTCTATCACGAGCACAAGCATGGCACGGCCGCCGGCTATGCCAAATTCGAGACCTTCCCGGTTTGGAATCTGCCCCTTACGCATCCGGTCAATATTGCCTACGAGGCCGCCACGGCAGACCTCGATGACGCCAACATCATCGACTCCTTCCACCTGGAGGCCTACAACAAGACCACGGTCAACTACAACCGCGACGTCGAGGCCTTCCCGGTAGTCCGTGCCCTGATGGAAAAGATCCTGGGCAAGAGCCCCTACCAGAGCCCTACGGACATGGGCGTCAATATGGTCGGTTTTGCCATCACCGATGACGATGCCTGCCGCGACGCTTCCAAGATGGAGATCGTCCGCCGCTACTTTACCGCGGTCGAAAATGTGCGCCGTACCGGCGTGGGCGATGAGCAAGTCGACCGTCTCAAGATTATTATGAAGAAAGCCGGCATCGATAAGAACTACTCACCGGCGCGCTCGGCGGCCCTCACCAGGGAGCAGCTGACGGGTGGTCCCGTGGGTGCCATGGTCATGCCCGATGGCTCCGTGGTGACCGGTAAGACCTCCACGCGCCTGGGCGCCGCAAGTTCGCTCATTATGAACGCCCTCAAGCATGTCTCGGGCGTCGACCTTGAGCTCGAGGTCATTAGCGATGAGGCGATCGAGCCCATCAGCAAGCTCAAGACGCATTTCCTGGGCAGCAAAAACCCGCGCCTCCACACCGACGAGACGCTTATGGCGCTGTCGATCACCTCGGCCACGAGTGAGACGGCCGCTCGCGTCCTTTCGGGCCTGGAGCAGCTGCGCGGTTGCGATGCCTTCTTTAGCGTGATTATCTCGCCGACGGACGAGACGGTACTGCGCAAGTTGGGCATCAACGTGTGCTGCGAGCCCAAGTTTGAGCGCCGCGGTTTCTTCCATCGCTAAGTTTGAAGCACCGCGGTAATTGCATTGCATTTTGGCCGTATCGGGTTAGCGCCCGGTACGGCTTTTTGATCAATAAAGCGTCTATTTCGGCGAAAAATAGCTGTTTACCTGCCTAGAAACAATTTGAGCGGTATACAATAACCGTAACTGTTTCATCCTTAGCGGGATGCCGCATGATGGATATTACCTGCCATCGTGAGGTGTGTCGGTCGCGCACGGCGCGTTAGATGCTCGTGCTCGGTTTGAGGAGGCTGCTATGGCGGGCAAGGGTCGTGCGAGTGTCAACGATATGAAGCGTGTCGAGGTGCTGGTGTTGATGGAGATCGACCAGCAAACCGAAGACAATGGCGGGCCGTATGGTTTCTCGCGCAAAACGCTTGCCGAGCGCGTGGGGGTTTCGCCGTATCGTGCCCGCGCCGCAATCGATCGCTTGGATTCCGAAGGTATGATTGATGTCGTCTCGCGTTATAGCGACGACGGCGGTCAGCTTGCAAATGGCATTTGCCTCACCGAACGTGGTGAGTGGTATCTTGAGGGCGTCCGTACCGGCATGCTCGTTCAAGAAATGCTTGAGGACGAGGTTGCTGATCGATAGCAGCATGTAACCCTTGCCATAGTGACGCCGCCTGGGAAACCGGGCGGCGTTTTGTTTCAAGATTGAGAAATGCAATCGCACGCGAGAAAAATTGCGGACGGTCCGCGGCGCGAGTATTACAATGAAGACCCGTAAGATGTGGATAAACAACTTCTACGGGAAGCGCAGGTAACTCAATATGACCAAGCATGTGTTCGTAACCGGTGGCGTGGTTTCGTCCCTGGGCAAGGGTATCACCGCGGCCTCGCTGGGCCGTCTGCTCAAGTCGCGTGGCTACAAAGTAACGATGCAGAAGGCCGACCCGTATCTGAACGTCGACCCCGGTACCATGAGCCCGTTCCAGCATGGTGAGGTCTTTGTAACCGAGGATGGTTACGAGTCCGACCTGGACCTGGGTCATTACGAGCGCTTTATTGATGAGAACCTGACCCGCGATTCCAACTTTACGACCGGTGCCATCTACAAAAGCCTAATCGCCCGCGAGCGTCGCGGCGACTTTTTGGGCGGTACCGTGCAGGTGATTCCTCACGTCACCAATGCCATTAAGGACAAGTTTCGCCGCATCGAGGAGCAGACCGGCTCCGATGTAGTCATCACCGAGCTGGGCGGCACGATCGGCGACATCGAGTCCCAACCGTTTGTCGAGGCCATCCGTCAGTACCGCAAGGAGGCCGGCTCCGAGAACGTCTGCTACATCCACGTGTCGCTCGTTCCCTATATTGCCGCCGCCCACGAGGTCAAGACCAAGCCCACGCAGCATTCCGTCAAGGAGCTCCGCAGCTTTGGCATCCAGCCCGATATCATCGTGCTGCGCTCCGACCACCATATCGATGACGCTATCCGCGGAAAGATCGCAAGCTTCTGCGACGTCGACACCGATTGCGTCTTTACCAATGAGGACTGCGCGAGCATCTACGACGTGCCGCAGCTGCTTGCCGAGCAGGACTTTGACCTGCGTATTTGCGAGCGCCTGGGCCTGGACCCGCGTGAGCGCGACATGAGCGAGTGGAATGAGTTCCTGCGTAAGCAGAACCATGCCAACCATCACGCCGATAAGGTTAAGATTGCCGTCGTGGGTAAGTACACGCAGCTGCCCGATGCGTACCTGTCGGTTATCGAGGCCCTGCACCATGCGGGCGTCTTCTACGATCGCCATGTGGACGTCCAGCTGGTCGACGGCGAGAGCCTCGACGAGCAGAATGTCTCCGAGGTTCTGGGCGACGCCTCGGGCATCCTGGTCCCCGGCGGCTTTGGCAAGCGCGCCCTGGAGGGCAAGATCCTCGCGGCCGAGTTTGCCCGTGAGCACAAGATTCCGTATCTGGGCATTTGCCTGGGTATGCAGGTCGCCGTGTGCGAGTTCGCCCGCAATGTCGTTGGCCTTGCTGGTGCCAGCTCCTCCGAGTTTGATCCGGACGGTCCGTATAGCGTCATCGATCTGATGAGCTCGCAGGAGGACGTGACCGAGAAGGGCGGCACCATGCGCCTGGGCGCCTATCCGTGCAAGCTCGCCGCCGATACTCTTGCTCGTGAGGCATATGGCGAGGAACTCGTCTACGAGCGTCACCGTCACCGCTTTGAGTTCAACAACGCCTTCCGCGACCAGCTCGAGGACGCCGGTTTGGTTATCTCGGGTTTGTCGCCCGACGAGCGCCTGGTCGAGATGGTCGAGCTGCCGCGCGACGTTCATCCGTGGTATGTGGCAACCCAGGCTCACCCCGAGTTCAAGAGCCGCCCGACCAACCCGCAGCCGCTGTTCCGCGAGTTCGTGCGCGCTTCGATCGGCCAGCACGAGGGTGTCGACCGTCTGCAGGTGACGCCCATGAACCTCGCTACGGACTAAGGGTGCCGGCGAATAAGGAACATACCGAAGCTACTCCCTCGTCGCTCGCCGTGGCGGCGGGGGAGTATCTCGATTACCTCGCGGTCGAGCGGGGCTTGGCGCGCAACACGATTGTGGCCTATCGTCGTGACCTGACGACGTACTGCGCCTATCTGGAGCGGGCTGACATTGCGTCTTTTGAAGATGTGAGCCGTCAGGTCGTGGAGGGCTTTGTTGCCGATCGCCGCGACGGAGGCTATTCCGACGCCTCGGTGGAGCGCGCGCTTGCTGCCGTGAAGGGCCTGCATGCCTTTTTGGTGCGCGATGGGGCCGTGGCCCAAAACCCGACGGCGGCGTTGCGCCTGCCCAAAAAGGCAGATCGCCTGCCGGAATACCTTTCGGTGGAGGATGTCTCGGCACTGCTCGATCAAGACTTTCCCGAGGGCGAGATGGGGCTGCGCGATCATGCCATCTTGGAAGTGCTTTACGGTTGCGGCTTGCGTGTGAGTGAGCTGGTTGGGCTCGATGTGGGCGATATCCATATCGATGACGGGTTTGTCCTGGTGCGCGGTAAGGGCTCCAAGGAGCGTCTGGCCCCGTTGGTGGGAAGCGCGGCTCGCGCCCTGACACACTATATAGGTGACGGGCGCACTCTCCTGGTCGCTCATGCTCACGGGACGGAGACCTCGGCGGTCTTTTTAAATAAGAACGGACGTCGCCTGTCGCGCCAGGCCGTGCATGCGATATGCGAGCGGTATGGGCGCCAGGTGGGGCTGGTTGGGCTCCACCCCCACACCCTGCGCCACTCCTTTGCCACCCACATGCTCGCGGGCGGTGCCGACCTGCGTGTGCTGCAGGAGATTTTGGGCCATGCCGATATTTCGACCACGCAGGTCTACACGCATGTCGACCGCACGCAACTGACCGAGGTCTATCTGGCAGCGCATCCGCTGGCACATCGCTAGCACCTCGCTGACCTGCATATTTATAAATATTAAATGGGGCGGGCCCCAGATTGCCGAGACGCACTTTTGCGCGCATGGGCAATC